>NZ_JAOEBG010000030.1 GCF_029836165.1 Pseudomonas sp. GD04091
GACACGAGGCCGCTCCTACAGGGGCTGGACTCAAGGCATAAAAAAAGGGCCCGGAGCGTGCGCTCGGGCCCTTGAAAGGTTGAGAGGTGTCTAGTCCCTCGACCTGGTGAGACTGTTTGCAGCGATCTGGTTACGCCTTCAGCGGAACCAGACGCGGAGCGATCATGTTTTCCGGACGCAGGATGTCGTTGAGCATCGCTTCGTCCAGCAGCTGTTCCTCGCGCACCAGTTCCAGCACGCCGCGGCCGGTTTCCAGGGCGACGCGGGCGATACGGGTGGCGTTTTCGTAGCCGATGTACGGGTTCAGGGCGGTGACCAGGCCGATCGAGTGCTCGACCAGTTCACGGCAGCGCTGTTCGTTGGCGGTGATGCCGACGATGCAGTGCTCGCGCAGCATGTCCATGGCGCGTTGCAGCAGGCGGATCGAGTCGAAGATCTTGTAGGCGATCAGCGGTTCCATCACGTTCAGCTGCAGCTGGCCACCTTCGGCGGCGACGGTCAGGGCCAGGTCGTTGCCCATGATGGCGAAGGCCACCTGGTTGACGGCTTCCGGGATCACCGGGTTGACCTTGCCTGGCATGATCGAGCTGCCCGGCTGGCGCGCCGGCAGGTTGATCTCGTTGATGCCGGTGCGCGGGCCGCTGGACAGCAGGCGCAGGTCGTTGCAGATCTTCGACAGCTTGACCGCGGTGCGCTTGAGCATGCCGGAGAACAGCACGAAGGCGCCCATGTCGGAGGTGGCTTCGATCAGGTCGGCGGCCGGGACCAGCGGCTGGCCGCTGATGGTCGCCAGGCGCTGCACGGCCAGGGCCTGGTAGCCTGGGTCGGCGTTGATGCCGGTGCCGATGGCGGTACCGCCCAGGTTGATTTCGGTCAGCAGTTCCGGGGCCAGCGAGCGCAGGCGCTGCAGGTCTTCGGTCATGGTGGTGGCGAAGGCGCGGAATTCCTGGCCCAGAGTCATCGGTACGGCGTCCTGCAGCTGGGTGCGGCCCATCTTCAGTACGTGGTCGAATTCCTTGCCTTTGGCGGCGAAGGCCTGGATCAGGCTGTCGAGGCTGGCCAGCAGGGCGTCGTGGCCCAGCAGCAGACCCAGACGGATCGCGGTCGGGTAGGCGTCGTTGGTCGACTGCGCCATGTTCACGTCGTTGTTCGGGTGCAGGTACTGGTACTCACCTTTCTGGTGGCCCATGTGCTCCAGCGCGACGTTGGCGATGACTTCGTTGGCGTTCATGTTGGTGGAGGTGCCGGCACCGCCCTGGATCATGTCCACCACGAATTGTTCGTGGAAGTCACCCTTGATCAGTCGGGCGCAGGCTGCGCTGATGGCAGCATGCTTGGCATCGCTCAGGTGCCCCAGCTCACGGTTGGCGTCGGCAGCGGCCTGCTTGACCATCGCCAGGCCGACTACCAGTTTCGGGTAGTGCGACAGCGGAACGCCGGAGAGGTGGAAGTTGTTGGCAGCGCGCAGGGTCTGGATGCCGTAGTAGGCATCGGCAGGGACTTCAAGGGTACCAAGCAGATCTTTTTCGACGCGGAACGATGCAGCAGCGGACATGATGGATATCATCTCGATTTTGACCCGGCACCTGCCGGAATGGCGCCAATGCTAGGGCTGGCCGGATTTTGCGGCCAATGCTGTTGCACGCTAACCTATGCGCAAACGGCATACGGTTTGATGTGACGCCGATTGACAATCGAGCGTGTTCCATTTTGGTGCACGCGTTGCGGAGTAGTCGATGAACCTCGAAAGCAAGTGGCTGGAAGATTTCAGTGCCCTGGCCTCCACCCGCAGTTTCTCCCAGGCGGCCGAACGCCGTTTCGTCACCCAGCCAGCGTTCAGTCGGCGCATACGCAGCCTGGAAGCAGCGCTGGGGTTGACCTTGGTGAATCGTTCCCGCACGCCCATCGAGCTGACCGAGGCAGGACAGCTGTTCCTCGTCACCGCGCGCACCGTTGTCGACCAGTTGAGCGAAGTTCTCCGCCATTTGCATCACCTGGAAGGTGGCCAGGGCGAGGTGATCCAGGTGGCGGCGGCGCACTCGCTGGCATCGGGCTTTTTCCCCCGTTGGGTGGCCCAGTTGCGCAACGAAGGTCTGAACATCGCCACCCGCCTGGTGGCCACCAACGTCGGGGATGCGGTGCATGCTCTACGCGAAGGCGGCTGCGACCTGATGCTCGCGTTCTACGACCCGGACGCGGCGCTGCAGATGGACGCCGAGATCTTCCCGTCGCTGCACATGGGCAACACCGAAATGCTGCCGGTGTGCGCGGTGGGCGCCGATGGCAAGCCGTTGTTCGACCTAGAAGGCGAGGGCAGTGTGCCGCTGCTGGCCTACAGCGCTGGCGCCTTCCTCGGTCGTTCGGTCAACCTGCTGCTGCGTCAGCGCAACCTGCGCTATACCACTGTCTATGAAACCGCGATGGCCGACAGTCTCAAGAGCATGGCGCTCGAAGGCATGGGCATCGCCTGGGTGCCGAAGCTGTCGATGCGCGGCGAGCTGGAGCGTGGCGAGCTGGCGATCTGCGGCGCCAGCCAGTGGCACGTGCCACTGGAAATCCGCCTGTACCGTTGCGCGCTGGTGCGCAAGGCCAACGTGCGGCTGCTGTGGCGCAAGCTTGAGGGTGGTTCAGTTGACCCGAAAGTCAGCCAAACCCCCGAAAAATAAGGCCGACAGTTGGTCGCCGGGGGTGCCGTGATCGCCTCGCGTTACGCTATACTGCGCGGCCCCTCGACCGGATAGATCCGGTCATGATCAGCAAACAAGCCACGCCGGTCGTCCCGCGTGGCTTGTTGTTTTTTGACGCGCCCGCGGGCGCACAAGCGAAGAGGCTCGACGATGAGTGCACTGGTTGGCGTGATCATGGGCTCCAAGTCCGATTGGTCCACCCTTAGCCACACCGCCGATATGCTGGAAAAACTCGGCATTCCCTACGAGGTGAAGGTGGTTTCCGCCCACCGGACCCCGGACCTGCTGTTCCAGTACGCCGAAGAGGCCGAAGGCCGCGGCATCGAGGTGATCATCGCTGGTGCCGGTGGCGCCGCCCACCTGCCGGGCATGTGCGCCGCCAAGACCCACCTGCCGGTGCTGGGCGTGCCGGTGCAGTCGTCGATGCTCTCGGGCGTCGACTCGCTGCTGTCGATCGTGCAGATGCCGGCGGGCGTGCCCGTTGCCACCTTGGCTATCGGCAAGGCTGGCGCGATCAACGCCGCGCTGCTCTCGGCGAGCATTCTCGGCGCCAAGTACCCGCAGTTCCACGCGGCGCTCAAGCAATTCCGCACGGAGCAGACCGACACCGTGCTGGACAATCCAGACCCGCGGCAGGCTTGAGGCTGACGACATGAAGATCGGTGTAATCGGTGGTGGCCAGCTGGGCCGCATGCTGGCCCTGGCGGGCACTCCGCTGGGCATGAACTTCGCCTTCCTCGACCCGGCCCCGGACGCCTGCGCCGCCCCGCTGGGCGAGCACCTGCGCGCCGACTACGGCGACCAGGACCACTTGCGCCAGCTGGCCGACGAGGTCGACCTGGTGACCTTCGAGTTCGAAAGCGTGCCGGCCGAGACGGTCGCTTTCCTCTCGCAGTTCGTGCCGGTCTACCCGAGCGCCGAGGCTCTGCGTATCGCTCGCGACCGCCTGTTCGAGAAGAGCATGTTCCGCGACCTGGGGATTCCGACCCCGGCCTTCGCCGACATCCTTTCGCAGGAAGACCTGGACGCCGCCGTCGCCAGCATCGGCCTGCCGGCCGTGCTCAAGACTCGCACCCTGGGCTATGACGGCAAGGGCCAGAAGGTCTTGCGCAAGCCCGAGGATGTGGTTGGCACCTTTGCCGAGCTGGGCAGCGTACCGTGCCTGCTGGAGGGCTTCGTGCCGTTCACCGGCGAAGTGTCGCTGGTGGCCGTACGTGCCCGCGATGGCGAAACCCGCTTCTACCCGCTGGTGCACAACACCCACGACAGCGGCATCCTGCGCCTGTCGGTGGCCAGCGTTGCCCACCCGCTGCAAGCGCTGGCCGAAGACTACGTCGGTCGTGTCCTGCAGAAGCTGGACTATGTCGGTGTGATGGCGTTCGAGTTCTTCGAAGTCGACGGCGGCCTGAAGGCCAACGAGATCGCCCCGCGGGTGCACAACTCCGGGCACTGGACCATCGAAGGCAGCGAGTGCAGCCAGTTCGAAAACCACCTGCGTGCCGTGGCCGGGCTGCCGCTGGGTTCGACCGCCAAGGTCGGCGAGAGCGCCATGCTCAACTTCATCGGCGAAGTACCGGCGGTGGACAAGGTCGTGGCCATCGACGACTGTCACCTGCACCACTACGGCAAGGCCTTCAAGGTCGGGCGCAAGGTCGGTCACGCCACCCTGCGCTGCGCCGATATGGCCACCCTCAAGGCCAAGATTGCCGAGGTAGAGGCTCTGATCGCCGGCTGATCGAACTTCTGCCCGGCAATTGCCCTCTGAAATGGCGACAAGCCAAAGCGCTGTCTAGGCTTTGGCTTGTTTCACTTTCACCACAGAGGGATTGTCATGGGCATCATTGGAACCATCTTCATCGGCCTGATCGTCGGCCTGCTGGCGCGTTTCCTGAAACCGGGAGACGACAGCATGGGCTGGATCATGACCATCCTCCTTGGCATCGCCGGATCCCTGGCCGCTACCTATGGCGGACAAGCCCTGGGCATCTATCAGGCCGGGCAGGCGGCGGGCTTCTTCGGCGCCCTGGTGGGCGCCATCATCCTTCTGGTGATCTACGGCTTCATCAAGAAGAACTGAACACAGGCTAGAATGCCCGGCAATTCACTCCCTGAGTTGCCGAGCATTCCCATGCGTGCGTTATTCCTCATCCCATTGCTGCTGGCCAGCGCCCTGGCCCATGCCGAACTGCCCGAGACCGACTGGCTGGAACTGATGCCCAAGTCGGACCAGAAGGCCCTCGAGCAGATGCCCGAGATCGATCACGACTCCCCGGAAGCCCAGGGCACCTTCACCGCCAAGGGTGGCTTGAAACAGAGCAAGGGCCTGCCGGCGGTGATGTATTCGACCAAGACGGTGGCCGCGATGAACGGCAGGCAGATCCGCCTGGGCGGTTATCCGGTACCGCTGGAAAGCGATGCCAAGGGCAACAGCACGCTGTTCTTCCTGGTGCCGTACCCGGGTGCGTGCATCCATGTGCCGCCGCCGCCGCCGAACCAGTTGGTGCTGGTGCGCTATCCGAAGGGGCTGAAGATCGACGATATCTACACGCCGTTGTGGGTGACCGGCACCTTGAAGGTTGAGAAGGTCAGCAATGACCTGGCGGACGCGGCGTATGCGCTGCAGGCGGGGCAGGTGAGGGTGGTGGAGGATGCCGACCTGTAACGCATTCTGGGGCTGCTTTGCAGCCCATCGCGACACAAGGCCGCTCCCACAGGGATCACGCGAGTCCTGTGGGAGCGGCCTTGTGTCGCGAAAGGACCGCGTAGCGGTCCCGGCAACCTCAGAGCACTTCGCTACCGATCGCCACGCTCATCGCATGACTCGCCCCCGGCTTGAGCACCACCACATCATCCAGCACATTCGCCGTCTCGATGCAAAGCATCCGCTGCCAGCCATCGTCGGCCATGTCCGGCAGGTCGCGGGCGCGCTCGGTCCACGGGTTCCAGATCACCGCGGTGCGTGAGCCGCCGGCCTGCAGGGTGATGCGGCGGTTCCAGTGTGGATCGACGATGGCCAGGCGCTCGGGTGCGTTCAGGTAGATGCGGTCGGTCTCGCCCGCGAAGCCCAGGTTGCCTTGCTGCGTGCGCCGCTCCCAGTTGGCCAGGGTCTCGATGTAACCAAGACCATCGACACCCTCCACCTGCACCTGGCGCACGTCGCTCACGGCGAAGTAGCTATGCAGGGCCTGGCTCAGGGTGACGCTGTCGTTGCCGAGGTTGTAGCTGGTGAGCGTCAACTTCAGGTGGGCGCCCAACGTCACCTGCAGTTTCAGCTCCACTTCGTGGGGCCAACCCGGCAGGTCGCCCTGGGCTTCGGGCAGGGTGAATTCGATCAGTAGCTGGTCGCCGGCTTCCTCGACCCCCAGTAGCTGCCAGTCCCGACCGCGCACCAGGCCATGGGCTGGCGCCTGTTCGCCCTGGTACATGGCTTTGACCGAATCGGGGTTGCGCTCGAAGATGCCGAACCAGGGCCAGCACACCGGGGCCCCGGCGCGCACCGACTTGCCCTGGCGAAAGATGGCCTGGTCGCTCAACCACAGCAGCGGTGGCTCGTCGAGGCGCTGATAGCTCAGCACCTGGGCGCCCTGTTGGGCAATCAGTAGTTCGGCAGTATCGCTGGTGATGCGCCAGCAGTTGAGTTCGCCGTGAAGCTCGGTCTCGACCGTGAAGTTAGCCATTGCGCTCGTCTCATTGATTGTCTGTCAGGCCGTTGGACCCGGTGACGTGCAATGAGTTTACCGCTCGCCTGGCTCAGCGACGAGGCACCGAGCGGGTGCGACCACTGCCATCGATGGCGACGAACACGAACACCGCCTCGGTGACCTTGCGCCATTCGCTGGACAGCGGGTCGTCGCTCCACACCTCGACCATCATCTGGATCGAGCTGCGGCCGATTTCCAGGGTCTGGGTATAGAAGGACAATTGCGCGCCCACGGCCACCGGGACCAGGAAGGCCATGCGGTCGATGGCCACCGTGGCCACCCGGCCACCGGCGACGCGGCTGGCCATGGCGGTGCCGGCGAGGTCCATCTGGGCGACCAGCCAGCCACCGAAGATATCGCCAAAACCGTTGGTTTCGCGCGGTAGCGCGGTGATCTGCAAGGCCAGGTCGCCTTGCGGGATAGGATCTTCTTGTTCGAGCTCAATCATGCCGTGGGGCCTCTGACCCGTAACGCTTCGTTGGTGGCGCAGTAACGGACGCCGTAAAAACGATTCAGCAACGCGCATACTACGCTGATTTCGCTTCGGGGCGGCCAAAGGGAGACTCTGCGAAACAGTCTGACGATACGACACGACGTTTTCGCACAATATCCCTTGTGCGGAGCAACCTTTTCCTACGAGCGGGCAGTATATATACCCACAAAGCCAGCGACGACCGTGCATTGATGAATATCTGTAGGGATTTTGTACCGCTATGAGCGCGGTTCGGCAATTTGCTATCTTCGCTGCCTGACCATTCCAGAAGCCGCACGCCAAGCGGCCTGCATACCTACAAGAAGAGAACGAACAGCGATGACCTCCGTGCAGAGCAGTATCGAGCAGCCGTCCCGGCCGCTGTCCCGCAGTGACTACAAGACCCTCTCGCTGTCCGCCCTGGGCGGTGCCCTCGAGTTCTACGACTTCATCATCTTCGTGTTCTTCGCCACGGTGGTGGGCAAGCTGTTCTTCCCCGCCGACATGCCCGAATGGCTGCGCCTGATGCAGACCTTCGGCATCTTTGCCGCCGGCTACCTCGCGCGCCCGCTGGGCGGCATCATCATGGCCCACTTCGGCGACCTGCTCGGGCGCAAGAAGATGTTCACCCTGAGCATCTTCATGATGGCCGTGCCGACCCTGATCATGGGCTTGTTGCCCACCTATGCGCAGATCGGCCTGTGGGCGCCGATCCTGCTGCTGCTGATGCGCGTGATCCAGGGCGCGGCCATCGGCGGCGAGGTGCCTGGCGCCTGGGTGTTCGTCTCCGAGCATGTGCCGGCGCGCAACACCGGCTATGCCTGCGGCACCCTGACCGCGGGCCTCACCTCGGGCATCCTGCTCGGCTCGCTGGTGGCGACCCTGATCAACACTGTCTATACCCCGGACGAGGTGGCGGATTACGCCTGGCGTATTCCATTCCTGCTCGGTGGGGTGTTCGGCTTCTTCGCTGTGTACTTGCGTCGCTGGTTGCACGAAACCCCGGTGTTCGCCGAGATGCAGGCGCGCAAGGCCCTGGCCGAGGAGCTGCCGCTGCGCGCGGTGCTGCGCGACCACCGTGGCGCCATCATCCTGTCGATGTTGCTGACCTGGCTGCTGTCGGCGGGCATCGTGGTGGTGATCCTGATGACCCCGGCGCTGCTGCAGAGCCTCTACCACATCAGCCCCACCGACTCGCTCAAGGCCAACAGCCTGGCCATCGTGCTGCTCAGCCTGGGTTGCATCGTGGCCGGCAGCCTGGCAGATCGTTTCGGCGCCGGACGGGTGTTCATCGTCGGCAGCCTGGCGTTGCTGGTGTCGTCGTGGGCCTTCTACCACAGCCTGCCGACCCGGCCCGACCTGCTGTTCCCGCTGTATGCGCTGACCGGCCTGTGCGTCGGCATCGTCGGCGCCGTGCCCTACGTGATGGTCAAGGCCTTCCCGCCGGTGGTGCGCTTCAGCGGCCTGTCGTTCTCCTACAACCTGGCGTACGCGATCTTCGGCGGTCTGACGCCGATGGTGGTCACCGCACTGCTCAAGTTCAGCCCCATGGCGCCGGCCTATTACGTCGCGTGCCTGTGTGCCGTTGGTCTGGCCGTGGGCCTGTACCTGCTCGCCAACAAGCGCTGACGCCTGACGCTGCCGACCCTGTGGGGGCGAGTTCACCCGCGAAGAGGTCGGACCTGCCCAGCATCTTCTGGAAACATCTTGAAAGGCCATCCCGGGTTTCCGGTGATGGCCTTTCATCCAATTGTCACATTCGAGTCATAGAGTGTTCATGCGGCCTGCAGATACTTGGGCCCGTTCCATCACAAACCCCACGATATTCCTGCTAGGAGCAAGGCATGAAACTGAAGCGTTTGATGGCGGCCCTGACCTTTGCCGCCGCTGGCGTCGCTGCCGCCAATGCGGTCGCCGCTGTCGATCCTGCGATCCCGACCTACACCAAGACCACCGGTGTTTCGGGCAACCTCTCCAGCGTCGGTTCCGACACCCTCGCGAACCTGATGACTCTGTGGGCCGAGGCCTACAAGAAGGAATATCCGAACGTAAACATCCAGATCCAGGCCGCCGGCTCCTCGACCGCGCCGCCCGCCCTGACCGAAGGCACCGCCAACCTGGGCCCGATGAGCCGCAAGATGAAGGACGTCGAGCTGCAGGCCTTCGAGCAGAAGTACGGCTACAAGCCGACCGCAATCCCGGTTGCCGTCGACGCCCTGGCCGTGTTCGTGCACAAGGACAACCCGATCAAGGGCCTGACCATGGCTCAGGTCGACGCCATCTTCTCCTCCACCCGCCTGTGCGGTGGCAAGGCTGACGTCAAGACCTGGGGCGACCTGGGCGTGACCGGCGACCTGGCCAACAAGCCAATCCAGCTGTTCGGTCGCAACTCGGTATCCGGCACCTACGGCTACTTCAAGGAAGAAGCCCTGTGCAAAGGCGACTTCAAGCCTAACGTCAACGAACAGCCTGGCTCGGCCTCGGTCGTGCAGTCGATCAGCTCCTCGCTGAACGGCATCGGCTACTCGGGCATCGGCTACAAGACCGCCAGCGTCAAGACCGTGGCCCTGGCCAAGAAAGACGGCGGCGCCTTCGTCGAAGACAACGAAGCCAACGCCCTGAACGGTACCTACCCGCTGTCGCGCTTCCTGTACGTCTACGTCAACAAGGCGCCGAACAAGCCTCTGGCCCCGCTGGAAGCCGAGTTCGTCAAGCTGGTGCTGTCCCAGGCCGGCCAGCAGGTTGTCGTGAAGGACGGCTACATTCCGCTGCCGGCCAAGGTGGTCGACAAGACCCTGGCTGACCTCGGTCTGTCCCACTCGGGCAACGTAGCAAAGAAGTAAGTAACTGAGGACGAGGCCGGTGCTCCCATGCCCGGCCTTTTCCACGAATCTCTCAGTCCGAAGCCAGGATCCCTGAGCGGCGGGCTTTTTTGCGTCACTGCACTGTCATGTTTTTGTCATACGGGACCGCTAGGGTGTGCGCATGAATGATCTGGCCAACTCCACCATGACCCAAAATTCTCCCCCCGTGCGCATTGACTTCAATACGCCCGAGTTGCAACGCAAGCGCCGCCTGCGCGCCCTCAAGGACCGCCTGACCCGCTGGTACGTCCTGGTGGGCGGGCTTGCCGTGCTGGCAGCGATCACGCTGATCTTCTTCTACCTGGCCTATGTGGTGCTGCCGCTGTTCCAGGGCGCCGAGCTGACCAGCAAGAAAGCCCTGGAGCCGACCTGGCTGCAGCAGGATGCCGGCAAGCCGCTGATGATCGCCCTCGAGGAACAGAACCTCGTGGGCATGCGTGTTTCCGACAAGGGCCAGGCCCTGTTCTTCGACACCAAGACCGGTGGCGAACTGAAGCGCGTCGACCTGCCGCTGCCCGCCGGCACCCAGGTCAGCTCCATCAGCACCGACCAGCCCGGCAGCCCGCTGGTGGTGCTGGGCCTGTCCAACGGCCAGGCGCTGGTGTTCCACCACACCTACAAGATCACCTACCCGGACAACAAGAAGACCATCGATCCGGGCATCGACTACCCCTATGGCCAGGCGCCGTTCACCCTCGACGAGCAGGGCCGTGCCCTGGAGCACGTGAGCGTCAACGTCAATGGCGAGACCCTGATGCTGGCCGGATCCACCGGCGCGCACCTGCAGGTGGTCGAGCTGACGCGCAGCGAAAACATGATGACCGGCGAGGTCACCACCGAGCAGAACCGCATCGAACTGCCGCAGATGACCGAGACGGTGAAGAACATCTTCATCGATCCGCGTCAGCAGTGGCTGTACGTGGTCAACGGCCGCGCCACCGCCGACGTGTTCAGCCTGCGCGACAAGAGCCTCAACGGTCGCTACAAGCTGTCCGAGAACGGTGACACCGAAATTACCGCCAGCGCCCAGCTGGTCGGCGGCATCTCGCTGATCTTCGGCGATTCCAAGGGTGGTCTGAGCCAGTGGTTCATGGCCCGCGACCCCGATGGCGAGTCGCGCTTCAAGCTGATCCGCAGCTTCCAGCTGGGCAAGGCCCCGGTGGTGCAGATCGACGCCGAGGAGCGCCGCAAGGGCTTCATCGCCCTGGACAGCGAAGGCAAGCTCGGCGTGTACCACAGCACCGCCCACCGCACCCTGCTGGTGGAGCCGGTCGCCGAAGGCGCGGGCATCCTCGCTCTGTCGCCGCGCGCCAACCGCATCATCATCGAGGAAGGTGGCAAGCTGCTGCCGCTGAGCCTGCGCAACCCGCACCCCGAGGTCTCCTTCAGCGCGCTGTGGGGCAAGGTCTGGTACGAGAACTACGACGAGCCCAAGTACGTCTGGCAGTCGACCGCCTCGAACACCGACTTCGAACCCAAGCTGAGCCTGTCGCCGCTGACCTTCGGTACGCTCAAGGCCGCGTTCTACGCGATGATCCTGGCCGCCCCGCTGGCCATTGCCGCCGCCATCTACACCGCCTACTTCATGGCACCGGGCATGCGCCGCAAGGTCAAGCCGGTGATCGAACTGATGGAAGCGATGCCGACGGTGATCCTCGGCTTCTTCGCCGGCCTGTTCCTCGCACCGTATCTTGAAGGTCACCTGCCGGGCGTGTTCAGCCTGCTGCTGATCCTGCCGATCGGCATCCTGGTCGCAGGCTTTGCCTGGAGCCGCCTGCCGGAGTCGATCCGCCTGCGCATTCCGGATGGCTGGGAAGCGGCGATCCTGATTCCGGTCATTCTCGCGATCGGCTGGTTCGCCCTGTACATGAGTCCGTTCCTCGAGAGCTGGTTCTTCGCGGGCGACATGCGCCTGTGGATCACCAACGATCTTGGCATCACCTACGACCAGCGCAACGCCCTGGTGGTCGGTATCGCCATGGGCTTCGCGGTCATCCCGAACATCTACTCCATCGCCGAGGACGCCGTGTTCAGCGTGCCGCGCAGCCTGACCCTGGGCTCGCTGGCCCTGGGCGCGACGCCGTGGCAGACCCTGACCCGCGTGGTCATCCTCACCGCCAGCCCGGGCATCTTCTCGGCGCTGATGATCGGCATGGGCCGCGCGGTGGGCGAGACCATGATCGTGCTCATGGCCACCGGCAACACCCCGGTGATGGAGCTGAACCTGTTCGAGGGCATGCGCACCCTGGCCGCCAACGTGGCCGTGGAAATGCCCGAATCGGAAGTCGGTGGCAGCCACTATCGTGTGCTGTTCCTCGCCGCCCTCGTGCTGCTGCTGTTCACGTTCATCATGAACACCTTGGCCGAGCTGATTCGCCAGCGCCTGCGCAAGAAATACTCGTCGCTTTGATAGAAAGGTAGAGATCCGTGAAAAAGGATTCCCTCAAAGGCTGGTTCAAGAGCGGCGCCCCCGGCGTCTGGATCAGTGGTGGCGCGGTGGCCATGGCGGTCATCATGACCGTCGGCCTGCTGGCCGTGATCGCCGTGCGTGGCCTGGGCCACTTCTGGCCCGCCGACCTGATCCAGGCCACCTACAAGGTGCCGGGCCAGGCCGACCACGTCATCATCGGTGAAGTGGTGCAGAAGGAAGAAGTGCCCCGCGAACGCCTCAAGGGTGCCGGCCTGCCGGTGCCCGACCAGGGCCCGGAGTTCATGACCCGCGAGCTGGTCAAGGTCGGTAACCGCGACCTCAACGGCAGCGATTTCACCTGGCTGGTCGGCGACTGGCTGGTGGACGAGAGCAAACCCGCCGAGCTGATCGCCCTGGAGCGCCGTGAATGGGGCAACTTCTATGGCTACCTGGTCAGCGTCAAGGAAGAGGGCCGCGTGGTCGCCCAGGGGCCTGAAGCCTGGAACGAACTGCAAGCCCGTCTCAAGCGCGCCAGCGAGCTCAACGACCAGCTGGTCAAGCTCGAGAAGAAGGACATCGGCGCCATCAACCATGGCCTCGAACGCCTGCGCCTGCATAGCCGCAAGCTGGAACTGGACGGCAAGCTGGATGCCGCCGCCCAGGCCGACATGGACGCCGAGCGCGCCGAGCTGAACAACCGCTACAAGGCCATCGAGGAGCGCCTGAGCAGCCTGCACCAGGCCTTCGCCCGGGACAGCCTGGTGGCCCGCGATGGCAACGGCCGCGAAGTGGAGATCAACCTGAGCAAGGTGGTCCACGCCATCCAGCCGAACGCCATGTCCGGTTTCACCAAGATGGGCGCCTACTTCGGCAAGATGTGGGAATTCCTCAGCGACGACCCGCGTGAAGCCAACACCGAGGGCGGTATCTTCCCGGCCATCTTCGGCACCGTGATGATGACCCTGATCATGGCCGTGATCGTCACCCCGTTCGGCGTGCTGGCGGCTGTCTACCTGCGCGAATACGCCAAGCAGGGTCCGGTGACCCGGCTGATCCGGATCGCGGTGAACAACCTGGCCGGCGTGCCGGCGATCGTCTACGGCGTATTCGGCCTGGGCTTCTTCGTCTACGTGCTGGGCGGTTCCATCGACCGGCTGTTCTTCCCCGAATCGCTGCCAGCGCCGACACTGGGTACGCCAGGTCTGCTGTGGGCCTCGCTGACCCTGGCGCTGCTGGCGGTGCCGGTGGTGATCGTGGCCACCGAGGAAGGCCTGGCGCGTATTCCGCGGACCGTGCGCGAAGGCTCGCTGGCCCTGGGCGCGACCAAGGCCGAGACCCTGTGGAAGATCGTCCTGCCGATGGCCAGCCCGGCCATGATGACCGGCATGATCCTCGCCGTGGCCCGCGCCGCCGGCGAAGTGGCGCCGCTGATGCTGGTGGGTGTGGTGAAGCTGGCGCCATCGCTGCCGGTGGACGGCAACTACCCGTACCTGCACCTGGACCAGAAGATCATGCACCTGGGCTTCCACATCTACGACGTCGGCTTCCAGAGCCCCAACGTCGAGGCCGCGCGACCGCTGGTGTATGCCACGGCGCTGCTGCTGGTGCTGGTGATCGCCATCCTCAACCTCTCGGCGGTGTGGATTCGTAACCACCTGCGCGAGAAGTACAAGGCCCTCGACCACTGATTTCCAAGCCTTAAGCCACAAGCGGCAAGCACCAAGCTGCTCGCCGCTTTGCTCAAACTTGCAGCTTGCAGCTGATAGCTTGCAGCTACAAAAGGAGTAAGAACATGCAACACGAAGCTCATACCCACGGCATCGACATGTCGGCCCTGGGCCGCGACAAGCAGAGCCTGCGCCTGGCAGAAGAGACCGTGGCCATCGAAGTGCCCGGTCTGTCCCTGTTCTACGGCGACAAGCAAGCGCTGTTCGACGTCAGCATGAACATCCCCAAGCAGCGTGTGACCGCCTTCATCGGCCCGTCCGGCTGTGGCAAGTCCACACTCCTGCGGACCTTCAACCGCATGAACGACCTGGTCGACGGCTGCCGTGTGGAAGGCGCCATCAACCTGTACGGCAACAACATCTACCGCAAGGGCGAGGACGTGGCCGAGCTGCGCCGCCGTGTCGGCATGGTGTTCCAGAAGCCCAACCCGTTCCCCAAGACCATTTATGAAAACGTGGTCTACGGCCTGCGCATCCAGGGCATCAACAAGAAGCGTACCCTCGACGAAGCGGTCGAGTGGGCCCTGAAGGGCGCAGCCCTGTGGGACGAGGTCAAGGACCGCCTGCACGAGTCCGCATTGGGTCTGTCCGGTGGCCAGCAGCAGCGTCTGGTGATCGCCCGTACCATTGCCGTGGAGCCGGAAGTGCTGTTGCTCGACGAACCTTGCTCGGCACTGGACCCGATCTCGACGTTGAAGGTCGAAGAACTGATCTACGAACTGAAATCCAAGTACACCATCGTTATCGTGACCCACAACATGCAGCAGGCGGCCCGTGTTTCGGACTACACCGCGTTCATGTACATGGGCAAACTGATCGAATTCGGTGATACCGACACCCTGTTCACCAACCCGGCGAAGAAGCAGACCGAAGACTACATCACCGGTCGCTACGGCTAACCACCGGCCACTGGGTGCTTGTGTAGGAGCGGCCTTGTGTCGCGAAAGGGCTGCAGAGCAGCCCCAGCGATTTATGCATCACGGCTGAAACCCTGGGGCCGCTTCGCGGCCCTATCGCGACACAAGGCCGCTCCTACACGCCAGGGAACGACACGAACCACTTGAAGCTTGCAGCTGCTTCGCGGAGCGAAACGATGATCAACAAAGAAAGCCTTACCCACCACATCTCCCAGCAGTTCAATGCCGAGCTCGAGGAGGTGCGCAGCCACCTGCTGGCCATGGGCGGCCTGGTCGAGAAACAGGTGAACGACGCCGTCACCGCGCTGATCGAGGCCGACTCGGGCCTGGCCCAGCAGGTGCGCGAGGTCGACGAACAGATCAATCAGATGGAGCGCAACATCGACGAGGAATGCGTGCGCATCCTCGCTCGTCGCCAACCGGCCGCCTCCGACCTGCGTCTGATCATCAGCATCTCCAAGTCGGTGATCGATCTGGAGCGCATCGGCGACGAGTCCACCAAGATCGCCCGCCGCGCCATCCAGCTGTGCGAGGAAGGCGAGTCGCCGCGCGGCTACGTCGAGGTGCGCCACATCGGCGACCAGGTGCGCAACATGGTCCGCGACGCGCTGGACGCCTTCGCCCGCTTCGACGCCGACCTGGCGTTGTCGGTGGCCCAGTACGACAAGACCATCGACCGTGAGTACAAGACCGCGCTGCGCGAGCTGGTCACCTACATGATGGAAGACCCGCGCTCGATCTCCCGGGTGCTGAGCGTGATCTGGGCCCTGCGCTCGCTGGAGCGGATCGGCGACCACGCGCGCAACATCTCGGAGCTGGTGATCTACCTGGTGCGCGGCACCGACGTGCGTCACCTGGGCCTCAAGCGCATGAAGGCCGAGGTTCAGGGCGAGTCCGTCGACGCGGGCGAAATCGCTAATGTTCCGGCCGAACCGGACGATAAATAGGATTGCTCCCGAGCATGAACGCCCGGCACTCGCCGGGCGTTTTCGTTTGCGTGCGAGCACCAGCAGGCACCCGCGAACGAGCACAGAAGTCCCGGCGTGACCAGTGGTTTGGCAAATGGCCATCAGTCGGCGGTATGCTAGCCGGGATTCAAGAGGAGTATCGATGAGTAAAGTGAATGTGCTGGTCGTGGATGATGCTCCGTTCATCCGCGACCTGGTGAGGAAGTGCCTGCGCAATGCCTTTCCGGGCATGGTGATCGAGGACGCGGTCAACGGTCGCAAGGCCATGGCCATGCTGGGCAAGGAACGTTTCGACCTGGTCCTGTGCGACTGGGAAATGCCGGAGATGTCCGGCCTCGAACTGCTGACCTGGTGCCGCCAGCAGGAAGAGATGAAAGCCATGCAGTTCATCATGGTGACCAGCCGTGGTGACAAGGAGAACGTGATCCAGGCCATCCAGGCCGGCGTCTCCGACTTCGTCGGCAAACCGTTCACCAACGAGCAGCTGCTGACCAAGGTGAAGAAGTCCCTGGCCAAGATCGGCAAGCTCGACGGCCTGGTGGCCAGTGCGCCGGCACGGGTCAACTCGGCGTTCGCCAACGACTCGCTCAGCGCCCTGACCGGGGGCCGTCCGGAAGCCGCCAAGGCCGCCGCGCCAGCCCCTGTCGCCGGCGCCAAGCCGCTGATCAATGCCCCTGCGCCGAAATCGGCGGCGGCGGCGGCCCAGGGTGGACGTGGCCAGGGCCAGCTGCGCCTGTCCAGCGGTACCCAGCCGTGCGTTATCAAGGCGCTCAGCCTCAAGGAGGCACTGCTGGTGGTGCGCCGTAGCGCCAACCTGCCACAGGTGCTCGAAGGTGCGGTGCTGGACCTGGAGCAGGGCGAGAATGCCGAAGTGGCGCGTCTGAACGGCTACCTGCACGCCATCGCCGCGCTGGAGCCCAAGCCTGAGAGCGACTGGTTGCAACTGACCTTCAAGTTCGTCGATCAGGATGCGCAGAAGCTCGACTACCTGTCGCGCCTGATCGCCCGCGGGACGGCGCAGAAGCACTTCACGCCCGGCGCCTGATTCAGGCCTGTGCATTTGACCCTGTGGGAGCGGGTGGACCCGCTCCCACGGCGACTCACTTCACTCACCCGACCAACTGTCATATCCCTCTCAAATCCGGCTGCTAGGCTTCGACAGAACGCACCTGTCAAAAAGCCACCATCATGCCGCCCGCTCGCCTGCTGCTGTTCTGTGCCTTGCTCACGGCCTCGGCGTCGAGCCTGGGCATGACCATCTACAAGACCACGGACAACTTCGGCGTGGTTTCCTACTCCGACCGCCCCAGCCCGGGCGCCAAGGCTTTCGTGTTTCGCGAACCCATGGTCGAGCGCCTGGATGGCCAGGTACGCCTGAAGACTGAGGATTTCGCTGGCGGCGTACGCTTTGTCGCGCGCAACGAGTTGTTCGTGCCGATGGAGGTGGAACTGCGAGTCGAGCGCCTGGCCAATGCCCAGGGTGGCAATGCCCCGCGTATCGTCCGGCGCCTGGTGCCGGCGCGTTCGACCCAGGTGCTCAGCGTGGTACAGGCTCGTCAGGGCGCACGCCTGAAATACGACACCCGGTTTCGCTATGCCATGGGTGATCCCGGCCAGCGCCCGCAAGGCTATCGTTATCCGTTCCCGTGGAAGGGCGGGCCATTTCGCCTGAGCCAGGGACCCAATGGACGCTTCAGCCATTTCGGGCCCAAGGGTCGCTACGCCATGGACATCGCCATGCCCGAAGGCACGCCGATCATCGCGGCGCGTGGCGGGGTGGTGGTGAAGATCGAGAACAACCAGAGCGGACGCGGCACCAACCCGTCGGGCAATTTCGTGCGGATACTGCATCCGGACGGCACCATGGGCGTGTACCTGCACCTGATGCGGGGTTCGGTGGTGGTGGGCGAGGGGCAGCGTGTGGCGCAGGGGCAGCCATTGGCCAAGTCGGGCAACACCGGCAACAGCAGCGGGCCCCACCTGCATTTCGTGGTGCAGCGCAACGTGGGGCTGGCGTTGGAGTCGATACCGTATCAGTTCGAGCGGCCGATTGGCGGGTTGCCGGATTTCACCGCAGGCAACCCTTGAGGCTTTTGGGGCCGCGTTGCGGCCCTTTCGCGACACAAGGCCGCTCCTACAGTAGATCGCAATCCCCTGTAGGAGCGCGAAAGGGCTGCGCAGCAGCCCCCAAAATATCAATCCAGCTTGAGTACCTTGGCCAGCACGATCTTCGGCCCTTTCATCTTCTTGATGATGATACGCAGGCCTTCGACCTCCAGCAGTTCCTCTTCCTCCGGCACGCGCTTGAGCGTCTCGTAGACCAGCCCTGCGAGGGTTTCCGCCTCGATATGGTCGAGGTCCACGCCCAGCAGGCGTTCGATCTTGAACAGCGGCGTGTCGCCACGTACCAGCAGCTTGCCGGGCTGATAGGCGAGGATGCCGCGCTCGGTCTTGCGGTGTTCGTCCTGGATATCGCCAACCAGCACTTCCAGCACGTCTTCCATGGTCAGGTAGCCGATCACCTTGCCGTCGGCTTCCTCCACCAGCACGAAGTGCGCGCCGCCTTTGCGGAACTGCTCCAGCAGCTGGGCCAGCGGCATGTGGCGGGATACGCGTTCCAGCGGGCGGGCCAGGTCCTCGAGGTCGACGGTCTCGGGCAGGTGATCCAGTTCGGCCAGCTCCAGCAGCAGGTCCTTGATATGCAGCAGCCCGGTGAACTCTTCGCGCTCGGCGTCATAGACCGGGTAGCGGCTGAACTTGTGGCGACGCAGCAGTGCCAGGATCTCCTTCAATGGCGCATGGGCGTCGATGCTGACCATGTCCTCGCGCGAGTTGGCCCAGTCGACCACCTCCAGCTCGCCCATCTCCACGGCAGAGGCCAGCACGCGCATGCCCTGGTCGCTCGGGTCCTGGCCACGGCTGGAATGCAGGATCAGCTTGAGCTCATCGCGACTGTAATGGTGCTCGTGGTGTGGGCCGGGCTCGCCCTGGCCGGCGATGCGCAGGATGGTGTTGGCACTGGCGTTGAGCAGGTAGATGGCCGGGTACATCGCCCAGTAGAACAGGTACAGCGGCACGGCGGTCCACAGCGACAGCAGCTCGGGCTTGCGGATCGCCCAGGACTTGGGTGCCAGCTCGCCGACCACGATGTGCAGGTAGGAGATCACGAAGAAGGCGACGAAGAACGAGATCGCCTTGATCAGCTCGGGAGTGTCGACTCCGATATAGGCCAGCAGTGGTTCGAGCAGGTGGGCGAATGCCGGTTCACCGACCCAGCCCAGGCCCAGGGAGGCGAGGGTGATGCCCAGCTGGCAGGCCGACAGGTAGGCGTCGAGCTGGTTGTGAACTTTGCGCAGGATGCTGCCGCGCCAGCCGTGCAGTTCGGCGATGGACTCGACGCGGGTGGAGCGCAGCTTGACCATGGCGAACTCGGCGGCGACGAAGAAGCCGTTGAGCAGCACCAGGAACAAGGCAAAGAGAATCATGCCGAAATCGGCGAACAACGAGGTGAGGCTGATACCAGGGGAAGGGTCCATGATGGGGTTTTACGGGGGCCGTCTTTGAAAGGGAGAGAAAAAAAGTGCCAGCTTTGGCTGGCACAGGGGATCCAATGTAGCGGCTGGAGTCGCAAAAGCAAAGGGCCGCTTCGCGCCCCATCGCCGGCAAGCCGGCTCCCACAAGGTAATGCGGAACCTGTGGGAGCCGGCTTGCCGGCGAAAGGGCTGCAAAGCAGCCCCGGTAATGTCAGGCTTTGTTTGCGACCAATTGCGCCGGCGCGAAGTGGCAGGTAAAGGTGCTGCCATGCCCCGGCACGCTGCTGATCTCCAGGCGCCCGCGATGGCGCATCAGTACGTGCTTGACGATGGCCAGCCCCAGCCCGGTGCCGCCGGTGTTGGAGGCGCGGCTGGAATCGACGCGGTAGAAGCGCTCGGTCAGGCGGGGCAGGTGCTTGGCTTCGATGCCGACCCCCGAATCCTGCACGCTCAGGTGCGCACCCTGGTCGTCGGCCCACCAGCGGATGCGGATGTTGCCTTCGTCCTGGGTGTACTTGACCGCGTTGAACACCAGGTTGGAAAACGCGCTGCGCAGCTCCGACTCGCTGCCCTTGAGACGGATGCCGGGCGCGGCCTCCAGGGTGATGCGCTGGTTGCGCGGGCCGGACAGGGCCTGGGCGTCGTTCTTGATGGCGGTGAGCAGGGTATCGACCAGCACCGGCTGGTTGTCCGAGGGGTAGTCGGTGGCCTCGAGCTTGGCCAGCAGCAACAGGTCGTTGAGCAGGGTCTGCATGCGCGAGCCTTGCTGGCTCATCTGCTGCAGGGCGCGGCTCCAGCGCGGATTCACGTCCTCGACGTTGTCCAGCAGCGTCTCGAGATAGCCGGTGATCACCGTCAATGGCGTGCGCAGTTCGTGGGAGACGTTGGCGACGAAGTCCTTGCGCATCTGCTCGAGCTGATGAATGCGGGTCACGTCGCGCACCAGCATCAGGTGTTCGTTGTTGCCGTAGCGGGTGATGTGCAGTTGCACGCGCAGGCGGTCGTTGATCGGTGACGGGATTTCCAGCGGCTCGGCGTAGTTCTCCGACTCGAAGTACTCCTTGAAGCGCGGGTGGCGCACCAGGTTGGTCACCGGCTGGCCGCTGTCCTGTGGCGTCTTGAAGCCCAGCAGGGTTTCGGCGGCGCGGTTCCACCACTCCAGGTTGCCTTCGCTGTCGAGCATGATCACCGCGTCACGCAGCGCGGCGGTGGACTCCTGGACCCGGTCGATCACCGCCTGCAGGCGGCCGCGCACGCGCTGGTCGCGGCGTTGCAGGTGGTAGATGCTGTCGAACACCTCGCCCCACAGGCCGTAGCCGTCGGGCGGTGCTTCGTCGGGCTGGTGGTTGCGCAGCCAGTCGTGCAGGCGCAGCAACTGCTTCAGCGTCCAGCCCAGGTAGATCGCCAGGCCGATGGCCAGGCTCCAGCCGTAGTAGCCGCTGACCAGTCCGCCGATCAGGCAGACGGTGATCAGCAGCAGCATGTGGCGAATCAGGGTCGCGTGCCAGTTCTGGTTCAATTGACAGTCCTTGTACAGCGGGCGCTTGGGCTTCGATCAGCTCTTGGTCGAGAAGCGATAGCCGGTGCCGCGGACGGTTTGTACCAGATTTTCATAGGCTTCACCCAGCGCCTTGCGCAGGCGACGGATGTGCACGTCGACGGTGCGCTCCTCGACATAGACGTTGCCGCCCCAGACCTGGTCGAGCAGTTGGCCGCGGGTGTAGGCGCGCTCCTGGTGGGTCATGAAGAACTGCAGCAGGCGGTATTCGGTAGGGCCCATCTCGGCCGGCTTGCCATCGATGGTCACGCGGTGGCTGATCGGATCGAGCAGCAGGCCGCCGACTTCGATCGGCGCTTCGCTGTCGCTCGGGCCGGTGCGGCGCAACACGGCTTTCAGGCGCGCCACCAGCTCGCGGGGCGAGAAGGGCTTGGTGATGTAGTCGTCGGCGCCGACCTCCAGGCCCTGGATCTTGTTGTCCTCTTCGCCCTTGGCGGTGAGCATGATGATCGGGATGTCGCCGGTCAGCTCGTCGCGCTTGAGGCGGCGGGCCAGTTCGATGCCCGAAGTGCCCGGCAGCATCCAGTCGAGCAGGATCAGGTCCGGCTTGCGGTCGACGATGATGGCATGGGCCTGCTGCGAGTTCTCCGCCTCGAGGCAGTCATAGCCGGCCATTTCCAATGCAACGGCGATCATCTCGCGGATAGGCGCTTCGTCGTCGACGATCAGAATGTTTCTGCCAACCATGCTCAATTACCTCTCCCAGGAACGGTGTCTTGGCCCGCATTAGATAACGGAATTATTGCAGCTGTGTGACAGGGCGTTGGCCATTCTGGCGACATTGCGTGACTGAACTAGGCTTCAAGGGGCCGCCAGGGCGGCTGACAGAACCCATTCCACCCCCGAAACAACGGTGATTCCAATGACACGACATACGCTGAGCTGGATGGCCCTTTGCGCTGCGCTGGCAGTGCCGGGGGTGGCGTCCGCTCATCACGCCATGGAAAAAGACGGCATGTGGGTCGATCACAATGGCATGACCCTGTACACCTTCGACAAGGATGCCGGCGGCAAGTCCATGTGCAATGGCGAGTGCGCCAAGAACTGGCCGCCGCTGATGGTCAGCGATGGCGAGAAGGCCGAAGGCAAGTGGACGCAGATCGAGCGTGACGACGGCTCGATGCAGTGGGCCTATGACGGCAAGCCGCTGTACACCTTCGTCAAGGACAAGAAGGCCGGGGAGACTACCGGTGATGGCATGAAGGACGTCTGGCACGTCGCCAAGCCCTGAGATTGCCGGGGTCGCATCGCGCCCCTTTCGCCGCGGTTCGCGGCGAGAGGGCTGCAAAGCAGCCCCAAAGGTTTTCAGCGTAACGCGTAATCCAGCACCACCCCGACAAAGATCAGCATCCCCGCCCAATGGTTGTGCAGGAACGCCTTGAAGCACGACTCGCGGTCCAGCTTGCGCGTCGACCAGAATTCCCAGGCAAAGCACGCCGCCGCCGCCAGCAGTCCCAGGTGGAACCAGCCGCCCAGCTCGAAACGATTGCCCGCCAACAGCAGGCAGCCCAGCGACAGCAGTTGCAGGGTGAGAATGATCACCCGGTCGGCCTCGCCGAACAGGATGGCGGTGGACTTCACCCCGATCTTCAGGTCGTCGTCGCGGTCGACCATGGCGTAGTAGGTGTCGTAGCCCACCGTCCACAGCAGGTTGGCGATGTACAGCAGCCAGGCGCTGGCCGGCAGCTCGCCTCCCGCGGCGGTGAAGGCCATGGGAATGCCCCAGGAGTATGCCGCGCCCAGCACCACCTGCGGGTAGTAGGTGTAGCGCTTCATGAACGGGTAGCAGAATGCCAGGGCGACAGCGCCGAACGACAGCCACACGGTCTGCGCATTGGTGCACAGCACCAGCAGGAAGCTCACCCCGACCAACACGGCGAACAGCACCAGCGCCTCGCGGGGTTTCACCCGACCGCTGGCCAGTGGCCTGTCGGCGGTGCGCTTGACGTGACCATCCACCTTGCGATCGGCGAAGTCGTTGATGCAGCAGCCGGCGGCACGCATCAGCACCACGCCCAGGCCGAAGATCAACACGTTGGCCAGGGTCGGCGACCCGTTGCCGGCGATCCACACCGCCGACAACGTCGGCCACAGCAGCAGGTAGATGCCGATCGGGCGATCCATGCGGCTGAGCTGGACGAAGTCCCAGGCCCGCGGATGCAGGCGGTTGAGCGACTTGAGCAGTTGCAGGTACATCAGCGTTTTTCCTCCTTGGCCGCCTGCCACAGGGCGGGCAGGAATACTTCGGCCACCAGCAGGTCGAGGCCGTCGCGCGTGAAGCGCGAGCGTCGTCCCCACAGTCCGGCATGTGCGGCCTCGGCGGGCAGCCACGGCTGCGGATAACGGCACACTTCGATGGGGTGGCGGACGAACGCCTGGTCACAGAACAGCAACTCGCCCAGCGAGCGGCTGCCCAGGGTCTCCAGGTCCAGCCCCCCGCGCTCCAGTGCCGTGCGGCTCGCCACGCTGCGGGCAAATACCCAGGGGTGGCCATGGCCGCGCAAGTAGACCTCGCGCACCCAGCCTTGCGCGCCGGGCGCCAGGCCCAGGGCAATGCATTCATCTTCACGCAGGGGCTGCCAACCCTCGAACAGGGGGGTGACGCTGAAGTGATCGTGGGAGAGCTGGGTCAGGCGACGGGTCAGGGAACCTTCGTCGAACAGCCAGTCCAGGGTCGGCTGGTCGAGTGTGCTCGCCAGCTGTGGATACGCCAGCCACGCGACAGCGGCTGCTTGCGGGGTTTCGTACGGCACGTCGGTATGCTTGATACAGGCCAGAGAGGCGGCGAGCTTAGCATGTTTGCCGTCGTGGCTTGCATCCTGCCAGCAGGCCCAGTACAAAGCCCACACGATTTGCGCGGTGGCCCTTTCGCCGGCAAGCCCGCGAAAGGGCCATCAGCGGCAACACAACGCCTGAGTCTGTACCGAGGAAAGACATCCGATGAAGAAGTGGCAATGCATTGTCTGTGGTCTGATCTATGACGAAGCCGAAGGCTGGCCTGACGACGGCATCGCTCCCGGCACTCGTTGGGAAGACGTGCCGGAAGACTGGCTGTGCCCCGATTGCGGCGTGGGCAAGAGCGACTTCGAAATGATCGCCATCGGCTGATCGCAACCCCTGAACTGAACAAGGAAGCACGACATGACGTCCCCTGTGGTGATCATTGGTACCGGCCTGGCCGGCTACAACCTGGCGCGAGAGTTTCGCAAGCTCGACGGCGAGACGCCGCTGCTGCTGATCACCGCCGACGACGGTCGGTCCTATTCCAAGCCCATGCTCTCCACCGGCTATGCCAAGCAGAAGGATGCCGATGGTCTGTGCATGGCCGAGCCGGGCGCCATGGCCGAGCAACTCAAGGCCGAGATCCGCACCCACACTCGCATCAGCGGCATCGACCCGGGCCACAAGCGCCTGTGGATCGGCGAGGAAGCCGTCGAATACCGCGACCTGGTGCTGGCCTGGGGCGCACAGACCGTACAGGTGCCGGTCGAGGGCGATGCCAGCGAGCTGATCTTCCCGATCAACGACCTCGAGGACTACGCGCGCTTTCGCGCCGCCGCCGCAGGCAAGCAGCGGGTGCTGATCCTCGGTGCCGGCCTGATCGGTTGCGAGTTCGCCAACGACCTGACCCTGGGTGGCTTGCAGTGCGAGGTCGTCGCCCCGTGCGAACAGGTCATGCCGACACTGTTGCACCCAGCGGTCGCCGCCGCCGTGCAGGCCGGCCTGGAAGGGCTGGGCGTGCGTTTTCACCTGGGCCCCGTGCTGACCCGTCTGCAACACGCAGGCGAAGCACTCGAGGCACACCTGTCCGACGGCAGCGTGATCAGCTGCGATCTGGTGGTGTCGGCCATCGGCCTTCGTCCCCGTACCGACCTCGCCGCTGCGGCGGGGCTGCTGGTCAATCGTGGGGTGGTGGTGGACCGCCAGTTGCGCACCTCCCACGCCAATATCTTCGCCCTGGGCGACTGCGCCGAGGTCGATGGCATCAACCTGCTGTATGTCATGCCGTTGATGACCTGTGCCCGGGCCCTGGCCCAGACCCTGGCCGGCAACTCGACTGCGGTGGCCTATGGACCCATGCCGATCACGGTGAAGACCCCGGCCTGCCCGCTGGTGGTATCGCCGCCGCCGCATGGCTGCGAGGGGACCTGGACTGTGGAAGGCGCGGGAGCCGATCTCAAGGTGCTCTGCCATGGCCCTGACGGCCAATTGCTGGGTTACGCCCTGACCGGCGGCGCGGTCATGGAAAAACTTGCCCTGAATCGCCAGTTGCCTGCCTTGATGGCGTAAATAGCGGGCGTTCTGTCGGAATTATCCTGTTCTTGCCGCGACAATGGCCGCCCAGATACTGGCGCGGCCCCTGACGGCGTGCCATCCTCACTGGCGTCTGCCGCAGCCTAGAGCCTGCGGTGCCTTGAACGCTGCTCCGTTCGGCAGCACGGCATAACAACAAGAAATCCCGTCAAAGAGGCTTCACTATGCGTAAACCAGAACTCGCCGCCGTCATCGCCGAAAAGGCCGATCTGACCAAGGAAAAGGCCAACCAGGTCCTCAACGCGATTCTCGACAGCATCACCGGCGCGCTCGACAAGGACACCGTTACCCTGGTCGGTTTCGGCACCTTCGAAAAACGCCATCGTGGCGCCCGTACCGGCAAGAACCCACAGACCGGCCAGCCAGTGAAGATCAAGGCCAGCAATACCGTTGCCTTCAAGCCAGGCAAGAACCTGCGTGACAGCGTCAATGTCCCGGCCAAACCCGCCAAGAAAAAATGATCGACAGATCTTCCCGACGGGCGCCTTGAGGCGCCCGTTGCGTTTCTGGTGATCAAATGCGGCGAACTTGCATAAACCGGGCGAGAAACGGATAAACTGCGCGACTCAGTCACTTTTCATTCGAGGCGTGTTGATGAAGTTTCGCTTTCTTCTCTGGGCCATGGGCTTGCTGATGGCCAAGGCCAGCCGCAATAGCCCGGCGTTCCAGCAGCAGCTGCAGGACAAGGACCTGGTCTTTCAGATGCAGACGCTCGATGGCAAGGTTGCCCGCCACTTCATCGTCAAGGACCTGCGCATCAGCAGCAAGGGCGGCCTGCACCCGCAGCCGGCCTTCGCCATCGCGTTCAAGGACGCCGCCTACGGCTTCGCCACGCTGCAGGCTGGCAACAAGCAGTTGGCGTTCATGCAGGGGATTCAGGACAAGAGCATCCAGATCAAGGGCAATCCGGCACTGGTGATCTGGTTCCAGGGCTTGATGAAGTACCTGAAACCGAAGAAGAAAGCCTGAAATCGCCGGGGCTGCATTGCGGCCCATCGCTGCGGTTCGTCGCCACGACAAGCCAGTTCCCGCAAAGTACAGGCTTGTACGATCCCTGTGGGAGCCGGCTTGCCGGCGAAAGGGGCGCGAGGCGCCCCCACCATTTTCAATGCGGTGTGTGGAACTGCGACGCCAGCTCGCGCAGCAAGGCCTCGGCCTCCAGCACCTTGTTCACCACCTCTTCGGCCTTGTCCCGGGTCAGGCCCAGGCGCTCGAGCAGGGCATCGGGAATCTCGTCCTGTGGCCCCGAGCCGATCCCCCGCGAGCGCAGCAGGCGAATCGCCAGGCACACCAGGTTCGGGAAGGCCGAATACTCACCGTCATACGTCGGGTCGTGCTGGAACCGTAGCGCCGTGGACAGCTCATCGGGCATGTCCCACAGCTTCATCAGCCAGGCGCCGATCTGTTCACGGCTGATCCCCAGCAGGTGCTGTTCCACATAGCTGTGGCACAGGTGCGGGTTGACCTCCAGATGGCGGCAGATCAGCGAGAAATGCGGCGGGAAGACGTGGGCCAGCAGCAGGTAGCCGAAGTTGTGCAGCAGGCCGGCCAGGTAGGTCAGGCCCGCTTCCGGCCGCTCGGCGCGCGGCATGGCGCGGGTCAGGCCCTCGATCACCGCGGCGGTGTAGATCGACTGCTGCCAGTATGGCGTGGCCTGCTGTGGATGGTCCTTGGGCAGGCTCAGGGTCTTGCCCAAGGCCAGGCCCAGGGCCAGGTTGATCACCAGATCGAAGCCGAGCACGCGGACGATGGCGTCCTCCACCGAGCGGATCTTGCCCGGTGACGCGTAATAGGGCGAGCCGGCCCAGCTGACCACCTGGGCGGCCAGGGCCGGGTCGGTCTCCACCACGCCGGTGATGTCGTCGATGCTGGCGTTGGGATCGACCCGCAGCTTGATGATCTTTTGCGCGGTGTCGGCCAGTGGTGGGATCTCGATGGTCTCTTCGAGCCGCTTCTGGATGCGCCGGGCGGTGAACGCCTGCACGGCCTTGGTGATTTCGTGTGGGTCGTCATCCGGGCGGTCGAGGTTCGGGCGAATGTCCTTGACCTCCTGCCCGAAGCTGCTGGCGCTGGCCTTGGCGAGCATCTTCTTGAACGCGGTCCGGCCGATCTCCAGCAGCAGGCCCGCCTCGCCGGACTGGATCAGCACGACCTCGTTGTCGAGCAGGCTCTTTTCGTACTGGCACGGCGAACTGGTCAGGGCCGGGATGGCGGGCAGGGTCTTGAGGTGGTGCTTGTCGAGCATCTGCCTCAGGCGTGCCAGCGGCACGGCGGTGAGTTTGCGGCCGGTCAGTTCTTCGAGGCGCTTGAGGTCCAGCAGCTGACTCTGCGGAAACAGCACCATCAGCGCGCCGATCTCGTCGTCGAGCAGCACCGCCCGCACGATGGCGGCGGCGGGCAGGGCCGGATGTTCGGGCACTTCGCGATAGCTGACGCCGAGTTTGTCGAGCAACAGCCGGATGACAGACGGTGCGTGTGGGGTTGCGGTATCCAAGGCAACTTCAGTCATGGTCTGTATCCAAAAATTTCTCTAAACGCGAAGTATAACCAGCCTGACACTCAAGCTGGATCCATTATGGGACGGGCGTCACACCTGGCCATATTGCTGGCCGTGGCGCAGCCAGCGGTCGAGCAATGGACTGACATGGTCGGGCCAGCGTGCCAGCAGGGCCTGGGCGGCATCGCGCACGGCCGGCAGCAGGTCGGCGTCGCGCATCAGGTCGGCGACCTTGAACTGCAGCAGGCCGGTCTGGCGGGTCCCGAGCATCTCGCCGGGGCCACGCAACTCCAGGTCCTTCTCTGCTATGACGAATCCGTCGTTGGTTTCCCGCATGATGCCCAGGCGTTCACGGCCGATCTGCGACAGCGGCGGGTGATAGAGCAGCACGCAATGGCTCACCGCGCTGCCCCGGCCGACTCGGCCGCGTAGCTGGTGCAACTGGGCCAGGCCCAGGCGCTCGGGGTTCTCGATGATCATCAGGCTGGCGTTGGGCACGTCCACGCCGACCTCGATCACCGTGGTGGCGACCAGCAGTTGCAGGTCGCCGGCCTTGAACTCGGCCATCACCGCCGCCTTTTCCGCAGGCTTCATGCGCCCGTGGATCAGGCCCACGCGCAGTTCGCCCAGGGCGCTGCCCAGCTCCTCGAAGGTGCTCTCGGCGGCCTGGCAGGTCAACTCCTCGGACTCCTCGATCAGGGTGCAGACCCAGTAGGCCTGGCGGCCTTCGGCGCAGGCGGCGCGGACTCGCTCGACCACCTCGAAACGGCGGCTGTCGGCCACCAGCACGGTGTTCACCGGGGTTCGGCCGGGCGGCAGTTCATCGAGGATCGAGGTGTCCAGGTCGGCGTAGGCGCTCATGGCCAGGGTGCGCGGGATCGGGGTGGCGGTCATGATCAGCTGGTGCGGGCACAACTGGCCCATCACGCCCTTCTTGCGCAGGGCCAGGCGCTGCTGCACGCCGAAGCGGTGCTGTTCGTCGATGATCGCCAGGGCCAGGTGCTTGAACTGCACCTCGTCCTGGAACAGCGCGTGGGTGCCGACCACCATGGGCGCGCCATTGGCGATCTGCTCCAGGGCGCTGGCGCGGGCCTTGCCCTTGAGCTTGCCGGCCAGCCAGGCGACTTCGATGCCCAGCGGTTCCAGCCAGCGCTTGAAGGTGATGAAGTGCTGTTCGGCCAGGATCTCGGTGGGCGCCATCAATGCCACCTGATAACCGGCCTCCAGGGCCTGCAGCGCCGCCAGGGCGGCGACCACGGTCTTGCCGGCGCCGACATCGCCCTGAACCAGGCGCATCATCGGCTCTGCCTGGCTGAGGTCGTAGGCGATTTCGTTGCCGACGCGCTGCTGGGCGCCCGTGGGCGTGAAGCCGAGATTGGCCAGGTACTGCGCCGGCAGGCGGCTGGCCTTGGGCAATACCGGCGCGCGCAGGCTGCGCAGGCTCTCGCGCAGGCGTTGTTGCGAGAGCTGATGGGTCAGCAGTTCCTCGAAGGCCAGGCGGTGCTGGGCCCAGTGGTGCCCTTCGGCGAGCTCGTCGAGGTCGGCGTCGGCTGGCGGGTTGTGCAGGTAGCGGATGGCGTCGCTCAGCGGCGCCAACTGGTAGTCGCGGGCCAGTTCGTCGGGCAGCCAGTCGGGCAGGCTGCGCGGGCCGAGCAGGCCGAGGCTCTGCTGGCAGAGCAGGCGCAGGCGTTGCTGGGTCAGGCCTTCGGTGGTCGGGTAGATGGGGGTGAGCGTCTGTTCGACCGGCGGCGGTGCCTCGTCGCCGTTCAGTGCACGGTATTCCGGATGGTAGATCTCCAGCCCCGAGGCGCCTGGGCGGGCTTCGCCGTAGCAGCGCAGGTGGGTGCCTCGCTTGAGGCCTTCCTTCTGCGCGTTGCTGAAGTGGTAGAAGCGCAGGCTCAACGTGCCGCTACCGTCCCCCAGGCGCACGACCAGACTGCGGCGCTTGCCCATGGTCACGTCGGCACCGCTGACCACGCCTTCGATCACCGCGTCCTGGCCAGGGCGCAGCTGGCCGATGGGTACCACGCGGGTACGGTCCTGGTAGCGCAGCGGCAGGTGGAACAGCAGGTCCTGCAGGTTCTCCAGGCCGACCTTGGCGAGTTTTTCCGCCATGGCCTCGCCAACGCCCTTGAGCGTGGTGACCGGGACGTTCGACAGCTCGGTCATGGGCTCAGGCCGGTTGTTCCACGGGCGGCTTGGCGACCGAGCAGAGACGGATCGAGTCGGCGAGGATCTCGATGGCCTTCGGTCGTGGGAAGCTGGCGCGCCAGGCGATGGCCACCGTGCGGAACGGCGCGGGCGCGGTCAGCGGGCGGACCTCGATGACCCCAGGGGCGTAGTGGTGGCTGTGTACGGCGGACAGCGGCAGGATCGAAACGCCCAGACCGGAGGCGACCATGTGGCGGATGGTTTCCAGCGAGCTGGACTCGACTGTGGTGTGCTTGGAGCCTTCACTGCCTTTGTTCAGTGTCGGACAGGCTTCCAGCACCTGGTCGCGGAAGCAGTGGCCCTCGCCAAGCAGCAGCAGGCTCTTGTCGTTGAGCATGGCGGTGTCGATGGTGTCCTTGGCGGTCCACGGGTGGTCCGCTGGCATCAGCGCGCAGAATGGCTCGTCGTACAGCGGCAGGGTCAGCACGTCGGCTTCGTTGAACGGCAGGGCGATGATCACCGCGTCCAGCTCGCCGTTGCGCAGCTTCTCGCGCAGCACGTGGGTGAAGTTCTCTTCGATGTACAGCGGCATCTGCGGCGCAACGCGGTGCAGTTGCGGGATCAGGTGCGGGAAGAGGTAGGGGCCGACGGTGTAGATGGCGCCGACCTTGAGCGGGGCGGTCAGCTGGTTCTTGCCGGCCTGGGCCAGTTCGCGGATGCCCTGGGCCTGCTCCAGGACCTTCTGCGCCTGGGCGACGATGCTTTCGCCGACCGGGGTCAGGCGCACCGCGCTCTTGCTGCGCTCGAAGATCAGCACGCCGAGTTCGTCCTCGAGCTTCTTCACGCCCACCGACAGGGTCGGCTGGCTGACATGGCAACGCTCGGCCGCGTGGCCGAAGTGCTGCTCTTGCGCGAGGGTGACGATGTAGCGAAGTTCGGTGAGGGTCATAACGTGCGTCCATGAAGTTGCGGCCCCAGCATAGCGGCTGCAATCGATAGACGCACGTTATCAGACTTGCCGTTTTGTGACAGAAACAAAAACGTCAGCGTCGGTCCAGCGAGTAGACGAACGGGGCGACGACTTCGATCGTGCCGTTGTTCAGCAATTCCGCCGGGGGCTTCGGTACCGTGCCGGCACGGCGGATCATCTCCATCGTGGCCCGGTCCAGCGCCGCGCTGCCGGAACCACCGGCCAGCGAGTACGAGATCACCTTGCCTTCGGCGTCGACCACGAAGCGCAGGCGGTTGATGCCCTGCAGGCCTCGACGGCGAGCGTCCTCGGGGTACTTCTTGTACTTGGCCAGATGGCGCAGCAGGTCGCTCTGCCAGCTCGGCAGGGCATTGCTGTTGGACGCGATGCTCGGCTGTGGCGCCGCCGACTTCTGCGCAGGCGAGTTGCTGGGCGGCGTGTCCGCGACATCTTCCTTGGCCGGTGGCTCGTCCTTCGGCGGCTCAGGCTTCTTCTCGGGCTTGGGCGGCTGCGGCTTGGCCTTGGGCTTGGGCGGCTTGGCGATGGCGATCTTCGGCTTCGGTGCCTCCGCCAGCTTGGGCAGGGGCGGCTCCTCGACCGGTGCCGGTGGCTTGGGCGCGGCCTTTGGCGGTGGTGGCGGCGCGGGCTCGGGCAGCGGTGCCAGCTCGACCATCATCGCTGCCGGCGGCAGCTCGAGGGCCTGGGGCACCGACCAGTTGAGCGTCAGCAGCACGGCGACCGCGTGCACACCCAGCACGATCGCCAGGCTGCCACCGTAGCGCGCCATGTTTGAGCGCGTTTTCGTCATTTCTTGGCTGCCGTCTCGAGTCCGACCAGGCCGACCTTCAGGTAACCGGCGGCGCGCATGGTGTTCATCACTTCCATCAGGTCGCCGTAGTCGACGCCTTTGTCAGCCTGGAAGAAGATGGTGGTTTCCTTGTCGCCCTTGGTCTTGGCGTCGAGCATCGTGCCAAGCTGGTCGGGCTGGGCCACCTGGTCGTCGCCGACATACAGCTTCTTGTCGGCCTTGACGCTGACGAACACCGGCTTCTCGGGCCTCGGCGCCGGCTTGGCGGTCGAGGCGGGCAGGTCGACCTTGATGTCGACCGTGGCCAGGGGCGCCGCGACCATGAAGATGATCAGCAGCACCAGCATGACGTCGATGAACGGCGTGACGTTGATTTCGTGGTTTTCGGCGAGGTCGTCGCCACCTTCGTTGAGATGCAGGCCCATGGCTTACCCCACTTTCACCATGTGCGGGGCGGCGCGCTCGCCACCCTGGTGGTCCAGATCACGGCTGACCAGCAGCAGGACCTGCGCAGAAGCGTCGGAGACCTGCGCCTTGTAGCCGGCGATGGAGCGCGCGAAGACGTTGTAGATGACCACGGCCGGAATCGCGGCGACCAGGCCCAGGGCGGTAGCCAGCAGGGCCTCGGCGATGCCTGGGGCGACCACGGCCAGGTTGGTGGTCTGGGTCTTGGCGATGCCGATGAAGCTGTTCATGATCCCCCACACGGTACCGAACAGGCCGACGAACGGCGCGGTGGAACCGATGGTGGCCAGTACGCCGGTGCCGCTGCTCATGTTGCGGCCGCTGGCATGAACCAGGCGCTCGAGGCGGAAGCTGACGCGCTCCTTGATGCCTTCCTTTTCACGGGCGTTTGCCGACAGGCGCATTTCCTCGAGGGCGTCATGCACCAGGGTGTGGGCCAGGGTGCCTTCCTTGTTCGCCAGCTCGCTGGCTTCCTTCAGGCTCACGGACCTTTTCAGGGCCGCGATTTCACCGCGCAGGCGACGCTTGGCGCCCATCAGCTCGAAGCCTTTGGCGATCCAGATGGTCCAGGTGATGATCGAGGCGATGACCAGGCCGATCATCACGGCCTTCACCACCACGTCGGCGTTCTTGTACATGCCCCACGGGGACAGGTCGTGGGCCATGCCCAGCGAGGTGTCTTCGACCACCGCCTGCACGCTCTCGTCGACCGCTGGCTGGCCTTCCACCGCTGCGTTCGCCTCGGCGGGCGCGCCGATCGGCGCGGCTGCCGGCGCCTGGCCTTCGGCGGCTGGCGCGGCCGGGGCGGTGGCGGCGGCGGGAGTCGCGGTGCCGGTGGTCGGCTCTTCGGCCATGGCTGCCGGGGCCAGAACCAGGCTGAACATCAGCGCGGCAATGGCGCGCCAGGCGCGCGACGGGGTTGGCGAAGCGGAAGGTTGAGTGCGTGTCATGCTGGCCGGACCTGATGAAGAGAAATGGGTTGAGTTCTCCAAGGCCTCGAAGCAGGCCGAGAACAGACAAGGCCGCCATTATTGCAAGTAATTCTTGTTAACAGAAGTAATGAGATTGGTTTTTTTAACCTTTGTCTAGCCGTTGATCGTGTAATCCGGCTAGCCTGCGCCTTTGGATTTGGAGTTTCGTGATGTCGGGCATCAGCGCATTGATCGTAGGTTGTGGCGATGTGGGAGGGCGTCTGGCGCTTCAGTTGCTGGCCAAAGGCTGGCAGGTCAGCGGCCTTCGGCGCTCGGTGGACCAGCTTCCTCAAGGGGTTCGGCCCATCGCCGCCGATCTGTCCGACCGCCGTCAGCCGGGCGCTTGGCCTGAGCGCGCCCCGGACTACCTGGTCTACTGCGTGGCCGCCAGCCAGCATGACGAAGCGGGCTACCGGGCTGCCTATGTTGAGGGGCTGCGTCATGTCCTGGGCTGGCTGGAAGCAAAAGGGCAACGGCCGCGGCGCTTGCTGTTCGTGTCCAGCAGCAGTGTTCATGCGCAGCAGGACGGCGAGTGGATCGACGAGACGGCGGCCACCGAGCCGGAGGGCTATTCCGGCAGGGTGATGCTGGAGGCTGAGCGTCTCGCGCTGGGCAGCGGTATTGCGACCAGCATCGTGCGTCTGACCGGCATCTATGGCCCGGGGCGCGAGTGGCTGCTGAGCCAGGTGCGCCAGGGCTATCGCGTGGCTGAAGAGCCGCCGCTGTACGGCAACCGTATCCATGCCGAGGATGCCGCCAGCCTGCTGGCTCACCTGCTGCAGGCCGAAGCCCGGGGCGTGGTGCTGGATGACTGCTATCTCGGCGTCGATGACGATCCGGTGCCACTGGCCGAGGTGGTGGCCTGGCTGCGCGAGTATATGGGTGTCACCGAGTGGTCGGATGAACAGCGGGTACGACGTACCGGCAGCAAGCGTTGCAGCAATGCGCGGGCCCGGGCGTTGGGGTGGGTGCCGCAGTACCCCAGCTATAAAGAGGGCTATGCCGCCATTCTTGAGGGAAGAAACTAACCTTCAAGGCTGGATGCGCCCCCTGTAGGAGCGGCCTTGTGTCGCGAAAGGGCCGCAAAGCGGCCCCTGGATTCATGGGTCAGCGCATGGATTGCCGGGGCTGCTTCGCAGACCTTTCGCGACACAAGGCCGCTCCTACAGGGGTCGTGTGCGTGCTTCAGTCTTTCTCCAGCACCCACTGCCGTGCGCCGGCGGCCAGCTGCGGCATTTCGTCGGGCTGGGCGCGGTTCACCGCCTGGAAGATTTCCAGTGTGTCGCCGTCACGCTTGAAGATCCATGGCGCGCCACGCTGGTTGCGCTCCAGCCACAGGCTGTCATTGCCATCGCCCATGGTCGCGCAATCGCCAGCCAGGCACAGGGCGAAGCGGTCCGGCCCAGGCAGGCCGGTGATGTTGCCGGTATCGCCGAAGCGCACCATGGCCCCTTTGCCCTGGCCCTCGACGATCTTCCATTCGCCGCCCAGATACTGCTGGTACAGCGCCTTCTCGAAGCTGCCGCCCAGGGGGGCGTTGTCCGGGCTCTTGCTGCGCACGAAGGTCTGCTCATGGCCCGAAGGGTCGATTGCCTGCAGCTCGTCGCCATCGAGTTTGAGCTGTTCGCTCTGGCCACCTTCGAAGCTGACCTGCCAGTCCTTCTCGTTGGCGCTCAGGCGCCCGTCGGCGGCTTCGAAGCCGTTGCTGAAGCTGGCCTGCTGGTTCTTGACGTCGATCTTCCATTCGAACACCGGCCCGTGCTCGCCCAGCGCCTGGCGCAGGCTGGTGCCTTTGACAGCGGCATCGATGGCGGCCTGGTTGATCCAGGTGCCGTTGAAATCTTCGGGTTTGTGGCTGGCGCAGCCGCCCAGGAGCAGGGCTGCCAGCGCGAGAGGCAATGCGTGGCGCATGGTGGGGACCTTGGGGCAGGAAAGGGCGGTGACGGGCCTGGCGCCCGTCACCCGGGGCATTACTCGAGGACCAGGATGGCGTCCATCTCGACCTGCGCGCCCTTCGGCAGCGCAGCCACGCCGATGGCGGCGCGGGCCGGGTAAGGCTGCTCGAAGTAGCGGCCCATGACTTCGTTGACCTTGGCGAAGTGGCTCAGGTCGGTGAGGAAGATGTTCAGCTTGACGATGTCCTTGAACGAACCGCCGGCGGCTTCGGCGACCGACTTCAGGTTCTCGAACACCTGCACGGTCTGGGCTTCGAAGCCTTCGACCAGCTCCATGGTCTTTGGATCGAGGGGGATCTGGCCCGACATGTACACGGTGTTGCCAGCCTTGATCGCTTGCGAGTAGGTGCCGATGGCGGCAGGGGCCTTGTCGCTGGTGATGACGGTCTTGCTCATGATGACTCCTTGCGGTTGGCGGACTACGCACGCGTCCGGGTGATACGGACCACGCCGGTCAAGGTGCGCAGCTTCTTGATCACGCGGGCCAGGTGCACGCGGTCGCGCACGCTGACCACCAGTTGGACCACGCTGATACGGCCGTCGCGTTCGTCCATGCTGATTTTCTCGATGTTGCCGTCGGCGGCGTTGACGCTGCTGGCCAGCAGCGCGATCAGGCCGCGCTGGTGCTCCAGTTCGACGCGCAGTTCGACGTTGAACTCGCCGGTGATGTCCTTGGCCCAGGAGAGTTGCAGGCACTTCTCGGGGTTGTGGCGGATCTCGCTGATGTTGCGACAGTCCTCCAGGTGCACGACCATGCCTTTGCCTGCCGACAGGTGGCCGACGATCGGGTCGCCAGGAATCGGCGTGCAGCACTTGGCGTAGCTGAGTACCAGGCCTTCGGTACCGCGGATCGCCAGCGGGCCTTCCGGCGCCGGCAGTTGCTCGCCTTCGGCGGACAGCAGGCGGCGGGCGACCACGTAGGCCATGCGGTTGCCCAGGCCGATGTCTTCGAGCAGGTCCTCGACCAGTTCCAGACGGTACTCGGCGAGGATCGCCTGGATGCGCTCCTGGGGGATCTTCTCCAGGCTGCTGTCGAAGCCGGTGAGTACCTTGTTCAGCAGGCGCTCGCCAAGGCTGATGGACTCGGAGCGGCGTTGCTGCTTGAGGGCGTGGCGAATGTGCGTGCGCGCCTTGCCGGTGACCACGAAGTTGAGCCAGGCCGGATTGGGGCGCGCGCCCGGGGCGCTGACGATCTCGACGGTGGAGCCGCTCTGCAGCGGCTCGGACAACGGCGCCAGGCGACGGTTGATGCGGCAGGCGATGCAGCTGTTGCCGACATCGGTGTGCACCGCGTAGGCGAAGTCGACGGCGGTGGAGCCTTTGGGCAGCTCCATGATCCGCCCTTTCGGGGTGAAGACGTAGACCTCGTCCGGGAACAGGTCGATCTTCACGCTCTCGATGAATTCCAGCGAGTTGCCGGCGCGCTGCTGCAGCTCTAGGATGCCCTTGACCCATTGGCGAGCGCGGGCATGGCTGCCCTTGGGCTGTTCTTCCTCGTTGGACTTGTACAGCCAGTGCGCGGCGATGCCGTTGTTGGCCATCTCTTCCATTTCGCGGGTGCGGATCTGGATCTCGATGGGCACCCCGTGCATGCCGAACAGCGTGGTGTGCAACGACTGGTAGCCGTTGGCCTTGGGAATCGCGATGTAGTCCTTGAAGCGGCCCGGCAGCGGCTTGTACAGGTTGTGCACGGCGCCGAGCACGCGGTAGCAGGTGTCGACCTTGTCGACGATGATGCGGAAGGCGTACACGTCCATGATCTCGGTGAAGGCGCGGCGTTTGCCGCGCATCTTCTTGTAGATGCCATAGAGGTGCTTCTGCCGGCCGCTGACCTCGCCCTCGATGCCGTCGGCGGCCAGGCAGTTGGCCAGCGAGGTCTCGATCTTGGCGACGATTTCCTTGCGGTTGCCGCGCGCTGCCTTCACCGCCCGATGGATCAGCGACGAGCGCATCGGATGCATGGCCTTGAAGCCGAGGTCCTCGAACTCCACGCGCACGGTGTGCATCCCCAGGCGGTTGGCGATGGGGGCGTAGATCTCGAGGGTTTCCTTGGCGATGCGCCGGCGCTTTTCGCCGGACAGCACTTCCAGGGTGCGCATGTTGTGCAGGCGGTCGGCCAGCTTGACCAGGATCACGCGGATGTCGCGGGCCATGGCCATGGCCATCTTCTGGAAGTTCTCGGCCTGCGCCTCGGCCTTGGTCTCGAAGTTCATCTGGGTCAGCTTGCTGACCCCATCGACCAGCTCGGCGACGGTCTCGCCGAACTGCTGGCTCAAGGCTTCCTTGGCGATGCCGGTGTCCTCGATCACGTCGTGCAGCATGGCCGCCATCAGGCTCTGATGGTCCATGTGCATGTCGGCGAGGATGCTGGCGACCGCCAGCGGATGGGTCACGTAGGGCTCGCCGCTGCGGCGGCGCTGCCCGTCGTGGGCCTGTTCGGCGTAGAAATAGGCCCGACGAACCAGGTTGACCTGTTCGGGGCCCAGATAGGTCGACAGCCGTTCGGCGAGGGCTTCTATACCCGGCATGGTTTCACCTCTTGCTGAAGAAGAGGGCCTTGCGCCGCACGGTGTCGACTGGGCATCAATCAGACGGCCTCGTTGTTCTCGTCCTCGAACGCGGCGAATACCGGATCTTCGGTGACGATCTCTTCGGCGGCGATGAACTCTGGAGTGACGATGCCTTCGGCGATTTCACGCAGGGCGACGACGGTCGGCTTGTCGTTTTCCCACGCAACGCGTGGCTCCTTGCCGCCGGTAGCCAGCTGGCGAGCGCGCTTGGTCGAGAGCATGACCAGCTCGAAGCGGTTATCCACGTGTTCCAGGCAGTCTTCAACAGTTACGCGGGCCATGGTCTTCCTCAGTAGCAAATGCGGTAGGCGTCCAGCCCAGAATGGGCAGGCGGACTCGATAGTTTAAAAAATCACCAGCCAATAGGGAAGGGTTGTTTTGTCGGGTGCCTGTCCTGGAGGGTGCAGTGAGGGCTATTCGCGGGTAACCCCGCTCCCACAGGGACTGCACTGTTCTCTCGGCGTGCAGCGAACCCGTGGGAGTGGGGTTACCCGCGAAAAGGCCCACGTAAAGCGCCAATCCTGACGCCGACGATAACGGTTCCCGTCACCCGAAAACAACCGCCCTTGACGCGTTAACGCAACATCGCGTCGCGCAGGCGCGGGGTCAACTCCTCGAACAGCGTCTGCACCGAGCGCAAGGCGCGGCAGTCTGGTCGGGTCAGCAGCCACAATTGGGTGTCACAACCCGGCAGCGGGCCGCTGAGCGCCTCCACACCGGGCAGATCGTGGACCATGTAGTCGGGCAGCGCCGCCACGCCCAGGCCGGTGGTTACCAGCTGGGCGATGGTCGACATGCCACTGCACTGGTAGCGCGGGATCAGCCCCGGGTGGTGCTGGTTGCGCCAGACCACGGTGGCGTGGTCCTGCATGGAGTCGTCGGGAGCGATCCACGGCACGCTGGTGGCGGACTCCTGCAAGCGCTCACGCAATGCCGGCCGGCCACAGACCACGTAGGAGGTCGAGCCCAGGCAGCGGCCCACCAGATGCTCCGGCGGCGTGTTGGTCAGGCGCAGGGCGATGTCGGCATCGCGGCGGCTGAGGTTGGCGAAGGTGTTGGAGGTGCCCATCTCCAGTGACAGTGCCGGGTAGTTGGGCATGAACTCGGCCAGCGCCGGCAGCAGCAGGCTGTGCAGCACGGCTTCGGTGCAGGTCAGGCGCACGGTGCCGCTGACCACTTGCTCGCCGCTGGTCAGCGCGATGCGCGCCGCGTCCAGCGCCTGTTCGGCGCGCTCGGCCTGCTCGGCCAGGGCCTGGGCGGTGTCGGTGGGCAGGTAGCCCTTGCGGCTCTTGACGAACAGCGCGGTGCCCAGCGCCGACTCCAGTCGGCGGATCGAGCGGAACACGGTGGAAACGTCGACCTTGAGCAGTTCGGCAGCCTTGGCCAGCGAGCGGCCACGTTCCAGTGCCAGGACCAGGGCGAGGTCCGCATGGTTGATCTGATATTGCATCGATGCACGCTCTGCTTGCCGAAATGCCAATGTCTGTTGCGTTGGGGCCATTTTATAGTGGAACGGCCCCCGGGAATCAATGCAACCGGTCGGCAACCAGCCCCCAACGATGGGCCAGTGAAAAGAACAACAGCAGCACCATCGTCGCCTTCCGAGGCGTCATCCGCAGTTCCCCACATCGCCGCTCCGAATCAAAGGATGTACAGCCATGACGTCGGTCTCCCCGTGCGCCAGTTCTTCCCGCGAGATGCTTGAGTTCCTGGATGCCCATCCGGATACCCAGTACGTCGACCTGCTGATCTCCGACATGAACGGCGTGGTGCGCGGCAAGCGCATCGAGCGCGCCAGCCTGCACAAGGTGTACGAGAAGGGCATCAACCTGCCGGCCTCGCTGTTCGCCCTGGATATCAACGGCTCTACCGTCGAGAGCACCGGCCTGGGCCTGGACATCGGCGACGCTGATCGCATCTGTTTTCCGATCCCCGGCACGCTGTGCGACGAACCGTGGCAGAAGCGCCCGACCGCGCAGTTGCTGATGACCATGCACGAGCTGGACGGCGCGCCGTTCTTCGCCGACCCACGGGAAGTGCTGCGCCAGGTGGTGAGCAAGTTCGACGACCTGGGCCTGGACATCTGCGCCGCGTTCGAGCTGGAGTTCTACCTGATCGATCAGGACAACCTCAACGGTCGTCCGCAGCCGCCGCGCTCGCCCATTTCGGGCAAGCGTCCGCAGTCGACCCAGGTGTACCTGATCGACGACCTCGACGAGTACGCCGACTGCCTGCAGGACATGCTCGAAGCCGCCAAGGAGCAGGGCCTGCCGGCCGACGCGATCGTCAAGGAAAGCGCCCCGGCGCAGTTCGAGGTGAACCTGCACCACGTCGCCGACCCGATGAAGGCCTGCGACTACGCGATCCTGCTCAAGCGCCTGATCAAGAACGTCGCCTATGACCATGAAATGGACTCCACCTTCATGGCCAAGCCCTATCCGGGCCAGGCGGGCAACGGCCTGCACGTGCATATCTCGTTGCTCGACAAGAAGACCGGCAAGAACATCTTCGCTCACGAAGATCCGCTGCAAAGCGACACCCTGCGCCACGCCATCGGTGGCGTGCTGGAGACCATGCCGGCGTCGATGGCGTTCCTCTGCCCGAACATCAACTCCTATCGCCGCTTCGGCGCCCAGTTCTACGTGCCCAACGCGCCGAGCTGGGGCCTGGACAATCGCACCGTGGCGGTCCGCGTGCCGACCGACAGCAGCGAGAACGTGCGCATCGAGCACCGCGTTGCTGGTGCCGACGCCAACCCGTACCTGATGCTCGCGGCGATCCTCGCCGGCATCCACCACGGCCTGACCAACAAGGTCGAGCCGGACGCGCCGATCGAAGGCAACTCCTACGAACAGCTGGAGCAGAGCCTGCCGAACAACCTGCGCGACGCCCTGCGCGCGCTGGACGACAGCGAAGTCCTCAACCAATACATCAGCCCGGACTACATCGATATCTTCGTGGCCTGCAAGGAGAGCGAGCTGGCCGAGTTCGAAGTGTCGATCTCCGACCTCGAGTACAACTGGTACCTGCACACGGTGTAAGCCCATGAGCGCAATTGCGGTCCCCTTGATCGGTGTCAGCGCCTGCCGCCAGCAGGTGGGGAAGAACTCGTCGCACACGGTGGGCGACAAGTATGTCGAGGCCGCGGGCTTTGCCGGGCTGCCGCTGATCCTGCCGGCCCGCGATGGCGGCAGCGACACGCAGGCCCTGCTGGCCCGGCTCGATGGCATTCTTTTTACCGGTTCGCCTTCAAATGTCGAGCCGCATCATTACAATGGCGCGCCCAGCGCGGAAGGTACCCGGCACGATCTTGCCCGTGACCGGCTGACCTTGCCGCTGCTGCAGGCGGCGATTGCCGCCGGTGTGCCGGTGTTCTGCATCTGCCGTGGCTTCCAGGAGCTGAACGTGGCCCTGGGCGGCAGCCTGCACCAGCGGGTGCAGGAGCTGCCCGGCTACCTGGACCACCGTGAACCTGAGGACGCACCCCTGGAGGTGCAATACGGCCCTCGTCACCCCGTTGGCCTTGAGCCTGGCGGGTTGTTCGAGCGCCTGGGCCTGGCTGCGCAGTTCGAGGTCAACTCGCTGCACAGCCAGGGCGTCGACCGCCTGGCCCCGGGCCTGCGTGTCGAGGCACGGGCCCCGGATGGCCTGATCGAAGCGGTGTCGATGCCTGATGCGCCGGGCTTTGTACTTGGCGTGCAGTGGCACCCTGAATGGCGTTTCGCCGAAAACCCGGTCTCGCTGCGCCTGTTCGAGGCGTTCCGCGAGGCCTGCATTGCCCATGCTGCACGGGAGGGTGAGCGCCAGAAGCGCTTCTGACGTCACCCGAAAGTCTCGGATGACTCACCCCCGACAGCGAGCTTTCAATGAGTGGAAGCGGGCCCTCCACGGCGGGCCTGTGACAACAATTCCAATAGTTACGGCAAATACTCATGAGCGATTACACAGAAGCCGGACGCCCACCCGACGTGGCGTCCGACTCGGGCAACACCCCACGCAGCAAGGGCCTGGCCAAGGGCCGCCTCGGTCTGCTGGCCAGCGTCGTGCTGGGCATTTCCACCATCGCCCCGGTCTACACCCTGACCGGGGCGCTCGGCCCGACCGTGCGCGAAGTCGGCGCCCATCTGCCGGCGGTGTTCATCGTCGGCTTCCTGCCGATGCTGCTGGTGGCCCTGGGCTACCGCGAGCTGAACTCGGCGGAGCCTGACAGCGGCACGTCCTTCACCTGGTCGGCCCGCGCCTTCGGCCCGATGATCGGCTGGATCGGTGGCTGGGGCCTGGTGGTGGCCACCACCATCGTGCTGTCCAACCTGGCTGGGGTGGCGGTGGACTTCTTCTACCTGTTCCTGGCCCAGATCACCGGCAACCAGGAACTGGCGGCGCTGGCGGACAACTTGCTGGTCAACGTCACCACCTGTTGCGTGTTCATCGCCCTGGCGGTGTGGATATGTTGTCGCGGCATGGCCACTACCATGACGGTGCAGTACGGTCTGGTGGCCTTGCAGTTGCTGGTGCTGATCGGCTTTGCCTTCGCCGCGTTCGGCGAGACCACGGCGCCGCCTCCGCTGGAATTCGACTTCGCCTGGTTCAACCCGTTCGGCGTCGAGTCGTTCTCCGCCTTCGCCGCGGGTCTGTCGCTGTCGATCTTCATCTTCTGGGGCTGGGACGTGTGCCTGACCGTCAGCGAAGAGTCGGTCGGCAGTGAAGAGGTACCCGGCAAGGCCGCCACCTGGACCGTGCTGCTGATCCTCGGCCTGTACCTGCTCACCGCCATCGCCACCCTGCAGTTCGCCGGGATCAGCGAGCATGGCCTGGGCCTGGGCAATCCGCGCATCCAGGAGAACGTCTTCGCCCACCTGGCGGGCCCGGTCATGGGGCCGTTGGCGATCCTGATGTCCATCGCGGTGCTGGCCAGCACCGCCGCCTCGCTGCAGTCGACCTTCGTCTCGCCGGCGCGCACCCTGCTTGCCATGGGCTACTACGGCGCGGTGCCGCAGCGCTTCGCCAAGGTGTGCCCGCGTTCGCAGACGCCGCGCTACGCGACCATCTGCGCCGGTATTGCCGCGGGCCTGTTCTACGTGACCATGCGCACGCTGAGCGAGAACGTGCTGGCCGACACCATCACTGCCCTGGGCATGATGATCTGCTTCTACTACTCGCTGACCGCGTTCGCCTGTGTGTGGTACTTCCGCCACAGCCTGTTCGACAGCGTGCGTCACTTCTTCATGCGCGGCGTATGTCCGCTGGTGGGCGGGGCGATCCTGTCGGTGATCTTCGTGCGCACCGCCATCGACAGCGCTTCGCCGGACTTCGGCAGCGGCTCGCATGTGGGCGGGCTGGGGCTGGTGTTCGTGATCGCGGCGATCATCTCGGCACTGGGGATCGTGCTGATGATGCTGTCGCGGCTGCGAGCGCCGGCGTATTTCCTCGGGGCTACCCTGCGTCAGCAGGCGACCATTCAGTTGCAGGACTAATGCATGGGGGCGCTTTGCGCCCCTATCGCGACACAAGGCCGCTCCCACAGGCGATCGCGTCAGTCCATATTGACGCGATCCCTTGTGGGAGCGGCCTCGTATCGCGAAAGGGCCTCGAAGAGGCCCCCGGCGGTCTTCAGCCGATCAGCTGCTTGAGCAACTCACCATGCCGCGCCTGCTGTTTCTTCAGCAACAGGCGATTTGAGGCGAATACCGCCTTCATTTCTTCCAGCGCCACGTCGAAGTCATCGTTGATGATGACGTACTCATACTCGTCGTAGTGCACCATCTCGCTGACCGCTTCCTTCATGCGCCCGGCGATGATTTCCTCGCTGTCCTGGCCGCGACCGTCCAGACGCTGGCGCAGAGCCTCCTGGCTAGGCGGCAGGATGAAGATCGAACGCGCCTCGGGCATCAGCTTGCGCACCTGCTGGGCACCCTGCCAGTCGATCTCGAGGATCAGGTCGTAGCCCTGGTCGAGGGTTTCCTGCAGGGCGCTGCGCGAGGTGCCGTAGAAGTTGCCGAACACCTCGGCGTGTTCGACGAAGTCGCCCTTGGTGATCAGCGCCTTGAATTCTTCGTGGGCGACGAAGTGATAGTTCACTCCGTGTTCTTCGCCCGGACGCATGGCGCGAGTGGTGTGGGAAACCGAGACGCGGACGTTCGGGTCGTCCTTGCGCAGTGCCGTGACCAGGCTGGTCTTGCCGGCGCCGGACGGGGCCGAGACGATGTAGAGGGTGCCGCTGCTGTGATTCATGGTAGGGGTGGCCTTACTCGATGTTCTGTACTTGTTCACGCATCTGCTCGATCAGCACCTTCAGGTTGACCGCCGCTTGCGTGCTGCGTGGGTCGAAGGCCTTGGAGCCGAGGGTGTTGGCTTCGCGGTTGAGCTCCTGCATCAGGAAGTCCAGGCGTCGACCGGCGGCGCCGCCGGACTTGAGCACCCGGCGCACTTCGGTGACGTGGGTGCTGAGGCGGTCCAGCTCTTCGGCGACGTCGCTCTTCTGCGCCAGCAGGACCATTTCCTGCTCCAGGCGCTGCGGGTCGAGCTCGGCCTGCATGTCGCCGAAGCGGTCGAGGATCTTCTGCCTTTGCGCGGCCAGCATCTGCGGCACCAGGGCGCGCAGGGTGGCCACTTCGCCCGCCATGCTGTCCAGGCGCTCGTTGATCAGCCGGGCCAATTCGGCACCTTCGCGCTGACGGCCTGCCTTGAGCTCGCTCAGGGCGTCGTTGAACAGGGCAACGGCTTCGGCGTTGAGCGCCTGCGGATCCGTCGCGTCAGCCACCAGCACGCCCGGCCAGGCCAGCACCTCCAGCGGGTTGAGCGGTGCCGGCTGCTTGATCAGGCTGGCGACGGTCTCGGCGGCGGCGACCAGCTGCGCGGCACGCTCGCGATCGACCTGCAGTGGCTTGCCGGTGCTGTCCTCGCTCAGGCGCAGGGTGCATTCGACCTTGCCACGGGACAGGCCTTGGCGCAGGCCTTCACGCACGGCACCTTCGAGGTCGCGCAGGGCTTCGGGCAGGCGCAGATGGGGTTCGAGATAGCGGTGGTTGACCGAGCGCAGCTCCCAGATCAGGGTGCCTTGGCTGCCAGCGCGCTCGACACGAGCAAAAGCGGTCATGCTATGCACCATGGGGAGTACCTCGCGTAATCAGGTGAACGGGGAGCCTGTCGGCTGCAAGGCGCAGGATTGTAGCGCAGTGCGGCCCAGGCGCCCAATCCACCCATGCTACCGGCCCATCTGCAGCCCGTAGGAAAAGGCGACAGGCTGCGCGACCGCGACGACAGGCGTGCCTTCGCCGGGCTGCGGGCCCTATAATGCTCGGCAGATTCAAAGTCCCGGTACAGGTATCCCAGATGAAACGTCCAAGTGGTCGCGCCGCCGATCAGCTCCGCTCGATCCGCATTACCCGCAACTACACCAAGCACGCCGAGGGATCGGTACTGGTCGAGTTCGGTGACACCAAAGTCATCTGCACGGTCAGCGTCGAGAATGGTGTCCCCCGCTTCCTCAAAGGTCAGGGCCAAGGCTGGCTGACTGCCGAATACGGCATGCTGCCGCGCTCCACCGGCGAGCGTAACCAGCGTGAAGCCAGCCGCGGCAAGCAAGGTGGCCGCACCCTCGAGATCCAACGCCTGATTGGCCGTTCCCTGCGCGCCGCGCTGGACATGAGCAAGCTCGGCGACATCACCCTGTACGTCGACTGCGACGTGATTCAGGCCGATGGCGGCACCCGTACCGCCTCGATCACCGGCGCGATGGTCGCCCTGTGCGACGCGCTGGCGGTGATCAAGAAGCGTGGCGGCCTGAAGGGCGGCAACCCGCTCAAGCACATGATCGCCGCCGTGTCGGTGGGAATGTACCAGGGCGAGGCCGTGCTCGACCTCGATTACCTCGAGGACTCCGCCGCCGAGACCGACCTCAACGTGGTCATGACCAGCGCCGGTGGCTTCATCGAAGTGCAGGGCACCGCCGAAGGCGCGCCATTCCAGCCTGAAGACTTCAACGCCATGCTGGCGCTGGCGCAAAAAGGCATGGGCGAGATCTTCGAGCTGCAGCAGGCCGCGCTCGCCGACTGACAGCACGCCAGGGAGGTGCGGAACATGAACGATGTCCGGCAGTGGGCGATGTTCTGCCACCTCTCGGCGCTGCTCGGGCTGGTGCTGCCGCTCGGGCATCTGCTCGGTCCGCTGGTGCTGTGGCACCTTAAGCGCGAGCAGGATCCTTTCATCGATGCCCAGGGCAAGGAGGCGCTGAACTTTCAGATCAGCGTGACCATTGCCGGGTTCGTCTGCTTCCTGCTGATGTTCGTGGTCATCGGGATCGTGCTGTTCGCCGCGCTGATGGTGGCAGTGCTGATCCTGATCATCCTGGCGGCGGTGAGGGCCAATGAAGGGAAGCCGTATCGGTACCCCTGGATCTGGCGGCCGATCAGATAAGCATGAAAAAGCCGACCTGATGGTCGGCTTTTTTGTGCGTGCCATCCTCAGATGGTCAGCGTCCAGTCGTAGTCCACGATCAATGGCGCGTGCTGGGAGAAGCGCGGCTGACGCGGCAGGCGGGCGTTGCGCACGAAGCGGCGCAGGCCAGGGGTAAGGATCTGGTAGTCGAACCGGTAGCCCAGGTTGAGCATCTCGGCCTGCTCGTTGTCCGGCCACCAGCTGTACTGGTCGCCTTCACGGCTGACTTCACGCAGCGCGTCGACATAGCCCATGTCGCCGGTGATCGCATCCATCCAGGCGCGCTCAGGGGGCAGGAAACCAACCGCCTGCTGGCTGTCACGCCAGTTCTTGATATCGAGCTTCTGCTGCGCCACGTAGAACGAACCGCAGTAGATGTACTCGCGGCGCTTGCGACGTTGCTTGTCCAGGTACTTGGCGAAGTCGTCCATCAACTTGAACTTCTGGTTCAAGTCTTCGTCGCCGTTCATGCCCGAAGGCAGCAACAGGCTGGCAATACTGACTTTGTCGAAATCTGCTTGCAGATAACGCCCGTAGCGATCGGCTGTCTCGAAGCCCAGGCCGGTGATGACTGCCTTGGGCTGCATGCGCGAGTACAGTGCCACGCCACCTTGGGTGGGCACCTCCGCATCGCAGGCGTAAAGGAAATAGCCATCGAGCTGGAAAGCTGGGTCGTCGAGTTCAAAGGCCGAGGCGCGGGTATCCTGAAGGCAGATGACGTCGGCATTCTGGGCTTGCAACCAGCTGAGCAATCCACGCTCGGCCGCAGCCTGAATGCCATTTACGTTCACACTGATGATCCGCATAAATGGCCCCAAAAATCTCGTGCGTGTATGATACCCGAGCTCAACACATTTAGCTAAATCCGTGGTGTCCGGGACCTTTCATGCAGCCGTATCAGCGCGACTTCATCCGTTTTGCCATCGATCGCGGCGTTCTGCGCTTCGGTGAATTCACCCTGAAATCGGGACGTACCAGCCCGTATTTCTTCAATGCCGGCCTGTTCAACACAGGCTCCGCGCTGGCCCAGCTGGGGCGTTGCTACGCCGCGGCGATCGTCGACAGCAAGATCCCGTTCGACGTCCTGTTCGGCCCGGCCTACAAAGGCATTCCCCTGGCGGCGGCCACTGCCGTGGCCCTCGCCGAGCAGCACCAGCTCGACGTGCCATGGTGCTTCAACCGCAAGGAAGCCAAGGATCACGGTGAAGGCGGCAGCCTGGTCGGCGCTCCGCTGGCCGGCGACGTGCTGATCATCGACGACGTGATCACCGCCGGTACCGCCATCCGCGAGGTCATGCAGATCATCAACGCCCAGCAGGCCAAGGCCGCCGGCGTGCTGATCGCGCTGAACCGCGAGGAGCGTGGCAATGGCGAGCTGTCGGCGATCCAGGAAGTCGAGCGCGACTTCGCTATCCCGGTGGTGAGCATCGTCTCGCTGACCCAGGTGCTGGAGTTCCTGGCCGACGATCCTCAGCTCAAGCAGCATCTGCCGGCGGTCGAGGCGTATCGCGCTCAGTACGGGATCTGATTCCGGCTCGACAATGAAAAAGGCGACCTTCGCAGGAAGGTCGCCTTTTTTGTGTCGCTGTTCCGGCCTCTTCGCGGGCTTGTCCGCGAAGAGGCCAGTGCAGGTTGTCAGTGCCGCTTGCGGTTGGTGATCAGTGTGCCCACGCCGCTGTCGGTGAAGATCTCCAGCAGTACGGCATTCGGCACGCGACCGTCGATGATGTGCGAGCTGTTGACGCCACCCTGGACCGCATCCAGCGCGCATTTGATCTTCGGCAGCATGCCGCCGTAGATGGTGCCGTCGGCGATCAGTTCGTTGACCTGCTCGGTGGTCAGCCCGGTGAGCACCTCGCCCTGCTTGTCCATCAGGCCGGCGATATTGGTCAGCAGCATCAGCTTCTCGGCCTTCAGTGCCTCGGCCACCTTGCCGGCCACCAGGTCGGCGTTGATGTTGTAGGACTCGCCATTGGCGCCTACGCCGATCGGTGCGATCACTGGAATGAAGTCACCCTTGACCAGCATGTTCAGCAGGTCGGTGTTGACGCTCACGACTTCGCCCACGTGGCCGATGTCGATGATTTCCGGGGTGGTCATCTCCGGGGTCTGGCGGGTGACGGTCAGCTTCTTGGCGCGGATCAGTTCCGCGTCCTTGCCGGTCAGGCCGATGGCGCTGCCGCCGTGGCGGTTGATCAGGTTGACGATGTCCTTGTTCACCTGGCCACCGAGGACCATCTCCACTACATCCATGGTCGCCGCGTCGGTGACGCGCATGCCGTCGATGAAGTGGCTCTCGATCGACAGGCGCTTGAGCAGGTCGCCGATCTGCGGGCCGCCACCATGCACGACCACCGGGTTGATGCCCACGGCCTTCATCAGCACGATGTCACGGGCGAAGCCGGTCTTGAGCTCTTCGCTCTCCATCGCGTTGCCGCCGTACTTGATCACCAGAGTCTTGCCGACGAAGCGGCGAATGTAAGGCAGTGCTTCGGACAAAACCTCGGCTACATGGGAAGCGGCATCGCGATCGAGGGTCATGCAGGGCTCCAGGTAAGGAACGGATAGTCGTCAGAACGGCAGTTGCAGGCCTGGTTGGACCCGCAGCAACTGCGTGCGGAATACAGCCTTGATTCGGTCGAGTTCTGCCGCGCTGTCGGCCTCGAAGCGCAGTACCAGCACCGGCGTGGTGTTGGAAGCACGGACCAGGCCCCAGCCGTGGGGATAGTCGACCCGCACACCGTCGATGGTGGTCAGGTTGGCGTCGCCCCAGTCGGCGTTGCGTTGCAGAGCATCAATGATGCTGAATTTACCCTCGTCGGTCACATCAATGTTGATTTCCGGCGTGGAAATATCATTGGGGAACGCGGCGAACAGGCTTTCGGCGTCCTGCCCGGCCTTGCTGAGGATCTCCAGCAGGCGCGCGGCGCTGTAGATGCCGTCGTCGAAGCCGTACCAGCGCTCCTTGATGAAGATGTGGCCGCTCATCTCGCCGGCGAGCAAGGAGCCGGTCTGCTTCATCTTCTTCTTGATCAACGAGTGGCCAGTCTTCCACATTAGCGCACGGCCACCGTGCTGTTCGATCAGCGGGGTCAGGCGGCGAGTGCACTTGACGTCGAAGATGATCTCGGCGCCCGGGTTGCGCGACAGCACGTCCTGGGCGAACAGCATCAGCAGGCGGTCGGGGTAGACGATGCTGCCGGTGTTGGTCACCACGCCGACGCGGTCGCCGTCGCCGTCGAAGGCCAGGCCGATATCGGCGCCGGTCTCTTTCACCTTGGCGATCAGGTCTTCCAGGTTCTCTGGCTTGCCCGGGTCCGGGTGGTGGTTGGGGAAGTTGCCGTCGACCTCGCAGAACAGTGGGATCACGTCGCAACCCAGGGCTTCGATCAGTTGCGGAGCGACCACGCCGGCGGCGCCGTTGCCGCAGTCCACCACCACTTTCAGGCGCTTGGCCAGTTTCACGTCGTCGGTGATCTGCTGGAAGTAGCGGTCGAGGATCTCGACTTTTTCCACACGCCCTTCGCCACGGCTCAGGTCGTTGGTCTTCAGGCGGGTCAGCAGGGCCTGGATCTGTTCGTTGGCCAGGGTGTCGCCAGCGATGACGATCTTGAAACCGTTGTAGTCCGAAGGGTTGTGGCTGCCGGTGAGCATCACCCCCGACTTGCCGGCCAGCACGTTGGCGGCGTAGTACAGTGCGGGAGTCGGTACCAGGCCTACGTCGCTGACCTGGCAGCCGGCGTCGACCAGGCCCTTGATCAGTTGCTCGACCAGCATCGGGCCGGACAGGCGGCCATCGCGGCCGACCGAAATCTGCGGCTCGCCCTGGGCGAGGGTCTGGGCGCCGATGGCGCGGCCGATCCAGTAGGCGGTTTCGGCGTGCAGGTTCTTGCCGACCACGCCGCGAATGTCATAGGCGCGGAAGATGCTGTCGGGCAGTGCGGGGACCAGGTGGGCCATGTCGTTCATCTCTGGGGACTCCATAAGTCAAAGGCTTCTGGGCAGGCGCAAACTGAACGCTTGGACGGCGGTTTCGCCAGAGAGTTCGCCATCCATGGCCCGAACGGTCCGCTGTCGGCTCAGCGGGTACCGGAGTGGCCGAAGCCACCGGCGCCGCGCTGGGTCTCGTCGAACTGCTCGACGATGTCGAAGTGCGCCTGCACCACCGGCACCAGGATCAGCTGCGCGATGCGCTCGCCGACGGCGATGGTGAACGGCGTGTTACCGCGGTTCCAGCAGGACACCATCAGCTCGCCCTGGTAGTCCGAGTCGATCAGTCCGACCAGATTGCCCAGCACGATGCCGTGCTTGTGGCCCAGGCCCGAGCGCGGCAGGATCATGGCCGCCAGGCCCGGGTCGCCGATGTACACCGACAGGCCGGTGGGGATCAGCAGGGTCTGGCCCGGCTCGAGAACGGTGTCTTCCTTGAGCAGGGCGCGCAGGTCCAGGCCGGCGGAGCCGGGGGTGGCGTACTGCGGCAGGGGGAATTCGGTGCCCAGGCGTGGGTCGAGGATCTTGGCTTGAAGAGCGTGCATGTAACTTATTGAACCTGGTTGAGCCGTTCGGCGATGAAGGCAACCAGCTGACGGGCGATCTTGCCCTTGCTGGTCTGCGCGAAGAGGGTCTGATGCTGCTGGCGGTCGATCACGGTCAGGGCGTTTTCCTCGCTGTTGAAGCCGATGCTGGGGTTGGCCACATCATTGGCGACGATCAGGTCGAGGTTCTTGTCCTTGAGCTTGCGCGTGGCGTAGTCGAGCAGGTGCTCGGTCTCGGCGGCGAAGCCCACGCTGAACGGGCGATCAGGCCGGCCGGCAATGGTCGCAAGGATATCCGGATTGCGCACCATCTGCAGCAGCATGCCGTCGCCGGTGGTGGGATCTTTCTTGAGCTTCTGTGGGGCGACGACTTCAGGGCGGTAGTCCGCGACTGCGGCCGAGGCGATGAACAGGTCGCAGGGCATGGCCGCTTCGCAGGCCGCGAGCATGTCCCGCGCGCTGACCACGTCGATGCGGCTGACCCGATCGGGCGTCTGCAGGTGCACCGGGCCGGTGACGAGGGTGACCCGAGCCCCGGCTTCGGCGGCGGCTTCGGCCAGGGCGAAGCCCATCTTCCCTGAACTATGGTTGGTGATGTAGCGCACCGGGTCGATGTTTTCCTGCGTCGGGCCGGCGGTGATCAGCACGTGCTTGCCGGTCAGGGCCTGGCGCTTGAAGCTCTCGGCGGCGCACCAGGCAAGATCCGTTGCCTCAAGCATGCGGCCCAGGCCGACGTCGCCGCAGGCCTGGCTGCCGGAGGCTGGGCCGAATACCTGGATACCACGGCTCTTGAGCAGCTCGAGGTTGGCCTGGGTGGCCGGGTCGCGCCACATGGCCTGGTTCATCGCCGGGGCGACGGCCACGGTGGCGTCGGTGGCCAGTACCAGGGTGGTCAGCAGGTCGTCGGCCATGCCCTGGGCCAGGCGCGCCATCAGGTCGGCGGTGGCCGGGGCGATCAGCACCAGGTCGGCCCACTTGGCCAGTTCGATATGACCCATGGCCGCTTCGGCGGCGGGGTCGAGCAGGTCCATGTGGACCGGGTGGCCGGACAGCGCCTGCAGCGTGAGCGGGGTGATGAACTCGGCACCACCGCGGGTCATGACCACGCGCACCTGCGCGCCGTGTTCCAGGAGTCGGCGAATCAGCTCGGCGCTCTTGTAGGCGGCGATTCCGCCACCGACGCCGAGAACGATGCGCTTGCGATACAACCGCTGCATAGGCCTTGCCTTATTCCAGTGAAAGCGGGCGGCGACGACAGCTGCCTGCGGCAGATCGTCGCATTTTCGAAGCGAACTAGATTAACACAGCGCCCAAAAGGGCCGTAGTGGCAGGCGAGGAGGGGGGATGGGCATCAGGGAATGGCCGGCTGAAGAACGGCCGAGGGAGAAGTTGTTGCAGCGCGGTGCGGCGGTCCTTTCGGACGCGGAGTTGCTGGCCGTGCTGCTGGGGTCGGGGGTTGCCGGGCGCAATGTGCTCGACCTCGCCCGTGGCCTGCTGGCGAAGTTCGGCGGGCTCAGGCCGTTCCTCGAGGCGGATCGGACCAAGGTGCTGCGCGAGCCAGGCCTGGGACCGGTGAGGTATGCGCAGTTGCAGGCATTGCTGGAGATCGGTAGGCGCTACCTGGACGAACACATCGAGCGTGCTTCGGTCCTGGAGAGTCCGGCATCCGTGAGGCGTTATCTCAAGTCCATGCTGCGGCACGAGTCCAGCGAGGTGTTCGGCTGCCTGTTTCTGGACACCAAGCATCGGCCATTGGCATTCGAGATACTGTTTCGCGGCACCATCGACCGCGCGAGCATCTATCCCCGCGAGGTCGTGCGTCGTTCGTTGCTGCACAACGCGGCGGCGCTGATCCTCTGCCATAACCATCCGTCGGGCAGTTGCGAGCCGAGCCAGGATGATGTGCATCTGACGCTGATGCTCAAGCGTTCTCTGGCGTTGATCGATGTGCGGGTGATGGACCATGTCATCGTCGGCGATGGCGAACCGCTGTCGATGCTTGAGCACGGTTGGTTGGCAGGTTAGGCATGGGCAGGTTGCACCGGCCCTTTCGCGGGTAAGCCCGCGAAGAGGCCGGTTGAGGCGGTGCAAGGCTCAGCGGGTAATCGTGACCTTGCTGAAATCCTGCCGGCCGAACGGACTCACCTGATAACCCTCGACCCCTTGGCGCAGCAACGCCGCCGCCGTCGGATGCGCCAACGGCAGCCACAGCGCCTGCTGCTGGATCAACGTCTGCGCCTGCTGGTACAGCCGGCTGCGTACGCTCTGGTCGTTGGTGGTGCGCCCGGCATTGATCAACTGGTCCAGGCGGGTGTCGCAGAAGCGTGCGAAGTTGGTCCCGGACTTGACCGCCGCGCAGGAAAACTGCGGGCTGAGGAAGTTGTCCGGGTCGCCGTTGTCACCCGCCCAGCCCATGAACAGCAGGTCGTGCTCGCCGGCCTTGGCGCGGCGGATCAATTCGCCCCACTCGATGGTGCGAATTTCGGCCTTGATACCGACCTTCGCAAGGTCCGCCTGGAGCATCTGCGCGCCCAGGCTGGGGTTGGGGTTGAGCAGACTGCCGGACGGGCGGGTCCAGATCGTGGTCTCGAAGCCGTTGGCCAGGCCAGCCTTGGCCAGCAAGGCCTTGGCCTTCTTGTGGTCCATGGCGTAGCCGGGCAGGTCCTTGGCGTAGCTCCAGGTGTTCGGCGGGTAGGGGCCGTTGGCGGCGGTGGCGGTGTCTTCGAACACGGCTTTCAGGTAGGCCGGCTTGTCGAAGGCCAGGTTGATCGCCTGGCGCACTTCGGGTTTGTCCAGCGGCGGGTGCTGGCTGTTGATGGCGACGAAGGCGGTCATGAACGCCGGCGTGGTGGCGACCTTGAGGTTGCCGTCCTTGCCGGCTTCGGCGATGTCCAGCGGCTTGGGCGACAGCGCGACCTGGCATTCGCCGCGCTTGAGCTTTTGCAGGCGCACGTTGGCATCGGTGGTGATGGCGAAGATCAGCGGGTCGACCGCGGGCTTGCCGTCGAAGTAGTCAGGGTTGGCGCGGTAGCGCACCACGGCGTCCTTCTGGAAGCGCTGGAAGACGAACGGGCCGGTACCCACCGGCTGACTGTTGAGCTTGTCCGGGGTGTCGGCCTTGAGCAGCTTGTCGGCGTACTCGGCGGAATAGATCGAGGCGAAGCCCATGCTCAGGGTGGCCAGGAAGGTGGCGTCGGGGTGGGTGAGGGTGAAGCGCACGCTGTTCTGCTGCGGCGCCTCGATCAGCTTGATCAGGCTGCCCAGCTGCAGCGACTGGGCGTGCGGGTAGCCGCCCGCCGCGGTCTTGTGCCAGGGATGGGCGGGGTAGAGCATGCGCTGGAAGCTGAACAGCACGTCGTCGGCGTTCAGCTCGCGGGTCGGCTTGAAGTACGGCGTGGTGTGGAATTTGACGCCGGGGCGCAGCTTGAAGTCGTAGATCAGGCCATCCGCAGACACCGTCCAGCTTTTGGCCAGGCTGGGCACCACCTTGCCAAGCCCTGCATCGAATTCGACCAGGCGATTCATCAGCACGTCGGCCGAGGCGTTGGTGGTGGTCAGCGAGTTGTACTGGACCACGTCGAAGCCCTCGGGGCTGGCTTCGGTGCACACCTTGAGTGGCTCGGCCTGGGCCAGGCCGGCGGCGCACAGCGTGGTGAACAATAAGGAAAGGGCGGCGGCACGCATGGTGGCTCCTTGGCTGGTCGGTGACCCATCTGCCGGTGCAGTCTGGAAATTGCCCTACCCTAGTGTGCGTTACCAAAAATGACCACTCTCTTTTTCAGGCAGTTGGCGACGAGCGGTCGACAGTGCGGCGGGCGAGTCGCTATGCTGCTCCCCCGCGATTTGCAGCACGTGGATGCTCACTTTCTGTTGTTGCGGCGTAGTCTTTCTGGTATAAAGCAGCGCTCTTTTCTAGGGGCTCGGCCTGTCGCATCAGCGAATCCGGTCGATAAGACCTCCAGAATCACGGCGCCTGGCGCCAAAGACTGAGAGATTAAGCGGCCAACCCATGCCGGGTTGGGCATGTGGTTTTAGAGGGCTGAGTCATGTCGAGAGTCTGTCAAGTTACTGGTAAGGGTCCAGTAACCGGGAACAACATTTCCCACGCAAACAACAAAACCCGTCGTCGTTTCCTGCCGAACCTGCAGCACCACCGTTTCTGGGTTGAGTCCGAGAAGCGTTTCGTGCGTCTGCGCGTATCCGCCAAAGGCATGCGCGTCATTGACAAGCGTGGTATCGACGTAGTGCTGGCCGAGCTGCGCGCTCGCGGCGAAAAGTTCTAAGGAGAACGTCATGCGTGAATTGATCCGTCTGGTTTCGAGTGCCGGTACCGGCCACTTCTACACCACCGACAAGAACAAGCGCACCACTCCGGACAAGATCGAGATCAAGAAGTACGATCCGGTCGTCCGCAAGCACGTGGTGTACAAGGAAGCCAAGATCAAGTAATTGATCGGTAACCTGAAAAAACCCGCAACCGAAAGGTGGCGGGTTTTTTTATGCCTGCGGATCAGCTATCGCGGGGCAAGCCCGCTCCCACAAGGTTACTTCTGCTCGAACAGCACATAGATCTTGCGGCACGGCTCCAGCACCTCCCAGGTGCCCTTGAAGCCGGCCGGAATGACGAAGCGGTCACCGGCGCGCAGGGTCTTGGCGCCGCCGTCCTGGTCGCGCAGCACCGACACGCCCAGGACGATTTCGCAGTATTCATGCTCGGTGTAGTTCACCGTCCACTGGCCGACCTCGCCTTCCCAGACGCCGGCGGCGAACTGCCCGCAGGGGCTGGAATAGTGGTTGTAGACAGCCTGGTCAGGCTCGCCCTTGAGGATTTTTTCCGCGGCGGGGCGGTAGCGTTCGGCCTCGGTCAGAACCTGGGCGAAGTCTACGATGCTGGCGATGCTCATGGTGGTTACCCTGTTGTTGTTTAATAAAATGCACATCAGTAGGCTTTTGGGCTATTCGTGTCAAATATATTGATAGTTTCATTGGCCTGGTTTAGGGTTGCAGGTGCCTGTGTGCGTTCATCGCCCGGCCAGAATTTCTGACAGCGCCCGTGAGTCCTCAGTGCGGCGTTGCACCTTAACAAGAGAGGAGTTTCCTATGACCACCCTGACTCGTGCGGACTGGGAACAGCGTGCCCAGCAACTGAAGATCGAAGGCCGAGCCTTCATCAACGGCGAATACACCGATGCCGCATCCGGTGAAACCTTCGACTGCCTGAGCCCGGTGGACGGACGCTTCCTGGCCAAGGTCGCCAGCTGCGACCTGGCCGACGCCAACCGCGCTGTCGAGAATGCCCGCGCCGTGTTCGAATCCGGCGTCTGGTCGCGCCTGGCCCCAGCCAAGCGCAAGGCCAAGCTGATTCGCTTCGCCGACCTGCTGCGCAAGCACGTCGAGGAACTGGCCCTGCTCGAAACCCTCGACATGGGCAAGCCGATCGGTGACTCCTCCACCATCGACATTCCGGGGGCGGCCAGTGCCCTCCACTGGAATGCCGAAGCCATCGACAAAGTCTACGACGAAGTCGCCCCGACCCCGCACGATCAGCTCGGTCTGGTGACCCGCGAGCCAGTGGGTGTGGTCGGTGCCATCGTGCCGTGGAACTTCCCGCTGCTGATGGCGTGCTGGAAGCTGGGCCCGGCCCTGGCCACCGGTAACTCGGTGGTGCTCAAGCCGTCGGAAAAATCGCCGCTGACCGCCATCCGCATCGCCCAGCTGGCCATCGAGGCCGGTATTCCGGCGGGCGTGCTGAACGTGCTGCCAGGCTATGGCCACACCGTCGGCAAGGCCCTGGCCCTGCACATGGACGTCGATACCCTGGTGTTCACCGGCTCGACCAAGATCGCCAAGCAGCTGATGGTCTATGCCGGTGAGTCGAACATGAAGCGCGTCTGGCTGGAAGCCGGCGGCAAGAGCCCGAACATCGTCTTCGCCGACGCCCCTGACCTGCAGGCTGCCGCCGAAGCCGCCGCCAGCGCCATCGCCTTCAACCAGGGCGAGGTCTGCACCGCGGGCTCGCGCCTGCTGGTCGAGCGTTCGATCAAGGACAAGTTCCTGCCCATGGTGGTCGAGGCCCTCAAGGCCTGGAAGCCGGGCAACCCGCTGGACCCGGCGACCACCGTCGGCGCGCTGGTCGACACCCAGCAGATGAATACCGTGCTGTCGTACATCGAGGCCGGCCACCAGGACGGTGCCAAGCTGCTGGCCGGTGGCAAGCGCATCCTTGAAGAGACCGGTGGCACCTACGTCGAACCGACCATCTTCGACGGCGTGACCAACGCCATGAAGATCGCCAAGGAAGAGATCTTCGGCCCAGTGCTGTCGGTGATCACCTTCGACACCGCCGAAGAAGCCATCGCCATCGCCAACGACACGCCGTACGGCCTGGCCGCCGGCATCTGGACCGCGGACATCTCCAAGGCCCACAAGACTGCCCGCGCCGTGCGTGCCGGCAGCGTCTGGGTCAACCAGTACGACGGTGGTGACATGACCGCGCCGTTCGGTGGCTTCAAGCAGTCGGGCAACGGCCGTGACAAGTCGCTGCACGCCCTGGAGAAGTACACCGAGCTGAAGGCGACCTGGATCAAGCTGTGATTCGGTAACGCCCCATCGCGGGGCAAGCCCGCTCCCACGTTGACTCATGCGTGGGAGCGGGCTTGCCCCGCGATGCTTTCTGCCTGACTTTCCGCTCGGAGGCCATCATGCGTTGGGGAACCTACTTTGCCGTCCTGGCGTCGGTGCTCAGTGTCGGGCTTGCGCTCGGCGTGAGCATGCCGCTGGTGTCCTTGCGCCTGGAGGGCTGGGGCTACGGTGGGTTCGCCATCGGCGTGATGGCGGCGATGCCGGCGCTGGGGGTGCTGGTCGGCGCCGCGGTGGCCAGCCGGCTGGCCGGCTGGGTCGGTGTGCCGGCCGCCATGCGCCTGTGCCTGTGGGGCGGGGCGTTGTCCATCGCCCTGGTGGCGTTGCTGCCCAGCTATCCGCTGTGGCTGCTGCTGCGTCTGTTGATCGGCATGTCGCTGACCGTGGTGTTCATCCTTGGCGAGAGCTGGATCAACCAGCTGGTGGTCGAGCAGTGGCGCGGGCGATTGGTGGCGCTGTATGGCAGCAGCTATGCCCTGAGCCAGCTGGCCGGACCGCTGGTGTTGGGTTTCCTGGGGTCGGACGACGATTTCGGCTTCTGGGCCGCGACTGCTCTGTTGCTGGTTGCGCCGCTGATCCTGCTAGGGCGCGGAGGGGCGCCGACCACCGAGGCCTGCAGCGTTACTTTCCGCGACCTGTACGGCTTCTGCCGACGCTTGCCAGTGATCGCCTGGGCCATCGCGCTGTTCGCGGCGTTCGAAGCGATGATCCTGACGTTGCTGCCGGTGTATTGCCTGCAGCAAGGATTCACCACGGAGGTGGCGCTGTTCATGGTCAGTACCGTGGTGGTGGGCGACGCGGTGCTGCAACTGCCCATTGGCGCATTGGCCGATCGCATGTCGCGACGCACGTTGTTCAGTGGTTGCGCGCTGACCCTGCTGGTCTCCAGCCTGGCGATTCCCGTGTTGTTGCACACACCGGTGATCTGGCCGCTGTGGGTGCTGTTCGGCGCCAGCGCGGGCGGGTTGTTCACCCTGTCGCTGGTGTTGATCGGCGAGCGCTATCGGGATGATGAGCTGGTGCGGGCCAATGCCCATGTGGCGCAGCTGTGGGGTATCGGGTGCCTGCTCGGGCCGTTGCTGGCAGGGGCTGGGAGCCAGTGGATCAGTGGGCACGCGCTGCCATTGCTGATGGCGGTGGGGGCCGCGGGGTTGGTGATGTTGATCCGGCGGCGGGGGGCGTTCGAGCCGGCGTCGGCCTGAGCCATTCTGGGCTGCTACGCAGCCCATCGCTGGCCAGCCAGCTCCCACAGGCAATTCGGGCCTGGCTGCTACAACATCTTCTCCAGGCCCACCGCCTTGCTGATCCAGGCATTGAAGCGTCGCCATATCCCCCCAGGCTCGGTCACCAGCATATGTCGCTGGCCATTGTCCTCGGTCGTCCAGACCATCTTTCCGTCCACCAGCATCGGCTGGTAGCTCAGCGCCGGCGCCATGCCTTGCACGGCCAGGTCGCGGGTGTATTCGGCCAATTCCGGGCTGTCCACCAGTACGCCGACCTCGGTATTCCACAGTACCGAGCGTGGGTCGAAGTTGAACGAGCCAATGAAGGTCTTGCGCCGGTCGAACACCATCGCCTTGCTGTGCAGGCTCGAATCGGAGCTGCCATGGAAACCCAGGCGCGGTCGTGGATCACCCGGCTGGCGGCGCAGTTCGTACAGTTGCACACCGTGCTCGAGCAGGGCGCGGCGATAGGGCGCGTAGCCGCCATGCACGGCCGGCACGTCGGTGGCCTCCAGCGAGTTGGTCAGCAGCTTGACCGAGGTACCGGCGTCGGCGCGGCTGGTCAGGTACAACAGGCCCGTTTCACCGGGTACGAAGTAGGCGGATACGAGGATCAGCTCCTTGTGCACACCGTTCAGCTCCGGGGCCAGTTGCTGGCTCATCAGCAATCGCGGGTCCGGCTCGTCGTCCGCCAGCACCTTGCTCGGCGCATCCCACAGGGCCTGGCTGTGAGCCCAGATCAGTTCGTTGCGCCACACGTCCAGGCGCGGCTGCGACTGGTAAGCCATCAACCGGTCATACAGTGCCTTGCGCTTGACGCGCGCCTCGGCCAGGGACACCTCAAGGCGCTGGCGGCTGGCGAACAGGTCGTCGGCGTCCGGCTGGCGCCAGAGGAAGTCGCCGATGGGACGGCTCAGGGCGCTGTTCCAGTATTGGTCGAAGCTGTGCCCGAGCTGCTCGGCCACCGGGCCCACGCCCAGCAGGTCGATGTCGGTGAAGTTGAGGTTGGGCTCGGCATCGAAGTACTCGTCGCCCAGGTTGCGCCCGCCGACGATGGCCATGCTGTTGTCCACCAGGAACAGCTTGTTGTGCATGCGCCGGTGCTGAAGCGACAGGTTGAACAGCCGCCCCACCGCGCGAGTGACGCCGGTGCTGCGCCCGAGGTGCAGCGGGTTGAACACGCGGATGTGGATGTTCGGGTGGGCGGCGAGGGTGCCCATCAGGCTGTCCAGGCCGTCGCTGGTGGTGTCGTCGAGCAGGATGCGCACACGCACGCCGCGGTCGGCGGCGCGCAGCAGCTCGTGGACCAGGGCGCGGGTGCTGAGGCCGTCGTGGACGATGTAGTACTGCAGGTCGATGCTGGCCTGGGCGTTGCGGATCAGCTCCGCGCGGGCGCGGAATGCCTCGTTGCTGTTGGGCAGCAGGCGAAAGCCCGAGCGACCCGCGTAGGGCGCGGCCTGGCGCTGCACCGAGCGGCCGAACGCCGAGTCGGCAGCCGGCAGCGCCTGGCTGACTTCACGCGGGGTGCCGACGCTGGCGCAGCCCGACAGGCCAAGCGCCAGCGCCAGCATCAGAGGCAGGGCTCGCAGGGGTCTCAAGGGTGGATCGTCCTGTGCGGCAAGGGCTTATGGGATTGGACCGCGGCGCAACGTTAACCGTCGGCGTGCTCGGCCTCCAGTAGACGAAGGGCGGTTTCACCGACCTTGCGCACCGCGGCTTCGATCTGCGGTGTTGGACGGGCGGCGAAGTTCATGCGCAGGCAGTTCCGGTACTTGCCCGAGGCCGAGAAGATGCTGCCCACGGCGATCTGCACGCCTTGCTCCAGTAACGCGCGGTTCAGGCGCAGCGTATCGAAACTTTCCGGCAATTCAACCCAGAGCATGAAGCCACCCTGGGGGCGGCTGGCACGGGTGCCCGGCGGAAAGTGGCGGGTCACCCAGTCGCACATCTGGTCGCGGCCGCGCTGGTACTGGCTGCGCATGCGCCGCAGGTGGGGCTGGTAGTGGCCTTCGGCGATGAAATCGGCGATCGCCAGCTGCGGTTGGCAGGCGGTGCTGCCGGTGCTGATGTACTTCATGTGCAGTACCCGCTCCAGGTAGCGCCCCGGTGCCACCCAGCCGACCCGCAAGCCTGGCGCCAGGGTCTTGGAGAACGAACTGCAGAGCAGCACGCGGCCATCGTCGTCGAACGACTTGATCGTGCGCGGGCGTGGATAGGTATAGGCCAGGTCGCCGTACACATCGTCCTCGAGGATCGCAACGTCATAGCGCTGGGCAAGGGTCAGCAGGGCCTTCTTGCGTGCCTCGGGCATGATGTAGCCCATCGGGTTGTTGCAGCTGGGCGTGATCTGGATGAGCTTGATCGGCCACTGCTCAAGGGCCAGCTCCAGGGCCTCCAGGCTGATGCCGGTGATGGGGTCGGTGGGGATCTCCAGGGCTTTCATTCCCAGGCCCTTCAGCGTCTGCATGGCGCCGTGGAAGCTGGGCGAGTCGACCGCGACGATGTCGCCGGGCTCGCACACCGCGCGAATGCTGCAGGACAGCGCCTCGTGGCAACCGGTGGTCACCACCAGGTCGGCCGGCCCCAGGCGGCAGCCGGAGTCGAGCATCAGGCGGGCGATCTGTTCGCGCAGCAGGGCGTTGCCGTGGATGTTGTCGTAGTACAGGCCGGGCATGTCCATGCGCCGGCTGATCTGCGCCAGGCTGCGCAGCAGCGGCTTGAGGGTGGGGCTGGCGACGTCGGGCATGCCACGGCCGAGCTGGATCACGTCCGCGCGCGGGGTGGCGCGGACCAGCTCCAGCACCTGTTCCCACTGGGAGATATCCACAGGCCGCTGGGCCGGTCGACTGATGTCGGGCAGGGCCGGAAGCTGCCGGTCCTCGGAAACGAAGTAGCCGGACTTGGGGCGTGGCGACACCAGGCCGTTGTCCTCCAGCAAGCGGTAGGCCTGCTGCACGGTGCTCAGGCTGACGCCGTGCTCCACGCTGAGGGCGCGTACCGAGGGCAGGCGTTGGCCTGGGCGGTAGAGGCCTTGCTCGATGCGGGTGCCGAGCAGTTCGGCCAGGTTGAGGTAGAGCGTCACGGCATACTCCTGCGCGTTGTGCGCCTCGATAACCGATACAGATTGCCGGAAAATACTTCATTCAGCCGACTTTTCGCCAATTCTGTATGGGAATAATAAGCCGCTGTTGAATCTGTATTGTCGAGGGGACGAGCGCGCATGCTTTCTCCACGGTATCGACTGATGGGAGAACGCAGTGATGGGTGGCTTGAGCGATGTGCGCGTGCAACTGATAGCCCGCGAGCTTGAGGCCGGGCAGCGGCCCAAGGTCTTCAGTGCGCCGGCAGGCCTGGGTCGTTGGGGTCTGATGCTGCATCGCTGGCGGACCCGCAGGGCGCTGTTACAGCTGGATGACCGCCAGTTGCGCGATATCGGGCTGACCTGGGAGCAGGCGCGCCGGGAAGGGCGTAAACCTTTCTGGAAAGACTGAGCCGATCTTCTGTAGGAGCGGCCTTGTGTCGCGAAAGGGCCGCAAAGCGGCCCCCGGGCTTCGGCTTATATGCAGATACTGCTGGGGCTGCTATGCAGCCCTTTCGCGACACAAGGCCGCTCCCACAGAGGGCTTGCCTCAGGCTGGTATCAGGCCAGCTCCTTGAGCCGATACCAAAGCATCCCCAGTGCCAGCAGCGGCGAGCGCAGCAGCTTGCCGCCGGGGAAGGTGGTGTGCGGCACCTTGGCGAACAGATCGAAACGACCACCCTGCTGGCCACTGATGGCCTCGCCGAGCAGGCGCCCGGCCAGGTGGGTGGCGTTCACCCCATGGCCGGAATAGGCCTGGGCGTAATAGACGTTGGGCTGGCTGGCCAGGCGGCCGATCTGCGGCAAGCGGTTGGCGCCGATGCCGATCATGCCGCCCCACTGGTAATCGATGCGCGCGTCGGCCAGCTGCGGGAACACCTTGAGCATCTTGGGCCGCATGTAGGCGGCGATGTCCTGCGGGTCGCGTCCGGAGTAGTGGCAGGCGCCGCCGAACAGCAGGCGATGGTCGGCGGACAGGCGATAGTAATCCAGGGCCACGCGCTGGTCGCACACCGCCATGTTCCTTGGCAGCAGCTGGCGCGCGCGCTCCTCGCCCAGCGGCTCGGTGGCGATGATGTAGCTGCCGGCGGGCAGCACCTTGCCACCCAGCTCGCGATTGAGGTCGTTGTGGTAGGCGTTGCAGCACAGCACCAGGGTCTTGGCCCGCACCCGGCCTTGCGCGGTATGTACCTTGACCTCGGAACCATAGTCGATGCGGGTGACCTCCGACTGCTCGTACAGACGCACGCCCAGTCGGCTGGCAGCGGCGGCTTCGCCCAAGGCCAGGTTGAGCGGGTGCAGGTGGCCCGAGCCCATGTCGATCAGGCCGCCGACGTAGCGGTCTGAGCCCACCACGGTGTGCATGTCGCCGGGCTGCACCAGGCGCAGCTCGTGGCGGTAGCCCAGGCTACGCAGTTCCTCGGCGTCTTCGGCGAATCCCGCCAGCTCGGCGGGCTTGTTGGCCAGGTCGCAGTAGCCCCAGGTCAGGTCGCAGTCGATGGCATGGCGCTCGATGCGGTCGCGGACGATCTCCACCGCTTCCAGGCCCATCAGCTTCAGGCTGCGCACACCTTCCTCGCCGATCACCGGAAGGAACTGCTCAAGGCCATGGCCGACACCGCGGATGAGCTGGCCACCGTTGCGCCCGCTGGCGCCCCAGCCGATCTTTCGTGCTTCCAGGACGATCACCGACAGGCCGCGCTCGGCCAGTTCGATGGCGGTGTTCAGCCCCGAATAACCACCACCGACGATGCACACGTCGGCGCTGTGTTCGCCCTGCAGGAAGGGATGGTCGGGGTGTGGCGCGCTGCTGGCGGCGTAGTAGGAGGCGGCGTGCTGCGCGCTGTGGATCATCTATCGATTCCCGGGTCTGAGGCCAAAGGGGGAGGATAGGCATCCGGCGCCATCGCCGGCAAGCTGGCTCCCACAGTTAAAGTGGACCTGTGGGAGCCGGCTTGCCGGCGATTGGCCCTATAATCCGGCGAACATCGTCCAGATACGTCGCCCCATGTCCTGCAACCGCCACAAGATCCACTTCCTGCGCGAACTCATTCCCTCGTTCGAATGCGAACCCGGCTGCCACGACTGCTGCGGTCCGGTCACCACGTCGGCGCAAGAGATGGCCCGCCTGCCGCGCAAGACCCAGGCCGAGCAGGACGCGGCCCTGGAGCGTCTGGACTGCGTGCACCTGGGGCCCAATGGCTGCACGGTCTATGAAGAGCGCCCGATGATCTGCCGCCTGTTCGGGACCACGCCGCGCATGGCGTGCCCGCGGGGTCGGGGCCCGGAACGGCCCATCGACCCGGCAGCCGAACAACTCGTCCACACCTATATCGCCAGCACCCGCCAGGTGCTGGTCTGAAGCCTCAGTCGGGAATCGGCAGGCACAGGCTCTCTTTCACCTCTTCCATCACGATGTAGCTCTTCGACTCACGCACGTGCGGCAGCTTGAGCAGGATGTCGCCGAGCAGCTTGCGATACGACGCCATCTCCGAGATCCGCGCCTTCACCAGATAGTCGAAGTCGCCCGAGACCAGATGGCACTCCAGCACATGGGGCAGTTTGAGCACGGCGCGGCGGAACTCTTCGAAGGTGTCGCCGGACTTGTAGTCCAGGCTGATCTCGACGAACACCAGCAGGCTGCCCTTGAGGTGCTGCGGGTTGAGCCGGGCGTTGTAGCCCATGATGATCCCCTCGCGCTCCAGACGGCGCACGCGCTCGGTGCAGGGGGTGGTGGACAGCCCGACTTTCTCGCCCAGTTCGGTGAAGGAGATACGCCCGTCGTTCTGCAAAATCCGCAGAATGTTGCGGTCGATCTTGTCCAGTTCACGCTTGCTCTGGTGCTGGGTTCTCATAGGGGATGCCCCTCCGTGAAAGGCGATTTTGCCGAGAATTCTCGCCAAATATAGGCGCTTATATAGTGAATAGCACTGGTCGGAGATTCTTATACTGCGCGCATCCATGCCATTTCAACAAAAGACTGCGGTGAGCCGCGTGCGAGGGATGAACAATGCGAGTTCTGGTGCTTGGTAGCGGTGTGATCGGTACCGCCAGTGCCTATTATCTGGCCCGGCAAGGTTTCGAGGTCACGGTGGTCGATCGCCAGCCGGCGGTGGCCATGGAAACCAGCTTCGCCAACGCTGGCCAGATCTCGCCCGGCTATGCCTCGCCCTGGGCCGCTCCGGGCGTGCCGCTCAAGGCCATCAAGTGGCTGCTCGAGCGCCACGCGCCACTCGCCATCAAGCTGACCGGCGATGTCGATCAGTACCTGTGGATGGCGCAGATGCTGCGCAACTGCACCGCCAGCCGCTATGCGGTGAACAAGGAGCGCATGGTGCGCCTGTCCGAGTACAGCCGCGACTGCCTCGACGAGCTGCGCGCCGAAACCGGTATCGCCTATGAGAACCGCAGCCTGGGCACCACCCAGCTGTTCCGTACCCAGGCCCAGGTGGATGCCGCGGCCAAGGACATCGCCGTGCTCGAGCAGTCCGGCGTGCCCTACGAACTGCTCGACCGCGACGGTATCGCCCGCGTCGAGCCGGCCCTGGCCGGTGTGAAGGACATCCTTGCCGGTGCCCTGCGCCTGCCCAACGACCAGACCGGCGACTGCCAGCTGTTCACCACCAAGCTCGCCGAGATGGCCATCAATCTGGGTGTCGAATTCCGCTTCGGCCAGGACATCCAGCGCCTGGACTTCGCCGGTGACCGCATCAATGGCGTGTGGATCGACGGCAAGCTGGAAACCGCCGATCGCTACGTGCTGGCCCTGGGCAGCTACTCGCCGCAGATGCTCAAGCCGCTGGGCATCAAGGCCCCGGTATATCCGCTCAAGGGCTACTCGCTGACCGTGCCGATCACCAACGGCGACATGGCACCGACCTCGACCATTCTGGACGAGACCTACAAGGTCGCCATCACCCGTTTCGACAACCGCATCCGCGTCGGCGGCATGGCTGAAATAGCCGGTTTTGACCTGTCGCTGAACCCGCGTCGACGCGAAACGCTGGAGATGATCGTCAACGACCTTTATCCTCGCGGCGGCGATTTGAGCCAGGCCAGTTTCTGGACCGGCCTGCGCCCGGCCACCCCGGATGGCACGCCGATCGTTGGCGCGACCAGGTTCCGCAACCTGTTCCTCAACACCGGTCACGGCACCCTGGGCTGGACCATGGCTTGCGGCTCCGGCCGTCTGCTGGCCGACCTGATCGCGCGCAAGAAGCCGCAGATCAGCGCCGAAGGCCTGGATATTTCCCGCTACGGCAATGAACGGGAAGTGGCCAAGCAAGGTCATACGGCGCCTGCTCACCAGTAAGCAGGCACCTGTACCGGCCTCTTCGCGGCTAAAGCCGCTCCCACAGGAGGTGCGATTCTTGTGGGAGCGGCTTTAGCCGCGAAGAGGCAAACACTGTTTTCAAACTGAACCACCATAAGGCCCGCCGCCATGCGCCCCGCTCGCGCCCTGATCGACCTCCAGGCCCTGCGCCACAACTACCGCCTTGCCCGTGAACTGACCGGCGCCAAGGCCCTCGCCGTGGTCAAGGCAGACGCCTACGGCCACGGCGCGGTGCGCTGTGCCCTGGCGCTCGAGCCCGAGGCCGACGGTTTTGCCGTGGCCTGCATCGAAGAGGCCCTGGAGTTGCGCGCGGCGGGCATCAAGGCGCCGGTACTGCTGCTCGAAGGCTTCTTCGAGGCCAGCGAGCTGGCGCTGATCGCCGAGCATGACCTGTGGTGCGTGGTGCATTCGCTGTGGCAACTGGAGGCGATCGAGAAGACCGCGCTGCGCAAACCGTTGACCGTGTGGCTGAAGATGGACACCGGCATGCACCGTGTCGGCGTGCACCCCAAGGACTACCACGAGGCCTACCAGCGGCTGCTGGCCAGCGGCAAAGTTTCGCGCATCGTGCTGATGAGCCACTTCGCCCGCGCCGACGAGCTGGACGCCGCCGCCACCGAGCAACAGGTCGCCGTGTTCGAGGCTGCCCGCCAGGGCCTGGCCGCCGAGTGCAGCCTGCGCAATTCGCCGGCCGTGCTGGGCTGGCCGAGCATCAAGAGCGACTGGGTGCGCCCGGGCATCATGCTCTACGGCGCCACGCCGTTCGAGGTGGCACAGGCCGAGGCGGCCCGGCTGCAGCCGGTGATGACCCTGCAATCGCGCATCATCAGCGTGCGAGAGCTGCCGGTCGGCGAGCCGGTGGGCTATGGCGCCAAATTCATCAGCCCCCGCCCGATCCGGGTCGGCGTGGTTGCCATGGGCTATGCCGACGGCTACCCGCGCCAGGCGCCCACCGGCACCCCGGTGGCGGTGGCCGGCAAGCGCACTCAACTGATCGGCCGGGTGTCGATGGACATGCTGTGCGTCGACCTCACCGAGGTGCCCGAGGCGACCGTCGGCAGCCCGGTGGAGCTGTGGGGCAAGCAGGTCCTGGCCAGCGACGTGGCCATGCAGGCAGGTACCATCCCGTACCAGATCTTCTGCAACCTCAAGCGCGTGCCACTGGACTATATCGGCGAATAAGGCGCTGAAGCGGACAGGCTGTGGGGCTGTGTGTTGTAAATACTGAACGGCATTGCCATCATATCGTTCACACTTCCCCCCATCTCGACCGTTTCAGGAGGCTCCAGCTTTGGACGTCGGTGAACGACTGCAAGCCATCCGCAAGCTCAAGGGCCTGTCCCAGCGCGAACTCGCCAAGCGCGCGGGGGTGACCAACAGCACCATCTCGATGATCGAGAAAAACAGCGTGAGCCCGTCGATCAGCTCGCTGCGCAAGGTGCTCAGCGGCATTCCCATGTCCATGGTCGAGTTCTTTTCGGTCGAGCTGGCCCCCGAGAGCCCGACCCAGATCGTCTACAAGGCCCATGAGCTGATCGACATCTCCGACGGCGCGGTGACCATGAAGCTGGTCGGCAAGTCCCACCCCAACCGGGCCATCGCCTTTCTCAACGAGGTGTATCCGCCGGGTGCCGACACTGGCGAGGAAATGCTCACCCATGATGGTGAAGAGACCGGCATCCTGCTCGAGGGCCGCCTGGAGCTGGTGGTCGGCACCGAGACCTTCATTCTCGAAGCCGGTGACAGCTACTACTTCGAAAGCACCCGTCCACACCGTTTCCGCAACCCGTTCGAGGAGCCGGCACGGTTGATCAGCGCGGCGACTCCGTCGAACTTTTGATCCAGCGCAGTGCATTGATTCGCCAATACCCTTTCCCCGAGTGTGGTCGTTTCACGCCTTCCGGGTTCCCGCTATACTTTTCAACGCTCGCAATTCCGTGGCCGCGGGCGTGATTAGCCACCATGAGGGTGTTCGCGTGAACCAAATCAAGAAGATGCTGGCCGTACCAGCAGCCGTATTCGCCCTTTGGGCAATGAGCGCAACCGCTGCAACCAACGACGACATCGCCAAGCGCCTCGCGCCGGTCGGCCAGGTGTGCGTCCAGGGCCAGGAATGCAAGGGCATGGAAGTGGTCGCCACTGCCGGCGGCGGCGGTGCCAAGACGCCGGACGAGATCATCGCCAAGCACTGCAACGCCTGTCATGGCACCGGCCTGCTGAACGCACCGAAGATCGGTGACACCGCGGCATGGAAAGAGCGCGCCGATCACCAGGGCGGCCTCGACGGCATCCTGGCCAAGGCCATCACCGGGATCAACGCCATGCCGCCTAAGGGCACCTGCGCGGACTGCTCGGATGAAGACCTCAAGGGTGCGATCAAGAAGATGTCGGGGCTGTGAGCCTGAACTGATTCGAGTAAAGCCCGCCTCTC
>NZ_JAOEBG010000031.1 GCF_029836165.1 Pseudomonas sp. GD04091
TCTTGAACAGCCAGGTTAAAGGTCAAGTCCTCGCTCATTTTCGAATAGATTTCGTCTTGTGTCTTATGCCGATCACTCGCTGACAGCCCAGGCAAGTAATGATCTCGAAAAAACCAACGACGCAAGGATTGAGACTGTAAATCCTGAAGATAAACCTGGTAAACGTCTTGGACCTTGAATACCTCCAGATCGTCGACACCACCTCGGCCGTAGTTAAGTTGAAATATGTCTTCCTGCGAAGGTGGCTGCAGGTAGACCCTGGCCTCATAAACAGGGGTTCGCCACATTAAATACGCCGCAGCCAACACCATAAAAAATATAAAAACAGAGCAAACCAAAAACTTCCTTTGCCAGACACCTTCAAGCAGTAGAAGCACATCGAAATCGTCAGGAAAATTTGAAACCTTCGTACCATCACTGCGCATGTGTCACTTTCCTTTTTCTAATTTTTGCGCCAATCACGTCAAACGAATATTCTGGAACCTCTTTCCCGATAAGCAAGTTCAAGTCTTGCATAGCGCAGTAGCAAAAAAACATCACAATGCCACTAGCCCCCTTCTTTACTATTGAAGCAGATAGAGCGCGAAGCACCACCCCAAGTTCCATACCATCAACAGCGATCGACTGACGGCCAGGTATAGATCGGTGAGGTCGCCCGATGGCCCGAAGACCCTCAGCACACCGCTAGACCACCACAAACGAATCACGCAACCCAGCCCTGGAAGCTCGAGGACGGCATGCCGCCACCCAAACGCCAGCGTATCGCTGTGCCTATTGAGAAATGCAAGAGAACTGGCCAGTTGATCAGGCGTACAGCTGATGGTCAGCCTGAGGCATCCACCCTCACTAACGGCAGGAGCCTGGCCGACAGCTCGCTACGGAGGATCGCCCCCAGGAACCCAGCCTCCAAAAGAGCGAGGATATTGAGATGGCGCTGACGACAAGAACCGATGACAGCTCGGACGCCACCGGGACGAGTCACCGCAAGGAACTGCATTGCGCTTATCCTTCGCTTACTGAATGGGACGCGCGATATTACGCCACCTCTAACAGAGCAAACAAAGGCATATGTTCCCTAACTGTCGTGGGAAAAATCCTCAATTTTTAGAATGTCCCGCTTAGCGGATGGCCGCCTGAAGCTTGCGCTTTCCGCGCACAAGGCGATAGGCGCCCAGCAACGGCCCCACTACCAGGCCAATGATCAAGGCTGCCAACACCAACACGGCAACAGGCATGGTCGGCGCAACCCAACCGAACAACACCAACGAAACACCCTGCTGATTCTCCAGTACGAAAAACAGCACCACCGCTGCCAACAGCAGCATGAACAACACCGCCAGGGCACGCTTGAGGTTACGCATCAGACTGCTCCTTCACTCAATGGGGTACGTGCTCTTCCTCATTGACCCGATCACGCAACTCCTTGCCGGGCTTGAAATGAGGAACGTACTTGCCCTCGAGGCTGACCGACTGTCCGGTCTTGGGATTGCGCCCTACCCGCGGCGCGCGGTAGTGCAGCGAAAAACTGCCAAAGCCGCGGATCTCGATACGATCCCCGGTCGCCAGGCACTGCGACATCTGCTCAAGCATGGTCTTGATGGCCAACTCGACGTCCTTGGACGAGAGCAGCCCCTGATGGGTGACAATACGTTCGATCAGCTCCGACTTCGTCATATTTTTCCCTTCGTTATCAAGCAGCTAGATCATTGCTTAATCAGTTTGTAGCACGCTCCGACTGATTTGAACAGGGCGGTTCTTGACTAAACAAAAAAATTCAAGATAAGGAATTTTTCACAAGCCGTGACAAGGCGCCTGGAACCGGGACAGGCACTGGATTCTTAGCCGCTGCGAGAAATCGCAGACACAAAAAAGGGCGACCCGAGGGTCGCCCTTTTTCACCGATCAAACAGAACTCAGTTCTGCTTGGCCATTGCTTCGCGCAGCAGCGCAGCCATGGTGGTGTCGGCAGCCGCTTCCGGAGCGTTTTTCAGGCTCTGGATGGCTTCGCGCTCTTCAGCATCGTCCTTCGACTTGATGGACAGGCTGATGACGCGGGACTTACGGTCGACGCTGATGATCTTGGCTTCGATCTCTTCGCCTTCCTTCAGCACGTTACGGGCGTCTTCAACGCGGTCACGGCTGATTTCGGAAGCCTTCAGAGTAGCTTCGATGTCGTCGGCCAGGGTCACGATAGCGCCCTTGGCGTCAACTTCCTTGACGATACCCTTGACGATAGCGCCCTTGTCGTTGACAGCAACGAAGTTGGAGAACGGATCGTCTTCCAGCTGCTTGATGCCCAGGGAGATACGCTCGCGCTCTGGGTCAACCGACAGGATGACGGTTTCCAGCTCGTCGCCCTTCTTGAAGCGACGCACGGCTTCTTCGCCAGCTTCGTTCCAGGAGATGTCGGACAGGTGAACCAGGCCGTCGATGCCGCCGTCCAGACCGATGAAGATACCGAAGTCGGTGATCGACTTGATGGTACCGGTGATCTTGTCACCCTTGTTGAACTGGCCGGAGAAATCTTCCCATGGGTTCGATTTGCACTGCTTGATACCCAGGGAGATACGACGACGCTCTTCGTCGATGTCCAGAACCATGACTTCCACTTCGTCGCCAACCTGAACGACTTTCGACGGGTGGATGTTCTTGTTGGTCCAGTCCATTTCGGAAACGTGCACCAGGCCTTCAACGCCTTCTTCCAGCTCAGCGAAGCAGCCGTAGTCGGTCAGGTTGGTGACGCGAGCCATGACGCGAGTGCTTTCTGGGTAACGGGCTTTGATGGCAACCCACGGGTCTTCGCCCAGTTGCTTCAGGCCCAGCGAAACGCGGTTGCGCTCACGGTCGTACTTCAGGACCTTGACGTCGATCTCGTCACCAACGTTGACGATCTCGGACGGGTGCTTGATACGCTTCCAGGCCATGTCGGTGATGTGCAGCAGACCATCGACGCCGCCCAGGTCAACGAACGCACCGTAGTCGGTGAGGTTCTTGACGATACCTTTGACCTGTTGGCCTTCCTGCAGCGATTCCAGCAGAGCTTCGCGCTCGGCGCTGTTTTCGGCTTCCAGGACGCTGCGACGGGAAACGACAACGTTGTTGCGCTTCTGGTCCAGCTTGATGACCTTGAATTCCAGCTCTTTGCCTTCCAGGTGGGTGGTGTCGCGCACTGGGCGGACATCAACCAGGGAGCCCGGCAGGAACGCACGGATGCCGTTAACGTCGACAGTGAAGCCGCCCTTAACCTTACCGTTGATAACGCCCTTGACCACTTCTTCGGCAGCGAAAGCAGCTTCCAGAACAATCCAGCACTCGGCGCGCTTGGCTTTTTCACGGGACAGCTTGGTTTCGCCAAAGCCGTCTTCGACCGCGTCCAGCGCAACGTGAACTTCGTCACCGACCTTGATGGTCAGCTCGCCAGCTTCGTTGATGAACTGCTCGAGCGGGATGACGCCCTCGGACTTCAGGCCAGCGTGAACGGTAACCCAGTCGCCGTCGATGTCGACAACGATACCGGTGATGATGGCACCCGGCTGAAGATTGAGGGTTTTCAGGCTTTCTTCAAAGAGTTCTGCAAAGCTTTCGCTCATTTTAATTCCTGTAGATTCGGGCGAAACAGACGCCCATAGCCACATTCCAGACAATGTGGGTTTCGTTTAAGTAAAGAAAAGCGGGCAGGACGTTGACTGGTGCCCCTGCCTGCTCTTCTCTCCATCAGATGAGCCCGCGCAGGGCGAGCTCGCTTCTGATGCGTTGCAGCACCTGCTCGATGGACAGCTCCGTGGAATCCAGCTGAATGGCATCGGCCGCCGGCTTGAGCGGGGCCACTGCGCGCTGGGTGTCACGCTCGTCGCGCGCACGAATCTCATCTAGCAGACTTGACAGACTAACATCTTCACCCTTGCCCTTCAACTGCATGTAGCGACGGCGGGCACGCTCCTCGGCGCTGGCAGTGAGGAAGACCTTCAAAGGCGCATCGGGGAATACCACGGTGCCCATGTCCCGACCATCGGCAATCAGGCCAGGGGCTTCGCGGAAAGCCCGCTGGCGTTGCAGCAGCGCTTCACGTACCGCAGGCAACGAGGCGACCATCGACGCACCGGCACCGACCGTCTCCGTACGGATGACATTGCTGACGTCCTCGCCCTCGAGAATGATCTGCTGCAGTTTGCCCGGCTCCGCCGCGATGAACTGCACATCCAGATGGGCTGCCAGGGCCTTGAGCAGCTCTTCATTGGTCAGATCGACACCATGGTTGCTGGCGTTGAACGCCAGCAGGCGGTACAGGGCGCCGGAATCGAGCAGGCGCCAGCCCAGCTCGCGGGCCAGCAGGCCCGCCACGGTACCCTTGCCCGAGCCGCTCGGCCCATCGATGGTGATGACCGGTGCTTGCGAATTCACGACTTGCCCTCTTCGGCGACGCGGATGCCGACTTCCTTGCACAGCGCCAGGAAGTTCGGGAACGACGTGGCGACGTTGGCGCAGTCATGGATCACGATCGGCGCACTGGCGCGCAGCGAGGCGATGCTGAAAGCCATCGCGATGCGGTGGTCGCCATGGCCGTGCACTTCGCCGCCGCCGATCTGGCCACCGTCAATGATGATGCCGTCCGGGGTCGGCTCGCACTTCACGCCCAGGGCGATCAGGCCGTCAGCCATGACCTGGATGCGGTCCGACTCCTTGACCCGCAACTCTTCGGCGCCACGCAGCACGGTGCGTCCTTCGGCGCAGGCGGCGGCGACGAACAGCACCGGGAACTCGTCGATGGCCAGCGGCACCAGCTCCTCGGGGATCTCGATACCTTTGAGCTTCGCCCCGCGCACGCGCAGGTCCGCCACCGGCTCGCCACCCACGACACGCTGGTTCTCCAGGGTGATGTCGCCCCCCATCAGGCGCAGGATGTCGATCACGCCGGTACGGGTCGGGTTGATGCCGACGTGCTCCAGGACCAGTTCGGAACCTTCGGCAATGGACGCGGCCACCAGGAAGAATGCCGCGGACGAAATGTCAGCCGGCACTTCGATGCGGGTGGCGGCAAGCTTGCCGCCAGACTGCAGCGACGCGACCGGACCGTTCGAGTCGACCGAATAGCCGAAGCCGCGCAGCATGCGCTCGGTGTGGTCACGGGTCGGCGCAGGCTCGGTGACGGTGGTGGTGCCTTCAGCGTACAGACCGGCCAGCAGCAGGCAGGATTTGACCTGGGCACTGGCCATCGGCAGCGTGTAGTTCAGCGCCTTGAGCTTGTGCCCACCACGGATGGTCAGCGGTGGACGGCCCTCAGGGCCCGTCTCGACCACCGCCCCCATCTCCCGCAACGGGTTGGCCACGCGGTTCATCGGGCGCTTGGACAGCGAAGCGTCTCCGGTCATGGTGGTGTCGAACGGCTGCGCCGCCAACAGGCCGGACAACAGGCGCATCGAGGTGCCGGAGTTGCCGACATACAGCGGCCCGGGCGGCGGCTTGAGGCCGTGCAGGCCCACGCCATGGATGGTCACGCGACCATGGTGCGGGCCCTCGATGACCACGCCCATGTCGCGGAAGGCCTGCAGCGTGGCCAGGGCATCCTCGCCCTCGAGGAAGCCTTCGACCTCGGTGGTGCCCTCGGCCAGCGAGCCGAGCATGATCGAACGGTGGGAAATCGATTTGTCGCCAGGTACGCGGATCCGTCCGGACACGCGGCCACCCGGTTGGGCCAGGAAAATCAGATCGTTGGCGTTCATAGCGTCCACATAGGCCCGGCGGGCCAGGATTTTACTGAAATGCTCGCGGGCAACCCGGGCGCGGGTGAATACACCCAGCAACTGGTGCCCATCCCCTGCATCGACCGCGTCGCGCAAAGCGTCGAGGTCGCTGCGAAATGTATCGAGAGTGCGCAGGACCGCCTCGCGATTGGCGAGGAAGATGTCATGCCACATGATCGGATCGCTGCCGGCGATTCTCGTGAAATCGCGGAAGCCTCCCGCAGCGTACCGGAAGATATCCAGGTTTTCATTGCGCTTTGCCAGCGAATCGACCAGGCCGAAGGCCAGCAGGTGCGGCAAGTGGCTGGTGGCGGCCAGGACTTCGTCATGACGCTCCACCGGCATGTGCTCGACGTCGGCACCGAGCGCGCGCCACAGGCGGTCTACCAAGGCGAGCGCGGCAGGGTCGGTTTGCGCCAATGGCGTCAGGATGACCTTGTGCCGGCGGAACAAGGCGGCATTGGAAGCCTCCACCCCGCTCTGCTCGGAGCCGGCGATCGGATGCCCCGGCACGAAGCGCGGCAGGCGCTCGACGAACGCCTCGCGGGCGGCACGCACCACATTGCCCTTGGCACTGCCGACATCGGTGATCACCGCATCGCCCAGCTCGAGCTGAGCCAGGCGCGCCAGGACCTTCTCCATGGCCAGGATCGGCACCGCCAACTGGATGACGTCGGCGCCGACGCAGGCGGCGGCGAGGTCTGCCTCGCAGCGATCGACCACCCCCAGCGCTACGGCCTGCTTGCGCGATTCGGCATCCAGATCGACGCCGACCACTTCGCGACACAGGCCACTTTCGCGCAGGCCCTTGGCGAAGGAACCGCCGATCAGGCCGAGACCGACCACGACGAGGCGGCCGATCAGCGGCGCGGATTTGTTTGCTACAGCATCAACCACGAGTGCGAACCCTGTTCAGAAATCTAGGCAATCTGCAAGACCCATTGGGGCTGCGTTGCAGCCCATCGCGACACAAGGCCGCTCCCACAGCCCCCGTACAGCTTCAAGGCCTGCACAATACCTGTGGGAGCGGCCTTGTGTCGCGATGGGCCGCGAAGCGGCCCCGCCAATCTCAAATCAAAGCACCGCCTTCGGATAGGAACCCAGCACCTTCAGCGCCACGGCCTCCTGGCTGATCTGCTCCAGCACCGCCTTGATCAGCGGATCACGGTGATGGCCGACGAAGTCGATGAAGAACACGTAGGTCCATTTGCCGCTGCGCGACGGTCGGGTCTCGATGCGGGTCAGGTCGATACCGTTCTCGTGGAACGGCACCAGCAGTTCATGCAAAGCCCCCGGCTTGTTGCTCATGGAGACAATGATCGAGGTCTTGTCGTCACCAGTCGGCGGTACTTCCTGGCTGCCGATCATGAGGAAGCGCGTGGAGTTGTCCGGACGGTCTTCGATTTTCTCGGCCAGGCGGGTCAGACCATACAGGTTCGCCGCCATGTCGCCAGCGATCGCCGCCGAGTTCCACTCACCCTTGACCCGCTTGGCCGCCTCGGCGTTGCTCGATACGGCCACACGTTCGACGTTCGGGTAGTGGGCGTCCAGCCACTTGCGGCACTGGGCCAGCGACTGGGCGTGGGAGTAGATGCGGGTGATGCTGTCGGTCTTGGTGTTCTCGCCCACCAGCAGGTGGTGGTGGATACGCAGCTCGACCTCGCCACAGATGACCATGTCGTGCTCGAGGAAGCTGTCCAGCGTATGGCTGACCGCGCCCTCGGTGGAATTTTCCACCGGCACCACACCAAAGTTGACGGCGCCGGCCGCCACTTCGCGAAACACCTCGTCGATGGCCGCCATCGGGCGGCTGACCACGGCATGGCCGAAGTGCTTCATGGCCGCCGCCTGGGTGAACGTCCCTTCCGGGCCTAGATAGGCGACCTTCAGCGGCTCTTCGAGCGCCAGGCAGGAAGACATGATCTCGCGGAACAAACGCGCCATCTCTTCGTTATCCAGCGGCCCCTTGTTGCGCTCCATGACGCGCTTGAGCACCGCGGCTTCACGCTCGGGACGATAGAACACCGGCGCCTCGCCTTCGGCCAGCGACGCCGTCTTGGCCTTGGCCACTTCCTGAGCACAACGGGCGCGCTCGCTGATCAGCTCGAGGATCTTCTCGTCGAGGCTGTCGATGCGCACACGCAGGGCCTTGAGTTCCTGATCGGACATCAACCGTGCTCCTTCTCGAATTCGCTCATGTATTGCACCAGCGCCTCGACAGCCTCCAGCCCCAGGGCGTTGTAGATCGAGGCACGCATGCCGCCGACCGAGCGGTGACCCTTGAGATTCAACAGGCCACGGGCGTCGGCACCGGCCAGGAAGGCCTTGTCCAGGCGCTCGTCGGCAAGGCGGAACGGCACGTTCATCCACGAACGGGCATTGTGGCTGATCGGGTTGGTGTAGAACTCGCTGCCGTCGATGAAACCGTACAGGCGGTCTTTCTTGGCGCGGTTGCGCTGCTCCATGGCCTCGACGCCGCCCTGCTCCTTGAGCCACTCGAAGACCAGCCCCGAAAGGTACCAGGAGTAGGTGGCCGGCGTGTTGTACATCGAGCCGTTGTCGGCCGAGACCTTGTAGTCGAGCATGGTCGGGCAACTGCTGCGAGCATGCCCCAGCAGGTCTTCACGCACGATCACCACCACCAGGCCGCTGGGGCCGATGTTCTTCTGCGCGCCGGCGTAGATCAGGCCGAACTGCGACACGTCGATCGGGCGGGAGAGGATGTCCGAGGACATGTCGACCACCAGCGGGACGTCACCCGTCTCGGGAACCCAGTCGAACTGCAAGCCGCCAATGGTCTCGTTGGATGCGTAATGAACGTAAGCGGCGCTCTTGGTCAGGTTCCATTCGTTCTGGCCAGGAATGGCCAGGTAGTCGTATGGCTTGGCGCTGGCGGCGACATTGACGCTGCCGAAGCGACGCGCTTCCTCGATGGCCTTCTTCGACCAGATGCCGGTCTCGATGTAGTCGGCGGTGCCGTTTTCCGGCAGCAGGTTCAGCGGAATCTCGGCGAACTGCTGGCTGGCGCCGCCCTGCAGGAACAGCACCTTGTAGTTGGAGGGGACGGACAGCAGGTCACGCAGATCCTGCTCGGCCTTTTCGGCGATGGCCACATAGTCGTCGCTGCGATGGCTCATCTCCATCACCGACAGACCCTTGCCGCGCCAGTCCAGCATTTCGGCCTGGGCACGCTGCAGGACAGCATCGGGAAGCGCGGCGGGGCCGGCGCAGAAGTTAAAGGCTCGTTTGCTCACATCCACTCTCGCTCTGCCAAATAGAACAAATCGTAACTCTCGGGCTCGCCGAGCCCTGTAGGAGTGGCCTTGCCGAGGCGTCGGACCGGCCGGAAAGGGCTGCGCAGCAGCCCCAGCTCATGCAGCGCCGCTGAAATCCTGGGGCCGCGATGCGGCCCTTTTGCGGCGCAAGACCGCTCCTACAATGGGTCGGCGTTGCCTGTTCCAATCAGTCAAACGGGGCGACCTTGGTCGCCCCGCTCGGGTTGTTGCTTCGGTTATTCCTGAGGCGCCTCTTCGGCACCTGCGTTGTCCTCGTCCACCGCATCGAGCGGGGCGCCCTCCTCGTCCGTCTCGATGATGTCATCGAGTTCTTCCTCGGATGGCTCCTGGACACGCTCCAGGCCTACCAGCGTCTCGTCGCTGGCCAGCTTGATCAGCGTCACACCCTGGGTGTTGCGCCCCAGGCTGGACACTTCGCCGACCCGCGTGCGCACCAGGGTGCCCTGGTCGGAAATCAGCATGATTTCCTCACCTTCCTGCACCTGGATGGCGCCGATCAGCAAGCCGTTGCGCCCCTTGGTGCCCATGGCGATCACGCCCTGGCCGCCACGGCCGCGACGCGGGAACTTGGACAGCGGGGTGCGCTTGCCGAAGCCACGTTCGGAGGCGGTGAGGATCTGCGCGCCGGACTCGGGGATCAGCATGGAGATGATCTGCTGGCCCTTGCCCAGTTTCATGCCGCGCACGCCACGGGCGTTACGGCCCATTTCGCGGACCACGCTCTCGGCGAAGCGGATCACCTTGCCGGCGTCGGAGAACATCATGACTTCCTTGGCGCCGTCGGTGATGGCGGCGGCGATCAGGGTGTCACCTTCCTTGAGCTTCAGGGCGATCAGCCCGTTGGAACGCGGACGGGCGAACTGCACCAGCGGGGTCTTCTTCACGGTACCGGAGGCGGTGGCCATGAAGATGTAGGCGCCGGTCGGTTCGGCGGCCCACTCCGGGGTGTCGCCGTCTTCCTCGTCGATCTCTTCGGCTTCCACCAGCTCGCCTTCGATCACGCTGTCGTCGCTGTCTTCCAGCTCCTCTTCGGGATCTGCATGCTGCTGCAGCGCCTCCAGGTCGATCTGCAGCATGGCGGTGATGCGCTCACCTTCTTCCAGCGGCAGCAGGTTGACCAGCGGACGACCGCGAGCGGCGCGGGAGGCCTCGGGAATCTCGTAAGTCTTCTTCCAGTACACCTTGCCCTTGCTGGAGAACAGCAGCAAGGTGGCGTGGCTGTTGGCGACCAACAGATGCTCGATGTAGTCCTCGTCCTTGACGCCGGTCGCCGACTTGCCCTTGCCGCCGCGGCGCTGGGCCTGGTAGGCGGACAATGGCTGGGTCTTGGCGTAGCCGCCGTGGGAGATGGTCACCACGCGCTCTTCTTCCGGGATCATGTCGCCGTAGTTGAGGTCGTGGCTGGCGTTGAGGATCTCGGTGCGGCGGACATCGCCGTACTCGGCACGGATCGCCTCGAGCTCTTCGCGGATCACTTCCATCAGGCGCTCGGCGCTGCTGAGGATACGGATCAGCTCGCCGATCTGCTCCAGGATTTCCTGGTACTCGGCCAGCAGCTTCTCGTGCTCCAGGCCGGTCAGACGGTGCAGGCGCAGTTCCAGGATCGCCTGGGCCTGTTCCGGCGACAGGTAGTACTTGCCATCACGCAGGCCGTACTGCTCCGGAAGGTCTTCCGGACGGCAGGACTCGGCACCGGCGCGCTCGACCATGACCTGTACCGCGCTGGATTCCCAGGCCGTGCTGACCAGCGCCTCCTTGGCTTCGGACGGGGTCGGCGAGGCCTTGATCAGGGCGATGACCGGGTCGATGTTGGACAGCGCGACCGCCTGGCCTTCGAGGATGTGGCCGCGTTCGCGGGCCTTGCGCAGCTCGAACACGGTACGTCGGGTCACCACTTCGCGGCGGTGACGGACGAACGCCTCGAGCAGGTCCTTGAGGTTCAGCAGACGCGGGCGACCGTCGATCAGGGCGACGATGTTGATGCCGAACACGCTCTGCAGCTGGGTCTGCTGGTAGAGGTTGTTGAGCACCACCTCCGGCACCTCGCCGCGACGCAGCTCGATGACGATGCGCATGCCGTCCTTGTCGGACTCGTCGCGCAGCTCGGTGATACCCTCGATTTTCTTCTCTTTGACCAGCTCGGCGATCTTCTCGATCAGACGCGCCTTGTTCAGCTGGTACGGCAGCTCGGTGACGACGATCTGCTGGCGGCCACCGACCTTGTCGATGTCCTCGATCTCGGAACGAGCACGCATATAGATGCGGCCGCGACCGGTGCGATAGGCCTCGATGATACCCTGGCGACCGTTGATCAGGCCGGCGGTGGGGAAGTCCGGCCCCGGGATGAACTGCATCAGCTCATCGACCGTGATGTCGGAGTTGTCGATCAGCGCCAGGCAGCCATCGATCACTTCGCCGAGGTTGTGCGGCGGGATGTTGGTGGCCATGCCCACGGCGATACCGCTGGAACCGTTGACCAGCAGGTTGGGGATCTTGGTCGGCATGACCGCCGGAATCTGCTCGGTGCCGTCGTAGTTGGGCACCCAGTCGACGGTCTCCTTGTGCAGGTCGGCCAGCAGCTCGTGGGCCAGCTTGGACATGCGCACTTCGGTGTATCGCATGGCCGCGGCGTTGTCGCCGTCCACCGAACCGAAGTTGCCCTGGCCATCGACCAGCAGGTAGCGCAGCGAGAATGGCTGGGCCATGCGCACGATGGTGTCATACACGGCGATGTCGCCGTGCGGGTGGTACTTACCGATCACGTCACCGACCACACGGGCGGATTTCTTGTACGGCTTGTTCCAGTCGTTGCCCAGTTCGCTCATCGCGTACAGCACGCGGCGATGCACGGGCTTCAAGCCGTCACGCGCGTCGGGCAGCGCTCGCCCGACAATCACGCTCATCGCGTAGTCGAGGTAAGACTGTCTCAGTTCGTCTTCGATATTGACCGGGAGGATTTCTTTGGCCAGTTCGCCCATGAGAAGCCTGATTCCTTTTTCTGGTGAAACTTCGCTTGATCCCTCGAAGGACGAACGAAGCTCGCCGCCGCAGCGCAAAGAGGTGCGACGACTTACGACAAATCAATGAGTTGTGCCATGGATCTGCGCAATGAAGACCGCTGCAATGAGCGGCCTTGGAAACTGCCGGATGGTATCACAATCGCCGGCGGCATGGGAGATATGGCAGGTTGCCGTCCAGCGCCATTCGTTCGGATGTGAAAACGCCTCAGTGGAGGCGTTTGCGGCACATCAACTGGGCGATTTTCGCCGTATCCGGGCGCTCGACGATGCCTTTTTCGGTGACGATCACATCGATCAGGTCGGCCGGGGTGACATCGACCACGGGATTGTACGCCTCGACATCGGCCGTCACCTGGATGCCGGCCACCTCCAGCAGCTCCTCCTCGCCCCGGACCTCCAGCGGAATGTCCTCGCCGGTGGCCAGGTTCAGGTCGATGCTGGTGCTCGGCGCCACGACCATGAAGCGCAGACCGTGGTGCATGGCCGCCACCGCCATCTGGTAGGTACCGATCTTCGCCGCCACATCGCCATTGGCGGCGACGCAGTCGGCGCCGACCACCACCCAGGTGATGCCCTTGGTCTTCATCAGATGGCCCATCGCCGCGTCGGCGACCACGGTCACCGGCACGCCGTCGGCGGCCAGCTCCCACGCGGTCAGGCGCGAGCCCTGCAACCAGGGGCGGGACTCGCAGGCATAGACCTGCTCGACCATGCCCTCCAGCGTCGCGGCACGGATCACCCCCAGGGCGGTGCCAAAACCACCGGTTGCCAAGGCGCCGGCGTTGCCATGGGTGAGCAGGGCCTGCTCGCTGCCCTGATGCCGACGGATCTGCTCCACGCCGAACTGGGCCATGGTCAGGTTGGCCTCACGGTCGCTTTCATGGATGGCCACCGCCTCGGCCTCCATCACCGCCAGCACATCTTCGCCCGGGCGCACGCGCTGCAGGCGCTCACGCATGCGATTCAGCGCCCAGAACAGATTGGCCGGCGTGGGGCGCGCCTCGCCCAGCAACAGGAAATCCTCCTCCAGCGCCTCTTCCCAGGCATCGCCTTCGGCCAGGCGCTGACGTAACGCGAGAACCAGCCCATAAGCGGCGCAGATGCCGATCGCCGAGGCGCCGCGCACCACCATTTCGCTGATCGCCTCGGCCACCTCGGCCACCTCGGTGCAGCTCAGCCAGCACTGTTCGAGCGGCAGCAGGCGCTGGTCGAGCAGGTGCAGCGCACCATCGCGCCACTCGATGCCCGTCACCGTTTCCGCCGCCATCAGTTGCTCGCGCATCGCCTCTCCCTGTCGCCCTGGCATCAAAAGCCGGCGATTATAGCGACCCTCAGCCGCGGACGCTCGGGTATACTGCGGGTTTCGCCGAACCAACCCAGGTATATGCCGCGCATGTCCACCGCCACTCCCCTCCTCGACCTGCTGCTTGTGCCGGACTGGCTCGTCCCCGTGGAGCCGGCCGGTGTGGTGCTGGAGGGCCATGCCCTGGGCATCCGCGACGGCCAGATCGTCTGGCTCGGCCCCCGCGAAAGGGCGCCACAGGCCCGGGAAGTGAAAGACCTGCCCGACTGCGTGCTGACGCCCGGCCTGATCAACGCCCACGGCCATGCCGCCATGACCCTGTTCCGTGGCCTGGCCGACGACCTGCCACTGATGAACTGGCTAGAGGAGCACATCTGGCCAGCCGAGGGCCGCTGGGTGGACGAGGCATTCGTGCGCGACGGCACGGATCTGGCCATCGCCGAGCAGCTCAAGGGCGGCATCACCTGCTTCGCCGACATGTACTTCTACCCTCGCGAGGCCTGCGACCGCGTGCACCGCAGCGGCATTCGCGCACAGATCGCCGTGCCACTGCTGGACTTCCCCATCCCCGGCGCGCGCACGCCGGAGGAAGGGCTGCACCTGGCCATCGAGCTGTTCGGCGACCTGCGCCACCACCCGCGCATCACCATCGCCCTCGGTCCGCACGCGCCTTACACGGTCGGCGATGCCAACCTGGAGAAGATCCGGGTGATCGCCAACCAACTGGACGCGCCGCTGCACATGCACATCCACGAGACCGCCGGTGAAGTCGAGCAGGCGCTCAAGGACAATGGCGAGCGGCCACTGGCCCGCCTCGCGCGCCTTGGCCTGCTGGGCCCCAATCTGCAGGCCGTGCACATGACCCAGGTCAGCGACGACGATCTGGCGCTGCTGGTAGAAAGCAACACCAGCGTGATCCACTGCCCCGAATCCAACCTCAAGCTGGCCAGCGGCTTCTGCCCCGTGGAGCGCCTGTGGCAGGCTGGGGTCAACGTGGCGATCGGCACCGATGGCGCGGCCAGCAACAATGACCTCGATCTGCTCGGCGAAACCCGCACCGCGGCGCTGCTGGCCAAGGCCGTTGCCGGCTCGGCCACGGCCCTGGACGCCCACCGGGCGCTGCGCATGGCCACGCTCAATGGCGCCCGGGCGCTCGGCCTGGCGGCGATCACCGGCTCGCTCGAAGTGGGCAAGGCGGCCGACCTGGTCGCCTTCGACCTGTCGGGCCTGATGCAACAACCGGTGCACGACCCGGTCTCGCAGCTGATCTACGCCACTGGCCGCGACTGCGTGAAGGATGCCTGGGTCGCCGGTCACGCCCTGGTGCAGGACCACCGCCTGACGCGAATGGACGAACAGGCCCTGGCCAGCACCGCCCGCGCCTGGGGAGCCCGCATCGCCGGGCGCAACGAATAACCGGCCGGCAGCCGTGGCTGCCGGCCCGTGACCTTTTCATAGAAGCTTCAGAGGACTGTTCAGATGAGCAACGTCGACCACGCCGAAATCGCCAAGTTCGAAGCCCTGGCCCACCGCTGGTGGGACCGCGAGAGCGAGTTCAAGCCGCTGCACGACATCAACCCGCTGCGGGTCAACTGGATCGACGAGCGCGTCGGCCTCGCCGGCAAGAAGGTGCTGGACGTCGGTTGCGGCGGCGGCATCCTCAGCGAGGCGATGGCCCAGCGCGGCGCCACCGTCACCGGTATCGACATGGGCGAGGCGCCGCTGGCGGTGGCCCAGCTGCACCAACTGGAGTCCGGCGTGGCGGTGGAATACCGACAGATCACCGCCGAGGCCCTGGCCGAAGAGATGCCCGGGCAGTTCGACGTGGTCACCTGCCTGGAAATGCTCGAGCACGTTCCCGACCCGTCGTCGGTGATCCGCGCCTGCTACCGCATGGTCAAGCCGGGCGGCCAGGTGTTCTTCTCCACCATCAACCGCAACCCGAAGGCCTACCTGCTGGCCATCATCGGCGCCGAGTACGTCCTCAAGATGCTGCCGCGCGGCACCCACGACTTCAAGAAGTTCATCCGCCCATCCGAGCTGGGCGCCTGGAGCCGCGCCGCCGGTCTCGAGGTGAAGGACATCATCGGCCTGACCTACAACCCGCTGACCAAGCACTACAAGCTGTGCAACGACGTCGACGTCAACTACATGATCCAAACCCTGCGCGAGGAATGAGCATGCGCCTGCGAGCAGTACTCTTCGACATGGACGGCACCCTGCTGGACACGGCGCCGGACTTCATCGCCATCTGCCAGGCGATGCTCGCCGACCGCGGCCTGCCGGCCATCGACGACGCGCGCATCCGCGAAGTGATCTCCGGCGGCGCCCGCGCCATGGTCGCCGCGACGTTCGCCATGGACCCCGAGGCCGACGGCTTCGAAGCCCTGCGCCTGGAGTTCCTCGAGCGCTACCAGCGCGACTGCGCGGTGCACAGCAAACTGTTCGACGGCATGCCGGAACTGCTGGCCGACATCGAAAAAGGCAACCTGCTGTGGGGCGTGGTCACCAATAAACCGGTGCGCTTCGCCGAACCGATCATGCAGCGCCTGGGCCTGGCCGAACGCTCGGCCCTGCTGATCTGCCCGGACCACGTGAAGAACAGCAAGCCCGACCCCGAGCCGCTGATCCTGGCGTGCAAGACGCTGAACCTGGACCCGGCCAGCGTGCTGTTCGTCGGCGACGACCTGCGCGACATCGAGTCCGGCCGCGACGCCGGCACCCGCACCGCGGCGGTGCGCTATGGCTATATTCATCCACAGGACAATCCCAACAACTGGGGCGCCGACGTGGTGGTGGACCACCCGCTGGAGCTGCGCAAGGTGATCGACAGCGCGCTGTGCGGCTGCTGAACCTTCGCGCACCAGGGAGGGCTGCGCCCTCCATCGCGACACAAGGCCGCTCCTACAAGGAGCACCCGTCGCCTGTGGGAGCGGCCTTGCGTAGCAGCCCCAATTGATCGCAACCGATTTAAGGACAGACCGATGTTCGACTACACCGCCCGCCCCGACCTGCTCAAAGGCCGGGTCATCCTGGTCACCGGCGCTGGCCGCGGCATCGGCGCCGCCGCCGCCAAGGCCTACGCCGGCCTGGGCGCCACCGTGCTGCTGCTGGGCAAGACCGAGGCCAACCTGAACGAGGTCTACGACCAGATCGAGGCCGCCGGCCACCCGCAGCCGGTGGTGATTCCGTTCAACCTGGAAACCGCCCTGCCACACCAGTACGACGAGCTGGCAGTCATGATCGAAGAGCAGTTCGGCCGCCTCGACGGTCTGCTCAACAATGCCTCGATCATCGGCCCACGCACGCCACTGGAGCAGCTGTCGGGCGACAACTTCATGCGTGTGATGCATATCAACGTCAACGCCACGTTCATGCTCACCAGCACGCTGCTGCCGCTGCTGAAGCTGTCGGAGGATGCCTCGGTGGTATTCACCTCCAGCAGCGTCGGACGCAAGGGCCGAGCCTACTGGGGGGCGTACGGCGTTTCGAAGTTCGCCACCGAGGGGCTGATGCAGACCCTCGCGGATGAACTGGAAGGCGTGGCGCCGGTGCGCTCGAACAGCATCAACCCGGGGGCCACCCGAACAGCGATGCGCGCGCAGGCCTATCCGAGCGAGAACCCGCAAAACAATCCGCTGCCGGAGGAAATCATGCCGGTCTACCTGTACCTGATGGGACCCGACAGCAAGGATGTGAACGGGCAGGCGCTGAACGCCCAGTAAGGCGTTTGACCATCGCGGGGCAAGCCCGCTCCGGCGCAGCGCCAGCATGGCTGGCGCGAGAGCGGCCTTGCCTCGCGATGTTTTCAGCCCGCCGCCAACGCCGGGCGCGCGCGCCCTTGCTGGCGCCCTTCGAGCTGCATGCAGCGCTCCAGGAACAGGAACATGCAGTCGTAGCTCTTGCAGATCGCCCTGCGCAGCTCGGTGCGCAACCCCAGGGTGGGGTTCTCGCCTGCCAGGGTGCAGATGATCTCCAGCGCCTCCCACGGATGGGCATCGTCGTACTGCGCGTGCATCTTCAACCACTTCATCGCCCGCTTGCGGGTCTCCTCGGGGAAGCCCTGGGCGTAGGTGTCGGTCGAACAGACCACCGCCGACCACTCGCCGGTCGCGCCCTCGATGGCGTAGTTGGTGGCCGCCATGGCGATGGCCAGCGACTCGGTGGCGCACACTCGCCAGCACCAGTCGTTGAGACCATTGAGTTCCGGCGGCACCTCCTGGGACTGCAATTCATGCAGGTGGACGCCGTGGGCCTGGCACCAGTGCACCCAGTAGTCGGCATGGTTGAGCTCGACGCGGATGTTGCGCATCAGCCAGCGTCGCGCCATGTCCTCGCCGGGGTGGCGGGCATACCGGGTCTTGGTGAGGTTGTGAGCCATGTAGAGGGAGAACTGCTCGACCACCGGCCAGCCACCGATCAGGTACTGGCGGATGGTCGACTGCTTGAGCTGGCCGTCGCGCAGGCGTTGGTAGAACTCATGCTCCACCACCCGGCGCTTGCTTTCGCGGCAATCCTCTATCAGTTGTTGGGCCCACTCCGGATAACTGGCCGGATCCATCAATGGTCCGATCCTTACGAACGCGTCGATCACTGTCAGCTCCTTGATTCCCTGTGATTTCCGGGCGTTGTTCAGCGAAAGGTCCCCGGCGCCCGGTGCAAGAGGGGCCTCGCGGCAATCCGTTGACGCTGCAGGCTGTCGCAGGTGAATACCTGCGGGCGCTCGATGAGATAGCCCTGGGCGTAATCCACGCCGATCTCCTGCAAGGCCTGCTCGATCAATGGCGTTTCGACGAACTCGGCAATGGTCCGCTTGCCCATGACATGGCCAATGTGATTGATCACCTCGACCATCGCCCGGTTGATCGGATCATCGAGCATGTCTTTGACGAAACTTCCGTCGATCTTCAGGAAGTCTACAGGCAAATGCTTCAAATAGGCGAATGACGACATTCCGGCGCAGAAGTCGTCCAGGGAGAATCTGCAACCCAGCCCTTTCAATTCATTGATGAATCGGATGGCACTGCCCAGGTTGGCGATCGCGCTGGTTTCGGTAATTTCAAAACAAATCAGCCGCGGTGGGATATCGAACTCGCCAAACAGCCGTTGGAGGTATTCCAGGAACTTGTCATCGCCGATGCTGGAACCGGAAAGATTGATCGCGCACATCGCCAGGGGACCTTCCCGTCCCTCGTCCAGGCACTGGCGGATGACCTGAAAGACACTGCGCACCACCCAACGGTCGAGGGCGGTCATCAGGCCATAGCGCTCCGCTGCGGGGATGAAGCTGTCGGGCAGGATGGTGCGGCCGCTCTCGTCATGCAGGCGCAGCAGGATTTCGATGTACCCAGGCCCTTCGTGGGGCTGCAACGGTGCAATTTCCTGGGCATAGAGGCAGAAGCGGTTTTCCTCCAGCGCCACATGCAGCCGCTGGATCCAGGCCATCTCGCCGAATCGCATCGACAATTCGCTGTCGTCGGCGTGGTACACCTGGACGCGATTACGGCCTTTCTCCTTGGCCATGTAGCACGCCATGTCCGCGGCCCGCAGGGAAGCCTCCAAGGTGTTGTGGGCCTGGGTGATATGCACCAGGCCAATGCTCACCGTGGTGACGAAGGGCCGCCCCTTCCACACGAAGTGCAGGCTTTGCACAGCCTGGCGCAGCTGCTCGGCGATGCGTTCGGCCTGCTCCGCGGGGCAGTTCTCCAGCAGCACGCCGAACTCGTCGCCGCCCAGTCGGGCAAGCGTGTCTCCTTCACGCAAGCCAGATTGCAACACGGCGCAGATATGCCGCAGCAGCTCATCGCCAGCCGCATGCCCGCAGGTATCGTTGACCAACTTGAACTGGTCCAGGTCGAGGAACATCAGCGAGTGCCGCCCGGCCTGGCGGGCCAGGCCGTTGAGGGCCTGCTCGAGGCGGTATTCGAACTCGCGGCGGTTGGCCAGCCCCGTCAGCGCGTCGTGGGTCGCCTGCCAGGACAGGTTGGCGATGTACTGGCGTTCCTGGGTCATGTCGTGGAGCACCACGACGATACCGCTGACCTGCCCTTCGGTGAGGATCGGCGAGCCCACCAGGTTGACCGAAACCGTACTGCCGTCCAGACGCTGGATGAGCCGCGCATGCTCGGCGCCACCTTTGAGGCTGCCGCTGAACACCTGCTCGACCAACGTGCGGCTGTCGGCCTGGGCATTTTCGTCGAGCACACTGAACAACGCCGCCAGGGGCAGCCCTTGGGCCTGGGCGGCCTGCCAATGAGTCAGCTGTTCGGCAGCCGGATTCATGTAGGTGATGCAACCGTCGACATCGGCGGTGATCACCGCGTCACCGATCGATGCCAGGGTGATCTGCGCCCGCTCCTTCTCCTCTTGCAGCGCACTGGCGAACGCCTGGCGCTGGGCCAGCAACTTGCTCGAGCGACGCCAGGCCATGGCGATGAGGAACAGCGCGGTGGCCAGGTTGGTGAGCATCAGCACTTTCAGCAACATGCGCGAGCCTTCGCCCAGGGCATCGCTGAAAGCCTTGGCCGCCGGCGTCACGCCATCGTTGATGGCGACGATGCGCGCCCTCCAGCTGGCCATCTGTCGCGCGTCGACGTTGCCGGCGGCAAACCCCTCGCGCATCTGGCCGGCCAGCACATCCAGCTGGCGCAGGTAATCGTCGCCGATGTTCCAGTAGTCGATGGCGGTCTCCATGTAGCTGACATGGCGGAAGTTGCGATAGAACCAGATGATCCGGGCAACGTCGTCGGGATGGTTGCCTCCCTGCAGAATGCCCCGACGCGCGGCTTCGAGATCGGGAACGGGCCGGTCAAGGGCCAGGCGCAGGTCATGGTCGCCCTGGGGCACGAGGATGGCCCGGCGATAACGCTCGTAAGTCAGCGGATCGCGATCGGCCACGTACAGATTGAGGTAATAGATGGCGTCTTTCTGCGCCTTGGACCACAGGCTTTCGCCCGCCACGTAGGCACGCATGGCAGACAGGGCGTAAAGGCTGAGGCTGCCCAGCAGCACCTGGAAAACCACAACGGCGACGAATGGCCAGATGATACCCAGCAGCTTCGGCGCTTCGAGAGTCCGTTTTCCCTTCATGTAATCCCTGTCATGGCGGCAGATAAGGCGCGAATCGACCTAGACAAGCACAGCGTAGGCCATTTGCCATGAAGGAGCGACCAGCCACGGGCCTCAGGCTGCAAGAAAAACCGATCGGTGCCTGCTTGCCGTCTGAAGCCTGCGGCGGTTTGCCTCAGGTCTGCTGCAGATGACCGTACAACTTGGCGTACAAGCCCCCCTCGGCGATCAGCTGCTGGTGTCCGCCATCTTCGGCGACATGCCCGCCGTCGAACACCAGCACCCGATCCGCCTGCTTCACCGCCGACAAGCGGTGGGCAATGATCAGTGTGGTACGGCCAACCAGAAAGCGCGCCAGGGCCAGGTGCAGGTTGTACTCGGTGGCGGCGTCCAGCGCCGAGGTCGCCTCGTCGAGGATGACCACCTTGGGCTCGGCCAGCACCATGCGGGCGATCGCCAGGCGCTGGCGCTGGCCGCCAGACAGACGCACCCCGGAGCGCCCGACGATGCTGTCGAGCCCCTGCGGCAACGCGGCAATGGTGGCGTCCAGCTGGGCGATGCGCAGTGCCTGCCAGCAAGCCTCGTCACTGCACTCGCGGCCCATGGTCAGGTTGGCCCGCACGCTGTCGTTGAACAGCGACGGGTGCTGCAGGACCACGGCGACGTTTTCGCGCAACGTTTCCAGGCCAATCTCCTGGAGGCTGGCGCCACCGAAGCGGATGGTGCCGGCCTGGGCGCCGTACAGCCCCAGCAGCAGCTGCACCAAGGTGCTCTTGCCGCCGCCGCTGGCGCCAACGATGGCGACCTTCTCACCCGGGGCGATGGACAGGTTCAGCTGGTCGAGCACCGGCTCGTCGGCATAGGCGAAGCGCAGATCGCGCACCTCGATGCCCACCGTCTCGCGCCCGGCAAACGGGTCGCTGGCAGCCGGGTACTGCGGCTCGTCGGCTCGCGCGAGCAATTCGTTGAGCCGGCTCAGCGCGCCCCCGGCGGCGTAATAGGCGTACTGCAGATTCAACAGCTGCTCGACCGGCCCGATCATGAACCACAGGTAGCTGAACACCGCGAGCATCTGACCGATGGACAGGTCGGAGAACAGCACGGTAAGCATGGCGGCGGCCCGGAAGATATCGATGCCGAACTGGAACAGCAGGCCGCTGGCCCGTCCACTGGCATCGCTTTTCCATTGCGAGGCCACCGCGTAGTCGCGCACTTCCCGGGCACGCAGGCCCAGGCGTCCCAGGAAGTAGCCCTGACGATTGCCGGCACGAACCTCCTGGATGGCATCCAGGGTTTCGGTCAGCGCCTGGGTGAAGCGCGCGGTGCTGTCGTTCTCCAGCTTCTTCAGATGCTTGACCCGCTTGCCCAGCTGCACGGTGAAGTAGATCACCAATGGGTTGAACAGCAGGATCAGCAACGCCAGCTGCCAGTGCATCCAGATCAGGATGGCGGCGGTGCCGGTCAGCGTGAGCACCGCGACCAGGAAGCGGCTCAGGGTTTCACCGACGAATTTGTCGAGGGTGTCCAGGTCGGTGACCAGGTGCGTCGTCACCGTGCCGCTACCCAGGCTTTCGTACTCTTTGAGCGAGATACGCTTGAGCCGCTCGATCAGGCGGATGCGCAGGCGGTAGACGATGTCCTTGGCCAGACCGGCGAACAGTTTGGCCTGGACCACGTTGAACGCCAGCGCCGCCAGGCGCAGGCCAAGGGTGGCGACCAGCATCAAGCCGATGTAGCCCGCCGCCACCTGCCAGTTCGCCGGCAGGAAGTTGTTCATCCATTTCAGCGCGGCGTTACCGTTGCCCAGCAGCACCTCATCCACCAGCAGCGGCAGCAGCAAGGGGATGGGCACACTGCACAGCGCGGCGAGCACGGCCACCAGGTTGGCGGTCCACAGGGCTTTCCTGTGATGCAGGGCCAAGCGGCGGATCTCCGCCCAGCTCAGGCGATCAGGCGCAGCAGGGGACTTCCCTGGCACAGGGTCTGGCGACCCTGGCAGATCAAGCACAGGCGGCCTGCTGCAGCCAGCGGCCGAGCAAGGGTTGCAGGCTTTCCAGGGGCTGGTAGCCGTTGGTCAGCAGCGCCAGTTGGCCATTACGCTCGGCCAGCAGCGTGGGGAAGCCGGCGATTCCCAGATCCTGCACCCAACCGAAGTCGGCGCTGGTGGCAGTGCGGGTATCCGGGCTGGTGAAGCGTTGCGAGAACTGCTCGCGATCGAAACCCGCCTGCTCGGCCAGTTCCACCAGTTGCGGGGCACGGGTGACATCCACGCCCTGCTCGTAGAAGGACGCCTGGATCAGCTTGAGCAGGCGCCAGGTCCGCTGCTCGTCCACCTCGCGCGCCGCGACCAGGGCCCGGCACGCAGGCTCGGTGTCGTAGACGAAGCCATCGGGCATCGCGCCATCGAAGCGGAACGGCTGTCCGGTGGCGTCATGCACCGCCTGCCAGTGTTCGAGGATGTACTTGCGGGTCGAGGCGTCCAGGGCACTGCCACCGCTGCGCAGGCCACCGGGCACCAGGCGAGTGGCGATACCGGCCTCGCGCGCCTGGGCGATCAGCGCCTCGGCCACCGGGGCGAACCCCCAGCACCAGGAGCACATCGGGTCCATCACATAGAGCAGGCGTGCGGACATGCATCAAGTCTCGGCTTTGTAGTTGTGACCGATCGGATGCGGCTGGTTGCGCGCCTTGGCCAGCTCGATCTGCTTCTGGCGGTCGATGGCGCTGCGCCGGGTCTTCTCGCTCAAGGTGTCCCAGCAATGCGGGCAGCTGACACCTGGCGAATAGTGCTCCGACTCACGGTCCTTCGCATCGATCGGGTGGCGGCAGGCATGGCACTGGTCGTACTCGCCCTCGCTCAGGTCGTGACGCACCGTGACCCGGTTGTCGAAGACGAAACAGTCGCCGTCCCAGAGGCTTTCTTCCTGCGGTACTTCCTCGAAGTATTTCAGGATGCCGCCCTTAAGATGATAGACGGCTTCATAGCCCTCACCGAGCATGTAGCTGGAGGCCTTTTCGCAACGGATGCCGCCGGTGCAGAACATGGCGACCTTCTTGTGCTTGCTCGGGTCGAAGTTGGCCTTGATGTAGTCGGGGAACTCGCGGAAGGTCTCGGTCTTCGGGTCGATGGCGCCCTTGAAGGTGCCGATGGCCACTTCGTAGTCGTTGCGGGTGTCGATCAGCAGCACTTGCGGGTCGCTGATCAGGGCGTTCCAGTCTTTCGGGTCGACGTAGGTGCCGACCGCCTTGTTCGGGTCCACGCCCGGCACGCCGAGGGTGACGATCTCTTTCTTGAGCTTGACCTTGGTGCGGTAGAACGGCTGCTCGTCGCAGTACGACTCTTTATGATCGACATCCACCAGGCGTGGGTCGTTGCGCAGCCAGGCCAGCAGCGCGTCGATGCCTTCGCGGGTGGCCGAGACGGTGCCGTTGATGCCTTCGTTGGCCAGCAACAGCGTGCCTTTGACGCCGTTGTCGAGCATGGCCTTGAGCAGCGGCTCGCGCAGCTCGACGTAGTCTTGCAGGGTGACGAACTTGTACAGCGCCGCCACGACGATCGGTTGGGTCATTGCGTTGAATCTCCAGGTGGTCGCCCTCGTAAGGGGCGGACCGGATTTGACAAAAGCAAGGGGGCCGCAAAGCGGCCCCCAGGGAATGTCGCGAAGTGTACCAGAACGACGGAAAGGATTCAGTGCCCGCCGCCGGCGCACACCGGCGAGGCCGGCGCCGCGCCGACCGCCGCCCATTCTTCGGGCGTGTAGGTGTGGATCGCCAGGGCATGGATCTCGCCCATCAGCTCACCCATGGTGGCGTAGACCTTCTGGTGGCGCTTGACGCTGTTCAACCCGGCGAACTGCTCGCTGACCAGCACCGCCTTGTAGTGCGTCTCCTGACCACGGCTGTGCATGTGGCTCTCGTTGTGCACTTCGAGGTGTTGCGTGCCAAGCGGGGCCAGCTGCCGTTCGATGCGTTGCTGCATGTTCATCGCGTCAGGCTCACTTTTTCGCCGGAGCGCCAGCCTTGCCGGCGTTCGGGTCGAGTTCCTTGGTCATGTCCTCAAGCAGCTTGTTGACCACCGGCACCGCTGGCTCGAGGCTCTGCTGGGTCAGCTGGGCCGACTGCTGGGTGACCTTGGGCATCTCGCGCAGGACCTTCTTGCCCAGCGGCGACTCGTAGAACTTGACCAGGTCGTTCAGCTCGGCCTCGGTGAAGGTCGTGGTGTAGAGATTGACCATCTGTGGCTTGAGCTTCTTCCAGCCGATGGCGTTGTCCAGGGCGGCATTGGCCTTGGCCTGGTAGCTGTCGAGCACGGATTTCTTGGAGGCCGGCGCCTTGGTCTGCTCGAAGCGCTGGGCGAACATCTGCTGGACCTGCATGTACACCGGGGTGCCCAGCTTGTCGGCGTTGGCCAGGGTCAGGAATTTCTCGGCGGCAGCGTTGTGACTGGCGGTGGCAGCGAGTACCTGGCCGCTGGCGCAGACCAGGGCGACGGCGGCACAGAGGGCACGGAGACGGGTCATTGCATTTCCTTCAAGAGAGGGAGGCGGATACCTCAGGGTAGAGCATTCTGCGCCGTGATGGCGAAGTGCTCAAGTGGCACGACGAGCGAGGGAACCGCGCTGTCGAATCAGGGCCTAAACTGCGATTTCGAACTACATAAGGAGTGAGCGCAGCATGAGCCGTATCGAGACAGACAGCCTGGGCCCGGTCGAAGTTCCAGACGATGCCTACTGGGGCGCGCAGACCCAGCGCTCGCTGATCAACTTCGCCATTGGCAAGGAGCGCATGCCGCTCGCCGTCCTGCACGCCCTGGCACTGGTCAAGAAAGCCGCTGCAAGGGTCAACGACCGTAACGGGGATCTGCCCGCCGACATCGCCCGCCTGATCGAGCAGGCCGCCGACGAAGTGCTCGAAGGCGAGCACGACGACCAGTTCCCACTGGTGGTCTGGCAGACCGGCAGCGGCACCCAGAGCAACATGAACGTCAACGAGGTGATCGCCGGACGCGCCAACGAGCTGGCCGGCAAGGGGCGTGGCGGCAAGGTACCGGTGCACCCCAACGACCACGTCAATCGCTCGCAGAGCTCCAACGACTGTTTCCCCACCGCCATGCACATCGCCGCCGCCCAGGCCGTGCATGAGCAATTGCTGCCGGCGATCGCCGAGCTGTCCGCCGGGCTCGCCGAGCTGTCGGCACGCCACACGCACCTGGTCAAGACCGGCCGCACGCACATGATGGATGCCACGCCGATCACTTTCGGCCAGGAAGTCTCGGCGTTCGTCGCCCAGCTCGACTATGCCCAGCGCGCCATCCGCGCGACGCTGCCGGCGGTCTGCGAGCTGGCCCAGGGCGGTACTGCAGTGGGCACCGGGCTCAATGCCCCGCAGGGCTTCGCCGAAGCCATCGCCGCGGAACTCGCCGCGCTGTCCGGACTGCCGTTCGTCACCGCGCCGAACAAGTTCGCCGCCCTCGCCGGCCACGAACCGCTGACCAGCCTGGCCGGGGCGCTCAAGACCCTGGCCGTGGCACTGATGAAGATCGCCAACGACCTGCGCCTGCTGGGCTCCGGCCCCCGCGCCGGGATTGCCGAAGTGCGCCTGCCGGCCAACGAGCCGGGCAGCTCGATCATGCCGGGCAAGGTCAATCCGACCCAGTGCGAGGCGCTGTCGATGCTGGCCTGCCAGGTGCTGGGCAACGACGCGGCGATCGGCTTTGCCGCCAGCCAGGGGCACCTGCAGCTGAACGTGTTCAAGCCGGTGATCATCCACAACCTGCTGCAATCGATCGAACTGCTGGCCGATGGCTGCCGCAACTTCCAGCAGCACTGCGTGGCCGGCATCGAACCGGATGCCGAACAAATGGCGGCCCACCTGGAGCGAGGGCTGATGCTGGTGACGGCGTTGAACCCGCACATTGGCTACGACAAGGCGGCGGAAATCGCCAAGAAGGCCTACAGCGAAGGCAAGACGTTGCGCGAAGCGGCGCTGGAGCTCAAGTACCTGACCAACGAGCAGTTCGATCAGTGGGTAAGGCCGCAGAACATGCTGGCGCCCGGGGCCAAGGGCTGACTCATCGCCTGTGGGAGCGGCCTTTTGTCGCGAAAAGCCGCTCCTACAGGTATCGCGTCGGGTTATTGGGCCTGGAGGCGCGCCCTCTTCGCTCGCCATCCCGCCACCAGCGAGGGCCCCAACGCCACCAGCGCCGACCCCAGCACCACCGTCACCGCCCCGACATAACCCAGGCCGTTGATCTGCTCGGCCTGCACGTAGTCCGGCCACATCCAGGCGGCCAGCGCCACCGCGATGAAGGTGACCAGTGGCGTCAACGCCAGGGTCGCGCTCACCCGTGACGCCTCCCAGTGCGCCAGCGCCTCGGCGAACGCGCCATAGGCGACCAGGGTATTCAGGCAGCAGGCCAGCAGCAGCCAGCCCTGCAACGGGCTCAGCTGCAACGCCTCCAGCGGATGCACCCACGGCGTCAGCAACAGCGCACAGCACAGATAGATCACCATCATCACCTGCTGTGAATGCCACACCGTCAGCAACTGTTTCTGGCTCAGGGCGTAGAACACCCAGATGCTGGTGGCGAGGAGAATGGTCAACACCCCGGTGGTGTAACTGCCCAACGACGTGAACAGCTCCTCCAGGCGCTGATTGAAGAACAGCCCGAACCCCGCCAGCAGCACCAGCAAGCCCAGCCCCTGCCCCAGGCTGAAACGCTCCTTGAACACGAACACACTGGCCACCAGCAACAGCACCGGCCCCAACTGCACCACCAGCTGGGCGGTACCGGGGCTGAGCAGGTTGAGCCCGACCAGGTACAGCACGTAGTTGCCAACCAGTCCGCCCACCGCCAGGGCTACCAGCCCCTTGCCCTTGATGCCCAGCCCGGTGAACGACGGCAGCCGACGGTTGGCCGCCAGCCAGGCGAACAGCAGCCCGCCGGAGACGCTCAGGCGGAACCAGGTGACCGTCACCGGGTCCATCACCTGCAGCACCTGCTTGAGCTTGATCGGCAGGATGCCCCAGAGAAACGCTGTCAACAGGGCCAGCGACAGGCCATGGACCCAGCGTCCGGAAGAAATGTGCATGGTGTCCTCGATCAGGCCCGTGGTGGGGGAAGCTGCAGTCTAAGGGCTTGGCGCAGAGAAAGTGGCGGGAAATGTTTTCATCAGGTCATTCCTTGCGGGCATGCCCTTGACCGCCGAGCTGGCTTTTTCGCGGGTAAACCCGCTCCCACAGCGACCCCACTGATCTCGAGCCATGCGCCATACCTGTGGGAGCGGGCCTGCCCGCGAAGATGCCTCCACGGACTACTTTTTATCCTTGGCGAACGCAGCTTCCAGCGCCTGGTTGATGGTGCGCAGCACCTTCACCCGTGCCCAGCGCTTGTCGTTGGCCTCCACCAGCGTCCACGGCGCGATCTCGGTGCTGGTGCGATCGACCATGTCGCCCACCGCCTCGGTGTAGAGGTCCCACTTGTCGCGGTTGCGCCAGTCTTCCTCGGTGATCTTGTAGCGTTTGAACGGGATCTGCTCGCGCTCCTCGAAGCGCTCCAGCTGGGTCTGCTGGTCGATGGCCAGCCAGAACTTGACCAGCACCACACCGGCGTTGCTCAACTGCTCCTCGAAATCGTTGATCTCGCCATAGGCACGCATCCAGTCCGCCGGGCTGCAGAAGCCCTCGACCCGCTCCACCAGCACCCGGCCGTACCAGGAGCGGTCGAAGATGGTGAACTTGCCCCGCGCCGGAATATGCCGCCAGAACCGCCACAGATAAGGTTGGGCACGCTCTTCTTCAGTGGGCGCGGCGATCGGCACGATGCGGTACTGGCGCGGGTCCAGCGCCGCCGCCACACGGCGGATCGCGCCGCCCTTGCCGGCCGCGTCGTTGCCCTCGAACACCGCCACCAGCGCATGCCGGCGCATGTGCTTGTCGCGCAGCAGGCCGGCCAGGCGCGCCTGTTCGGTCACCAGTTGCTCCTGGTAGTCGTGCTTGTCCAGGCGCAGGGTCATGTCCAGGGCACCGATCAGGCTCTTCTGGTCGATGCTGCGCCCCAATGGCGCGACATTGCCCTGGTGCTTGCCCTTGGGATTGCTGGCCAGCGCCGCCTGCAGACTCTCCAGCAGGATGCGCCCCACCGCCAGGCTGCGGTAGTGCGGATCGACACCCTCGATCACATGCCAGGGGGCGTAGTCGCGGCTGGTGCGGCGCAGCACGCGCTCGCCGAAGCGCACGAAGCGGTCGTAGGTTTCCGATTGCTGCCAGTCCAGCGGGCTGATGCGCCACTTGCGCAACGGGTCGTCCTTGAGCGCCTTGAGTCGCGCCTTCATCTGCTTCTTCGACAGGTGGAACCAGAACTTGATGATCAGCGCGCCCTCGTCGCACAGCATCTGCTCCAGGCGCTCGGCGCCGGCGATGGCCTGGTCGAGCACGGCATCCTTGAACTGACCATGCACCCGGCCTTCGATCATCTGGCTGTACCAGTTGCCGAAGAACACGCCCATCCGCCCCTTCGGCGGCAGCGCCCGCCAGTAGCGCCAGGCCGGTGGGCGGGCGAGTTCCTCGTCGGTCTGCTGGTCGAACGTGCGCACCTCGATCAGGCGCGGGTCCATCCACTCGTTGAGCAGCTTGACCGTCTCGCCCTTGCCGGCGCCCTCGATGCCGTTGATCAGCACGATCACCGGAAAACGCGCCTGCTGCTTGAGTTCGTACTGGGCTTCGAGCAAAGCCTCGCGCAGGGCGGGAACTTCGGCTTCGTAGGTGTCCTTGTCGATGCTGTGACCGATTTCGGCGGATTCGAACATGGAGGGCTCCTTCAATGGATCGGCTACAAGCTACAAGCTTCGAGCTGCAAGAAATAGCAGGTCGTGCCACTATTCGCTTTTTTCTTGCAGCTCGAAGCGCGCAACCTGCAGCTCGTATATGACCATGTCCGACACGCCCCTCCCCCCGCACGCCCAGATCGACTGGGACGACCAAGGCCGTCCCTACTCGCGGCACTACGACGATGTCTACTTCGCCAAGAACGAAGGCATCGACGAAACGCTGCATGTGTTCATCGAACAGAACCACCTGCGCCAGCGCTTTGCCGAACTGGCGCCGCACGCCTGCCTGGTGATCGGGGAGACCGGGTTCGGCACCGGCATGAACTTTTTCTGCGCCTGGCAGCTGTTCGCCGAAGTGGCTCACGCCGAGGCACGCCTGCACTTCGTCAGCGTCGAAAAATATCCGCTGACCCACGCCGACCTGCGCCGCGCCGCGCAGCTATGGCCTGAGCTGGCCGCTTTCAGCGGACCACTGCTGGAACAGTACGTGGCGATTCACCCGGGCTTTCAGCAGTTCAGCCTGGACGGCGGCCGCATCACCCTTACCCTGATGATCGGCGACGCGCTGGCGCAGCTGCCGCAGCTCGACGCACCGATCGATGCCTGGTTCCTCGATGGCTTCGCCCCAGCGAAGAACCCCGACATGTGGACACCCGAGCTGTTCGCCCAGCTAGCGCGCCTGTCCCGGCCCGGCACGACGCTGGGCACCTTCACCACCACCGGCTGGGTGCGTCGATCGCTGATCGAGGCCGGTTTCAGCATGAAAAAGGTGCCGGGCATCGGCAAGAAATGGGAGGTGATGCACGGTGTGTACCGCGCCGCCGAAACAGCGCCCGCCGTGCCTTGGTACGCACGTCCCGCGCCCTTGCCCGGCCCGCGCGAAGCGCTGGTGATCGGCGCCGGCCTGGCCGGCAGCGCCACGGCGCGCAGCCTGGCCAGCCGAGGGTGGCAGGTCGATGTACTGGAGCGCCACGATGGCCCGGCGCGAGAAGCCTCGGGCAATCCACAGGGCGTGCTGTACCTCAAGCTCTCCGCCCATGGCACCGCGCTTTCGCAAATGATCCTGGCCGGCTTCGGTTACACCCGACGCTGGCTCGAACACTTGCAGCGCGGCCGTGACTGGGACGCCTGCGGCGTGCTGCAACTGGCCTTCGACGACCAGGAAGGCAAGCGCCAGGCCAAGCTGGCCAGCGCCTTCGACCACAGCCTGCTGCGCAGCCTGGACCGCGAGCAGGCCGAAACCGTGGCCGGCGTCGCGCTGGCCAGCGGCGGCCTGTTCTACCCCGAAGGTGGCTGGGTCCATCCGCCCGCACTGTGCAAGGCGCAGCTGGACCACCCGCGCATCCGCCTGCTCAGCCATGCCAACGTGCTCGAGCTACGCAAGGCCGACGGCCTCTGGCAAGCCTGGGATGGCGAGCACCTGCTGGCCAGCGCGCCACTGGTGGTGCTGGCCGGTGCCGCCGAAGTACGCCAGTTCCCGGCCTGCGCCGGGCTGCCGCTCAAGCGCATTCGCGGGCAGATCACCCGCCTGCCGGCCACCGAGGCCAGCCGCACGCTGCGCACGGTGGTTTGCGCCGAGGGCTACGTGGCGCCACCGCGCGACGACGAGCACACCCTCGGCGCCAGTTTCGACTTCCATAACCAGGACCTTGCGCCCACGGTCGCCGAACACCAGGGCAACCTGGCGCTGCTCGATGAAATTTCCCTCGACCTGGCCGCACGCCTGGGTAGCGCCGGCCTCGACCCGGCAGGGTTGCAGGGCCGGGCGGCGTTCCGTTGCACCAGCCCCGACTACCTGCCCATCGTCGGGCCGCTGGCGGACGCCGAGGCGTTCGCCGAACGCTACGCGCTGCTGGGCAAGGATGCGCGGCAGGTACCGGACGTGGCATGCCCCTGGCTGGAGGGGTTGTATGTGAACAGTGGGCATGGCTCGCGGGGGTTGATCACCGCGCTGCTGTCCGGTGAGTTGATTGCCGCATGGGTCAGCGGTGAGCCGTTGCCGGTGCCCAGAGCGGTGGCCGAGGCCTGTCATCCCAACCGCTTTGCGCTGCGTCGGCTGATTCGCGGCAAATAGCGAGATCGCCAGTAGCACCGGCGAAAAGACCGCGACGAGCCCCGAAGGCCACTCATCCCATATAACAGAATGATCTAAAACTCTCACAACCCACCCCGGTCCCTACCTAAGTGCCCACCTCAAGGGCACACCTCCCCAACGGCAAAACCGGTAAGGACTTATGTGCGGATTAGCAGGAGAGTTACGTTTCACCCCCATCGACCAAGCCCCCCGCCCGGCGGACCTCGCCGCGGTGGAGCGCATCACCCATCACCTGGCCCCTCGCGGCCCGGACGCCTGGGGCTTCCATAGCCAGGGCCCGATCGCCCTCGGTCACCGGCGCCTGAAGATCATGGACCTGTCCGACGGCTCGGCCCAGCCCATGGTCGACAACGGTCTGGGCCTTTCGCTGGCGTTCAACGGCGCCATCTACAACTTCCCCGAGCTGCGCCAGGAGCTGCAGGACCTGGGCTACAGCTTCTGCTCCGAAGGCGACACCGAAGTGCTGCTCAAGGGCTACCACGCCTGGGGCGCGGCGCTGCTGCCCAAGCTCAACGGCATGTTCGCCCTGGCCATCTGGGAACGCGACAGCCAGCGCCTGTTCCTGGCCCGCGACCGTCTCGGCGTCAAGCCGCTGTACCTGTCGCGCAACGGCGAGCGCCTGCGCTTCGCCTCGACCCTGCCGGCGCTGCTCAAGGGTGGAGACATCGACCCGCTGATCGACCCCGTCGCCCTCAACCACTACCTGAACTTCCACGCCGTGGTGCCCGCGCCGCGCACCCTGCTGGCCAACGTGCAGAAGCTCGAGCCCGGCACCTGGATGCGTGTCGACCGCCACGGCGAAGTCGAGCGCCAGACCTGGTGGCAACTGCACTACGGGCCGAATCCGGATGAACGCGAACTCGATCTTGAAGGCTGGACCACTCGCGTGCTCGATGCCACCCGCGACGCCGTGGCGATCCGCCAGCGCGCCGCCGTGGACGTCGGCGTGCTGCTCTCGGGCGGCGTCGACTCCAGCCTGCTGGTGGGCCTGCTGCGCGAAGCCGGCGTGGACGACCTGTCGACCTTCTCCATCGGTTTCGAGGATGCCGGCGGCGAACGCGGCGACGAGTTCCAGTACTCCGACCTGATCGCCCGCCACTACGGCACCCGCCACCACCAGTTGCGCATCGCCGAACGCGAGATCATCGAGCAGCTGCCGGCCGCCTTCCGCGCCATGAGCGAGCCGATGGTCAGCCACGACTGCATCGCCTTCTACCTGCTGTCGCGCGAGGTGGCGAAGCACTGCAAGGGGGTGCAGAGCGGCCAGGGCGCCGACGAGCTGTTCGCCGGCTACCACTGGTACCCGCAGGTGGATGGCGCCGAGGATGCCTTCGGCGCCTACCGCGACGCCTTCTTCGACCGCAGCCACGCCGAGTACCGCGACACCGTGCAAGCGCCGTGGCGCCTGGAAAGCGATGTGGCCGGCGACTTCGTCCGTGAGCACTTCGCCCGCCCCGGCGCGCCGGACGCGGTGGACAAGGCCCTGCGCCTGGACAGCACGGTGATGCTGGTGGACGACCCGGTCAAGCGCGTGGACAACATGACCATGGCCTGGGGCCTGGAGGCGCGCACGCCGTTCCTCGACTACCGCCTGGTGGAGCTCTCCGCGCGCATCCCGGCCCGCTTCAAGCTGCCCGACGGCGGCAAACAGGTGCTCAAGCATGCGGCGCGTCGGGTGATCCCCCACGAGGTGATCGACCGCAAGAAAGGCTACTTCCCGGTACCCGGCCTCAAGCACCTGCAGGGCGCCACCCTGGACTGGGTGCGCGAACTGCTGACCGACCCCAGCCAGGACCGGGGCCTGTTCGAGCCGGCGATGCTCGACCGCCTGCTGAGCAACCCGCAGGGCCAGCTCACGCCGCTGCGCGGCTCGAAACTGTGGCAGCTGGCGGCCCTGAACCTGTGGCTCAGCGAACAAGGAATCTGACCGATGAAAGCCCACGAAACCGCCTACGGTCAGCGCCTGCTGCGCGGTCAGGCACCGTCCTACGAGCGTCTGCAGGCGCGCCTGGCCGGCGACGGCAGCGAGCCCCACGACCAGCCGCGCGCGGTGCACTGTGGCTGGGGGCGGCTGCTGATCGGGCATACCTACCCCGACCCGGTGTGCCTGGCCGAGGCCTTGCTGGAGGAGCAGGCCGGCGAACGCGACATTGCCCTGTACGTGGCCGCGCCGCAGCAGGTGCTGGCCCAGGCGCCGCAGCAACTGTTCCTCGATCCCTCCGACACCCTGCGCCTGTGGTTCACCGACTACCGGCCGGCGCAACGGGTGTTCCGCGGCTTTCGCATCCGCCGGGCGCAGAGCCCGGCGGACTGGCAGGCGATCAATACCCTGTACCAGGCACGCGGCATGCTGCCGGTCGATCCCGAGCTGCTGACCCCACGCCACCTCGGCGGGCCGGTGTACTGGCTGGCCGAGGACGAAGACAGCAACGCGGTGATCGGCAGTGTCATGGGCCTGGATCATCACAAGGCCTTCGACGACCCCGAGCACGGTTGCAGCCTGTGGTGCCTGGCGGTGGACCCGCACTGCACGCGGCCGGGCGTCGGCGAAGTGCTGGTGCGCCACCTGGTCGAGCACTTCATGAGCCGCGGGCTCGCCTGCCTCGACCTGTCGGTGCTGCACGACAACCGCCAGGCCAAGCGGCTGTACACCAAACTAGGGTTTCGCAACCTGCCGACCTTCGCCGTCAAGCGCAAGAACGGCATCAACCAGCCCTTGTTCCTCGGGCCCGGGCCGGAAGCCGACCTCAATCCCTACGCCCGGATCATCGTCGACGAAGCCTTGCGCCGTGGCATCGACGTGCAAGTGGACGATGCCAGTGCCGGGCTGTTCACCCTCAGCCTGGGCGGGCGCCGTATCCGCTGCCGTGAATCGCTCAGCGACCTGACCAGTGCCGTCACCATGACCCTCTGCCAGGACAAGCGGTTGACCCGCCAGGCCCTGCACAACGCCGGCCTGCAGGTGCCGGCGCAGCAGCTGGCGGGCAACGCCGACGACAACCTGGCCTTCCTCGAGGAGCATGGCGCGGTGGTGGTCAAGCCAGTCGATGGCGAACAGGGCCAGGGCGTGGCGGTGAACCTGAGCGGCATCGAAGAGGTCAGCCACGCGGTCGAGCAGGCCCGGCGCTTCGACAGCCGCGTGCTGCTGGAAAGCTTCCATCCCGGCAGCGACCTGCGCATCGTGGTCATCGGCTACGAGGTGGTGGCCGCCGCCATTCGCCACCCGGCGCAGGTGATCGGCGATGGCCGGCACAACATCCATGCGCTGATCGAAGCCCAGAGCCGGCGGCGCCAGGCCGCCACGGGCGGGGAAAGCCGAATTCCGCTCGACGAAGAGACCGAGCGCACCCTCAAGGCCGCGGGACTGGGCTACCACCATGTGCTTGCGGCCGGTCAGCGCCTGGCCGTGCGACGCACGGCCAACCTGCACACCGGAGGCACCCTGGAGGATGTCACCGAACGCCTGCACCCGGTGCTGGCCGACGCCGCGGTGCGCGCGGCCCGCGCCCTGGAGATCGCGGTGGTCGGCCTGGACTTCATGGTCCGTGATGCCGAACACCCGGACTACGTGATCATCGAAGCCAACGAACGCGCGGGGCTGGCCAACCATGAACCGCAGCCTACCGCCGAGCGCTTCGTCGACCTGCTGTTTCCCCATAGCCGGGCCCTGGCGTAAATCCATCAAGGCCGCTTCGCGGGCAAGCCCGCTCCCACCGGTGCCGCACCGACATCAAGGGCGGTGATCGACCTGTGGAGCCGCTCGCCCGCCGAGAAACCAATGCAAGAACCGAGGAGTACCCATGCTCGAACAACACCTCGAACCCGATCTCGACTACCTCAAGAAAGTCCTCCTGGAGATGCTCGCCATCCCCAGCCCCACCGGTTTCACCGATACCATCGTGCGTTACGTCGCCGAACGCCTGGACGAGCTGGGCATCCCTTTCGAGTTGACCCGGCGCGGCACCATCCGCGCCACCCTCAAGGGACGCCAGAGCTCGCCCGACCGCGCCGTGTCGGCGCACCTGGACACCATCGGCGCCAGCGTGCGCCAGCTTCAGGACAACGGCCGCCTGGCCCTGGCCCCAGTGGGTTGCTGGTCGAGCCGCTTCGCCGAGGGTAGCCGGGTCAGCGTATTCACCGACACCGGCGTGTACCGCGGCAGCGTGCTGCCCTTGATGGCCAGCGGACATGCCTTCAACACCGCCATCGACCAGATGCCGATCAGTTGGGACCACGTCGAAGTGCGCCTGGACGCCTACTGCGCCACCCGCGCCGATTGCGAAGCACTGGGCATCGCCATCGGCGATTTCGTCGCCTTCGATCCACTGCCGGAATTCACCGAAAGCGGTCATATCAGCGCCCGTCACCTGGACGACAAGGCAGGGGTCGCGGCGTTGCTGGCCGCGCTCAAGGCCGTGGTGGAAAGCGGCCGCCAACCTCTGATCGACTGCCACCCACTGTTCACCATCACCGAGGAGACCGGCTCGGGCGCCGCGGGCGCCCTGCCCTGGGATGTCAGCGAATTCGTCGGTATCGATATCGCCCCGGTCGCGCCTGGCCAGGCCTCCAGCGAGCATGCGGTGAGCGTGGCCATGCAGGACTCGTCCGGCCCCTACGACTACCACCTGTCACGCCATCTGCTGAAACTGGCCGGCGACCAGGACCTGCCGGTGCGCCGCGACCTGTTCCGCTACTACTTCAGCGACGCCCACTCTGCGGTGACCGCCGGGCACGATATCCGCACCGCGCTGGTGGCGTTCGGTTGCGACGCCACCCATGGCTACGAGCGCACCCACATCGACAGCCTGGCGGCGCTCAGTCGCCTGCTCGGCGCCTACCTGCTCAGCCCGCCGGTGTTCGCCAGCGATTCGCAGCCGGCCAGCGCCTCGCTGGAGCGCTTCAGCCACCAGCTGGAGCACGACACGCAGATGGAAAGCGACACCCGGGTACCGGCGGTCGACAGCCTGCTGGGGAACAAGGGCTGATGCCGACCTGTGGGGCCCCCTGCGCATGACCGGAAATTTCACGTAGCATGCGCACACGCTCACCACCCTCGCCCAGGCCATGCTGATCCCCTACGACCAACTCGAAGCCGAAACCCTGACCCGCCTGATCGAAGACTTCGTCACCCGCGACGGCACCGACAATGGCGACGACACCCCCCTGGAAACCCGGGTGCTGCGCGTGCGCCAGGCCCTGCCCAAGGGGCAGGCGTTCATCCTGTTCGACCTGGAAAGCCAGCAGTGCCAACTGCTGGCCAGGCACGACGTTCCACCGGAACTGTTCGACTGAGCGCGTGACGCGGCTCAGGCCTGCTCCTTTTCCCGCGCCAGTGCCTTGATTCTCTGGTACACCTCGACCCGGTGCACATCCACGTCACGTGGCGCGACGATGCCGAAACGCACCTGACCGTTTTCCACGGCCATCACCTGGATCCTGATGTTCTCGGCGATGACGATGACCTGGCCCACTTCCCGTCCGATTACCAGCATGCTCCGATCCTCACAGCTCAAGGGAAAATCGGAGACTGCCTTGTCGGCTTTTGCCTACTCAATCGTTCACCACAGAAATAGACATGACCGACCGCGAACGGTAAAAAAACCTACAGAAGTTTCTTTCAATTTCCCGCCTTGCGCGCCTTCGCCCTCATCTTCACCGCCATGTCCGCCATTTCATCGTAGAGGCGCTGTGGCGCCTGGCACTTGAGCTGCCAGGCCTGGCGCCCGGCCTCGTGCGGCAGAATGAGGAACTCGCCGGCGGCGACCCGGGCATGGATGTGTTCGGCGATGTCGGCGGCGCTGATCGGCGAGCCCTCCAGCAACTTGCCGACCTGTGCCTTCATCGCCGGATCCGGCCCACGGAACGAGTCGAGCAGGTTGGTCTGGAAGAACGATGGACAGACCACGTGCACCGCCACCTCGACCTGGCGCAATTCGACCAGCAGGCTCTCGGACAACGCCAGCACCCCGGCCTTGGCCACGTTGTAGTTGCTCATGCCCGGACCTTGCATCAGCGCGGCCATGGAGGCGATGTTGATGATCCGCCCACGGCTGCGCTCGAGCAGCGGCAGGAAGGCCTTGCAGCCCTTGACCACGCCCATCAGGTTGACCGCGATCTGCCAGTCCCAGTCCTCCAGCGACAAGTCGGCGAAGAAGCCGCCCGAAGCGACACCGGCGTTGTTGACGATCACGTCCACACCGCCCAGCTTTTCTTCACAGGCCTGCGCCAGCGCCGTCAGCTGGCTGTAGTCGCGTACATCGCAGCGCTGGGTGAAACCGTCGCCGCCGGCCTCGCGCACCAGCGCCAGCGTCTCGCGCAGACCTGCCTCGTTGACATCGGCCAAGGCCAGCTGCCAGCCATCACGGGCCCAGCGCAGGGCAATCTCGCGACCCAGGCCGGAACCGGCTCCGGTGATCATCATTCGGTTGTGCATGGTGCTGCGCCTTGAACAGTGGGAATGCGCTGGAGTCTAGCCAGAACGACGGCCCGGGCGGTGCGGCATCAGGATGCTGAATAAGCGAGTATCCGTGCATCCGTGGCCGAACCCGATTGAATCTTTGCGCACACGGCACAGTCGGACATGTAAGCGGCCAGCATTCCGAGCCCCTCGCCCTTCAACCACGCAAGGACTCCGCCATGACCACCATCCTCATCATCATTCTCATCCTGCTGCTGATCGGTGGCCTGCCGGTCTTCCCGCACTCGCGCAGCTGGGGCTACGGCCCGTCCGGTATCGTCGGCGTGGTGCTGGTGGTGCTGCTGATCCTGCTGCTGCTCGGGCGGATCTGACCTGCGGCACGCGCTCAGGCAGGCGCTTGCTGCTCCTGGCGCAGGCGCCGTAACAGCGCGCTGCCTTCCACCGGCCCGGTGAAATAGTCGCCCTGGGCAATCTCGCAACCCAGGCGTTGCAGCGCCAGGCATTGTCGCGCGGTACCGACACCGCTCACTGCCATGGTCACCTGCAATGCCCGGGCGAGGTTCTGGCAATGCTGGATGACGCTGCGACAGCGCGCCTGCTCGGGCAGCCCCTGGGCCAGACGCGCACTCAAGCGCAGGCGGGTGATCGGCAGCTCGCACAGCAGCGAACTGCCGGCCTGGTCGCTGCCGAATTCCGCCAGCCCGAGCTCACAGCCCAGCATGTTCAGGCGCAACAGGTTTTCCAGTCCTTGCACAGGCAGACGGTACAACCCTCGACCCGATAATTCGAAACACAACGAGTGAGGGCGGGAGGGAAAGTCATGCAGCAGTTCGAGCAGGCGCGCGAACAGCCTGTTCGAGGCCAGTTGGTCGGCCGTCAGACGCAAGATCAGGCGCAGGTTCGGCTCGCCCGAGGTACGTACGAACACCAGCGCCTGGCGCAGCAGCATCAACAGCAGCTCGTCATGCAGCCCGACATGCTCGACCATGCTCATGAACGTTTCGGGCCCGACCCTGCCAAAGCGCGGATGCTGCCAGGCCGCCACGACATGCACGCTCTCGACCTTGTTGCTGCGCAGATCGAAACTCGGCAGGTAACGTGTCAGGAACGCCTCGTCACGCAAGGCGCCAAGCACGTCGGCCCGGGCAGGTTGCGGCTGCGGCGCGTGTCCACTGAGCAACGAATCCGTGGTGCCCTGGGCGAGGATGCGCTCCAGGGGCTCCGCCAGCAATGGCTTGGCGAGGTCACCGATAAATCCCATGCCCAACCGCTCGATCACCTGACGCACGCTGCGGCGCAGGTCCGCCGGCAGTTCATCGCTGATCAGCACCGCCCTGGCCAGGCCCGCCAGACCGGCGCGATGGATGAACTCCAGGCCGTCCATGCCGTCGCTACCCCGCTCGCGCAGGTCGCATACCACCAGGTCCACCGCACCGACGTGCTGCAGCAGGGCCAGTGCCTCGCTGGCACAGGCCGCCTCCAGGACCTGGCCACAGCCCAGGGTGACAAAACCTCTTACCGCCATCGTGCGCTGAAAACCATGGTCTTCCAGCACCAGCACGCGCATCTCCCGCACAGCCCCCGACCTCCCTTGGCATCGCCTGGTAGAGCAGCCATCCTGCAGCGAAGGCGCCCGTCAATGAACGAGGAAATTTCCTTGGCATTCAGACAGAATTTCCCAACAGATGATGGGCCCGATAGCGTCGCAGTCGGACCTCCAGCCACAGTACTTCGCGCATCAGTACCATCAGCCGGGCCTTCACTTCAGGATCATCCGTCGAGGCATGGCCGCAGCAGTGCTCCAGGCGCTCGCAGGCCTCGACCAGGCCCCATGCCTTGATGATGCGCACGCCGCCCTTGATCCGATGCGCAAGATTGGCCAGCGCCCCCAGGTCGCAGCGCTGCGCATGGTGGCGCAAGCGCCGCAGGTCATCGCGATTGGCCTGCAGCAAATCCTCCAGCAGGCCGGTCAACGCCTGCGAATTGCCCGCGGTCAACCGCTCGAGTTCGCCAAGGTCGATCGCGCCCCCTTCCTCCGCATCCGGACCGCGCTCATGCCACAACAGCACTTCGTGCAGTTGCGCCAGGGTCATCGGCTTGAGCAGGCATTGGTCCATGCCCGCCGCCAGGCAGCGCTCCATGCCGAACGGCGTGGAGCGCCCGCTGACCCCGACCAGCAGGCAGGGGCGAAGGCCCTGGCGCGACTCGTAGAGACGGATCGCCCTTGCCAGCGCATAGCCATCCATCACCGGCATGCCGCAGTCGCTGATCACCACGTCGAATGGCCGCCCCACGCAGGCGCGGATTGCCTGGCCGCCATCCTCCGCCGCCTCGACCAGGTGACCCAGGCGCCTGAGCTGCAGGCACAGCAACAGACGGTTGGCAGGATGATCGTCCACTACCAGGACGCGCAGCCGGGGGCTGCTGGCCGGCACGGTGGACCGCGATCGCGCGGGGGCCGCGCCGACCGACGCTGCGGGCAAGCGCATGCGGATATCGATGCGCCGCCGGCCAGCACGCAACTGCCCCCCCATCGATGCACACAGGGCGCGCCCGATGGACAGGGCCAGGTCCTCTTCGTTCATGCCTTTGGCCGCCGACTCGATGCGCAACCGCAGTCGCACCCCTGCGCCGACCACCATCACTTTCAAACCCAGCCGCACGCGCCCCTGATGGGTGAACCTGAAGACATGCGCCAGCACGCACGACACCAGTTGCTGCACCCGTACCGGGTCGAGCTGCGCAATGACCCGCGAAGGCCCCTGGTAATCCAGGGGTAGCTGCCACCCCCTGCTGCGCCAGCGTTGCTCGCAGACCTCGACCAGCATGCTGAAGTGCTCGCGCAACGATACCGGCTGCATGGCCAGTACGCGCTTGCCGGCCTGCAGCAGCCAGGCGTCGTGAGCACAGGACAGCTGGGCCGAAAGGTCGCGGGCCGCGCGCGCGGCCTGGTCGATCGACTGGTATTCCAGCGCGCGTTGGGCAAGCTGCGGTAAAGCGCGCTCGAGCATGCCAAGCACGTTCCCAAGGGACCCACGCGCCTCCTGGCACAGATGGTCAAGCAGGCGCTCGGCAGTCTCGGCGGTACGCCGGCCACCGCGCGGGCGCTCGGTGGTATCGACCCAACCTGCGGCGACCCACTGCCCGCCTGGCGCTGGCCGCAGCCAGTGCGAGAGCCGGCAATGGCGGCCATCGGCAAGCACCGCGCAGCACTCCCGCTCCCAGGCCTGACCGCTACCCAGCACCTGGTCCCGCGCCTGCCGCCAGACCTGAGCCGCAACCATGCCGGGAGGACGCCCCAGCAGTTGCTCGCGACTGGCATCTTCGGCCTGCAGGAAGCTGCTGTTGCAGTCGACCAAGCGCCCCTGACGATCACAGAGATACACAGGATGGGGCACGCCATCGAGCAAGGCTCGCAACGTCAGCAGCCGATGGTTCAACACCCGCTCCTGGGCTGCGGACCTGCGCCACTGACGCAGCCAACCCACCCCGCACAGCAACGCCATCGACAACGCGGCATGTTCGTACCAGCGCCGCATTGAGCCGAGCACTGACCCAGACCAGCCATCAGCCCCGGTGTTGCGGGCCGTGCTGCCTGACAGGGAGCGCTCAGGCGGCACGGCGGAGGGCTTTCCCAGGCCTTGCGGCCCTCCCCCGTCGCACGCCGCCAGGCACTGCTCCGCGGCCAGCGCCGCAGATGGCAACAGCAAGCAACAGAACATCGCCCACAACAGGAAAAAGCCGCGCAAGGTGCTATATCAGCCCATTGCGGCGCGCGATATCCGCCATGTCGATCACCGAGCTGACCTTCAGCTTCTCGATCAAACGCGCCTTGTACGTGCTGATGGTCTTGTTGCTCAGCAGCATGGCTTCGCCGATCGCTTTGTTGCTCAAGCCGCGGGCCAGTTGTTGCAGGATGACCAGTTCACGATCGCTGAGGCTGGCGATGTTTTGCGCTTCACTGTCCTCCAGCTCGCGGCGGTTCACCGAACTCAGCGCCACGTCCGGAAAATAGGTGTAGCCGGAAAGAACGGCCAGCACGGCCTTGCTCAGGGCTTGCAGGTCCTCGGTCTTGGACACGAAACCCGCCGCGCCTGCCTTCATGCAACGCAGCGAGAAACTCTCCGCCAGTTGCGAGGTGAGCACGACGATCTTGGCCGGACGCTCCATGGACTTGATCCGGCTGATCACCTCCAGGCCGTCGAGCCCGGGAATCAGCAGGTCGAGGATCACCACGTCAGGATTGTGCTCGCGCGCCAGCCGGATGGCTTCGATGCCATTGTCGGCCTGGCCGACCACATCGAGCTGATCCATGCGCAACTGCATGCTGACACTGGCACGAATGAAGGGATGGTCGTCGACGACCAGCGCTTTGTGCACGGGAACGCCCATGATCAACCGCCTATCGTCAGCTCGCGCCGACTGTCTCCTTCGAGCAGGTCGAACTGGTAGGTCCAGCCCGCCTGTCGCGGGAAACGCCTGGCGTGGCCGGGCAACAGGTGATGCTTGGTCATGGTTTCGCACTGGAGGCCGTCGGCGCTGCAATGGCGGAAGCGATCGAGGATCACCGTGGCGTTGCCGGCATTGCTGACCTTGAGCTCGCCGGGTTGCTCGTCGATGGCGGTGCCGTAGCGGGGTTCGAGTGGGCGGATGAACAGCAATGAGCCATAGCCGGCCAACAGGTTGACGCCCGCCGTGAGCCCTTCGCGGTACTCCTCGGCTTCGGCCGCACTGACGCCGAAACCATCCTGGGTTTCGGGCAGTACCGGCACGAAGCGTACCCGGAAGTAGCGCTCGCGTTCGCGCTCGCCGCGATACAGCAAGCGCACCGCCTGCATGCCCTTGGCCGGCACGATCAGGCGTGCCGGGCTCGCCACCACGCCACGCTCGGCCAGCACCAGGCTGTCCTGGTCGACCTCCCGTGGGGCGCCGTCACCGTCATAGACCAGCTCGGCCAGGCTGATCTTGACGAATGCAGTGGTGTCGCCACCATTGCGCACCCGCTTGAGCAAGGTGCTCTTGCCGCCCTCCAGGTAGTCGTACAGGGCGCCGACGTTGATTTCGGGGGCCGCCAGCAGCGGCAAGGGAGTCAACAGCAATACCAGGGTGATCAGCCATCGGACATTCATTTCAAGCCTCCTGCGAGAAGTGATGAGTGCTGTCAAAGTGACATTGTTCGCCAACGCCGCCCGAGGAAGCAGCCGAATAGCTCGTGGGATATTTCCGAAACGCCATTTTTAGTCTTCCCTTGTCACATATCCGCATCGAACACCACCGTCACGTCGCCCCGGTAGGTACTGCCTGGATGCTCGAGCATCTCCTTGGCGTGCTCTCGCTGCACTTCGAAATGCAGCTGCCCGCTGCGGTTGAACACCGTGCTCATGGCCTCGAACGGCAATGCCGCGTCCTGCCCGGTAGGCAGTTCGAGCTGGTTCACCTCTTTGTTGCCTTGCGCCCGGATGCCTCCCGGCAGGCTGACGCCGACCCTAACCGGCACTTCATGGTTGGCGGCGTTGCGAATCCCGCAGTGATCGCCGACGGGGTACTGGCACAGCTTGTAGGCCGTGAACGGCCCGCTCGACCAGATCCGGAACAGCAAGTCACGGTACAAGCGTTGCGGTGGCTGGCCACGGGACAACCAGCCCATCCACCCTCCCGGCGGTTCGAGCACGGCACGCTCCGACCCGGGGGGGAAATCGATGACGAAGGCATGCTGGACATCCAGTTCGAAGTTCAGGGTCAGGCTGTTGGCGTTAAGCCCGGTAACGCCATTGCCGAAGTCGAAGTCCATGCCAGGGCCGACCGTATAGGTCTCGCTGCCGACATAAATGCCAGGCTTCATGGCCAATGGCGAAGGCATGCTCAATTGATAGGACACGGCCATGTTTTCCACATAACTGGTGAGCACATCGCCGGGGTTGGCTTCCTGCCCACGGGAATAGCACGGCTGAGGTTGCTGTGGGTTCGTCACGTTCCACAGGTACATGGTCCATTGGCCAATCGAATAGGTGATCGCGTACGTACACCCTCCCCTGGGGTAACGCGTGAAAACAGGGTTGCTGTTGCTTGGCTCATGCACGCGCTGGCTCACGCCGAGGAGCTCGAAGGTCATCGGGTAGCTTTCACCCGAGATGGGCCCACGCACATAGATCGTACGGCGCTCCGGTAGCTTGACGTAGAACTCATCCCGCGGGTCGCTGGCATAGGCCGTGGAACTCTTCATGTAGGACAGTGGCAGTCCGACCGTCTGCACGCCAGAGCAGTGGGTCGGCCAACGCCCGCAGAATCCCGCCTGGCGCGTGGTGTTCTCGAAGCGACCACTGGCTTCGCCACGATACTGTGCTGTGAATGTCACTTCGGCCGCCTGTGCCCCCAGCGCCATCATCCCCAGTATCAATCCCGTGAATCGGCAAGATCGCTTCGCGACCCACTCACGTACAGCCAGCATCGACGTGCTCCTTCTCTGTTCAACAGTCAGACGCCGCGGCGCCGGCTCAAATCGTGGTTGCATCACCGGCAAAGGCGCCATCAGCTGTCCCTCCCCTGGCTCGCGCCATCGGCTCCCGCGAGGCCCTTGGGCAGGCAGCGCACGTCACCGGCCAACAGCACGTCCTCCTCTCTGGACAAGTGTGCGGGGTCGAGTGTCAGCAGACAGGCGACCGCCCCCGCGCTGCGGATCTCCAGGGTCGGCGTCGACTCGCTCATCTCCACCGCGAAATGTCCGTCGGCCTCGCTGACCCCACGGCTGGCGTGGTTGATCACCAGCGCTCCGCGCATCGGCTGTCCCTGGGCATCGAGCAGCCGGCCCAGCACCGTGACCGTGCGCAGCACATGCAACTGTCGGTACTCCACGCCGCCACGATTGAGGTGATAGTCGACGCTCGACGGCTGGATCACCGCCGCGGCGCTGCCGCCATCCTCGAAGTCGAACTGCACATGGCCGGACTTGAAGGCGCTGACCGGCACGATGTTGCGCCCGGCACGCAGCACCGCGCTGGCGCCATGGTGGTCATCGGCGCGCAGGCGCAGCCCGTCGAGGTCGGTATCGACATCGATGATCAGGCCGGCCTGGTGCGGCAGGTACTGGCCGCTCATGGCCATCTTTCCACCGCCCACGGCCACCATGCTTTCCAGGTTCAGGCCACCGCTGACCTCGCCGTTGTAGGAGGATTGCTGGACATAACCGTCACCATGCAACCAGCGGTTCTCGAAGTTGGCGTGCCCGGTGAAGCCGGCGCCATAGCGGTCCACCGTGGCGGTGCCGGTGAGGGTGCGCACGGCGCCCAGGTCGACATCCTGCTGGTACGACACCGAGGCGTTGCGGTCACGCCCGCCATCGCGCGAGGTCCGGCTGCCGAGGCTTGCCGACAGGCGCTTGCCAGGCTCGCCGAGGCTCATGCTCAGGCTCAGGTTGACGCCCCGGCTGCGCGCCTCGTCGGTGGCGCGGGTGCCCGGCCGGTCGAACAGCGACAGGCGCCAGGTGGCGTCGGAACCACCCAGCTTGCCGAAGTAGGACCACCCCAGGTCGTAGGACATGCCACTGGACTCGCCACTGCTGCGGGTGACCCGCACGGTCGCAGTGTTGCGCTGGTCGAGACGGTGATTGAGCGACAGCGAGGTCTGGCTGTTCTGCTGGCGCACCGGGCCGTCGTCGAAACCGCGGGCGGTCTCGATCCACGAACGGTTGTGGCTGAACACCAGCGAGCCGAGGTCGTAGCTGTAGACCCCCTGCACGTCGTAACCGGTGCCGTGCCCCTGGGTCTGGAACAGATTCAGGTAAAGGTTGGCGCGCTCGCGCACGGTCCAGTCCAGCGAGGTGCTGTACTGCATGCGTTCGTCGATGCGCTGGCTCGACAGGCCCAGCACGGCACGCGGGTGCAGCAGGTAGTTGGCCATGACCCCGGCACTGAGGCTGTCCTCGTGCTCTTCCTGCCAGTTGTTCAGCAGGCTGTCCTGGCGGCCGACATAAACGTTGTAGCGCCAGCGGGAGTCGGAGGCCCCCCAGTTGCTGGGCTTGTAGATGAATTCCTGGGTACGCGAAGTGACCTGGCCGTCTTCCACCAGACGCACTTCGACCTCATAGATGCCGCCTGGCAGCACCCGGGTATCGAGGGTCTGCAGGCCAGGCTGTACCGGCTGGCTGTTGATCAGCACGCCGTTGCGATAGATCTCCACCACACCCGGGCGATCGGGCGTGACATAGATGGGGGTGGCGCTGGGCGCCGCGCTGTCGATGGCCAGGCTGTCGCTGCTGCCCAGCATCAGGCCCAGGGTGGTGTCCGGGCTGCTGCCGAACACTCGCGGCTGGCGCACCAGCCCTTGAACGCCTGGGGTGAAGTAGCCCAGGCGGAAGAACAGGTCGTCATGCAGACGCTCACCGTAGGGTTGATCGAGGCGGTAGCGGGTGCTCTGCTGGCTGTCACTGCCGCGATCGAGCTGGGCATCGGCGAAACCGGTCCAGTTGCCCAGGCTGGTCTGCCCCTGCAGGGCATAGCGGCCACTGGTCTCGCGCCCATCACCCACCAGGTTGAGCTGGTTGCGCAGCAACAGGCCCCGGCTGCCGTGCTCGGGCAGGCGGTGATAGCGGCTTTCGCCGGCACTTGCCTCGGCCTGGCTGGTCAGCAACGAAAGCTGCGAGTTGACCAGGCTGTAGTGCACGGCCAGCAGCCCATCGGCACACTGGCTGCGGCAGTCGCCCAGCGCGCGGCCATCGGCCAGGCGTTCCTGCCAGCGCCGACGCACGCTTTCCGGCTCCTGGCTTTCCAGGGTTTCGGTGAACTCGAGCAACTGCACGCGCTGGTCCCGCGACAGCACCACCATCGCATCGCCCAGGTAGCGACCGTCGAGGTCGACGCGTACGGCCAGTGGCACGTCGAAGAAATGCGCTTCGAACTCCCGTGGCAGTCCCTGGGCCTGACCCAGACCTGGCAGCACGCCACGGGCACTATCCGCCCAGGTCGGCAAAGGCACGAACAAGACGCCCACGCCGAGCAAGCCGCGCAGCGTAGCAATGAAAGAATGCTTGATCATTTTCTTATGCAGGTAGGCTTCCCTCACCACCGGGGTCGAAACCCCGGAGATGAAGGACAGGGAACAACGGAAAGGTAGGGTGGGCAGTGCTTTACGGGGTCGGCGCGGCGGTTTCGAACATCATGCTGACCAGCCCCTGGTAGTTGCCTGGCACATAACCGGTCGAAGGCGCGGCCTGGGCCGCGATTTCGAAGCCGACCACCGCGCCTGGCGCGGCCTGGGCCTGGGACACCACTTCGGTCGAGGTGGTGCTCAGCACGGTATCGGCCACCTTGATGTCCAGGCCGATGCTGTTGGTGCCGCTGGTGATGGCGGCGGGCGACAGCAGATAGGCCGAGATCGGGCCGACGGTGGACTTGACCTGCAGCTGCTTGGTGATCGCCTGCAGTTCGCCGCGGAACGAGTTCCAGCCCAGCTCTTGCGGGTCGTTCATCCAGTTACCGCCCACCGGCTCCACATAGAAGGCATCGGTCGGCACCGTGGCGGTCACCTGAACCTGCTTTTCGATGGGATCAGCGGCATGCGCCACGGCGGTGGTGAGCAATGCCAGGGGAAGGGCCATGAAAAGACGTTTCACGAATAAATCTCCTTGAGGGTGTCGTGCCTTACGGCGTTAGTGCAGTTGGCAAGAAGGATTATTAGTGAGCATGGCGGGCAGGCTGAGTAAGACCGTTCCCAACGGACGTGAGAAATTTCCCAGCGATTTGCAGCGGTGAAGTGTCAGAAACGCCAACGCCCCGGCGAACCGGGGCGTTGGCGTTTCAGTTCAACAACTTAGTGAGAGACGGCGCCGCTGGCCCCCAGGCCGGTCTGCGAACGCACGAACTGCGGGAAGAACAGCGCACGTTCGTCTTCGGCTGCCTTGGACTTGTCGGTGACCGAGAAGAACCAGATGCCGGCGAAGGCGATGATCATCGAGAACAGCGCTGGGTACTCGTACGGGTAGATGGCTTTCTCATGGCCAAGGATCTGCACCCAGATGGTCGGGCCGAGAATCATCAGGCCCACCGCGCTGACCAGGCCCATCCAGCCGCCGATCATGGCGCCGCGGGTGGTCAGCTTCTTCCAGTACATCGAGAGCAGCAGCACCGGGAAGTTGCAGCTGGCGGCGATGGAGAAGGCCAGGCCGACCATGAAGGCGATGTTCTGGTTCTCGAACGAGATCCCCAGGCCGATCGCCAGCACGCCCAGGGCGATGGTGGTGATCTTAGACACGCGGATCTCGTCCTTGTCGTTGGCCTTGCCCTTGCGCCAGACGCTGGCGTACAGGTCGTGGGACACCGCCGAGGCACCGGCCAGGGTCAGGCCGGCGACCACCGCCAGGATGGTGGCGAAGGCCACCGCCGAGATGAAGCCGAGGAACACGCTGCCACCCACGGCATCGGCCAGGTGCACCGCCGCCATGTTGTTGCCGCCGATCAGGGCGCCGGCGGCGTCCTTGAAGTCAGGGTTGGTGCTGACCAGCAGGATCGCGCCGAAGCCGATGATGAAGGTCAGGATGTAGAAGTAACCGATGAAGCCGGTGGCATAGAGCACGCTCTTGCGCGCTTCCTTGGCGTCGCTGACGGTGAAGAAGCGCATCAGGATATGCGGCAGGCCGGCGGTACCGAACATCAGCGCCAGGCCCAGCGAGAACGCCGAGATCGGGTCCTTGACCAGGCCGCCTGGGCTCATGATCGCCTCGCCCTTGGCATGTACCTTGATCGCCTCGGAGAACAGGGTGTTGAAGTCGAAGCCGACATGCTTCATCACCATCAGCGCCATGAAGCTGGCACCGGACAGCAGCAGCACCGCCTTGATGATCTGCACCCAGGTGGTGGCGAGCATGCCGCCGAACAGCACGTACAGGCACATCAGGATGCCGACCAGGATCACCGCGATGTGGTAGTCCAGGCCGAACAACAGCTGGATCAGCTTGCCGGCGCCGACCATCTGCGCGATCAGGTAGAAGGCCACCACCACCAGCGAGCCCGAGGCCGACAGGGTGCGGATTTCTTTCTGCCCGAGGCGGTACGAAGCCACGTCGGCGAAGGTGTACTTGCCCAGGTTGCGCAGGCGTTCGGCGATCAGGAACAGGATGATCGGCCAGCCGACCAGGAAGCCGATGGAGTAGATCAGGCCGTCATAGCCCGAGGTGAACACCAGTGCGGAAATCCCCAGGAACGAGGCGGCCGACATGTAGTCGCCGGCGATCGCCAGGCCGTTCTGGAAACCGGTGATGCGGCCACCGGCAGCGTAGTAGTCCGATGCCGACTTGTTGCGTTTGGAGGCCCAGTAGGTAATCCCCAGGGTGAAGACGACGAAGGCCAGGAACATGGCGATCGCCGAGACGTTCAGCGGCTGCTTGCGCACCTCGCCGGTCAGGGCATCGGCGGCCCACACGGCGGGTGCGAAAGCGCCGCAGGCCAGGACGGCCAGGGCTTTGGCGTGACGGATCATTGCTTGGCCTCCTCGAGGATCGCCTTGTTCAGTTCATCGAACTCGCCGTTGGCACGGCGCACGTAGATGGCGGTGAGCACGAATGCCGAGACGATCAGGCCGACGCCCAGGGGAATGCCCCAGGTGATCGACGAGTCCGGGCTGAGCTTGCTGCCGAGCACGTGCGGGCCATAGGCGATGAGGAGGATGAAGGCGCAGTAGAGGCCGAGCATGATCGCCGAGAGTATCCAGGCGAAGCGTTCGCGCTTGGTGACCAGCTCCTTGAAGCGCGGGCTGTTCTGTATCGAGAGGTAAATGCTGTCGTTCATTGTTTTTGTCCTAGCAGCACAGATTAGGGAGAACCCGACTCCACTTTATGCTGCCGTTGAACGCCAACCAGACGACCTTAGTCTTAGATGCAACGGTGTTTTGCAGATTTCGTAACAACCAGAATCCGCCATGGGCCCGTCGCGGGTAAACCCGCTCCCGCAGGATCACCACGACCTGTGAGAGCGGGTTTACCCGCGAAGGGCTCGACGGCCGATTACTTGCCGGTCCACTCCTTGACCCGCTCCGGGTGCTTGGACACCCAGTCCTTGGCCGCAGCCTCAGGCTTGGCGCCTTCCTGGATCGCCAGCATCACCTCGCCGATCTCATCCTTGGACTGCCACTGGAACTTCTTGAGGAACGCGGCCACTTCCGGCGCCTTCGTCGCCAAGTCCTTGCTGCCGATGCTGTTGACCGTCTCGGCGGCGCCATACACGCCTTTGGGATCTTCGAGGAACTTGAGCTTCCACTTGGCGAACATCCAGTGCGGCACCCAGCCGGTGACGGCGATGGACTGCTGCTTGGCATAGGAGCGGCCCAGTTCGGCGGTCATCGCCGCGCCGGAACTGGCGGTGAGCTTGTAGCCGGTCAGGTCGTAGTCCTTGATGGCCTGATCGGTCTTGAGCATGACCCCGGAGCCGGCGTCGATACCGACGATCTTCTTCTTGAAGCTGTCGTCGCTCTTGAGGTCGGCGATGCTGCTGGCCTTGACGTACTCGGGGACGATCAGGCCGATCTTGGCGTCCTTGAAGTTGGGGCCATAGTCGACCACTTGATCCTTGTTCTTGGTCCAGTAGTCGCCATGGGTCACCGGCAACCAGGCCGAGAGCATGGCGTCGAGCTTGCCGGTGGCCACGCCCTGCCACATGATGCCGGTGGCCACGGCCTGCAGTTTCACGTCGTAGCCGAGTTTCTGCCTGATCACTTCGGCGGCCACGTTGGTGGTGGCCACGCTATCGGACCAGCCATCGACATAGCCGATGCTCACTTCTTTGGCCATTGCCTGCGCAGCGCTCATGCCCAGTACCAAGGCGGCGCCCACCCCCAGGAAACGTCGCATTCTTGTAAAAGTAGCCATCAAAGCATTCCCTCGTCAGGTCTTGGAGATTGCATCATCGGCCTGCCTCACCCTGCGACCTGCTCTGTCAGCGACCTTCAGCGAACGATCAGCGACAGCACCGTGCCATTAGCGCCATCGAGGGGCGCCGGCCTGCGCGATCCTTGCATGCCAAAGGCTTGGCGCCGGCCATTTGCGGCTATCATCTAGCCCTTTGTGCCCGACGATGGACCGCCCGATGCCCCGTACCGCCCGCCAGCTGCTGCCCCTCTACCTGCTCGCCTGCCTGTTGGCCCTGGCTGGGTTATGGACGCTCTGGTACGGCCTCGGCAAGCCGGTACACCTGCCCGATGCGGCGAGCCCGACGCACAAGCTGCAGTGCGCTTCCTACACGCCCTTCGACAAGGACCAGTCGCCGTTCGACCAGCCTTTCCGTCTGCGTCCGGCGCGCATGGACGCCGACCTGGCGCTGCTGAGCGAGCGATTCCAGTGCATCCGCACCTATTCGATGACCGGCCTTGAGGCGATCCCGGCGCTGGCCCGCAAGCATGGCCTGAAAGTGATGCTCGGCGCCTGGGTCAATGCCAACCCCGTCGACACCGACCAGGAAGTCGACCTGCTGATCGCCGCGGCCAACGCCAACCCCGACGTGGTCAGCGCGGTGATCGTCGGCAACGAGGCCCTGCTGCGCAAGGAGGTCACCGGCGAGCGCCTGACGCAGCTGATCGCAAAGGTGAAAAGCCAGGTGAAGGTGCCCGTGACCTATGCCGATGTCTGGGAATTCTGGCTGCAACACCCGCAGGTGGCGCCTGCGGTGGACTTTCTCACCGTCCACCTGCTGCCGTACTGGGAGGATGACCCGCGCGGCATCGACGCGGCGCTGGCGCATGTCGCCGAGGTCCGCCAGGTGTTCGGCAACCGCTTCGCGCCCAAGGACATCCTGATCGGCGAAACCGGCTGGCCCAGCGAAGGCCGACAGCGCGAGACCGCGGTGCCGAGCCGGGTCAACGAGGCACGCTTCATCCGTGGTTTCGTCGCCCTGGCCGAGGCCAACGGCTGGCACTACAACCTGATCGAGGCATTCGACCAGCCCTGGAAACGCGCCAGCGAAGGCGCGGTGGGTGGTTACTGGGGGCTGTACGACGCCGACCGCCAGGACAAAGGCGTGCTCGAAGGGCCGGTGAGCAATCTGGCGCTGTGGCCGCAATGGCTGCTGGCCAGTGCGATGCTGATGCTGGCGACCCTGGCCCTGGCCGGTCGCCCACGGGACACCCGCGCCGCCCTGCTGCTGCCGCTGCTGGCCGCCCTGGGCGCCGGCAGCCTGGGGTTGTGGGGTGAACTGATGCGTACCAACGCGCGCTTTGCCGGGGAATGGCTATGGGCAGTGGCGCTGGCCGGGCTGAACCTGCTGGTGCTGGCCCATGGCGCGTTGGCCCTGGCCCGTCGCGAGGGCTGGCGCCAGCGCTGGTTCGCCTGGCTCGAGGCGCACGCCGGCAAGTGGCTGCTGGCGGCGGGGTTCGCAGCGGCGGTGAGCATGCTGGCGATGGTGTTCGACCCGCGTTATCGCAGCTTCCCCAGCGCGGCATTGTTGCTGCCGGCGGTGGTCTACCTGCTGCGGCCGGTACCGGCACGGCGGGCGGAAGTGGCGTTGCTCGCCTTCATCGTCGGGGCGGGTGTCGCACCGCAGCTGTTCCAGGAAGGGCTGCGCAATCAGCAGGCGTGGGGATGGGCCGTGGTCAGCGTGATGATGGTCGGCGCGTTGTGGAGGAGCCTGAAGATGCGCTCGGCGTGAAACCGAGCGAGCCAGCTCCCACAGACCTGGCGTCATCCCCTGTGGGAGCCGGCTTGCCGGCGATGGGGCGCACAGCGGCCCCGCGATCACCGCACCAGCCGCAATCCCGCCAGCACCACCGCGAACACCGCGATGCTCGCGGTATACAGCACCAGCGCCGGAATCCCCAACACCAGCGCCAGCACCGCCAGCCACCACCCACCACGAGCAGGCACCAGCTGGCAGACCAGCGCCAACGCCAATGCCCCCCAGGCAATGACCTGGAAATGGATGCCCAACCCCAGCAGCGAACGTGCCTGGCATTGCCAGGTCCCCCCCGGCACGCTGCACAGTCCGACCCACTGGGGGGCCTCCATCAATCCATAGCGCACGCCATAACTGGCCGCCAGCCACAAGGGCAGCAACAGCAGCAAGGCAACGACCGGCCACCAACGCGTCATCCGGGTCTCCACGAGCGGTAATCGAAACGCAGCATGATCACTCAGCCGCCGCGGTAAGGCAAAATCATGGCCTTGCAGCTATGTTGCACAAGACTTACGTTGTCCTGCGCGGCAACATCTGGTGCGACAAACGACAGGGCGCCGGGCAACTTTGTCCCGCCTGCCATGGTCCTAGCCTGCGTACTGCACGACCTTGCGTTTTCCTTGGGGGACTACATGCTTCGATCTTTGCGCCTCGCCGCCCTGTTCGGCGGCCTGTTTCTGGCTGCGGCCGCATCGGCGCGGGATATCGATGCCGCGAGCTACGGCTATCCACTGACCAACCCGTTCGAGGCGACCATCGCCACCACGCCGCCGGACCAGCGCCCAACGCTGCCCAGCGACGATGACATCGACCAGGCCGACTACAGCCTCAACCTGCGCCCGGAACGCGAATTCACCCTGCCCGACAATTTCTGGTCGGTGAAGAAACTGCGCTACCGCCTGGCCCGGCAGGACCATGAGGCGCCGCTGATCTTCCTGATCGCCGGCACTGGCGCGCCCTACTCCAGCAGCATCAACGAATACCTGAAGAAGCTGTTCTACCAGGCCGGCTACCACGTGGTGCAACTGTCCTCGCCCACCAGCTGGGACTTCATGAGCGCCGCGTCGCGCTATGCCACCCCGGGCGTGTCGAGCGAGGACGCCAAGGACCTGTATCGGGTCATGCAGGCGGTGCGCGCCCAACAGGCCCGCCTGCCGGTCAGCGAGTTCTACCTCACCGGCTACAGCCTGGGGGCGCTGGACGCCGCGTTCGTCAGCAAGCTGGACGAGACCCGCAAGAGCTTCAACTTCAAGCGCGTGCTGCTGCTCAACCCGCCGGTCAACCTGTACACCTCGATCACCAACCTGGACAAACTGGTGCAGACCCGGGTCAAGGGTATCGACCGCAGCACCACGTTCTACGAGCTGATGCTGGAGAAACTCACCCGCTACTTCCAGGACAAGGGCTACATCGACCTCAACGAAGCACTGCTGTACGACTTCCAGAAGTCCCGCCAGCACCTGTCCAACGAACAGATGGCCATGCTCATCGGTACCTCGTTCCGCTTTTCGGCCGCCGACATCGCCTTTACCTCCGACCTGATCAACCGCCGCGGCCTGATCATTCCGCCGAAGTTCCCGATCACCGAGGGCAGCAGCCTGGAGCCCTTCTTCAAACGTGCCCTGCAATGCGACTTCGACTGCTACCTGACCGAGCAGGTGATCCCCATGTGGCGGGCGCGCACCGATGGCAACAGCCTGCTGCAACTGGTCGACCAGGTGAGCCTGTACGCCCTGGAGGACTACCTGCGCGGCAGTCCGAAGATCGCCGTGATGCACAACGCCGACGACGTGATCCTCGGCCCCGGCGACATCGGTTTCCTGCGCCGGGTGTTCGGCGAGCGCCTGACGCTCTACCCCCATGGCGGCCACTGCGGCAACCTCAATTACCGCGTCAACAGCGACGCCATGCTGGAGTTCTTCCGTGGTTAATCGACTGCTGCTCGTCACCGCCCTGCTCGCCAGTGGCCACGCCCTGGCCGAGGAAGTCGCACCGCGTGCCAGCGTGGTCGAGGCCGACAAGACCGAAACGCTCACCGTGGAGTCCGACGGCTTCCTCGATCCGCTGCGCGAGCTCAAGTTCAACCCTGGCCTGGACCAGCGCGAGTTCGAACGCTCGACCTTGGCCGCGCTCAACATCTACGACCCGCTGGAGTCGATGAACCGGCGCATCTATCACTTCAACTACCGCTTCGACCAGTGGGTGTTCCTGCCGGTGGTCGATGGCTACCGCTACATCACGCCCGGCTTCGTGCGCACCGGGGTGAGCAACTTCTTCAACAACCTGGGCGACGTGCCCAACCTGTTCAACAGCGTGCTGCAGCTCAAGGCCAAGCGCTCGGCGCAAATCACCGCACGGCTGATGTTCAACACGATCATCGGTGTCGGCGGCCTGTGGGACCCGGCGACGAAAATGGGCCTGCCGCGCCAGAGCGAGGACTTCGGCCAGACCCTGGGCTTCTACGGGGTGCCGGACGGGCCATACCTGATGCTGCCGATCCTCGGGCCGTCGAACCTGCGTGACACCACCGGGCTGGTGGTGGACTACGTGGGGGAGAAGGAGATCAACTACCTGGATGTGCCCGACACCGCCAGCGATCACCCGGAAATCACCGTGCTGCGGGCGGTGGACAAGCGCTACACCACCAACTTCCGTTATGGCCAGACCAACTCGCCATTCGAGTACGAGAAGGTGCGGTACGTGTACACCCAGGCGCGCAAGCTGCAGATCGCCGAATAACGGCAACCCCGATCCCCTGTAGGAGCGGCCTTGTGTCGCGAAAGGGCTGCAGAGCAGCCCCAGGATGTGTGCCCACCTCA
>NZ_JAOEBG010000032.1 GCF_029836165.1 Pseudomonas sp. GD04091
GAAAATGAAATATTTAGCGAAAGGGTCGCATCAAGGCTGTCAGGTGTTCGCCATAACCTTAGCAGCGCCTATCAGATCGAGCGCCGCCCGCGCGGCGCATCGCGGGCAAGCCCGCTCCCACATCTGTTCCGGGCGGCCAGTCACTCCTTTTAGGTCATCGCTGTCTGCCTTGGTGCATGGTGTGCGGTTACAGGAAAGCCGATGCAGAGCTTGCTTACCTTGACGCCAATTGCGCACTATATTGCGCATCCTGCGTTCACAATAATGGAAGCCGACATGTCCCCCTCAAACCGCAGCCTGGCCGCCACACTCTTCCCCATCGGCCTGCTGCTGATCGCCATGGCCTCCATCCAATCAGGGGCTTCGCTGGCCAAGAGCATGTTTCCCGTGGTGGGCGCCCAAGGCACGACCGCGCTACGACTGATCTTTGCCAGCATCATCATGCTCTTGCTGCTGCGGCCCTGGCGCGCACGCCTGGACGCCAGCACCTTGCGCAGCGTGATCATCTACGGCATGGCCCTGGGCGGCATGAACTTCCTCTTCTATATGTCCCTGCGCAGCGTTCCACTGGGAATCGCCGTGGCACTCGAATTCACCGGCCCGCTCGCAGTGGCGCTATGGGCTTCGCGACGGGCATTGGACTTTGTATGGATCGCACTGGCGGTGGTCGGCCTGCTGCTGTTGATCCCTGTCGGCCAGACAGGCGCAGGGCTAGATCCTATCGGCGCCGCCTACGCCCTTGGGGCCGGGGTGTGCTGGGCGCTGTACATTCTCTACGGGCAAAAGGCCGGCGCGCAAAACGGTATCCAAACCGCCGCCCTGGGGGTGGTCATCGCAGCGATCTTCGTCGCCCCCATCGGCATCGCCCACGCGGGCAGCGCCCTGCTTACGCCAGCCCTGCTGCCTGTGGCCCTGGGCGTCGCCATCCTCTCGACCGCCCTGCCCTACAGCCTGGAGATGGTGGCCCTGACCCGCATGCCAGCCCGCACCTTCGGCACATTGATGAGCATCGAGCCAGCTTTCGGCGCGCTGTCCGGGCTGCTCTTTCTGGGCGAGAGGCTCACCGCCTGGCAATGGCTGGCGATTCTCGCCATCATCACCGCGTCAGTGGGTGCGACCCTTTCGATGAAACGGGAAACACCCCCCCCTGTAGCTGCCGACTGATTTGAGAAATATTTGCATTTAACCGTTATGCAACCTTGTACCACTCCCCATGCCTGATTAAGCTGTCACAAAATCATAATCTTGACGCTATCTACTGAGCTGTACATGGATGCCGGGGACCATCAGGGAAGACGCGAAGCGTAAACGAAAGGCCCGTTGACAACGTAGTCGGGCCCGCATAAGGACAGGAATGAAACGTATTTTGCTCATCCTGGCCATCCTGGCCATCGCTGGATGCGCCGCGACAGCCAACACCGAGGTGAAGCGCGGGAAGAAGGGCCTGCACATCAACTGCTCGGGGCTGTCCTCGTCGTGGGAAAGGTGCTACAGCAAAGCGGCTAGCTCCTGCAGCAGCAAGGGCTACAAGGTCATCGCCCGCTCAGGCGATAACGACGAAGAGCCGGGCGACTATGTGTTCGGCATCAATCCTGCCGGCTACACAAGCCGCAGCATGATCGTGATCTGCAAGTAGACGCAGAAAGGGCAGCCCGAGGCTGCCCTTTTTCATTCATGTGTCATTCAGATGGGTGCGGTACGCCGCTCCAGCCATGCCAGCGCCTCACCCTCAAGCAGCGGAGCGAGCCGCTCGCGTACCGCCTGATGGTAGCGGTTGAGCCAGGCGATATCCTCGACGCCAAGCATTTCGGTCAACAGGCAGCGGGTGTCGATCGGGCACAGGGTCAAGGTTTCGAACCCAAGGAACTCACCGAATTCGCTCGTGCCGGCTTCACGGTTGACCACCAGGTTCTCGATACGCACGCCCCACTGCCCCGGCCGATAGGTGCCGGGTTCGATCGAGCTGATCATCCCGGGCTGCATCGCCGTCTGCGGCGTGGCCGCTGCCTGATAGGCGATGACCTGCGGCCCCTCATGCACATTCATGAAGTAGCCGACACCATGGCCGGTCCCGTGCCCATAATCGACCTGGTCCGCCCAGATCGGCGCACGGGCGATGGCATCGAGCAGCGGCGAGAGGATCCCCCGTGGGAACCTGGCCCGCGACAGGGCGATCATGCCTTTGAGAACGCGGGAACAATCCGCCTTCTGTTCGTGACTCGGCTCACCGATCGGCACCATTCGCGTGATATCGGTCGTTCCACCCAAGTACTGGCCACCCGAGTCGATCAACAACAGGCCATTGCCCTCGATCACGGCATGGGATTGCTCGGTGGCGCGGTAGTGCGGCATCGCGCCATTGCCGTTATAGGCCGCGATCGTGGCGAAACTCAACGACACGAAGCCAGGACGACGGGCCCGAGCGGCGCTCAACTGCTCGTCGATGGTCAGTTCGGTGATGCGTTGCCTGCCCTGGCTCGCCTCGAACCAGGCGAAGAATTCACACAGCGCCGCGCCATCCTGCTCCATGGCCTGGCGGATATGGACGAGGTCCCCCTCCCCCTTGCGCGACTTGCTCAAAGTCGTCGGGTTGATGCCCTCCACCAGGCGCACCTGCTCATGGAGGTTGTCCAGCAGCCCACGCGTGACCCGTGCCGGATCCACCATCAGGCTGTCCTCAGGCGCAATGGCGGCCAGTGCCTCATTCACCGTGGCGTAATCCCGCACTTCGATGCCATCGGCCGCCAGCACCTGGCGCAGATGATCATCGACCTTGTCACGGCCGACGAACAGGCAGGCCTGGTCCTGGCTGACCAGGGCGAAGGACACGAACACCGGATTGTAGGAGACATCGCTGCCACGCAGATTGAACAGCCAGGCGATATCGTCAAGGGTGGCGATGAAGTGCCAGTCGGCGCCTTTTTCCTGCAGCGTGCGCCGCAATTCGGCGAGTTTTTCCGCCCGATTGACCGTGGCATGTGGTGCCAGGTGCTGGTACACCGGGTTACCCGGCAGTTGCGGCCGATCGCTCCATACCTGCGTAAGCAGGTCCAGATCCGTGCGCAACGTCGCGCCCCGGGCCTGCAGGCGGTCCCCCAGCTGACGGGCCGAGGCCAAAGCCATGACCGCGCCATCCACCGCGACCGTCCCGCTGGCCTGCGTGCCCAACCACTCCAGCGCGCCCGGCTGTCCAGGGCGCAGCTTCATCAACTCGATACCGCTACCCGCCAGCTCCTTTTCCGCCTGCTCCCAGTAGCGGCTGTCCGCCCACAAGCCGGCGAAATCCGCCGTCACCACCAGCGTACCCACTGAGCCCTGGAACCCAGACAACCATTGCCGCCCTTGCCAATAACCTGGCAGATACTCGGACAGATGGGGGTCGGCAGACGGCACCAGCAGCGCGTCCACGCCCTCGCTGGCCATGACCTCGCGCACGCGGGCCAGCCGCGCCGGTACGGATTCGTGAAGGGGGGACTGACTGTTCATGCGCACTCCTGCGAAAAGGTCTCGACAGATCCAGACCGTCGATAATGAAACAGCCGCGCAACGCCCGCAATCATCATGGCCGCAATAAGACATGCCTTGCCCCAAGTGCCATGTCGACCGCCGATCCATCGCCCTGAACTAAACAGCTGACTGACCTTTCACAACCCTTGCATACCGAGCACGTGCGAGGTCAGTCATGCCCCACCCCAGCGATACCAGAAGCGCTGTCGTATTGCTCGATACCCGCGAGCACACGCCGGACCACGAGCACACGGTCCACCTCAAGATCGCCGACTACCTGGCGCAGCTGCTGGGTGCCGAACGGATCGAAGCCGGCCCTTCGGCGACCAAGGGCGCACGCTCCTACTACATACCGACCGAAACCCTGATAGATCCGGCACGCCATGCGCCGTTGGGCATCCACGGCGAGAACGACCTGTTCGGCGGCATGGTCAGCCATCCGCACATGGCCACCAAGGCGATTTCCCATCCACTGCCGGCCGGCGCGAGTTTCCCCCCTGGGTGGACGGATGCCTTTGCCCGACGGGCCAGTGCCGCGCTGTTGCGAGGCTATACCGTGTTTTCCAAGGTGGATGCCCGCCGCGCCACCGACCTGCTGCTGCGCGAAGGTCCGGTTCGGATCAAGCCGGTGCAGGCCTGCGCCGGTCGAGGCCAGCAGGTCATCACCGATATCCAGGCACTCGAGCCGCTGCTGGAGACCATGGATGACCAACAACTCGCTCTATGGGGCCTGGTACTGGAAGAGGACCTGAGTGAAGTCCAGACCTTCAGCGTCGGCCAGGTGCGCGTGGCCGGCCTGACCTTGAGCTACCACGGCAGCCAGCACCTCACCCGCGACCATCAGGGTATCGAAGTCTATGGCGGCTCCGACCTGCTGATCGTGCGCGGCGACTACCTGCAGTTGCTGCAATTGCCCCTGGAGGATCATCTACGCCTGGCCATCAATCAGGCCATGACCTACGAAGAGGCCGCCGAGCGCCACTTCCCGGGTTTCATCGCGTCACGGCGCAACTACGACATCGCCCGCGGCCATGACAGCCAGGGCCATGTGCGCAGTGGCGTGCTCGAACAGTCCTGGCGCCTGGGCGGCGCCAGCCCCGCCGAGGTCCTGGCGCTGATGGCCTTCGCCGACGACGCTGCCCTGCACCAGTTGCGCGCGTCGACCCACGAGGTGTTCGGCCTGCCCCGGCTGCCCGCCGACGCCACACTCTTCTATCAGGGGCACGACAGTGAACTCGGGCAACTCAGCAAATATGCACGGATACGCGACCATGACCATCGAGAGTGAAACCATAGAACTTCAGGTCGAAGGTGAAAGCATCGTCGGCACCCTGGTCAGCCCCGGCAGCAAGATGCCGGGCATCCTCTTCGTCCACGGCTGGGGCGGCAGCCAGCAACGTGACCTGGCCAGGGCTCGGCAGATCACTGGGCTGGGATGCGTGTGCATGACCTTCGACCTGCGCGGCCATGAGAAGACCGAAAGCCAGCGCCTGACCGTGACCCGCGAGCAGAACCTCGATGACCTGCTGGCCGCCTATGACCGGCTGGCCAGCCATCCGTCGGTCGACCCTGCGGCCATCGCGGTCATCGGCAGCAGCTACGGCGGCTACCTGGCCACGCTGCTGACTGGCTGTCGGGCAGTGAAGTGGCTGGCGTTACGCGTACCGGCCCTGTATTGGGACGATGAATGGAACGCCCCCAAGCAAGCCCTCGACCGCCAGCGTCTGAGCAGCTACCGCCTGCGCAACCTCGGCCCTGCCGACAACCGCGCCCTGGCGGCCTGCGCGGAGTTCGCCGGCGATGTGCTGCTGGTGGAGTCGGAACAGGACGACTATGTCCCGCACAGCACCTTGATGAACTACCGTTCTGCGTTCGTCAGCGCCCACTCGATGACCCACCGGCTGGTCGATGGCGCCGATCATGCGCTGTCCAGCGAAGAGAGCCAGAAAGCCTACAGTGCGATACTGACGGCCTGGATCAGCGAGATGGTGGTCGGCGCCCGACTGGACCGCTATCCCCATTACGCTCCCTGGTATGCCTGAGTCTCGCCCAGTTGGCAGTGCAAGCCACCATCGGCGCCGCGCACCAGGCTGCGCAGGGTCTGGTACGCGGCAAAATTCACCCCGCGCGCCTGGTACCGGCGCAAAAGCTCGAGGAAAGGCTCCTCGACGAAACAGCCCGCGGCCGCCACCCAGGCCTGACGCGATTGCCATTGCAGGTGCTGCAGTACCCGGCGTCCATCGTCGCTGGCCTGGATGCTGACGCTCAACAACCCCTCGCAACGCTGCGCCAACTGCTCGCTGCGCACCACCAGGGCCTCGGCCAGCGCGTCCTGGCACAAAGGGGGCACATCGTATTCGATCATTTGGGTGAACCACAGGGAACGGGTATTGACCACCATGGCGGAGCTCCTCGTCTTGGGCACTTGCAGCAGATGGCCAGGGAGGGTAAAACCTCCAGTTAACTCAAGGTCAAGGACTTTCTCGCGAATGAAGCCACCCTCATCCCAGGACCGCCTGCTCAGCGTCGGCCAGGTGGCCGAACGCAGCGGTGTCGCGGTGACCGCCCTGCACTTCTACGAAACCAAAGGGCTGATCCACAGCACCCGCAACGCCGGCAACCAGCGACGCTATCCACGTGCCATGTTGCGCCGGGTGGCGGTGATCAAGATGGCCCAGCGCCTGGGTATCCCGCTGGCCGATATCGCCAGCGCCCTGGACAGCCTGCCCCGCGATCACACACCTACCGCGGAGGATTGGCGGCACCTTTCCGCGCGTTGGCGCAACGACCTGACCCGGCGCATCGACGAGCTGATGATGCTGCGCGACCAGCTCGATGGCTGTATCGGCTGTGGTTGCATGTCGCTGAAAGAGTGCCCCCTGCGCAACCATCATGACCGTCTGGCCGATGAAGGCCCTGGCCCTCATCCCCCCTGCCACGCCTGATGCTCAACTGCTGATGACCGCGAAGCGCCGCCGGTACTCGCTGGGTGTCATGCCGGTCAGGCGCTGGAATACCTTGCGCAAAGCGCCGGGATCCTGATAACCGACGCCCCAGGCGATCTGGTCGATGCTGCGTCGGGTGAACTCCAGTAGCCGACACGCCCGTCCGACCCGTACCTGCTGCGCGTACTCGGTAGGACGCAATCCGGTGGCGGCGCGAAAGCGGCGCAGGAACGTGCGGGGTTCCAGGCCGGCACAGCGAGCCATCTCAGCCAGGCCGGCGTTGACCGAGTCCTCTGCTTGCAACCAGTGCTGCACCCTCAGCACCGCCTCGTCGCCATGCTCCAGACGTGGTTGGAACAAGGCACCCGGCAGAGGCGCCGGTGAGGGCTCGACCGACAGGTAACGGGCGGTCTCGCGAGCCAGGGCATGGCCAAGAAAGCGCTCGATCAGGTGCAGGCCAAGATCGGTCCAGGCCATCAACCCGGCAGAGGTCACGATGTCGCCATCATCCAGCAATGGCTGGCTGCCTTGCACCCGAACCTTGGGGAAGCGCTCGCTCAGGGCCTGGGCGTAGTTCCAGTGCGTGCAGGCCGCCCGCCCGTCAAGCAAGCCGCTGCCAGCGATGAGAAACACGCCGATGCACACCGAGGCCAGCACGGTGCCCTGGCCATGCAGTTGACAGAGTGCGGCGCGATGCGCCTGGAGCAGCTGCGCCGAGGGCACCGCCGCCAGGCTGGGCGGGATCATCAATGCACGTAGCGCATGGCCGGCCTGGGGCAGACTGTCATGCACCAGCTGCAACTGCCCGGCGGGATCGAGCTGCCAATGGCTGACCCGCAGTACGGGCAGTTCCAGGGCGCCCAGCTGCGCAGCGACCCGGTTGGCCACCGCGAACAGGTCGCTCAGGCCGTACACCGCCGCGCTCTGCGCACCGGGGTAGATCAACACACCGATTTCCAGGCTGTCAGTTTTTGCCGTCATTGTGTCGCTCGCGCCAATCCTCAATCCGATCGCCCAAGCCTATAACTATCGCCAGTTCGTCACTACTGCCGCAGGAGGCATCATGAGCAAGCACGCCCTGATCATCATCGACATCCAGAACGACTACTTTCCGGGTGGCAAATGGCCCCTGGATGGCGCCGAGGCGGCCGCCGACAATGCCGCCCGGCTGCTGGCCGCCGCGCGCCAGCGGGGCGACCTGGTGGTGCATGTACGCCACGAGTTCCAGGACAGCGACGCCCCCTTCTTCGCGCCAGGCTCGCAAGGCGCACAGATCCATCCGAAGGTAGAGCCCGCGACCAACGAGGCCGTGGTGCTCAAGCACAACGTCAACAGCTTCCGCGACACCAACCTCAAGGGCCTGCTCGACCAGCACGGTATCGAGGCACTGACCATTGCCGGCAGCATGAGCCACATGTGCATCGACTCGGCGACGCGCGCCGCCGCCGATCTTGGCTATGACGTCAGCGTGGCCCACGATGCCTGCGCCACCCTGTCGCTGACGTTCGACGGCAAGCAGGTAGCCGCCGCCGAGGTGCAGGCCGCGGCGATGGCCGCGCTGGCGTTCGCCTACGCCAAGGTGGTCAGTACCGAGCAACTGCTGGCTGGCTGAACGCTCAGATCACCACGTTGCGCACGAAGCGCACCGGCACCGCACCGTCGTTGCGATAGACATAGCGGCAATCGCTGGGGAAGACGAAGAACTCGCCCTTGCCCAGCCGCCGCTCTGCCCCTTCTATGACGAGTGCCAGGCATCCCTCGACCACATAGATCTGCTCGCCCCAGCCTGCCGCATCGGCCTCGCTGGCATAGCATTCGCCCGGGGCCAGGGTCCACTCCCACAGTTCGACCTCACGCCGCGCCGGGCTGCTGCCCAGCAGAACGGCACGACTGCCAGGGTGCTCACCGGCCCAGGCCAGTTCCTCGATACGGCTGGGATCACGTCGGTCGGGCGCCTGGATCAACGTGCTGAAGGCCACGCCGAGGGCCTCGGCGATGAGGTCCAGGGTGGTCAGGCTGACATTCTTCTCGCCGGCCTCGATGGCCACCAGCATCCGCCGGCTGACACCGGAACGCTCCGCTAGCGCGGTCTGGCTCAGGCCAGCATCGCCGCGCAGGCGGCGAACGTTCTGACTGACATGCTGTAGCACCGATGCGCGGTGCTCGGAATCTTTGTGCACTATATTGCTCACTGGTAGAGGTTGCGCAGTATACTGCCCACTTTGCGGCGAATTGTGCGCCGCCCCTTCCGAGTGTGCAAGTCCATGAGCCAGCCCCCCGCCCGCAAACCCATCGTCGCCTTTCGCCTGAGCAAGGCCGAACTGGTGCTGGTGTTCATCACCATGCTCTGGGGCGGCACCTTCCTGATCGTGCACAACGTCATGAGCGTCAGCGGACCGATGTTCTTCGTCGGCCTTCGTTTCGCCGCCGCCGCCTTGTTCGTGGGGCTGGTGTCGGCCCGCGCACTGCCGGGGTTGACCCTCACCGAACTCAAGGCGGGCGTGGTCATCGGTGTCTCGATCATGCTCGGCTACGGCCTGCAGACCATGGGCCTGCAGACCATCAGCAGCAGCCAGTCGGCGTTCATCACCGCGCTCTACGTACCGTTCGTGCCGCTCCTGCAATGGCTGGTACTGGGCCGCCGCCCAGGCCTGATGCCCAGCCTGGGCATCTGCCTGGCCTTCGTCGGCCTGATGCTGCTGGCTGGCCCCGAGGGCGGCACACTGCGCTTCAGCGAAGGCGAACTGGTGACGCTGGTGAGCGCCGTGGCCATTGCCGGCGAGATCATTCTCATCAGCCGCTATGCGGGCAAGGTGGACGTACGGCGAGTCACCGTCGTGCAACTCGCCACCGCGTCGGCACTGGCGTTCCTGATGATCGTGCCAACCCAGGAGCGCATTCCCGACTTCTCCTGGCTGCTGCTGGTCAGCGCGGTAGGCCTGGGCGCGATGAGCGCGGTGATCCAGGTGGCGATGAACTGGGCGCAGAAGTCGGTCTCGCCCACCCGCGCGACCCTGATCTACGCCGGCGAGCCGGTCTGGGCCGGCATCGTCGGGCGTATCGCCGGCGAACGCCTGCCGGGCGTGGCGCTGATCGGCGGGCTGCTGATCGTCGTGGCGGTGGTGGTGAGCGAGCTGAAGGTCCGGCGCCGGAACGAGGCGACCTTGGTGCAGGATGAGCAGACAAGGCAACGCGAAGCCGGCCTGTAAAGTGCTCAGGACCCGCTATGCTTTGTAAGAAACTGTTATAAAAAAACAGCTTGTCACAGCACATTTGTAGGATCCTGCAACCGCTTGCGTGTTGGTGAACAACGGCCCGGCACGTATGATCCTTGGCAAACTTCTCAGAACAGAACGCTATGTCATTGATTGTGCTATTGCTTCTGCCCTTCGTGGGCAGTTGCCTGGCGGCTGTCCTGCCGCACAACGCACGCAACGCCGAGTCCATTCTTGCCGGGCTCGTGGCCCTGGTCGGCACCGTCCAGGTGGCGTTGCTGTACCCCCAGGTCGCCGATGGCGGCGTCATTCGCGAAGAGCTGCTGTGGTTGCCGAGCCTGGGCCTGAACCTGGTCCTGCGCATGGACGGCTTTGCCTGGCTGTTCAGCCTGCTGGTGCTGGGCATCGGCACCCTGGTCGCATTGTATGCGCGCTACTACATGTCGCCCCAGGACCCGGTGCCGCGCTTCTTCGCCTTCTTCCTGGCCTTCATGGGCGCCATGCTCGGCCTGGTCATCTCCGGCAACCTGATACAGCTGGTGTTCTTCTGGGAATTGACCAGCCTGTTCTCCTTCCTGCTGATCGGCTACTGGCACCACCGCGCCGACGCCCGCCGCGGCGCCTACATGGCGCTGATGGTCACCGGCGCCGGGGGCTTGTGCCTGCTGGTCGGGGCCCTGCTGCTCGGCCATGTGGTCGGCAGCTATGACCTGGACAAGGTCCTGGCTGCCGGCGACACCATCCGCCAGCATGCGCTGTACCCGGTGCTGCTGCCCCTTATCCTGATCGGCGCGCTGAGCAAGAGCGCGCAATTTCCCTTCCAGTTCTGGCTGCCCCACGCGATGGCGGCGCCCACCCCCGTATCGGCTTATCTGCACTCGGCGACCATGGTCAAGGCCGGGGTGTTCCTGCTCGCCCGGCTATGGCCGGTGCTGTCCGGCAGCGAGGAATGGTTCTGGATCGTCGGCGGGGCCGGCGCTGCCACCTTGCTGCTCGGCGCCTTTGCCGCGATGTTCCAGAACGACCTCAAAGGCCTGCTGGCCTACTCCACCATCAGCCACCTGGGCCTGATCACTCTGCTGCTGGGCCTGAACAGTCCGCTGGCCGCCGTCGCCGCGGTGTTCCATATCCTCAACCACGCCACGTTCAAAGCCTCGCTGTTCATGGCCGCCGGCATCATCGACCACGAAAGCGGCACCCGCGATATCCGACGCCTGAGCGGCCTGTTCCGGCTGGTGCCATTCACCGCGACCCTGGCCATGGTCGCCAGCGCCTCGATGGCCGGCGTACCGCTGATGAACGGCTTTCTGTCCAAGGAAATGTTCTTCGCCGAGACCGTCTTCATCACCTCCACCGCCTGGGTCGAGGCGGCCCTGCCGGTGATCGCCACCCTGGCCGGGACCTTCAGCGTGGCCTATGCGCTGCGCTTCACCGTCGACGTGTTCTTCGGCCCTCCCGCCCAGGACCTGCCCCACACGCCCCACGAGCCGCCGCGCTGGATGCGGGCGCCAGTGGAGCTGCTGGTGCTTGCCTGCCTGGTGGTCGGCATCTTCCCGGCACAATCGGTCGGCCCGTTGCTCGCCGCCGCCGCCTTGCCCGTGGTCGGTGGCACCCTGCCGGAGTACAGCCTGGCCATCTGGCATGGCTGGAATGCGCCACTGGTCATGAGCCTGATCGCCATGACCGGCGGGATCGTCCTCTACCTGTTGCTGCGCAAGCAGCTGCAACGTGGGCGCTTCCCTTATCCACCGCTGATCGAGCGCTTCAACGGCAAGCGCCTGTTCGAACATGGCCTGGTGCGCCTGATGCTGCTGGCGCGACGCATCGAAGGGCTGCTGACCACCCGCCGCCTGCAGAAGCAACTGTTCATGCTGGTGCTCGCGGCGTTCCTCGCCGGCCTCACACCCTTGCTGTTCAGCGGCCTGAGCTGGGGCGACCGACCGAAGATCCCGGGTTCTGGCGTGTTCGTCGCGCTGTGGCTGATCGCCATCGCCTGCGCCCTCGGCGCCGCCTACCAGGCCAAGTACCACCGTCTTGCCGCCCTGATCATGGTCGGCGTCTGTGGCCTGATGACCTGCATCACCTTCGTCTGGTTCTCCGCCCCGGACCTGGCGCTGACCCAGTTGGCCGTCGAGGTGGTGACCACCGTGCTGATCCTGCTCGGGCTGCGCTGGCTGCCCCGGCGTATCGAAGGCGTCTCGCCATTGCCTGGCAGCCAGGATCGCGCCCGCCTGCGCCGTCTGCGCGACCTGGTGCTGGCCGTACTGGTCGGTGGCGGCATGGCGGTGCTGTCCTACGCCATGCTCACCCGTCCGACGCCCAACGACATCTCTTCGTTCTACCTCAGCCGCGCCTTGCCACAAGGTGGCGGAACCAACACGGTCAACGTGATGCTGGTCGACTTCCGTGGCTTCGATACCCTCGGTGAGATCACCGTGCTGGTGGCCGTGGCGCTCACCGTGTTCGCGCTGCTGCGCCGGTTCCGCCCGCCCAAGGAAAGCATGCAGCTGCCAGCCCAGCAGCGTCTGCTGGCCCCGGACGTGGTCACCGACCTGGTCAACCCGCGTCACGCCACCGACACCGCGCTTGGCTTCATGATGGTGCCTGCTGCACTCGTGCGCCTGCTGCTGCCGATCGCCCTGGTGGTTTCGATGTACCTGTTCATGCGCGGCCACAACCAGCCGGGCGGCGGCTTCGTCGCCGGCCTGGTGATGTCGGTGGCGTTCATCCTGCAATACATGGTCGCTGGCACCCAGTGGGTCGAGGCGCAGATGAGCCTGCGTCCGCTGCGCTGGATGGGCACCGGCCTGCTCTGCGCCACCCTCACCGGCGCTGGGGCGATGCTGTTCGGCTACCCGTTCCTCACCACTCATACCGCGCACCTGCACCTGCCGCTGCTGGGTGACGTGCACGTGGCCAGCGCGCTGTTCTTCGATATCGGCGTCTACACCGTGGTGGTCGGATCGACGCTGCTCATCCTCACCGCGCTGGCGCACCAGTCCGTTCGCGCCTACCGCCCCGGCAATCCCGCCAAGTCCAGCCAAGCAGGAGCCGCCTGATGGAAGAAGTCATTGCAGTCGCCATCGGCGTCCTGGCCGCCTCCGGGGTCTGGCTGATCCTGCGCCCACGTACCTACCAGGTGATCATGGGCCTGTGCCTGCTGTCGTACGGCGTCAACCTATTCATCTTCAGCATGGGCAGCCTGTTCATCGGCAAGGAGCCGATCATCAAGGACGGCGTTCCCCAGGACCTGCTGCACTACACCGACCCGCTGCCCCAGGCGCTGGTACTGACCGCGATCGTCATCAGCTTCGCCATGACCGCGCTGTTTCTGGTAGTGCTGCTGGCGTCACGCGGCCTGACCGGCACCGACCATGTGGATGGCCGGGAGCGTGACGAATGACTGGCATGAGTCAACTGGTCATCGCACCGATCCTGCTGCCGCTGCTGACCGCGGCGCTGATGCTGCTGATCGGCGAAAGGCACCGCTGGCTGAAAGCCCGGCTGAACCTGTTGTCCACCCTCGTCGGCCTGGCCATCGCCATCACGCTGTTGATGTGGGTGCGTACCCAGGGGCAGGCCGAGTCCATCGGTGTCTATCTGCCAGGCAACTGGCCGGCGCCGTTCGGCATCGTGCTGGTGGTGGACCACCTCTCGGCCCTGCTGCTCACCCTCACCGGCATCGTCGGCAGTTGCGCCCTGTTGTTCGCGCGGGCCCGCTGGGACGGCGCCGGGGCGAGCTTCCATGCGCTGTTCCAGATCCAGCTGATGGGCCTGTACGGCGCATTCCTCACCGCCGACCTGTTCAACCTGTTCGTGTTCTTCGAAGTGCTGCTGGCGGCCTCCTACGGCCTGCTGCTGCACGGCTCGGGCCGGGCACGGGTCAAGGCCGGCCTGCACTATATCGCCATCAACCTGTTCGCCTCATCGCTGTTCCTGGTCGGCGCGGCCATGCTCTATGGCGTGACCGGCACCCTGAACATGGCCGACCTGGCCTTGAAGGTGCCGCTGGTGCCGGAGGCCGATCGCGGGCTGCTGCATGCCGGCGCGGCGATCCTGGCGATTGCCTTCCTGGCCAAGGCCGGCATCTGGCCGCTCAACTTCTGGCTGGTGCCGGCCTATTCATCGGCCAGTGCGCCGGTGGCCGCGCTGTTCGCGATCATGACCAAGGTCGGCCTGTATGCCGTGCTGCGCCTGTGGAGCCTGCTGTTCTCCGGCCAGGCCGGCGCCTCGGCGCACTTCGGTGGCGAGTGGCTGGTGTATGGCGGCCTGGCAACGCTCGCCGTGGCCGCGGTTTCCATCCTCGCCGCGCAGCGCCTTGAGCGCCTGGCGGCTCTGAGCATCCTGGTCTCGGCCGGCACACTGATGGCCGCCATCGGTTTCGGCCAGCCCGTGCTCACCGGTGCCGCGCTGTTCTACCTGGCCAGCTCCACCCTGGCCCTGTGCGCCCTGTTCCTGCTGGCCGAACTGGTCGAGCGCTCGCGTTCGGCCAACGAGGCGCCGCTGGAGGACGAAGAGGGGACGATCCCGCCGCCCCTCGAGTCGCTGCATCCGCCCAAGGGCATCAACCTGGACGATGAGCAACAGGTCGTGATCGGCCAGATCATTCCCTGGACCATGGCCTTCCTCGGCCTGAGCTTCATCGCCTGCGCCTTGTTGATCATCGGCATGCCACCACTGTCGGGTTTCATCGGCAAGCTCAACCTGATCAGCGCCCTGTTCAATCCGCAAGGCATGGGGGTCGCTCCCGAGCAACCGCTGGGTGCTGCCGGCTGGACGCTGGTGACCCTGCTGATCCTCTCCGGAATGGCCTCGCTCATCGCTTTCGGCCGTGTCGGCATCCAGCGGTTCTGGAAGCCCGAAGAGCGCCCCTCGCCGCTGCTGCGGCGCTATGAATGCGTGCCCATCGTCATCCTGCTGGGCCTGTGCGTCTTCCTCAGCCTCAAGGCCGAACCGCTGCTGCGCTACACCCAGGACACCGCAGCCAGCCTGCAGGCACCTGACAGCTACATCCAGGCGGTGATGGCGACCCGGCCACTACCCGGCCCGACCACCGCCAGCACCGAGGTTCAGCCATGAAGCGACTGTTCCCCGCGCCACTGCTATCCATTTCACTGTTCGCGCTGTGGCTGCTGCTCAACCTGTCGGTCAGCCCGGGCAACCTGTTGCTCGGCGCCGCACTGGGCATCCTGGCGCCGCTATTGATGGCTCCCCTGCGCCCGCAGCACGCCCACGTGCGCCGGCCACTGGCGATCGTCCGACTGATCTGCCGCGTCGGCCTCGATGTGATCCACTCCAACCTGCTGGTGGCCCGTGGCGTGCTGCGCGCCGGCCGCAGACCGCCACGCTCGGCGTTCGTGCACATTCCGCTGGCCCTGCGTGACGCCCATGGCCTGGCCGCCTTGTCGATGATCACCACGGTGGTGCCCGGCACGGTCTGGTCGGAGCTGGCGCTGGATCGTAGCGTCCTGCTGCTGCATGTCTTCGACCTGGAAGACGAAGCAGCTTTCATCGAGCACTTCAAGCACACCTATGAACGCCCGCTGATGGAGATTTTCGAATGAGCGGCCTGCTAGCCAACGCCGTCCTCGCCAGCCTGTTCATCTTCGCCATCGCCATGGGCCTGGCGCTGATCCGGCTGTTCCGAGGCCCTTCCGCCCAGGACCGCGTACTGGCCCTGGACTACCTGTACATCCTGGGCATGCTGATGATGCTGGTGCTGGGGATTCGCTACGCCAGTGACACCTATTTCGAGGGCGCGCTGCTGATCGCCCTGTTCGGCTTCGTCGGCTCCTTCGCCCTGGCCAAGTTCCTCCTGCGTGGCGAGGTAATCGAATGAACGAAACCATCGAACTGCCGTTCTGGCTGGAATTGGCGGTATCCGCCCTGCTGCTGCTCGGCAGCCTGTGCGCCCTGATCGGCGCCATTGGCCTGGTGCGCCTGAAAGACTACTTCCAGCGCATGCACCCACCGGCGCTGGCCTCGACCATTGGCGCCTGGTGCGTCGCGTTGGCATCGATCCTGTTTTTTTCCGTGCTCAAGCAGAGCCCGGTGCTGCACGCCTGGCTGATCCCGGTCCTGCTGTCGATCACCGTTCCGGTGACCACGCTGTTGCTGGCCCGTGCGGCGCTGTTTCGCAAACGCACCTCGGGAGAGGAAGTGCCGGACGAGGTCAGCAGCGGCCATGATCGCGGCAATTGACCGTCAGTCCTGGGTCAGACGCTGCAACTCCCGCCGCACCATCGCGGCGTAGGGTGGCGGGCTGAGCTGGTAGAGCTGGCCTGCGACCCAGGTCAGCCAGGCACCCTGCAACTCGTCGCGACGCGCCAGCAACTGCTCGGCCTGCCGGATGGCCTGAGCCTGGTGCCGACGATGGAAATCGGCTCGCGAATCCGACTCCGACCCTTCGCTCACTCGCTGGCCTTGAACGTGGTCAGCTCGCCCTTGCGCCATTTCGCGACCTTGCCGGTGACAGCCTTGAGCAGTTTGCCCAGGCCTTCCTGAACCTGCTGCTGGGCTGCGAACACCATCACCACGCCATGTCCTTCGCGGAACACGATGGCGTTCCCCTCCGGAACCGAGACAAAGGCGTAGTCACCCTGGCCGTAGACATTGAGCTTGATCTCGCGAAAGCGCAGCTCGAGCTTGCCGCCTTCCCGGCTGGGCAGCACCGCGGCGCGAAAATGATCGCCGACCTTCAGTTCAAGGCGTTGCTTGTCATCGACCACCATCGCACTGTCAGTGTCGATTTCGGCCATGTACAAACCATCGGGGTTCTGCTCGGTGACGTAGATGAAACGCCCCTGGAAAAGTTTGACCAACCTGGCCCGCAGGTCGCCCAGGGCAAACAAAGCGTGGGTATCGAGTGTACTGACTGCCAATGAAGAGCTCCTCACATCAATTGCAACCGGCCACGCCCCAGACGCCTGTGCAGGTCAGGTGGCAGCCACTTCAAGTAAACGTCCCAAGGACTGTGGAAACAGGCAACGGAGCATCTTCGCAGCAGGCGTAGGCAACAACCGGGAAATGATTCACTCGGCCATCGCCAATGGGCGCGAAGTATGCTTCGACCAATTTCCATAAAAGGAATCCGTAATGCCTGACAGCAAAGATGTCAGGAAGGATGCGATCGATAAGGCCGACCCCTTCGTCACAAAGGGCAGCGCCCTTCATGCGCACATTACAAGGAAGCGAATATGCACGAAAACCATGAAATCCGTCGAGAGCCACGGAACATTTACACCCCTGACAACAGTGGCGGCATGCCCCGTTTCATCGTCATCCCCGCCGGCATCGCCTTCTATCACGTGGTCGAGCGTGCCACCGGCAGGATCAGGGGGTTCCGTCAGCGCCACGCGGACGCCTGCGCGCTGGCCCGTGCCTTCGAGGGCTGAGCGCCTCAGGCCGCTCGCCCCCTGGCCATCTGCGCTTGCCAGGCCGCCTGACATTCCAGCGCCTCGTCACGGCTGGCGAAAGCCGTGCCACGGCGCTCTCCATCGACCAATACCACCCAGCACAAGCGCTTGCCCAGTGCACGCAGAGAGGCCGGCACACCACTGCCGATCATCACGGCCACATCGATTCGGCTATTCATCATTCCCTCCGGAATTTAATTAGCAACCTAACGAAGTGGCATGATACGCCTTGCCTGCCAGGGAAAACAGCGCACGCCGGCACTGCTGTATTGCACCAATGGCAACAAACGCCTCAGTTCAGCCCTGGCTCTGGCCGATAACCCAGACGCAGGCCACCCCAGTGCCGCCCCTGGACGAAGATCGGCACGGACAGGTCGTGCATCAGTTCGCCGGTATCGCGGGTGTAGGTCTGCAACAGCAGGCGCTGCTGGTGGCTGCCACAGCGGATCCCGGTGCGATCGTCGAACATGCGCTTGCTGCGATTGTGCGCAGTGTCGTGGACAGGATCGCCGGTCAATGGCTGGTTGAAGGCAGCGTTGTGCGTGGGTACATAGCCCTGCGCGGTGCAAGCGATGGCGTAGACCAGGCCATCATGCTGCAGCAGCGGCTCCTGGATCTGCGGCAGCACGCCATCGGTATAGTGATCGAACCGCGTGGTGAAACGGGGTGGCTGCAGGTCGGCAATCGGCCGGTAGTGGCGGTCGAACAGATCGTCCAGGCCAATACGCCCCTGGTCGATGTCGGTCTCGAAGCATTCGCCGATCTGCCGCGCGGCAGCCTCGGCCAGTTCGAACACGCTCTGGTGATAGGCGTCCAACCCGACCTCGGCCAGGCGCTCGCTGAGGCCTTCGACCTGCCCTTCCATCTGTACCGCGGCGTTGGCCAGCCGCCGGGTCTGCTGGTCGCTGACCTCCAGGTCGCTGCGCACCTGGGCCACGGCCTGGAACAAGGTATCGAGCTGGGCCTGGTTGGTCTGCGTACCGGCGGCGATTTCGCTCACTTGCCCCTCGACACTCGCGGCAAGCCGGGCAATCTGCGCCAGCTGTCCGCCGGTATGCTCGACCTGCTCGACACCACGGCCCAGATCCTCGGCCAACTCGCGGATCTGCGCCACCACCTGGGCGGTTCGCGCCTGGATATCGGTGACCAGTTGCCCCACCTCCTCGGTGGCACTGGCGGTACGTCCGGCCAGCCCACGCACCTCGTCGGCCACCACCGCGAAACCGCGGCCATGCTCCCCGGCCCGCGCGGCCTCGATGGCGGCGTTGAGCGCCAGCAGATTGGTCTGGCTGGCAATGGCCTGGATCACCAGGGTTACCCGGGCGATGGCCTCGCTGCGCTGGTGCAGCGCTTCGATCAGCTCGCGGCTGCTCATGGCCCGTTCGCTTAGGCCACGCATGCAGCGGATCGACTCGGCGAGCACTTCGCTCCCCGCGACGCTGCTGCCGTGAGCCGAGCGCGCAGCGTCCAGAGCCTGCTGGCTCAAGTGCGCGGCGCACTGCTCGGTGGCAATCATGATCTCGGCACTGCCGACGATCTCCTGCGCGGCCCCCAGCTGCGACTGCACGCGCGCCGCCAGCTGTTGCACCGAATGCGCCACCGCGGCGGCCGACAGAGCGTTGTGACTGGTACCACGAGCCAGCTCCTGAATCAGCTCACGGTCCTGGGCAGGTGCCGACGCCTGAAGCGGGGCTCGCGATCGCCGGCCGTGGGGCAACCACAGCACCAGCAACGCCAGGGGCAAGGCGAGGTACAGCGCCAGTCCGGCGAACGCCATGGCCGACAGCACCGCGCACAGGGCCGCGCCCCGGAGCAACGGAAACGTCCAGGCCAGCATGGGGAACGGCTTTTCGTCAGCCGTCAGAGATCCTTCTCGCATCATCTTCGTGGTCCATCCGCATGTCGTTCTTGTGACGTCATTAAACGCCACTATAACGCCATTATCCACGCTCCCTTGAGAGCAAGACGGTCACGCTTGATGCAAGGCAATAAAACACGAAGGCCCCAGGGATCGCTCCGTGGGGCCTTGCGCAGGGCGTGGAATCAGATCTGCCGCTGGTGGCGGTCGAGCTGTTCGTGACGCTCCTGGGCTTCGATGCAGTACTTGGTGGTCGGGCTGATCAGCAGGCGCTTCAGGCCGATCGGCTCGCCGCTGTCGTCACACCAGCCGAAGCTATCGTCACCGATGCGGTCCAGGGCCATCTCCAGCTGCGGCAGCAGGCGCTGGTCGCGATCGATGGCGTTGACCAGCCAGGTGCGTTCTTCCTCGACCGACGCCACGTCAGCGGGATCCGACGGGGTATCCAGGTTTTCGATGGCGGTGCGGTTGAGTTCGATGCGCTCGTGGGTTTCGACTTTCATCGCTTGCAGCAGCGCGGTGAAATACGCGAGCTGCTCGGCGTTCATGTAGTCATCGGCCGACATGGCCAGCAACTGTTCCTTGGTCATCGACTTCTCTATGAAAAATGTGCATTTGGGCAATTCAGGTGCCACCGGCGACACGGTCATCGGTAGCGGAATTCTTCAAGCGCCAACCGGCACTCTTTTACAGGGGGCGGCAGTCTAAGGTGCCAAGCGGCGGTGGGCAACAGAAATGACGGTGGATTTGACCGAAATTGCCAGGAATCCGCCCGCTGGTGCTGTCATTGGCCGCGCTCGCGCCGCTGGGCGGCGCCGCCAGGCAATATGCCGCAACAAATACCACGTTGCCAACCCGGCAGCGCTCGAAACGCCCCGATGCGGTAGCCCGATAGTGCATGCCAGGTCATGAAAAGACGCCTGATTGGCCTCCCTTCATGCACACACCCGAACACCATGAACGACAACCTGCACCAACGCCCGGCCCGTTTCAGCAACCTGGACTGCAAGGTGGCCCGCCGCTTCGATGATCGCCCCGTGCTCCTCGACGCCGCCGACCGTATCCTGAGCGAGCAATGGCAACAATACCTGCCTGGCGATTCCCATGATCCACTGACGCTGTACCTGGCAAGCCGTCATCCGCGCTCCGGCAGTCTGTGGATTCGCCCATTGTCGCAAGTGCTCGTGGAGCGCTATTGCCAGCGCCAGACACTCAACCTCGACGAAGGCGTCGATTTCGTCTCTTCTCGCGTCGAAGCCGACCAGGCCAGTCGGGTGAGTATCGACCTGCATCAGGTCGAGCTACTGGTCAACGAAGCGGCTCCGACTCTGCTCGAGGTCTATCGGCGGGCGCTGACAGCCTACTGGAGTCACTTCGACAAGGCCGGCCAGACGCCATGGCACTGGTTCGCCCAGTACCTTCGCGGCCAGTTCCAGGAGGCCATCGCCGCTCACCGCAAGGCCAGGAGCCTGCCGGACTTCGCCCTGGCGGCCATCCAGCAGGTGCACGAGCATCCAGATGCCGATGCGCGCAGTACGTGGGAACATGCGCCCCACCTGACGGTGTCGCACCTTGCCGTGGACTTCTCTGCCGACGCCAAGCTCGACAGCGACCTGGCCAGCGCCCTGCTCGTCGAATACGCCGATGACGACCCAGGGCATGGGATGACGTTGCTCTTCACGCTGGCCGGCAAGCTGCACAGTTTCCCGTCTCGCCAGCAGATGCTGACCACCATCGGCCGCTATTGGCCAGCCGGTTCACACATCGCGCACCACGTGGTGCACATCGTCCCGACCACCCAGGGTGCCTTCGAAATCCAGGCACTGGGCTTGCTCGACCAGCAGCTGCGTCTGATCGAGCACCTGGCCGGGCAATACCGGAGCAAGCTGGACGCCCTCAACATGAGCCTGGCCCTGGACCGCCTGACCTCGATGATCGACCTGTGCAGCGATGCCGAGGCCAGCCAGCGCCGCACCTTGTCCGGGCATCTGCCCGCCTGGCTGCGCAATGCCCGGGGCCGCCCGTTGATGCGCTACAGCAACCTGTTGATCGACGTCGCCCAAGGCTACCTGGAGACCCAGGGCACGTTCTGGCTCGACGGTATCGACAACGCGCAAACCTTCGCCAACCGGCAGCTTGCCGCGCGCTTCAGCGCCGACCACCCAGGCGACAGCGTCGACCCCGCCCACGTGCGGATCATCAATTACCAGACCACCGCAACCGCCAGCGCCGGCCAGGGCGGGATCATCACCTCGGGAGAAGTCACCCCGGTCTCCTACTCGCTCGCCCAACTGGCGATCGGCAACCTCGGCCTGCTTCGGCCAGGGCGGGTCGAAGTGGGTTCAACCGCTGCCGGTACCCTGCCCGACTGGCTCGACGCAGGTTACCTGCGAAAAGTGGTCAGCGAGCTGGACATCGCCACCGTCTACCCGGCCATGCTGCGCGACAAGCTGCTGGGCGACCAGGCCCAGCGCAAGGCACGCCAGCGCCTGCTCGTCACCCAGTTGCGCAATCAGTTGCCGGCCTTGGCGCAGGAGTTGTATCTGCGCGAGAAACTCCCCGATCAGGAAGCCGCCAGCCACATCGCGCAAGTGTTCTCGACCGCCGGCGATGATGATGCCCAGCGCTGGGTGATGCGCCCGCTGGGCTTCATCAAGGCACCTGGGTCACCCGTGGACCACCCGCGCAACACCTGGCTGATCGAGCCACTGTCCCCCGTGGCCGATACCTGCCTGCTGTACCGCCCATTGCACGAGGACAGCCTGCTGCAGTTCAACGACCGCCTGGCGCTGTTCGTCGCCATCAGCACCCCTGGCCCGCTTCAGGACGATATGCTGCAGCGCCTGCCTGCCGAAGACCGGCGGTTCTATGCCCATGGCGGCTTTCTCGAACCGCATCTGTTCGTGCCCCTGGACGACACCAGCGCCATCCCGTTCGGCACGCCGGCACCGGTGAAGCTGTCGCTGGAAGCGCCTGTGGACGATCCCGGCGAGGCCCTCTACCTGGCGTGCGTGAACGAATCGATCGAGCATTTCGAGGAGCACGCCTCGACCACCGCGCAGACCCGCTGGGCACGCTGGAGGGAGATGGGCTGGCTGCTGTTCAACACCCTGTTGCCCCTGGCCGGTGGCGCGTTGGGCAAGGTGGCCTGGCTGGCGCAGATGGAGCTGACGCTGGCCGACTTCATGGACTCCGACGCCCAGCGTGAACCTGGCCGGCACCAGCTGGCGCTGGTCAACCTGCTGGTCAATATCGCCATGCTGCTGTTTTCCCATTCGATCCTGCGCATACGCGAGGAACAGGGCGAGGCGCCGTCGTTCCCTGGCGAGGCCATCGCCTCCCCGCAAGCGCTGCCTGCTGCCGCTCCGGCAGTGGCGGCAACTTCGCTCATTCGCCTCGACTTCAGCTGGGCACGGCCCGCTCGCGCGCTGACGGCCAGGCAGACCGAGGCGCTGCATGCCCTGCGGGCCAATATCGACGCCTCGCGGCTCGGCACGCCGATCCCCAGTGGGGCGCTGCGTGGCCTGTATCTGCATGGCGACAAGCTGTACACAAGGCTGGGCGACAAGGTGTACGAAGTGATGCTGGACATGCCGCGCAACCAGATGCGCATCATCGGTCCGGACCTTGCCCAAGGGCCTTGGCTGCGCCATGACGAAGCCGGCCGTTGGCAACTTGACCTCAGCCTGGCGCTCAAGGGCGGCATGCCGCTCTCCGGTCAGATCCGCGCGTTACGGCTGGAAAAGGCCAATGCCCTGCGCAGCGTCGATGAACAGATAAAGGCGGACAAGGCTGCCATTCCCGCCAAGCTCAAGGAACAGACCACGATCGAGAGCCTGGTCGCCGCCACGCTCGACGAGACCGCCCTGCAGACCTGCCAGAGCAAGTTGCAAACCCTTTCGGCGTTCTGGGCGACGCACGTCGAACGGCTCAAGACCCGCAACGCCCTGCAACCGATCAGCAACTTCAAGACCGTCCATGCCTATGCGCTCTACCAGGACACCTTCTGCCAACGTGTGCTGCGCAAGGTACTCCAGTTGCGCTACCAGCCTGACCGCGAACAACTGCTGCAATTTGCCAGGCAACAGCAGGACGGCGCGGACCTGACCCGCCGCGACATGCGTATCGCCAGCGAGCGCCTGGACCGGCTGGTGCCGATGATCGACCTGATGATCGAGAACAACCGCCACCTGCGTGATTGCCAGGACGCGCTGAACCGGCTCGCCAGCCCGCAACAGCCCGAGATCCTGCAATGGAGCAAGCTGGCCGGCACCCTGCCCGCCACCGCGGAGCGCGGCCTGATCCTGCGTTTCCTGCGCCTGGAAGCCCTGCTCAACCGCCTGACCCTGATGAACGACCTGACGGACGACGCGGTAATGTGGCGCGATCGGTTCTGGAGCAACGTTCAGCTAGGCATCGCCCAGCGGGCAAAGCTGTTCAAGCGAACCAACGCCGACGAGGAGCTCAGCACGATGCTGTTGCGCAGCATCCTCGGCCATTTCCAGGCGGCGGCGCGCCAGTTGGGCATCTTCACCGGCCTGGTCGAGGGAGAGGCCGCGAACCAGGCCGCGAATCAGTTGCAGGAACAGCTCGACTGGTTGATCTCGCACATCAGCCAGGACCTTGCCGGGCTGCCTGACTATCCACCGACCCGGACCCTCAGCCAGATGCGCGAGACCGAGCCAGGGTTGATCGAGACGTCCGAACACGGTCTGCTGCTGGGCGAACCCCGTGCGAACGATGCCAGGACCGTCGATATCGCGGGCCCGGACAGCAAGACACCGTCACGCACCTACCGCAACAAGAAAGGCGAGTGGGTGGAACTGAAGACGGCGGCCAAAGCCGGTAAACGCGCCTCTGCCCAGCAAAGCCTCACCCAACTGCTCGAAGACAGCGACCGACTGATGGAGCAAGCGCGCGATGAAGTGGCGAAACTGCAACGGACTAGCGCCAGCTATCTGCCGAGGGAGCTCGAAGAAGGTGTACTGCACCAGCGTCAGCGCCTGCTCGAGCAGATCGATACCGTCGAGGCGCGCCTGACCAAGGACAACGAAACCGATGAAGCGCGTGCCGGCAGGGACGCCGAGCTGACCTGCCGCGCCTTGCGCCGGTTGGCCGATGAGCTGCAAGGCAGCGCCAGGACGCTGCGCATATCGGCCGCCCTTGCGCAGAAGCCGAGCATGGGTGAAGTCATGTTCCTGGTCGCAGAAAAACAAGTGCAGATCACTGCCGTCGGCCCTCGGGTCAGGCTTGCCGAGGTCAAGGGCAGGCCCGAGGACTTCCTCGACGAGTACAGGATCAGCCACGCAGGCAAGGGGCTGTGGTATGCCCACTTCCACTACGCCACGATGACCGCGGCCAAGGCCGACTTCACCGCCGGGCACCTGAAGACGGCGGTGCAACGGCGCATGTCCGGGCACCGCCACGCCGACGGCAGTGGCGGCACGGTAGAGGTCTACCGTGCCAAGGTCACCCATGCGGCCGCCGCGAAGTACTTCTTCAACCGATAGACGCAAGGGCGCAGCCTGGGCTGCGCCCGCCTCCCTCAACGGTCCTTGAACTGCGCTTCACGCTTGGCGATGAAGGCGGCCATCCCCTCTTTCTGGTCCTCGGTGGCGAAGGCGGCGTGGAATACCCGGCGCTCGAAACGCACGCCCTCGCTCAGGGTGACCTCGAAGGCACGGTTGACGCTTTCCTTGACCATCATGCTCACCGGGACCGATTTGCTGGCGATGGTCGCGGCCACCTTCAGCGCTTCCTCCAGCAGTTCCGCCTGCGGCACCACACGGGCCACCAGGCCGGCGCGCTCGGCCTCCTCGGCGCCCATCAGGCGGCCGGTCAGGCACAGCTCCATGGCCTTGGCCTTGCCCACCGCGCGGGTCAGGCGCTGGGTGCCGCCCATGCCCGGCAGCACGCCGAGGTTGATCTCGGGCTGACCGAACTTGGCGTTGTCGGCGGCGAGGATGAAGTCGCACATCATCGCCAGCTCGCAACCACCGCCCAGGGCGAAGCCGGACACCGCGGCGATGATCGGCTTGCGCCGGTTGGCGATGCGGTCGGCGTCGCTGAACAGGTCCTCGACGTAGATCTGCGGGTACTGCAGTTCGGCCATTTCCTTGATGTCGGCGCCGGCGGCGAAGGCCTTGGCCGAGCCGGTCAGCACCACGCAACCGATGTGCGGATCCTTCTCCAACTGGTCCAGCGCCTGATTGATCTCGCCGACGATCTGCGCGTTCAACGCATTGAGCGCCTGCGGGCGGTTGAGGGTGATCAGGCCGACCTTGCCGTGGATGTCCAACAGGATGGTTTCGAATGCCATGCAGTCTGCTCCTTCAAAGATTGCGCGCAATGACCATGCGCTGAATGTCGCTGGTGCCTTCGTAGATCTGGCAGACCCGCACGTCGCGGTAGATCCGCTCCAGCGGGAAGTCGCTCAGATAGCCATAACCGCCCAGGGTCTGCAAGGCGTCCGAGCAGACCTTTTCGGCCATTTCCGAGGCGAAAAGCTTGGCCATCGAAGCCTCCACCAACGCCGGGCGCCCGGCGTCGCGCAGTGCGGCGGCGTGCAGCACCATCTGCCGGGCCACGGCGATCCTGGTCGCCATGTCGGCCAGGCGGAAAGCCACGGCCTGGTGCTCGATCAGCGGCTTGCCGAAGCTCTGGCGCTCGCTGGCGTAGTCACGGGCCACCTCGAAGGCAGCGCGGGCCATGCCCACCGACTGCGAGGCGATGCCGATTCGCCCACCTTCGAGGTTGGCCAGGGCGATCTTGTAGCCCTGGCCCTCCTCGCCCAGGCGATTGGCCACCGGCACCCTTACGTTGTCGAAGACGATCTGGCAGGTGTCGGAGGCGTGCTGGCCGAGCTTGTCCTCGACCCGCGCCACCTGGTAGCCCGGCGAGTCGGTAGGCACGATGAAGGCGCTGATGCCACGCTTGCCAGCGTCCGGATCGGTGACGGCGAAGACGATCACCACCCCGGCGTTCTGTCCGGAGGTGATGAACTGCTTGCTGCCATTGAGCACGTAGTGGTCACCGTCCAGGCGCGCGCGGGTCTTCAGGCTGCTGGCATCGGAGCCGGCCTGAGGTTCGGTCAGGGCGAAGGCGCCGAGCATCGCGCCACTGGCCAGCGGCGCAAGAAACTGCTGCTTCTGCGCCTCGGTGCCGAACTTGAGGATCGGCACGCAGCCGACCGAGTTGTGCACGCTCATGATGGTCGAGCAGGCCCCGTCGCCCGCGGCGATCTCTTCCAGGGCCATGGCATAGGCCACGTAGCCCGTGTCACTGCCACCATACTGCTCCGGCACTAGCATGCCGAACAGGCCGAGGTCGGCCATCTCCCCGATCGCTTCCTTGGGGAAGCGGTGCTCCTTGTCCCACTGTTCGGCGAACGGTTTCAGTCGCTCCTGGGCGAAAGCCCGCACGGCGTCGGCGATCTGTTGTTGCTCTTCAGTTACCAGCATGGTTCACCTCAGTACAGGCACTCGACCGCCATGGCCGTCGCTTCGCCACCGCCGATGCAGATGGCCGCCACGCCACGGCGCAGGTTGTTCTGGCGCAGGGCCGACAGCAAGGTCACCAGAATCCGGGCGCCCGAAGCGCCGATCGGGTGACCCAGGGCGCAGGCGCCGCCGTGGATGTTGACCTTGTCGTGAGGCAGGTCGAGGTGCTTCATGGCGGCAAGGGTGACCACGGCGAAGGCCTCGTTGATCTCGAACAGATCCACCTCGACCAGGTTCCAGCCGGTGCGCTTCATCAGTTTGTCGATGGCACCGATCGGCGCGGTGGGGAACAGGGCCGGGGTATCGGCGAAGGCCGCGTGGCCATGGATCACCGCCAATGGCTTGAGGCCGCGTTTCTCGGCCTCGGAGCGACGCATCAGCAGCAAAGCGGCGGCGCCATCGGAGATGGAGCTGGAGTTGGCGGCAGTGACGGTGCCGCCCTCGCGGAAGGCCGGCTTGAGCTGCGGGATCTTGTCCAGGCGCGCCTTGGGCGGCTGCTCGTCGTCCTTGACCAGGCGCTTCTCCTTGCCCTCGGTGACTTCGACCGGGACGATCTCGGCGGCGAAACGACCGCTCTTGATAGCGTCCTGGGCACGGGTCAGCGAAGCGATGGCGAAGGCGTCCTGGGCTTCGCGACTGAAATTCCCCTTCTGCGCGCAGTCCTCGGCGAAGGTGCCCATCAGTCGGCCCTTGTCGTAGGCGTCCTCCAGGCCGTCCATGAACATGTGGTCAATGATTTTCCCGTGGCCCATGCGGTAGCCGCCACGGGCCTTGTCCAGCAGGTACGGGGCGTTGGTCATGCTTTCCATGCCACCGGCGACGATGACGTCGGCACTGCCGGCCAGCAACTGGTCGTGGGCCATGATCGCCGCCTGCATGCCCGAACCGCACATCTTGTTCAGGGTGGTACAGGTGGTGTGCTTGTCCAGGCCCGCGCCCAGCGCCGCCTGGCGCGCCGGAGCCTGGCCCTGGCCGGCGGGCAGCACGCAGCCGAACAGCACCTGCTCGACGCTGGCGGCGTCGATGCCGGCGCGCTCGACGGCGGCGCGGATCGCCGCGCTGCCCAGTTGCGGCGCGGTCAGGCTCTTGAGGTCACCCTGCAGGCCGCCCATGGGCGTGCGCACGGCGCTGACGATGACGATGGGGTCGTTGGCGAGAGTCATGTCGTTATCTCCTTACTTGGCAGCCATGCGCAGCGCGCCGTCGAGGCGAATCACCTCGCCGTTGAGCATGCTGTTCTCGATGATGTGGCAGGCCAGCGCGGCATACTCCTGCGGGCGGCCCAGGCGTGGCGGGAACGGCACCCCGGCGGACAGCGAGGCACGGACTTCGTCGGTCATGCCAGCCATCATCGGGGTCTCGAAAATGCCGGGGGCGATGGTCATCACGCGGATACCGAAGCGCGCCAGCTCACGCGCGGCCGGCAAGGTGAGGCTGGCGATCGCGCCCTTGGACGCGGCGTAGGCAGCCTGGCCGATCTGGCCGTCGTAAGCGGCGATCGAGGCGGTGTTGATGATCACCCCGCGCTCGCCACCCTCGTCCGCCTGCCCCTCGGCCATGGCCGCGGCGGCCAGGCGCAGCAGGTTGAAGCTGCCGACCAGATTGACGTTGATGACCTTGGCGAAGCTGGCCAGGCCGTGCGGCCCGTTCCTGCCCAGAACCTTCTCGGCGCCGACGATGCCGGCGCAGTTGACCAGCCCGTGCAGGCTGCCGAAGGCGCCGAGCGCCGCCGCGACCGCGGCCTGGGCGGCCTGCTCGTCACTGATGTCGGCCACCGCGAAGCGGGCGTTGGCGCCCAGCTCGACAGCCTTGGCCTCGACCGCGGCGGCATTGAGGTCGACCAGCATGACGTTGGCGCCAGCCTCGATGAGCATCTGCGCGGTGGCGGCGCCCAGGCCCGAGGCCGCGCCGCTGACGATGAAATTCTTGTGGGTGATTTGCATATCGGTCTTCCTTCAGGCGCCCGCAGCGATCGGCTGCGTGGCTTGTTGTCGGGCGATTTCCTGGTTGCGCAGGATGAAGCGTTGCAGCTTGCCGCTCGGGGTCTTGGGCAGCTCGCCGACGAATTCGATTTCGCGCGGATAAGCGTGGGCGTACAGCCGCTGACGCACATGCTGGCGCAGGGTTTCCTCCAGCTCGGGACTCCCCTGGTAGCCCTGGCCCAGTACGACGAAAGCCTTGATCAGTTCGGTGCGCTCAGGGTCCGGCTTGCCGATCACGGCGGCCTCGACCACCGCGGGATGCTCGACCAGCGCGCTTTCCACATCGAACGGGCCGACCCGGTAGCCGGAGGTGGTGATCACGTCGTCGCTGCGGCCGACGAAGCTGATGCTGCCGTCCTGGTTGAGCTCGACGGTGTCGCCGGAGAGGTAGTACTGGCCGACGAACGCCTTGGTCGGCAGGCCGTGATACCCCGCGAACCAGCACAGCGGCGAACGCGCACGGTCGACGGCGAGGATCCCGGGCTGCCCCGCTGGCAGCTCGTTGCCTTGCTCGTCCACCACCACGATGCGATGACCGGGGATGGCGAAACCCGCCGACCCCAGGTGCACCGGGTGGTCCAGCGCATGGTGGTTGCACAGCACCATGCCCAGTTCAGTCTGGCCGTAGTGGTCGTGGATGGTCACGCCGAGCTCGTCGGCGAACCAGCGGATCACCTCCGGGTTGAGCGGCTCACCGGCACTGCTGACCACCCGCAGGCGGCCCTTGATCGGCGCCGCGAACGCGCTGCCCGCCGCGATCAGCAGTCTGTAGGCCGTCGGCGAGCCCGCCAGGTTGGTAATGCCCAGCTTGTCGATGACCCGCGCGCAGCTTTCGACACTGAACGGGCCGTCGTAGAACGTGGTGGCATGGCCCAGGGACAGCGGCCCGGTGACCGCGTAATAAAGGCCATAGGCCCAGCCCGGGTCGGCCAGGTTCCAGAAGTTGTCTTGCGCACGCAGGTCGATGGCGTCGCGCATGTAGCCCTGGAACGCGACGATGGCGCGCAGCGGCACTTCCAGCGGCTTGGCCGGGCCGGTGGTGCCCGAGGTGAACATCAGCAGGAAGGGATCGTCGCCAGTACGCATCACCGGTTCGCAATCGCCGGTGGCGGCTTCGAGGCTGCGGTGGAAGTCCAGCGCCTGCCCGGCGGCGCCGACCGTGACGATGGTCGGGCAATCCGTCACGTCGTCGAGCTTGGGGCGATTGCCGCGATCGGTGACCACCACCTTGGCATGCGACTGCTCCAGACGGTGCTCGATGGCCTTGGGCCCGAACGCGGTGAACAGTGGCTGGTACACCGCACCCAGGCGCCAGGTGGCGAGGATGGTCACCAGCAGTTCCGGGGTCCGTGGCATCAGCCCGGCGACGCGATCGCCCGCCGCCACGCCCTGGGCCTTGAGCACATTGGCAAAGCGTGCGGACAGGGCCTGCAACTGGTCGAAGGTATAGCGCCCGCCGTTGCCGTCACGGTCTTCCCAGATCAGGGCGGGCTTGCCTGTGCCAGCGTGGCGGTCGCAGCATTCGACACAGGCGTTGAGGGCATCGAGGTTGCCATGCAGCGCCGCGGCGGCGGCTTGGGCATGGTCGAACGAACGAGCGGCCTCGGCGTAATCGCGCATCGTCAGACTCCTGGTTTCTTATTGTTGGAGTGCACCATCGGTCTGACGATGTTCGCGCCGGTCAGCTCATCCGGCAATGGCCAAAGCTGTCAATCGGGCTGAGCGGATTCGACCGGCTCGAGCAGGTCGCCCTGCTCGACCGTGGCCAGGGCCTGCCGGGTGAGCTGCCAGGTCAGCGCATGCTCTGCGACTTCGCGCTCGACCTTCAGGTCGTTCCACTGCCGCGCGTAGGCCTCGCTGCCCAGCGTCTCGCTCTGCTTGTCGAGCGCCGTGCCGCGGGCCTCGAAGGGTTCAGCGATGGCCGCGAATGCCTTCGCATGTCGATGGCGCAGGTAGCTGCCCCAGAACTCGCGCTCGCACAGGCTTTGCGGCAGCTCGTCGGTCGCCTCGCTGGCCCGCACCGCAGCCAGGGCGTCGCGCTCACGCTCAGGGGTGATGCCGGCGAGCTGCTCGAAACGCATGGTCCGGGGTTGCCCAGGCAACTGCAGTTGCGCAGCCAAACGCACCCGATAACCCAATACCACCTCCAGCACGTCGGTATCCGGATGCGTGGTCAGCCGCCTTGCCGCATCCTGCTGGGCGAACTGGTCCAGGCATTCGAGCCGGAACAGCTGCCTGCCCAGCGCCAGCAACTGATCGCCCGCCGTTCCCGTGGCCGCCTTGCGGTTGGCCTGATACACCATTTCCTCCAGCAACAGGCGACTGAACCGCTCGGCGGTACTGTCGTGGCAGCCTTGCACCTCGTTGGCGCTGGCAAAGATCCGCTCGCGCAGGTCGGCATCCTTTTCGATACTGGCGAACAGCGTCCAGACCTGCTCGGACAGATAGTCCCTGGCCTTGCTGAAATCGGTGGTCTGGGTCAACTGCGCCATCAACTCGAACAACTCGCGGCTCCCGTCCAGAGCGTGCAGTTTTTTCCATAGCGCCTCCCGCGCCGGCCGCTCGGCTTCGCCCGTCCAATCGAGCCAAGAGCGTACGGAAGGTGCCCCGGCGGGGTCGGGTACCAGGTGGGCTGCGTGAGCATCGAGGCCATAGAGTCGGGCGATGGTCCGGTGGGGGATCGGATTACCGCGAATCCTGAGGTGGTGCCTGAACTCCCAGGGCATCTCCAGCACTTCTGGCGCAATGTTCGAGATCAGGTTGTCCCGCAGATCGGCCACCAGCAACATCCCGCAGCGCTCGATACCGCCCGGGATACTGAGCATCCCGCAGTGATTGAGGCGCAGTGTCGTCAGTTGCGGCAACTGGTGGAAACGCAACGCCAGCGAACGGATGGGGTTGCGACTCAGGTCCAGAAGATGCAGCCGAGACAGGTTCGCCAGCTGCTGTTGGTCGTGCTCAGCCATGCGGATGCGGTTCCCCATCAGGTGCAGCGCGCGCAGACGTGGCAGGTTGGAAATGCTTTCGGGCAGGGCCGTGAGCTGATTGTTGTTGAGGTTCAGCGTGCGCAAGGACTGGAAGCAGTGCAGGAAACTGGTTGGCAGCTGATCCAGCCCCATGCCCGCCATCACCAGTTCGCTGATATGGTCGAAATCCACGCTGGCCGGCAGTATCGGCAGCGCGCCCACCCGCCAGCCACTGAGGTTGAGCAGCATGCCCTCGGCCTCGCCGCGCGGGTTCCTGACCATTTCACCGTTGTAGCGCCATGCACCGCACAGGCGATGGGACAACTGGCGACGGACCGTTCGCATGTCTCGGTCGGGCGTTCCGATCACCCAGAACTCAAGAGTGTCCTCGAGCAGGGCAAGATTGCGCTCCAGGCTCAACAGCACCTGGTAAGGATTCGCGACGCCCTGGCGCAGCGTGCGTTCATAGGTTTCGACCTCGTCATCGCTGAAGCCCGGATAAAGTGCACGGATACGGGCACGCAGGGGCGCCGTGGCCGAACGCGACGCCGAGCCACCCAACATATAGCCGACCCTACCATCGGCCAGTCGTTTGCCTGGGTTGAACCATGGCGTGGTGGCCCGCAGGCCGAGCCGATCGAGGACACCGCCGCGGCTGCTGGGCAAGGTGCCGATGAGCGCCTCGCGCAACCGGCGAGCACAGTCGGCGCCTTCGATCGCCATGGCTTTTCGATCCTTTTCCTTCAGCAACACCGAGATGGCGTCGAAGATCGACGCCGGCTCCGGCACCTCGTCCTCCAGCTCGAGCCCCTGACTGTCATAGAGATGGAAGCGCCCTTGGCGCCACACCAGGACGGTTCTGGTAGCACTGGATCCCTGGGGATTCATGATCGCCAGCAACCGGCCGCTCTCATTGCCCTCGCGAAGCTCCAGGTTGACGGACCTTGGCCAATTGCGCAGGCGCTCCAGTTGCGCCAGCACCAGCACGCCGGTGTCGTTGCTGTAGCTCGCCTGGAGAAACACCCCTTCCAGCGCGCGATTGACCCGGACCAGTTGAGACAGGGCGCGGGCACGCTTGGCCAGCGTCACCGGCACGCGCGACTCGAGCAGGGCCACTCTGCGCAGCGTGCCATCGGTGTCTCGCACCGCCTCCTCCACATAGATTTCCGGCAGGCTGGGGAAGTCCCGCTTGACCAGGGCTCCCAGCTCGTCGACTGGCGCCGCCACGCCGGCCAGATATTCCAGCAGCCGCCCCTGCACCTGAGGGTGCTCGTCAACCAGCCAGGCAGCGAGCGATTTTGCATCATGGGCCACCATCCCAGGTTGATTGCGCGCCCACTCGAGCACCTTGGCATCGGTGATCGCCGCATCGGGGGCTCGCGCGTCTTGCAGCACCCGCGAGATGCGCTGGTCGGCCTGGAACCGGCGCAGTGTCTCGGTCAGGTTCACCGGCGCCGGGCGATTCTCCACCAGCACGCCCCGCAGCTCCTCAGGCTCCATGCCGGCGATACGCAGGATCTGCTGCGCTTGCCCATCATCCAAGGGGGGATCGCACGGCCACAACCGGTTGAGCATGCTGGCGCTGTCGCGCCACTCCAGCGGCCTCTCCACGCGCAGTCGCCAGAAGCGTTCGCCATTGTGTTCAACCAGTGGGCCAAAGGCATCGGCCGCACGCGGATGCCTGAGCCGCCAGGGTTTGGCAGCGACCGGCCGATGGACTTCGTAATAGCGATCGCCCACGCGCAACCACTGCCGCCCGTCCAGCGCATACAGGCCATCGTCCTGCAGCACGGCGGCACCCGGATCGGACTCATAGACCTTCAGGTCATGGTTCCACAACCGCTCGCCGGCACCCTCGACGTTCACCGGTTCCAGTGCATCGACGAAGCCGCTGCGAAGGGCGCTGGCGACCACCCCCGCCCCCACCACGAGCGCGCCGGTCACCGCCACGGTTTCCGCCACCTGCAGCATGTGTTGCATGGCTTCGTGCTGGTGACCCTGGTGCCAGTCCACGGCACCTTCATAGACTTCGCCCAGGGTGTCCCAGACCATTTTCGCGAACAGCGCCACACCCACCACCGGCACCGCCAGGCCCACCAGCCCCAGCGCGTCCAGCCCGAGGCCTTGCCAACGCCGCAATCGCTCCTCGGCCAACTGCCGATCCGCATCCGCGCTCGGAACCAGCACCAGGCGCCCCTGCTCCTTGAGGCGATTGACCTGATTGCGCGCCAGGGCCTCGAAAATGTCGCCTTGAACGACCCGCCCCTGCAGTTCGAAATCCGTCTCATCGTCGGACAGGCGCATGTCGAGTGTCCCCATGAAGCCGGCACGCTCCTTCAGACTGACCAACAGGCGAATCTGCTTGTGCGGCTGCGGTGTGGACAGGTGCTCCTTGAGAAAGTCGCTCAGCAACTGCTGCGAGGCGAAGTGGTGCAGTGGGCGCTGCTCATCGGCGGGCAGGTAGTACACCACCCCCTTCGATGCACCGGTTGCATCCCGCAACTGCACCAGCAGCCCGTTCTCGATGGTGCACTGCAACATCCGCAGCTCCCCGGCATAGGCCTGCACCGAGCCTGGCGACGACTGCGCCGCCGGTTCGGTCAGCCGTTTCAGTGCAGCGAGCGTGTCCGTATCGATCAACGACTCGGCGGCCGCACGCTCACAGGCAAGGGCAAACCCCGTGCGCTGATGGTTGCCCAGCACTGCCAGTGTCGACGCAGTGAACATACCCGCCAGCAACGTCTGATACTGCTGCCCTGCGTCCAGGGCATGGCAGCGCCTGGCCAGTGGTTCCGGCGCCCCGGACAGCACCTGGTCGTCGTCCTTGCGCACCAGGCCGCTGCCTTCGAAAAACTGACTATCCGATGCAAAGCCCTGCATCAGCCTCAACAGGGCCGGAAAACGCACCTCGCGGCGCTCCATCGAGGGCGAGGAGATCACCTCCGACCGACCGAAACGGATGTCCAGCCACTGCATCTGTTCAAGGTCCGGGCCGTCTGGAAGGATCTCCTTGATCAACGGCACGAAGGCCTGCTGCGCGAACTGCCATGGCGAGAGCAGTCCCTGGGTCGCCGCAGTCACTTGCTGGCCGCTGGCCATGTGCGCGCTGAAGCTTTCGCGCAAGGCCTTGATCCTGTCGGCCGGGGCGTGCTTCAGCCAGTCCGGCAGCCGCGTGGCGATGAAGCCATCGATGACGGCCTCGTCGCTGAGAGTGGTCGTGGGTGGCGGGGTGTGGGTTGTCGATGACATGGGGTCGCATCCTGCTGTTCATGTGGACGCCGGACACTAGCCAGCGCCCCTCGCCCGTGACAGCGGGAAACGAACCCTCTACGGCGCCGCTGGCAGGACCAGGTTGCGGTAATGCCCCGGATTGCAGCCGAACCACTTGCGAAACGCCTTGTAGAACGAGCTGGCATCGGCGAATCCCAGGCGCAGGGCGATGTCGGCAAGGCCCAGGTCGGCCTCGGCCAGCCAGGCGATCGCCAGCTCCCGACGCACGCTGTCCTTGATACCCTGGTAGCTGTGCCCTTCTTCCGACAGCCGCCGCCGCAGGGTCGACACCGACATGCACAGGCTCGCGGCCAGGCTGTCGGCGTCCGGCCAGCCTCCTGGCTCCTGGCCCAGCAGCGCCGAGCGGATCCGCCGCGCCAGGCTGTCGGGGTCGCGGTACTTGACCAGGATGTTGCCCGGCGCCTCGGCCAGAAATCGCTGCAGTTCCTGAGGCGTGCGCCGCACCGGCACGTCGAGGCAGTCGGCGCTGATGATCATGCGCGTGCGCGGGCGGTCGAACTGCAGGTTTTCCGAGAACATCACCCGGTAATCGTCGCAGAACGGCGGCTCGGCGCAACGCAGGTCGATGGCCAGGATGGCGATGCGCCGCCCGGCCAGCCAGCAGGCCACGCCATGCACGATCATCCAGAAGGTGAAGTAGGTGAACGCCCGGCGCGGCGTGTCGCGCGGCTCGTTGATGACGATCTCGGCCAGGCTCTGCTGACGCACCAGGCTCGGCTGCAGGTCCTCGAGCATCAGCGACAGGAAACCCAGGGCCACGTCCAGCGCCTCGCCCAGGGTGGGCTGGGCCATGCTCGCCCGACACAGGAACGCCAGGCTGCCACTGCGCAGGCCGCGCGGGTCCATGGCGAAGAACTCGTCGTTGCAACGTCGCGCCAGCAACCGCCACAGCCGTGCGTACGCCTCGGCGCTGACCCGCGCCTCGGGCCGCTCGAGCTGGGCCGCGTCGATCCCCGCGCGCCCCAGCAGCAAGCCGTCCGGCGTGCCGTGCGGGCATGTCTGCAACAAGGCCTCGCGTACCAGTTGCATGGAGATGGTGTCTTTCTCGCTCATCGACAATCCTGTCAGCTATCTGCCGGCCATCTTAGGCCCGCGCGAGAAAAACGCCAGGCCTGCCTCACAGCCCGGCCGCCAGGCCGAGAAACGCCTGGATCAGGCGCAACTCGCGGCGTCGCTCCAGACAGCCGAGCATGTGCTGGTTGACCAGCCCGGCGCCACTAAGGGGTCGAGCCACCACACGAGGGTCATTGGCCACCTCGGTGGACGACACCACGCCAATGCCCAGCTGCGCCGCCACCGCCTCGGTGACCGCCTCGCGGCTGTCCAGCTCCAGCAGTACGCGCGGCTGCACCCCCGCGCCGACGCATGCCTTGTCGAAGGTGCGCCGGGTGGTCGAGCTCGGTTCGCGCAGGACCATGATCTGCCTGTCCAGTTCGGCCAGCGGCAGGTCGCCCTCGATCGTCGCCCAGGCATGCCCCACCGGCAGCAACGCGCACAGCCGCGACTGGCACAGGCTCTGCAGGTGCAGGCCCTTGCGCGGTTCTATCTCGGTCAGCACGGCCACGTCGGCGTGCTCCGAGAGCAGCGCGGCCAGGGTTTCCTGGGCGTTGCCCAGGCGCAGGTTGACGGTGATCCCCGGATAGCGCTCGCGCAGCAGCGCCAGCATCGGCATCACCCGGTGCGGGCCGTCGGCGGCCACCTCCAGGCGCCCGGTGAGCAACTGACGGTTGGCCTCGAGCATGGCCTGGGCCTCCTCGGCCAGGCTGAACATCGCCCGGGTGATGGCCGCCAGGCGCGTGCCCTCCTCGGTCAGTTCGACCCGCCGCGCGGTGCGCCGCAGCAGGGTGATCTGGTAGTGCTCCTCCAGTGCCTTCACATGCCCGGTCACCGCCGGCTGGCTGATGAACAGCCGCTCGGCGGCGCGGGTGAAGCTGCCCTCGCGGGCGACGGCATCGAAAGCTCGGAGCTGGAACAGGTTCATATCTATCGGCCTGACTTATGGCTGGCATATCTACAAACAATTTGATTGATGAGTCGGCGAATTGCAACCTAGTCCCCATAGTTTGCAGCCCACCCGCCTGTGAGGAACCACGGAATGAGCAACGCCCCGATCCTGCTGACCCCCGGTCCCCTGACCACCTCGATCCGCACCCGCCAGGCCATGCTGGTGGACTGGGGCTCCTGGGACCGCGACTTCAACCAGTTGACCGCCAGCGTCTGCGAGCAACTGCTGGCCATCATCGACGGCAGCGCCAGCCACCACTGCGTGCCCCTGCAAGGCAGCGGCACCTTCGCCGTCGAGGCGGCCATCGGCACCCTGGTACCGCGTGACGGCAAGGTGCTGGTGCTGATCAACGGTGCCTACGGCCAGCGCCTGGCCAAGATCTGCAAGGTGCTGGGCCGCGACTTCAGCACCTTCGAGACCGCCGAGGACCAGCCGACCACCGCCGCAGATGTCGACCGCCTGCTGGCTGCGGATCCGGCCGTGACCCACGTGGCGCTGATCCACTGCGAGACCAGCACCGGCATCCTCAACCCGCTGCCCGAGATCGCCCAGGTGATCAAGCGCCACGGCAAGCGCCTGATCATCGACGCCATGAGCTCGTTCGGCGCGCTGCCCATCGATGCCCGCCAGATCCCCTTCGAAGCGCTGATCGCCGCCTCCGGCAAGTGCCTGGAAGGCGTACCGGGCATGGGCTTCGTGTTTGCCGAGAAGGCCGCCCTGGCCGCCGCCGAAGGCAACGCTCATTCCCTGGCCATGGATCTGCACGACCAGCACGCCTACATGGCCAAGACCGGCCAGTGGCGCTTCACCCCGCCGACCCACGTGGTCGCCGCCCTGCACGAAGCGCTGCAGCAATACAACGAGGAAGGAGGCCTGCCGGCCCGCCACCGCCGCTACGCCGACAACTGCAAGACCCTGCTCGACGGCATGGCCAGGATCGGCCTGCAGAGCTTCCTGCCCGCCGAGATCCAGGCCCCGATCATCGTCACCTTCCACGCGCCGAAAGACCCGCGCTACCAGTTCAAGGACTTCTACGAGCGAGTCAAGGCCAAGGGCTTCATCCTCTACCCAGGCAAGCTGACCCAGGTCGAGACCTTCCGCGTCGGCTGCATCGGCGTGGTTGGACCAGACGGCATGCAGGCCGCCGTCGATGCCGTGGCCGACGTGCTGCGGGAAATGGAAGTGCTGGACATCTGACCCTCTGCCCACTCGATTCAAGGAAAACGCGCACATGAACTACAGCAACCCCACCCAGCTGCAAGCCGCCATCCTCGACTGGGCCGGCACCGTGGTCGACTTCGGTTCCTTCGCCCCGACCCAGATCTTCGTCGAAGCCTTCGCCGAGTTCGACGTGCAGGTGTCCATCGAAGAGGCCCGCGGCCCGATGGGCATGGGCAAGTGGGACCATATCCGCACCCTGTGCGACGTGCCGGAGATCGCCGAGCGCTATCGCAAGGTGTTCGGTCGCACCCCGACCGATGAAGACGTCACCGCCATCTACGAACGCTTCATGCCGCTGCAGATCGAGAAGATCGCCGTGCACTCCGCGCTGATTCCAGGCGCCCTGGACACCCTCACCGGGCTGCGCGAGGACGGTTTGAAGATCGGCTCGTGCTCGGGCTACCCGAAGGTGGTGATGGACAAGGTGGTCGAGCTGGCCGCGCAGAACGGCTACGTCGCCGATCACGTGGTCGCCACCGACGAAACCCCGAACGGCCGCCCGTGGCCAGCCCAGGCCCTGGCCAACGTGATCGCCCTGGGGATCGATGATGTGGCCGCCTGCGTGAAGGTCGACGACACCGTGCCGGGCATTCTCGAAGGCCGTCGCGCCGGGATGTGGACCGTGGCCCTGGTGTGCTCGGGCAACGCTCTGGGACTGACCTGGGAGGGTTACCGGGCACTGAGCGCGGAGAAGCTGGAGAGCGAGCGCAAGCGCATTCATACGCTGTTCGCAGGCTCGCGTCCGCACTATCTGATCGACACCATCAACGAGCTGCCCGAGGTGATCGCCGATATCAACCGGCGGTTGGCCAAGGGCGAGATGCCGCAAAGCGCCTGATGTCGAGACTATCGCGGGGCAAGCCCGCTCCCACGCCAGACTGAGTGCCGGCATGGGAGCGGGCTTGCCCCGCGATGCTTTTTGCGGATCAGACTGCCTGAATGCGCTTCACCCAGGACGCGAACTTGTCGATGAACCCTTGCAGGAACGGCCGGGTCTTCTCGTTGAGCTTGCCGTTGTCATCGAACAACGACGCCGCGCCGCCGATATAGGCCTCGGGCATCTGCATGCAGGGCATGTCGAGAAACACCAGCGATTGACGCAGCGCATGGTTGGCGCCAAACCCACCGATCGCCCCGGGCGAGACACTGGCCACCGCCGCCGGCTTGCCGCTCCAGACGCTCTCTCCATAAGGTCGAGACCCTACATCGATGGCATTCTTCAACCCACCCGGCACCGAACGGTTGTACTCCGGTGTCACGAACAACACCGCATCGCTACGGCGGATCTCGTCGCGAAAACGTGTCCATGCCTCTGGGGCTCCCTCGGTCTCGACATCCTCGTTGTACAACGGCAGGTCGCCGATCTCGACGATCCGCAGGGCAAGGCTGGACGGCGCCAGCTCAGACAGCGCGCGGGCCACCTTGCGGTTGAAAGAGTCCTTGCGCAAGCTGCCGACGACGACCGCTACCGAATAGACCTGGCTCATGGCGTTTTGCAACCTCTACTCAGGGAAGGGGACCTGTTAGTTATAGATGACCGTTCCTCGTGCCCCTGGTTTTTTTCCAATTGGCGGAAAACTTCCCAAGCATTTCGATTGTCTATGCCTACAGACATTTCCTACACGATTCAGAGGTTTCCACCTAAATGGCAGCAGTAATGGTCGGCCAGTTCCACGCCCGTGACGCCGAAGGCCGTATCTATCCCGTGCATGAATTCCAGGAGTCCACCCTCCAGGCGGACGGCAGCACCCTCGGTGCGCCGATCACCAGTTATCGACTGGCCATCGGCGACCGCGTCAACCATCTGGGCGAAGACCGTTTCGAACTGGCCCAGACCGGCGTCGAGATCATCCGCATTCCCTGACGCAATCGACGGTGTACAGCGCCCCCTCGCGCTGCAGGCCATGCACGTCGGCGACGAACCCCGCAAACCCCTGGTCGAAGGCCCGGGCACAGGCCAGGTATTCGAGGATAGAACGCGTCGCCTCGGTGAAGCGCTCCCCCGGCATGATCAAGGGAATACCTGGGGGATAGGGCACCAGCATCACCGCCGCGACCCGGCCAAGCAGGTGCTCGATCGGCACCGCCTCCACCTCCCCGCGCACCATGCGGTCATAGGCCTGGGCCGGGGTCATCGCCACCTCGGGCAAGCGGGTAAACAGCTGCTTGAGCTGCCGGGCCGTGGCATTGCCACGGTAGAAGGCGTGCAACTGCGCGCACAGATCGCGCAGCCCCAGCCCCTGGTAGCGTGAGGGCTGCGCCGCCACTACGCTGGGCAGGCAATCAGCCAGCGCGGTGTTGTCATCGTAGTGCCGCTTGAACTCCAGCAACTCGGTGAGCAAGGTACTCCACTTGCCCTTGGTGATGCCCATCGAGAACAGCACCAGAAAGCTGTACAGGCCGGTCTTCTCCACCACCAGGCCGCGCTCCCAGAGAAACTTGCCCACCACCGCGGCCGGAATGCCGTGCTCATCCGCCACGCCCCCGGCCCCGGGCATGACCAGAGTGACCTTGAGCGGATCGAGCAACACGTACTCGTCGCTGATCTCGCCAAAGCCATGCCATTCGGCGCCCGGCTGCAGCAGCCAGTCCGCCGCCAGCAGCCGCTCGCTGCCTTGCGCCGCCGATGGTTGCCAGATGCTGAACCACCAGTCTTCGGCGGCGATGTGCTCGCGCAGGTTGGCCAGGGCCCGACGAAAGCTCAGCGCCTCGTCGAACATCTCCTGCAGCAGCGAGCGCCCGGCCGGCCCCTCCATCATCGCCGAGGCCACGTCCAGCGAAGCGAGGATGCTGTACTGCGGCGAGGTGGAGATATGCATCATGAACGCTTCGTTGAAGCGGTCACGGTCCAGCTGGCGACTGGCGCCGTCCTGCACATGGATCATCGACGCCTGACTGAAGGCGGCCAGCAGCTTGTGGGTGGAGTGGGTGCTGAACAGCAGCGGAGCATCGTCGCTACGCGACGTGCCCATGGCGTAGCGGTCGATGAAAAACTCATGGAAGGCGGCATAGGCGAACCAGGCCTCGTCGAAGTGCAGCACCTCGGCACTGGCGCCGAGCGCCTGCTTGATCAGGCCGGCGTGGTAGCACAGCCCGTCGTAGGTGGAGTTGGTGACGACCGCCAGCTTGATCTTCGCTGCGCGCCCCTGGGCCAGCGGGTGGGCCTGGATCTTCGCCTGGATCGACGCGGGGCTGAATTCGCTGAGCGGAATCGGCCCGATGATGCCCAGCTCGTTGCGCTCCGGACACAGGTAGAGGGGGATGGCGCCGGTCATGATGATCGCGTGCACCACCGACTTGTGGCAGTTGCGGTCCACCAGCACCAGGTCGTCGCGCCCGACCATGGCGTGCCAGACGATCTTGTTGGCGGTGGAGGTGCCGTTGATGACGAAGAAGCTGTGGTCGGCGCCGAAGTTGCGCGCCGCCCGCGCTTCGGCCTCTGCCAATGGCCCGGTGTGGTCGAGCAGCGAGCCCAGTTCGGGCACCGACACGGACAGGTCCGAGCGCAATGTGTTTTCGCCGAAGAACTGGTGAAAGGCCTGCCCCACCGGGCTCTTGCGATAGGCCACCCCACCGCCGTGGCCGGGCGTGTGCCAGGAGTAGTTGGATTGCGCGGTGTGCTGCACCAAAGCCTTGAAGAACGGCGGCAACAGCCCATCCAGATAGTTGTGTGCGGCCCGTGCGACCTGGCGGGCGAGAAACGGCACGGTGTCTTCGAACAGGTAGAGGATGCCGCGCAGCTGGTTGAGCTCGCCCATGGCCTCGGCCGGGGCATTCTCCAGGGTGACCTGCTCGCCCAGGGCGAAGATCGGCAGGTTGGGCGCGCGCAGACGGGCCAGGCGAATCAGTTCGGCCATGTTCTGCAGCAGGCGGCTATTGTCGCCGACGCCTTCGGCGGCGATCAGCATGCAAGCCAGGCCATGGTGGGTGGCGGCCACCAGGCGGGCCTCGGCCTGGTCGGCGGCGGCGAGGATGGCGAAACCGTCCTGGGCCAGCTCGTCGGCAATGCCGCGGACCCGCTCGCCGGCGACGCTGTCTGCCTTGATTGCCCGGTGGACGATGAGGATGGGGAACTTGAGGTCCTTGTACATCAGACGGCTACCTCTGCGGGGCGATTCTCCACAGGGTAGTTGATGTCATCGCGGGGCACGCCCGCGCCAGGGCCGGTACTGCCTTGGCGTCAGCTAGCGGGTGTGTCTGTCAGCGCCTGCCACATCGCCGGTCCGCCAGCCGACTTGGCGATGGCCGCCAGCCGCTCGGCATGGGCCTCGAGCTCTTCCTCGCTGGCCTCGATCACCCGCCCCGGCGCACGGCCAGTGATCCGACGAATCTCGCTACCAGTGCCACCCTGCCCATCCTCGCCCTGCGCGCCATCCCCCGCCAGCGACAGGCTGGTCTGGCCGCCGGTCATCGCCAGGTAGACGTCGGCCAGCAGCTCCGAGTCGAGCAGTGCGCCGTGCAGCTCACGGCCAGAGTTGTCGATGCCGTAGCGTTTGCACAGCGCGTCGAGGCTGTTGCGCTGCCCCGGGTGGCGCGAGCGCGCCATCATCAGGGTGTCGAGGATCGGGCAGTGCTGCGCGATATCGGCACGCTCGGACTGGCCGATCAGGGCGAATTCGTTGTTGATGAAACCAACGTCGAACGCCGCGTTGTGGATGACCAGGGTGGCGCCCTGGATGAATTCGAAGAACTCTTCGGCAACGTCGGCGAAACGCGGCTTGCCGACCAGGAAGGCGTCGGTGATGCCGTGGACGTTGATCGCGCCTTCGTCACTCTCGCGATCGGGCTGCAGGTAGACATGGAAGTGCCGCCCGGTCAGGCGTCGGCCCACGACCTCGACGCAACCGATCTCGATGATGCGGTGACCTTCGGCCACCGGCATACCGGTGGTTTCGGTGTCGAGGATGACGAACCGTTTGTCTTGCTGCTGCTCCACGCGGGGACTCCAACTGGCGGTGCTTGAATTCGGGGTGGGAGTATAACGAAATCGGGGCCGCTTTGCGGCCATCGCGGGGCAAGCCCGCTCCCACAAGATGAGCATTCCCCGCGATGGCCCGCAACACAATCAACGCTGGGCGCGTACCTCGTCGACCCCACGCTTGGCCAGCTGGTCAGCCCGTTCGTTGCCCGGGTGACCGATATGCCCACGCACCCACTTCCAGGTCACCTTGTGCCGGTTGACCTGCTCATCGAGCGCCATCCACAGGTCGGCGTTCTTCACCGGCTCCTTGGCGGCGGTCTTCCAGCCGCGCTTCTTCCAGTTGGTCATCCACTCGTTGATGCCCTTCATCACGTACTGGGAGTCGGTGGTCAGGATCACCTCGCACTCGCGCTTTAGCGCCTTCAGGCCCTCGATCGCCGCCATCAGCTCCATGCGGTTGTTGGTGGTCTCGCGCTCGCCGCCCCACAGTTCCTTCTCGACGCCCTTGAAAATCATCAGGACGCCCCAGCCACCCGGGCCAGGATTGCCCTTGCAGGCACCATCGGTGTAGATCTCGACGCTATCGCTCATGTACCACTCGTGTTCAGTGCTTTTCGGAATCAGGGTGGGTGGCGCTGCGATTGACCTTGGCCAACGGCAGCGGCAGCAGCTTGCCCATCGGCTCGCGACGCTCCAGACGCAACGGCCGCAGGCCGACCACCATCTTGCGCGCCACCAGCAGGTAGACCCCGCCACCTGAGCTCTGCCAGCCCCCGGCCACGCGCTCCCAACCGGCCAGACGCTGCTGCCAGGCCGGCGAGGCAAGCGGCGGACGATAGCACCCATACCGGCGTTTCTCCAGCGCGAAGCCCAGCAGGTTGAGCCAGTCGCCGACCCGTGACGCCGAGATGCAGCGAGCCTTGCGCAAGGCGCCGTGGCTGAAGAAGTGACGCATGCCCCAACTGCTCCACGGGTTGATGCCGACGATCAGCAGGTGGCCACCCGGGCGCACCGCACTGGCCGCCTCACGGAGCAATCCATGGGGTGAAAGGCTGAAGTCCAGGCCATGCTGCAGCACCACCACATCGGCGGCATGCTCAGACAACGGCCAGGCCTGTTCCTCACAGACGATCTCAACGCCCGGCAGTGGCGCGCCCAGGCGCACGTTGCGATGCACCTGCGGCGCGCTGGGCGGGGGTTCGGCGCAGGGGCCGTAGTGCACGAGGTAGCCACCGAAGAAGCGCCGCAGCTCTTCTTCGAGCAACTTTTCCTCTTCCTTGAGCATCAACTGCCCCAGAGGGCCGTTGAACCAGTCGCGGGCCAGGCTGATGAGCTCGACCCAGTCGGGGTCGGCCTGGGCGAAGGCTTGGTCGGTCATTGCGTTCTCCCTCGAAGGTTCTCCGGCCGCGCCATCGCGGCTAAGATGCCCCCAATGTCCAGGCTTGGCGATACGGATCCGCACATGATACAGATCGATGCCCTACCCGCTTTCAACGACAACTACATCTGGTTGTTACAGGATACTGCCAATCGCCGCTGCGCAGTGGTCGATCCTGGTGATGCCGAGCCGGTGCTCGCCTGGCTGGCCCAGCACCCCGACTGGGCGCTGGAGACGATCCTCGTCACCCATCATCACCATGACCACGTCGGTGGCGTCGAGGCCCTGAAGCAGGCCACCGGCGCCCGGGTGTACGGCCCGGCCAGCGAGCGCATCCCGGCCCGCGACGTCGCCCTGGAGGACGGCGCCCAGGCGCAGGCGCTGGGCCTGAGCTTCGACGTCCTGGCCGTGCCTGGGCACACCCTCGGGCACATCGCCTATTACACTGCGCAAACGCCCACGCCGCTACTGTTCAGTGGCGACACCCTGTTCGCCGCCGGCTGCGGGCGCCTGTTCGAAGGCACGCCGGAGCAGATGCACCATTCGCTGCAACGTCTGGCCGGCCTGCCTGGCGAAACCGAAGTGTACTGCGCCCATGAATACACCCTGAGCAACCTGCGCTTCGCCCGCGCCGTGGAACCAGAGAGCGAGCACGTTCACCAACGGTTCGAAGACGTTACCCGGCTGCGCGCCGACAATCGCATCACATTGCCATCAACCATTGCCCTGGAGCGCTTGACCAACCCATTCCTGCGCACCGCTGAAACATCCGTTAAACAAAAAGCAGACGAATGGAAGGGACATTCCAACCCAAGCCAAGCCACTGTTTTTGCTGCCTTGAGGTCTTGGAAAGACGTGTTCTGATAACTCCAAGATATATCGCAGTGTGCCCCCAAAGGTTGACCCGGCCGGGACCGGTTTCTAGAATCGCCCAACTTTTTTGCCCGGATAACCGTTCCCGCCGATGTCTTCCCGTAGCCGCAGAACCGCTCATTCGGTCGCCCTGACGCGACTGGCACAGATCAGTGCGCTGGCGCTGGCCGCCACCCTGGTCGGGTGCCAGAGCACCCGTCAGCTCGACGAATCCGACAGCGTTCGCGCGCACAGCTACCAGGCGCGGATCAAGCACAAGCCCGCCCCCCTGGTGATCAAGACCCAGGACCAGGCCCCGCCCCAGGACGTCTGGGAGCGCATGCGCCAGGGCTTCGTCCTGCAGGACGGCATGGACGTCAACCCGCGCATCGAACAGCAACGCCTGTGGTTCGCCAGCAACCCGTCGTTCCTCGAGAACGCCGGCGAGCGTGGCAGCCTGTACCTGCACTACATCGTCGAGCGCCTCGAAGAACGCGACATGCCGCTGGAACTGGCGCTGCTGCCGGCCATCGAGAGCGCCTACAACCCGATGGCGTATTCGCGCGCGCATGCCGCCGGCATGTGGCAGTTCATCCCGTCCACCGGTCGCCACTTCAACCTGCGCCAGACCAACTTCTACGATGGCCGCCGCGACATCACCGCGTCGACCAACGCCGCGCTGGACTACCTGAACCGCCTGCACGACATGTTCAACGGCGACTGGCTGCTGGCCCTGGCGGCCTACAACGCCGGCGAGGGCACCGTCAGCCGCGCCATCGAGCGCAACGAGCGCCTGGGCCTGCCGACCGACTACTGGAACCTGCCACTGCCGCAGGAAACCCGCGACTACGTGCCCAAGCTGCTGGCCCTGTCGCAGGTGGTCAACACCCCGCAAGCTTACGGGATCAACCTCAACCCGATCGCCAACGAACCCTATTTCGAAGCCGTCGCCATCAACGATCGCCTCGACCTGTCGCGGGTCGCCGCCTTCGCCGACATCGACGAGGACGAGCTGATCCAGCTCAACCCCGCCTTCAAGAAGCGCATGACCGTGGACGGCCCGCAGCAACTGCTGGTGCCGACCGCCAAGGCGCAGCTGCTGTCCACCCGCATGTCCAACCTCAAGCCCGAGGAACTGGTCAGCCTGCAGCCGAACAAGGCCGTGTTCCAGGCCGCCCTGGCCGAGGCCAAGGCACCGGCGGCGCGCAGCTACCGGGTCAAGCGTGGCGACAACCTGGGCAGCATCGCCAAGGCCAATCGGGTGTCGGTCAAGCAGCTGCAGGCCTGGAACCGCCTGCGCGGCAACAACCTCAAGGTCGGCCAGGTGCTGGCCCTGCGCGGTGGCAGCGCGCCGAGCGCGGCGGCCAACCGGGTGGCTGATGCCAAGCAGCGTTCCACCCAGTACAAGGTGCGCAAGGGCGACTCGTACTACCTGGTGGCCAAGCGCTTCAATGTCGAGATGAAGCACCTCAAGCGCTGGAACCCGCGTAGCGGCCATGCGCTCAAGCCGGGGCAGACCCTGACCGTTTACCTGTCGCGTTGATGTGAATCCTGGGGGCGCTTGGCGCCCCTTTCGCGGTACAAGGCCGCTCCTACAGAGTCCGCGCAATCCCAAGGGCTGGCGCAATCCCTGTAGGAGCGGCCTTGTGTCGCGAAAGGGCTGCGAAGCAGCCCCGACCCAGCTAGTCGCTCACCCTTTTTCCATTCCAGACAAGCTGTTACTGTACCCCGAACCAAGCCCAACGCCCCCTGGATCGGATGCCGACTTGATACGTCCCCTCCTGCTGTCTCTCAGCCTGGCCTTGAGCTTCCCCGCCGTCGCGATGGTGAGCGAAAGCCACGGATACGCGCAGTTCGGCACGCTCAAGTACCCCGCCAGCTTCACCCACTTCGACTGGGTCAACCCGCAAGCCCCCAAGGGCGGCACCTTGCGGGCCATGGCCTTCGGCACCTTCGATACGCTCAACCCCTACACCTTCAAGGGATCGAGCCCGGTCACCACGCCCAACTTCCTGCAGTACGGCATCAACGAACTCAACGAGCCGCTGATGGTCGGCACCGGCATGTACGACCCGTCCGGCGACGAACCCACCTCCAGCTACGGCCTGATCGCCCGCTCCGTCGAGTACAGCGAGGACCGTAGCTGGGTAGTGTTCAACCTGCGCCCCGAGGCGCGCTTCCACGACGGCGTGCCGATCACCTCGGCCGATGTCGCCTTCAGCTACCGGACCCTGCTCAAGGACGGCCATCCGATCTACCGCACCAACCTGCAGGAAGTCGCCCGCGTCGATATCCTCGGCCCGCTGCGCATCCGCTTCGTCTTCAAGCGCGCCGGCAACCCGCTGCTGATCCTGCGCCTGGGCGAGATGCCGGTGCTGCCCAAGCACTATTGGGCAAAACGCGACTTCAAGGCCACCACCTTCGACCCGCCGCTGGGCAGCGGCCCCTACCGCATCACCGAGGTGCAACCGGGCCGGCGCCTGGTGTTCGAACGGGTGAAGAACTATTGGGGCAAGGACCTGGCCGTGAACCGCGGCAAGTACAACTTCAAGCGCGTCGAATACGAGTTCTACCGTGACGCCACCGTGGCCTTCGAAGCCTTCAAGGCCGGTGAGTTCGACATCTATATCGAGCACCAGGCCAAGAACTGGGCCAACGGCTACCACTTCCCCGCCGTGCGCCGCGGCGAAGTGATCAAGGCTCAGATCCCGCACAAGATCCCGACACAGACCCAAGGCCTGTTCATGAACAGCCGCCGCGCCGCCTTCAGCGACCCCCGGGTACGCCAGGCGCTGGGCCTGATGCTCGACTTCGAATGGACCAACCGCGCGCTGTTCAACGGCGCCTATCGCCGCGCCACCAGCTACTACCCCAACAGCGAGTTCACTGCCAGCGGCCTGCCCACCGGCAAGGAATGGCTGCTGCTCAAGCCGTTCCGCGATCAGTTGCCCGAAAAGCTGTTCACCCAGCCCTACCAGGTCAGCCACACCGACGGCAGCGGCATCAGCCGCCAGGCCCTGCGCCAGGCCCTCGACCTGTTCGCCCAGGCCGGCTGGAAGCTCAGCGGCCAGCGTCTGGTCGACAGCAAGGGCCAACAGTTGCGCATGGAACTGCTGCTGGTGAACCCCAACCTCGAACGCATCCTGCAACCTTATGTCGAAAATCTGGCCAGCATCGGTATCGATGCGCGCTTGCGCACCGTGGACCGCGCCCAGTACAAACAACGCCTCGACCAGTTCGACTTCGACATGATCCTGATGACCCTGAACCAGACCCTGAGCCCGGGCCTCGAACAGTGGCTGTATTTCCATTCCAGCCAGGCCACCACCAAGGGCAGCAAGAACTATGCTGGCGTGAAGGACCCGGTGGTCGACCACCTGCTCGACACCCTGCTCGCCGCCCGCAGCCGTGACGACCAGGTCGCCGCCGCTCGCGCCCTGGACCGCGTGCTCTCATGGCAGTACTACATGATCCCCAACTGGTACCTCGACAATCACCGCCTGGCCTACCGCAACCGGTTCGCCTTCGTCGCCACGCCGCCCTACACCCTCGGGCTGAACAGCTGGTGGATCAAGAAGACTTCGGAGAAAGCCAAGAAATGATGCCAACCCAACGTCTGCGCCAGTTGGCCGGCGGCCTGCTGCTGGCCTGCCTCACGCTCCCGGCGCTGGCCGCCCCGCAGCACGCCCTGACCCTGTACGACGAGCCGCCGAAGTACCCGGCCAACTTCAAGCACTTCGAATACGTCAACCCCGACGCGCCCAAGGGTGGCACCTTCCGCCAGTCCAGCTTCGGCGGCTTCGACAGCCTCAACCCCTTCATCAACAAGGGCGTGGCCGCCGAGAACATCGGCAGCATCTACGACACCCTGATGCGCCAGAGCCTGGACGAGCCGTTCACCGAATACGGCCTGGTGGCCGGCAAGATCGAAAAGGCTCCGGACAACAGCTGGGTACGCTTCTACCTGCGCCCCGAAGCGCGCTTCCACGACGGCCACCCGATGCGCGCCGAGGACGTGGTGTTCACCTTCAATGCCCTGATCAAGGACGGCGCGCCGCTGTACCGTCAGTACTACGCCGACGTCGCCGAGGTGGTCGCCGAAGACCCGCTCAAGGTGCTGTTCAAGTTCAAGCACAACAACAACCGCGAGCTGCCGCTGATCCTCGGCCAGCTGCCGGTGCTACCCAAGCACTGGTACCAAGACCGCGACTTCAACCGCGGCAACCTGGAAATCCCCTTGGGCAGTGGCCCGTACAAGGTCGCCGAAGTGAAGGCCGGTCGCTCGATCCGCTACGAGCGGGTCAAGGACTACTGGGCCAAGGACCTGCCGATCAACCGCGGCTTCTACAACTTCGACGTGATGACCTTCGACTCGTACCGCGACAATACCGTCGCCCTCGAAGCGCTCAAGGCCGGGCAGTTCGACTACGCCCTGGAAGTCAGCGCGAAGAACTGGGCCACCGCCTACGACGTGCCCGCCGTGCGCGACGGCCGCCTGATCAAGGAAGAGATCCCCAACGGCAACCCGGTAGGCATGCAGGGCTTCATCTTCAACCTGCGCAAGCCGGTGTTCCAGGACATCCGCGTGCGTCATGCCATCAGCCTGCTGATGGACTTCGAATGGACCAACAAGCAGCTGTTCAACGGCGCCTACACCCGCACCGACAGCTACTTCGAAAACTCCGAGATGGCCGCCAGCGGCCTGCCCTCGCCAACCGAGCTGAAGATCCTCGAACCACTGCGCGGCAAAGTGCCCGACGAGGTGTTCAACGGCGCCTTCCGCAACCCCGTCACCGACGCCAGCGGCATGATCCGCGACCAGCAGCGCCAGGCCTACAAGCTGCTGCAGGAAGCCGGCTGGAAGATCGTCGACGACAAGATGGTCGACAAGGACGGCAAGCCGGTGACCATCGAGTTCCTGCTGGCCCAGACCCAATTCGAGCGCGTGCTGCTGCCCTTCAAGCGCAACCTCGCGGACCTGGGCATCAACTTCGAGATCCGCCGCGTGGACGTGTCGCAGTACATCACCCGCCTGCGCTCGCGCGACTTCGACATGATCGTCGGCGGCTTCCCGCAGTCCAACTCCCCCGGTAACGAGCAGCGCGAGTTCTGGTCCAGCACCGCCGCCGACAACCCCGGCAGCCGCAACTTCATCGGCCTGCGCGATCCTGCCATCGACCAGCTGGTGGAAGAACTGATCAACGCCGACTCGCGCCAGAGCCTGATCGACCACTGCCGTGCGCTGGACCGAGTGCTGCTGTGGGGCTACTACGTGATCCCCAACTGGCACATCAAGACCTCCCGCGTGGCGTACTGGAACCACATCGGCCACCCCGCCGTACCGCCCAAGTACGACATCGGCATCGACACCTGGTGGATCAAGCCCGACGTGACCCCGTCGGTGAGCGAAACCCCGGTCACGGAAGAGGCCAACTGACATGCTGGCCTATATCCTGCGGCGCCTGCTGCTGATCATCCCCACGCTGTTCGGCATCCTGATCATCAACTTCATCATCGTCCAGGCCGCACCCGGCGGCCCGGTCGAGCAGATGATCGCCAAGCTCGAAGGCTTCGATGGCGCCACCAGCCGCATCGCCGGCGGCGGCGCCGAAGTGTCGGTGGCCGGCTCCAACTACCGTGGCGCGCAAAGCCTGGACCCGGCGCTGATCGCCGAGATCGAGCGCATGTACGGCTTCGACAAGTCGGCGCCAGAGCGGCTGTGGATCATGGTCAAGAACTACGCCCAGCTGGACTTTGGCAACAGCTTCTTCCGCGATGCCAAGGTCATCGACCTGATTGCCGAGAAGATGCCCGTATCCATCTCGCTGGGGCTGTGGAGCACGCTGATCATGTACCTGGTGTCGATCCCCCTGGGGATCGCCAAGGCCGTGCGCCACGGCAGCCATTTCGACGTCTGGACCAGCTCGGCGATCATCGTCGGCTACGCCATCCCCGCGTTCCTGTTCGCCATTTTGCTGATCGTGCTGTTCGCCGGCGGCAGCTACTTCGACTGGTTCCCGCTGCGCGGGCTGACCTCCAACAACTTCGACGAGCTCAGTGCCACCGGCAAGGTGCTCGACTACTTCTGGCACCTGGTGCTGCCGATCACCGCGCTGGTGATCGGCAACTTCGCCACCATGACCCTGCTGACCAAGAACAGCTTCCTCGACGAGATCAACAAGCAGTACGTGGTCACCGCCAAGGCCAAGGGCCTGAGCCGCACCCGCGTGCTCTACGGCCACGTGTTCCGCAATGCCATGCTGCTGGTGATCGCCGGCTTCCCCTCGGCGTTCATCGGCATCTTCTTCACCGGCTCCCTGCTGATCGAGGTGATCTTCAGCCTCGACGGCCTTGGCCTGATGAGTTTCGAAGCGGCGATCAACCGCGATTACCCGGTGGTGTTCGGCACCTTGTTCATCTTCACCCTGCTTGGCCTGGTGGTGAAGCTGATCGGCGACCTCACCTACACCCTGGTCGATCCGCGTATCGACTTCGCCAGCCGGGAGCACTGACATGGCCCTCTCTCCCCTCAATCGCCGGCGCTTCGAGCGCTTCAAGGCCAACCGTCGCGGCTGGTGGTCGCTGTGGATCTTCCTGGTGTTGTTCGTGCTGAGCCTGGGCGCCGAGCTGATCGCCAACGACAAGCCGATTGCCGTGCGCTACGACGGCGAATGGTACTTCCCCGCCTTCAAGCGCTACCCGGAGACGACCTTCGGCGGCGAGTTCCCGCTGGAGGCCAACTACAAGAGCCCGTACATCCGCGAGCTGATGGAGAAGAAAGACGCCTTCGTGCTGTGGGCGCCGATCCCCTACAGCTACCAGAGCATCAACTACGACCTGAAGGTACCCGCCCCCGCGCCGCCCTCCAGCGACAACCTGCTCGGTACCGACGACCAGGGCCGCGACGTGCTGGCCCGAGTGATCTATGGCTTTCGCATCTCGGTGCTGTTCGCCCTGACCCTGACCATCGCCAGCTCCATCGTCGGCGTGATCGCCGGCGCCCTGCAGGGCTTCTACGGCGGCTGGGTGGACCTGGCCGGGCAGCGCTTTCTGGAGATCTGGTCCGGCCTGCCGGTGCTGTACCTGCTGATCATCCTTGCCAGCTTCGTGCAGCCCAACTTCTGGTGGTTGCTGGGCATCATGCTGCTGTTCTCGTGGATGAGCCTGGTGGACGTGGTGCGCGCCGAGTTCCTGCGCGGGCGCAACCTCGAATACGTACGCGCCGCCCGCGCCTTGGGGATGAGCAACGGCCCGATCATGTACCGCCACATCCTGCCCAACGCCATGATCTCGACCATGACCTTCATGCCGTTCATCCTCACCGGCGCCATCGGCACCCTCACCGCCCTGGACTTCCTCGGCTTCGGCCTGCCCGCCGGCTCACCGTCGCTGGGTGAGCTGGTGGCCCAGGGCAAGTCCAACCTGCAAGCCCCGTGGCTGGGCATCAGCGCCTTCGCCGTGCTGGCGGTGATGCTGAGCCTGCTGGTATTCATCGGCGAATCCGCCCGCGACGCCTTCGACCCGAGGAAATGACATGAGCCAAGACACCCTGATCGAAGTCCGCGACCTGGCGGTGGAGTTCCTCACCGGCGAGCAGGTCAACCGCGTGGTCGACGGCATCAGCTTCGACATCCGCAAGGGCGAGACCCTGGCCCTGGTCGGCGAAAGCGGCTCGGGCAAGTCGGTGACCGCCCACTCGATCCTGCGCCTGCTGCCCTACCCCCTGGCCCGGCATCCTTCCGGCACCATCCATTACGAAGGCAAGGACTTGCTGCACCTGGGCGAGAAGCCCATGCAGCGGATTCGCGGCAACCGCATCGCGATGATCTTCCAAGAGCCGATGACCTCGCTGAACCCGCTGCACAGCATCGAGAAGCAGATCAACGAGATCCTGTTGCTGCACAAGGGCCTGACCGGAAAGGAAGCTACCGCACGCACCCTGGAGCTGCTGGAGCTGGTCGGTATTCCCGAGCCGCACAAGCGCCTGAAAGCCCTGCCCCACGAACTGTCCGGCGGCCAGCGCCAACGCGTGATGATCGCCATGGCCCTGGCCAACGAGCCTGAACTGCTGATCGCCGACGAGCCCACCACGGCGCTCGACGTGACCGTGCAGTTGAAGATTCTCGACCTGCTCAAGGAGCTGCAGGCGCGCCTTGGCATGGCCCTGCTGCTGATCAGCCACGACCTCAACCTGGTACGCCGCATCGCCCACCGCGTGTGCGTGATGCAGTGCGGCAAGATCGTCGAGCAGGCCGACTGCGCCACGCTGTTCAGCAAGCCGCAGCATCCGTATACGCAGATGCTGATCAATGCCGAGCCCAGCGGCGCGCCCGCCGCGAACGCCGAAGGGGCGCCGTTGCTGGAGGTGAAGGACCTGAAGGTGTGGTTCCCGATCAAGAAGGGGCTGCTGCGCCGGACCGTGGACCATGTGAAGGCCGTGGATGGGGTGAATTTCAGCCTGCCTCAGGGGCAGACGCTGGGGATCGTTGGCGAGAGTGGATCGGGCAAGTCGACCTTGGGGTTGGCCATCTTGCGGTTGATTTCCAGCCAGGGTGGCATTCGCTTCCATGGGCAGAATCTTGAAGGGCTGAACCAGAAGGCCGTGCGGCCGCTGCGGCGGGAGATGCAGGTGGTGTTTCAGGACCCCTTTGGCAGCCTGAGCCCGCGCATGTGCGTGGCGGATATCGTGGGCGAGGGGCTACGGATTCACAAGATCGGCACGCCGGCTGAGCAGGAAGCGGCGATTATTGCGGCGCTGGAGGAAGTGGGGCTGGATCCGCGGACGCGGCATCGGTATCCCCATGAGTTTTCTGGGGGGCAGCGGCAGCGGATTGCGATTGCTCGGGCGTTGGTGTTGAAGCCAGCGTTGATTTTGCTGGATGAGCCGACCTCGGCGCTGGATCGGACGGTGCAGCGGCAGGTGGTTGAGTTGCTGCGGAATTTGCAGGTTAAGTACAACCTGACTTATCTGTTCATCAGTCATGACCTGGCGGTGGTCAAGGCGTTGAGTCATCAGTTGATGGTGATCAAGCATGGGCAGGTGGTGGAACAGGGGGATGCTGGGGCTATATTTCATGAGCCGAAGCATGGGTATACGAGGCAGTTGTTGGAGGCGGCGTTTTTAGAGGTAGAGCACTGAGATCGCCGAGGCACTGCTTGCACGCAGCACCTTGGGCCGCGAAAGGCGTGCGAGGCGGTCATGACTTGCGCATCAAGCTAGTATTGCCAGGGCCGCTCTGCGGCCCTTTCGCGGCACAAGGCCGCTCCTGTTTGACAGCAGGCAGCTGGCCGCCCTTCGAAAGGAACAAGTTCATGCTGAAGATTGTTCCCGACCCACCCCACAACCACCACTCCCTCGAAGACACCATCATCCAGGCCACGGAGTACGCCCTGTGCGCGCAGACCGTGGCGCATCAGGCTGTTCTGCTGCATCCCAAGTCGCCCGTGTCGGCTCTGGTCATGGCCGCGATGCATGAAATGGAAGCGCTGCGGGTGCTGCTCGAATCGGCGTTGATTCAGGTGCAGATGCCGCAGGTGGAGCCTCGGACATTGCACTAGGGCTTTAGCCATGGGTTGCCTGGGCTGGCCTCATCGCCGGCAAGCCGGCTCCCACAGGGGAGCGGCGTGGCTGCGCGGCAGATGCTGTGTAGCTGATTGCTGGACTACCTGCTCGCCCAGGCACCGATCATTTCAGGGAGATTGAGCCATGAGCACAGACGACACCACGCCCCACACCACCGTGGGCAAGACCAAGTTCTACCAGGGTGGAACGCGCAGTGCCGTGACCCCCGCCCTGATCGCCGCTGCATGGGTTGGGGATGAAGCACTGACCTCTGGATACATGCAGGCTCTGTAGGAGCGGCCTTGTGTCGCGAAAGGGCCGCAAAGCGGCCCCCG
>NZ_JAOEBG010000033.1 GCF_029836165.1 Pseudomonas sp. GD04091
GCCGCTGCGCAGCCCTTTCGCGACACAAGGCCGCTCCTACAGGGGTTATGCATGGCTTTTAGCAGGCATAAAAAAGGGCCGTCGAAACGGCCCGAAGATCCCTGCTTGGCTAAGAGCAATGCAACGAGGAATGCCTCAACGATTGGGTTGCGGGGTCAGCCGCAGATAAGGTTTCACCGCCCGATACCCTTTCGGGAAGCGCTGCTTGATTTCATCTTCGTCCTTGAGCGACGGCACGATCACCACCTCGTCGCCGTCCTGCCAGTTGCCTGGCGTGGCGACCTTGTAGTTGTCGGTCAGCTGCAGCGAGTCGATCACCCGCAGGATCTCGTTGAAATTGCGTCCGGTGCTGGCCGGGTAGGTGATGGTCAGGCGCACCTTCTTGTTCGGGTCGATGACGAACAGCGAGCGCACGGTCAGGGTGTCGCTGGCGTTGGGGTGGATCAGGTCGTACAGGTCGGAGACCTTGCGATCGGCGTCGGCGATGATCGGGAAGTTGACCACGGTGTTCTGGGTCTCGTTGATGTCGTCGATCCACTTGTGATGCGAGTCGACCGGGTCGACCGACAGGGCGATGGCCTTGACCCCGCGCTTGCCGAACTCGTCCTTGAGCTTGGCGGTCAGGCCCAGCTCGGTGGTGCACACCGGGGTGAAGTCGGCCGGATGGGAGAACAGCACGCCCCAGCTGTTGCCCAGCCATTCGTGGAAGCGGATCTTGCCGGCGCTGGAATCCTGTTCGAAATCGGGGGCGATGTCGCCGAGTTTGAGGCTCATGGAAGCGGCTCCTGTGCTGTGTCTGGCCTGGTGGGTTCAATGTGCCTGCATCGAATTAAAAACAAAAAGAATAAATATCGATTTATTTATAACCGAATTGCATACAGAACTGCAGGCACAAAAAAGCCTCGCACTGAGCGAGGCTTTCTTTGTGCAGCTACGACTTACATGAAGGCGTAAGTGTAGTTCACGATGAAGCGAGTCTGGTCCTGGTCGGCGCTGCTTTCGCCCGAGCCACGATAGACGCCCTGACGCAGGCTGAAGCCCAGGCCTTTGAGGGTACCTTGCTGAATGGTGTAGTCGACGCGTGCGTCACGTTCCCATTCGTTGTAGGTGCCGTGGCCCGACTTGTTACGAATGTCGTCACCGCGCAGGTAAGCTACCGACGCCTTCAGACCTGGTACGCCCAGGGCCGCGAAGTCGTAGGAGTACTGACCGAAGTTGGTGTTCTCGCCAGCACGGGCGAACTGGTTGATCATGCTGTCGGTGAACAGGTAGAAGCTGGAGCCGCCAGCGCCTTCCGAAGTACCGCTGTCGTTGACCAGGTTGCCCTGACCCAACCAGACGAAGCCGCCGTCGTCGCCGACCTGCTGACGGCCGAGCATCAGCGCGTGGCCACCCAGGGTGTAGGTGAACATGGCGGACCAGGTCTTGTTGTCGACCTTGCCGGTGTTCTTGGCGTAGCCGCCGTTGTTGCTGAAGTTGTAGGAGCTGTCCTCGCCGTTCTTGCCGTCGCTGCTGCTGTCGAAGTAGCGCAGGTCGGTCTTGAACGATTGGTCGTCAGCGATCTTGAAGACGTGGGTCGCACCCAGGAAGTGCTGCTTGTAGAAGTCTTCCAGGTTCGAGTAGTAGTACTGCAGGGTCAGGTCTGGGGTGAGCTTGTAGTCCAGGCCACCGTAGCGGAACTTGTTGCTCTCGGCAGTGGCGCCAGCGACGGACAGACCGGTGCGGTTGCTCGAAGCACGACCCATGGCGTGGGTCAGCTGACCGGCGTTGATGGTCAGGTTGTCGATTTCCTTCGACTGGATGGTGCCACCCTCGAAGGTCTGCGGCAGCAGACGACCATCGTTGGAGACCAGGATCGGCAGGTTCGGCGCGAGCGCGCTACCGAAATGCGCTTCGGTCTTGGAGAAGCGAGCCTTGGCGTTGGCACCGAAACGGGCCCACTGGTCCGCTGCGCCTTTGCCGTCATCCGGGAAGAAGCCACCTTTGTGGTAACCCTTGCCGCCGTCCAGGCGAATGCCCCACAGCGCCTGGGCATCAACGCCGAAACCGACGGTGCCTTCGGTGAAGCCCGAGATGTAGTCGAGCTTGAAGCCCTGGCCGGATTCACGCTGGTCCGGGCGAGGGTTGCCGTGGGCTTCACGGTTGTCGTTGTTGAAGTACATGGTGCGCGAGCTCAGGGACAGCTTGCTGTCCTCGACGAAACCTGCAGCGCCTGCTTGTTGGGCGAGAACCCCCAGTGCCACGGCCAGGGCCAGGCTGGACTTGTACATGTTTTGCTCCTCTACGTTCTAATTTTTGTGCGTCTCAAGTGGCGAGGTCTGCTGCCCCACTCACCCGGATTGGCGATTTAGCACCAAAGCGTGACCGCCAAGTCAATCCCTAACGATGGATTCGCGACTTTGGTCTAATTCGCCCACCTGCGCTACAGGATAATGACAATCCTATAAATCCAAAATGACCGTTTTATGAATCTGTAAGATTTTTACGGAATAACTTTGAAACCTTTACTGCCATTCGTTGTATCGACGCCGTCAATCATACCTTTAGGTTATGTGCAAACGTTTGGCCTGATGCCACCAAGCGATCCCCCCGCAGGAACCGAAAAAGGCTAGCAGTCTTTGCTGAAATCGCCATTGCGAGCCTGACCGCCCTTTTCGCGACACGAGACCGCTCCCGTAGAGCGGCGCTGCGGCGCAGCCCAGAATCTGAACGGCGCCGTCAGAGCGATTGGCTTTTAAGCTAATGCGAAAAAGTTATTTATTTTTGATTTCTTAGATCATCTAGTCTTCTCGCCATCCATCCCCCCGAATGCCTGACGAGAGGTTCAACCATGATCCCGCACGCTCCGCTGCGCCTGTTCGCCGCCCTGACCCTCGCCAGCGCCAGCTGGGCGGCACAGGCCGCCGACCTGACGGTGGCTTACCAGACCACCGTCGATCCGGCCAAGGTGGCCCAGGTCGATGGCACCTACGAGAAGGCCAGCAGGGCCAGCATCGACTGGCGCAAGTTCGACAACGGTGCCGACGTGATCACCGCCGTCGCCTCGGGCGACGTGCAGATCGGCTACCTCGGCTCCAGCCCGCTGGCCGCCGCCGCCACCCGCAAGCTGCCGGTCGAGACCTTCCTGATCGCCACCCAGATTGGCGCCGGTGAGGCCCTGGTCGCCCGTGACAGCATCAAGACCCCGCAGGATCTGGTCGGCAAGAAAGTCGCCGTGCCGTTCGTTTCCACCGGCCACTACAGCCTGCTCGCCGCGCTCAAGAGCTGGAACATCGACCCGTCGAAAGTGCAGATCCTCAACCTGGCGCCACCGGCCATCATCGCCGCCTGGAAACGCGGCGACATCGACGCCACCTACGTCTGGGACCCGGCCCTGGGCGTGGCCAAGGAGAACGGCAAGGTGCTGATCACCTCGGGCGAGCTGGCCGAGAAAGGCGCACCGACCTTCGATGCCTGGATCGTGCGCAAGGACTTCGCCGCCAAGCACCCTGAGATCGTCAAGTCGTTCGCCAAGGTCACCCTCGACGCCTACGCCGATTACCGCAAGGACCCGCAGGCCTGGCTGGCCGACAAGGACAACGTCGCCAAGCTGGTCAAGCTGTCCGGCGCCAAGCCTGCCGACATCCCGGTCCTGCTGCAGGGCAACGTCTACCCACTGGCCGCCGATCAGGCCAGCGCCCTGGGCGCACCGACCACCCAGGCGCTGACCGACACCGCCACCTTCCTCAAGCAGCAAGGCAAGGTCGACGCCGTGTTGCCGGACTACTCGCCCTACGTCAGCGCGCAATACCTGCCCAACTAAGCACACAACCGACCGGAGCCCGTCATGGCCTTGCTCGAGCTGGAGCGCATCAGCGCACAGTACCCCGGCGCCACCACCCCGGTGCTGGCCGACATCAACCTGAGCCTGGGGCCCCGCCAGTTGCTGGTGGCCCTCGGGCCTTCCGGCAGTGGCAAGACCTCGCTGCTCAACCTGATCGCGGGCTTCGTCGCCCCCAGCGGTGGGCGCATCACCCTCGATGGCGCGCCGGTACAAGGCCCGGGCGCCGAGCGTGGCGTGGTGTTCCAGGACGACGCCCTGCTGCCCTGGCAGGACGTGCTCGGCAACGTCGCCTTCGGCCTGGAACTGGCCGGCGTACCCCGCGCCCAGCGTGAAGCCAAGGCCCGCGAGATGCTGGCGCTGGTCGACCTGGCCGGCTTCGCTGAGCGGCGCGTCTGGCAGCTGTCCGGTGGCCAGAAACAGCGCGTGGGCCTGGCCCGGGCGCTGGCCGCCGATCCACGGGTACTGCTGATGGACGAGCCGTTCGGCGCCCTCGATGCCTTCACCCGCGAACAGATGCAGGAGCTGCTGCTGCAGGTGTGGCAACGCACCGCCAAGCCGGTGTTCCTGATCACCCATGACATAGAAGAAGCGGTGTTCCTCGCCACCGAACTGGTGCTCCTGGCCCCCAACCCGGGCCGCGTGGTGGAGCGCCTGCAACTGAATTTCGGCCAGCGCTATGCCGCTGGCGAGTCGGCCCGGGCGATCAAGTCCGACCCGCGCTTCATCGAGACCCGCGAGCACGTGCTGGCACGGGTGTTCTCGCAACGTCAAAGCACCCGCCAGGAGGCGCGCGCATGAGCAGCCTGGACCTGCCCGTCGCCGCCAAGCGCGACACCCATCCCGCAGCGGCCAAGATCCGCCGCTCGCTGCCGACCCGCTGGATCAGCGCGCTGACCCTGGCCACGCTGCTGCTGGCCTGGTGGCTGGTGACCGCCGCCGGGTGGGTCGAACCCCTGTTCCTGCCCTCGCCCGCCGATATCCTGGCCAAGGGCTGGGCGCTGCTCACCCAGGGCTACATGGATGCCAGCCTGTGGCAGCACCTGGGCGCGAGCCTGGGTCGCATCGGCCTGGCGCTGGTGGCGGCGACCCTGACCGCCATCCCGGTCGGCCTGGCCATCGGCTACAACCGTGTGGCCCGAGGCATCCTCGACCCGTTGATCGAGTTCTACCGCCCCATTCCACCGCTGGCCTACCTGCCGCTGATCGTCATCTGGTGCGGCATCGGCGAGCTGTCGAAAGTGCTGCTGATCTACCTGGCGATCTTCGCCCCGATCGCCATCGCCACCGCCACCGGCGTGCGCACCGTCGACCCGGCCAAGCTGCGCGCCGCCCAGTCGCTGGGGGCAACCAGGGCCCAGTTGATTCGCCATGTGATCCTGCCCAGCGCGCTACCCGACATCCTCACCGGCATCCGCATCGGCCTCGGCGTGGGCTGGTCGACCCTGGTCGCCGCCGAGCTGATCGCCGCCACCAGCGGCCTGGGCTTCATGGTGCAGTCGGCGGCGCAGTTCCTGGTCACCGATGTGGTGGTGCTGGGGATCTTGCTGATCGCCCTGATCGCCTTCGCCCTGGAGATGGGCCTGCGCGCCCTGCAGCGCAAGCTGGTGCCCTGGCACGGCCAGAGCCATTGACCACTGAATGACCATGCCGGCAACCCGGCACCTGGAACGAGAAAAGACATGAGCCTGACCGTTACCCCTTTGAGCCCTGCACTGGGCGCGCAGATCAGCGGCGTGGACATCAGCCGCGACATCACCATCGAACAGCGTGACGCCATCGAGCAGGCGCTGCTGAGGCATCAAGTGCTGTTCTTCCGCGACCAGCCGATCACCCCCGAGCAACAAGCGCGCTTTGCCGCCCGCTTCGGCGACCTGCACATCCACCCGATCTACCCGAACGTGCCGGAGACGCCGCAGGTACTGATCCTCGACACCGCCGTGACCGACGTACGCGACAATGCCGTCTGGCACACCGACGTGACCTTCCTGCCCACCCCGGCGCTGGGCGCGGTGCTCAGTGCCAAGCAACTGCCAGCCTTTGGTGGCGACACCCTGTGGGCCAGCGGGATCGCGGCGTTCGAAGCGCTGTCGGCGCCGCTGCGCGAGATGCTCGACGGCCTGACCGCCCCCCACGACTTCACCAAGTCGTTCCCGCTGGAGCGCTTCGGCACCACGCCCGAAGACCTCGCGCGCTGGGAAGCGACCCGGCGCAACAACCCGCCGCTGTCGCACCCGGTGGTGCGTACCCATCCGGTCAGCGGGCGCAAGGCGCTGTTCGTCAATGAAGGGTTCACCACGCGGATCAACGAGCTGAACGAGCAGGAAAGCGAGGCGCTGCTCAAGCTGCTGTTCGCCCATGCGACACGACCGGAGTTCAGCATTCGCTGGCGTTGGCAGGAAAATGACGTGGCGTTCTGGGACAACCGCGTCACGCAACATTTTGCTGTGGATGACTACCGGCCGAACCGGCGGGTGATGCATCGGGCGACCATCCTGGGGGATGCGCCGTTCTGACGTGGCCATGGGAGGCCGTTGGCCGCCTTTCGCGGCACAAGGCCGCTCCCACAGGAGAGCGCGATCATCTGTGGGAGCGGTCGGAAAGGGCCGCAAAGCGGCCCCAGCGATCTACCTGACCAGATGCAGGTACTGCATGTGCCGCTCGTACTGGTCGAGGATGTCGTTGATGATCTGCTCCTTGCTGTAGCCCACCAGGTCGTAGTTCTGGCTGCCCTCGGAGAGATGCACTTCGGCCCGGTAGTAGCGGCGATTCTTCAACTCCTGCGTCCCCAGTCCACCCAGCGCGAACGATGGCGTGAAGTAGCCACGCATCTGCACCTGGTAGATGAACGGCTGCTCCTCGCCATGGCCGATCTTCAGGCTGACATTGTCGTGGCTCGGGTCATCCTGGGTGATCAGCACCAGGCCCTTCTGCTCGAACACCTCGCGCACCTCGGCGATCGCCGGGCGCACCACGTCGTCCATGAACCGATACACCTCGTCCCGGGACGGGAAGTGCACCGCCTGGCTCAGGCGCTGGCGCCAGCCGCCACGCCCCCGCCGGCTCTGCGCGAACGGCGCCAGCGAATGCATCTGCGCGATCTGTCGCTGGCTTTCCAGGTAGAAGGCCTTGTGCAGCCCCCACATCATGCACAGCAGGATCAACGAGAACGGCAGCGAGGTCAGCACCACCGCCGACTTCAGCGAATCGATGCTGCCGGCGAACAGCAGGCCACTGGTGATCAGCGCGGTCATCGCGCCCCAGAAGATGCGCAGCCAGTTCGGGCCGTCCTCGTCGGCGCCGCCGCCCTTGGCCGACAGCGTCGACAGCACCACCGTGCCGGAGTCGGCCGAGGTGACGAAGAACACGAAGCTGATGAACACCGTCACGGCGATCACCGTCTTGCTCCACGGATAGGTTTCCAGCAGCAAGTACAGGCTCATCGACGGGTTGTCGATGGCCGACTGGCCGAGGGCGGTCATGCCGTGATTGATCACCTGGTCCAGCGCACTGTTGCCGAAGATCGACATCCACGCCAGGGTGAAGCCCAGCGGGATCAGCAGCACGCCGAAGACGAACTCGCGAATGGTCCGGCCCCGGGAGATGCGGGCGATGAACAGGCCCACGAACGGCGCCCAGGCAATCCACCAGGCCCAGTAGAACACCGTCCAGCCACCCAGCCAGTCGCGATTCTCGCCATAGGCGTAGACATCGAAGCTCTTGCGCGGCAACGCCCCGAGGTAGTCGCCGAGGTTCTGGATCAGGGTGTTGAACAGGTGCTGGGTGGGCCCGGCGAACAGCACGAACAGCAGCAGCGCGCAGGCCAGGAACAGGTTGATGTCGCTCATCACCCGCACGCCCTTCTCCACCCCGGCGACCGCCACGGCCACCGCCGCGCCCATCATCAGGGTGATGAGGATCACCTGCACCCACTGGCTGTGGCTGATGCCGAACAGGTAGTCGAGGCCGGCGTTCAGGTGCAGCACGCCGAAGCCCATGTCGGCCCCCAGGCCGAACACCGTGGCGATGATGCCGAAACCATCCACCGCGTAGCCGATCGGACCGTTGATGCGCTTGCCGATCAGCGGGTACAGCGCCGAGCGCAGGGCCAGCGGCAGGTTGTGCCGGTAGGCGAAATAGGCCAGCGCCATGCCGACGAAGGCAAACACGCCCCAGCCGTGCAGGCCCCAGTGCAGGAACAGCACCTGCATCGCCTGGCGCCCGGCTTCGGCCGTACCCGCCTCGCCCTGCGGCGGCTGCAGCATGTGGGTCAGGGGTTCGGAGACGCAGAAGAAGAACAGGGTGATGCTGATGCCCGCGGCGAACAGCATGCCGGCCCAGGACAGGTAGCTGAACTCGGGTTCGTCGTGGTCGGCACCGAGCTTGATCTTGCCGTAGCCGGACACGGCGGTGACCACCACGAAGACCAGGTACAAGGTCATGGCCAGCATGTAGTACCAGCCGACGGTGTTGGCCGCCCAGTTCTGCGCTGCCAGCAGCCACTCGCCGGCCGCTTGCGGCATGGCAATGACGATCAGGCCGAAGATGAGGATGAAGCTTGCCGCGAAGTAGAACACAGGGGGGTTCATGCGGATCTTGCCGTTGGCAAGGTCGGGGGTAGGTGCACTCATCGAACAGGCACCTCGTCGAAGGACGTGAGGTTCGGATTGAACGGGTTCAGCAAAGGCGATTCCTCCTTTTGAACACCGGCAATGGACCAGCGTTTTCGTTGAACAAGCGTTCAAGTTAAACATGGATCGGCTTTCAATGCGACCCGATGCCGCTGGGCGGGACATCGGCGGCGCCCCCTTCGCGGGTAAACCCGCTCCCACAGGATCGCGCTGTCAGTCGGTTCAGCGCTGCAACTGTGGGAGCAGGTTTACCCGCGAAAAGGCCGGAACAGATTCAGCTCTTGTCCTGGCAATCCAGCTGCAGGTTAGCCTGGGTGATATTGCTCTCGGCCGGCACGCTGCGGGTCAGCCACACGTTGCCGCCAATGGTCGAACCCTTGCCGATGGTGATCCGTCCGAGGATGGTCGCCCCCGCATAGATCACCACGTCATCCTCGACGATCGGGTGGCGTGCCAGGCCCTTGTGCAAGGTCCCCGACTCATCGCTCGGGAAGCGCTTGGCGCCGAGGGTCACAGCCTGGTAGATGCGTACCCGCTCACCGATGATCGCGGTCTCGCCGATCACCACGCCAGTGCCGTGATCGATGAAGAAGCTCGGGCCGATCTGCGCGCCGGGGTGGATGTCGATGCCGGTCGCCGAGTGCGCCAGCTCCGAGCTGATCCGCGCCAGCAGCGGCAGGCCGGCCCGGTACAGGTGGTGGGCCAGCCGATGGTGGATGATCGCCAGGATGCCCGGGTAGCACAGCAACACCTCGTCGACGCTGCGCGCCGCCGGGTCGCCGTGGTAGGCGGCCAGCACATCGGTGTCCAGCAGCACGCGCAGGGCCGGCAGGGCGGCGGCGAAGTCCTGGATCAAGCGCAGGGCGTGGGCATCGACGTCGGTGACCTCGGTCTTGCCGTGACGCGCCGCGTAACGCAGCTCCAGGCGAGCCTGGGTCAGCAGCGCGGTGAGCGCCGCATCGAGGGTGTGGCCGACATAGAAGTCTTCGCTTTCTTCGCGCAGGTCCACCGGGCCCAGGCGCATGGGAAACAGCGCACCGCACAGCTGCTCGAGAATCTGCCGCAACGCCTCGCGCGATGGCAGCTCGCGCCCGCCCTGCTCGCCACTGCTGCGGCCGTTGCTGCTGCGCCATTGTTCACGGGCGCTGCGCAGGCCGCTGACGATGCCCTGCAATTGCCAGTGCCCGCTTGATGGTTGTTCGCTCACGGTGTTTCTCCTGCCAGGACATTGTGCTGAAATCCGGATTCTTTCTAACGTGGGAGCCGGCTTGCCCCGCGATGACGCTATCGCGGGGCAAGCCTGCTCCCACGATCAATCGCGTGGATCAACGATACGTCAAATCTACCTCTTGGAAAAAACAACGCTTTATTCCATCCTGAGCTAAGTCGGGCATAAGCCATTGCATTTACAAAAACGGGAATAACAACCTGATTTTTTATTATTTCCCGACCTATAAAGCTCACCCCTATAGTCGCCACCCACCACTTCCACAACAAGCGCGGGGCATGCCATGACCAAATTCGCCAAACCCCTTCTCAACGCCAGCCTGGCGCTCCTGCTCGGTGCCGGCCTGCTCGGCCAGGCCTTCGCCGGCGAGCAGTTGAAGACCATCCAGGAGAAGGGCGTGATCAACGTCGGCCTGGAGGGCACCTACCCTCCCTTCAGCTTCCAGGACGAGAACGGCAAGCTGACCGGCTTCGAGGTCGAACTCTCCGAGCTGCTGGCCAAGGAGCTGGGGGTCAAGGCCAAGGTCCAGCCGACCAAATGGGACGGCATCCTCGCCGCCCTGGAATCCAAGCGCCTGGACGTGGTGATCAACCAGGTGACCATCTCCGACGAGCGCAAGAAGAAGTACGACTTCTCCGAGCCCTACACCATCTCCGGCATCCAGGCGCTGATCCTGAAGAAGAAGGCCGAGCAGTTGAACATCAAGACCGCGCAGGACCTGGCCGGCAAGAAGGTTGGCGTGGGCCTGGGCACCAACTACGAGCAATGGGTCAAGCAGGACGTGCCGAAAGCCGAAGTGCGTACCTATGAAGACGACCCGACCAAGTTCGCCGACCTGCGCAACGGCCGCATCGACGCCATCCTGATTGACCGCCTGGCCGCGCTGGAATACGCGCAGAAAGCCAAGGACACCGAACTCGCCGGCGCCCCGTTCTCGCGCCTGGAAAGCGGCGTGGCCCTGCGCAAGGGCGAACCTGAGCTGCTCGCGGCGGTCAACAAGGCCATCGACAAGCTCAAGGCCGACGGCACGCTGGCCAAGCTGTCCGAGAAATACTTCGGTGCCGACGTCACCAAATGATCGCTGAAAGCCTGCAACTCGTTGTCGATTCCGCGCCCTTCCTGTTGAAGGGCGCGGGTTATACCGTGCTGCTCAGCGTCGGTGGCATGTTCTTCGGCCTCGTGCTGGGCTTCGCCCTGGCGCTGATGCGGCTGTCGAAGATCCTGCCGCTGGACTGGCTGGCACGCATCTACGTGTCGTTCTTCCGGGGCACGCCACTGCTGGTGCAGCTGTTCGTGATCTATTTCGGCCTGCCGCAGATCGGTATCGAGCTCGACCCGATCCCGGCCTCGCTGATCGGCCTGTCGCTGAACATGGCGGCATACATCTGCGAAATCCTCCGCGCGGCGATCTCCTCGATCGACCGTGGCCAGTGGGAGGCTGCGGCGAGCATCGGCATGACCCGCACCCAGGCCATGCGCCGGGCGATCCTGCCCCAGGCGCTGCGCACCGCGCTGCCGCCGCTGGGCAACAGCTTCATCTCGCTGGTCAAGGACACTGCCCTGGCGGCGACCATCCAGGTACCCGAGCTGTTCCGCCAAGCGCAACTGATTACCGCACGGACCTTCGAAGTGTTCACCATGTACCTGGCGGTCGCAGTGATCTACTGGATCCTCTGCAGCATCCTCGCGCACTTCCAGAACCGCATGGAAGCGCGGGTCAACCAGCACGACCAGGAGCATTGAGATGATCGTCGTAGAAGGCCTGACCAAACGGTTCAAGGGCCATACCGTGCTCAACGGCATCGACCTGACCGTGCAGCCCGGCGAGGTGGTGGCCATCATCGGCCCCAGTGGCTCGGGCAAGACCACCTTCCTGCGCTGCCTGAACCTGTTGGAGACACCCGACGCCGGGCGTATCCAGATCGGCGACATCCATATCGACGCCAGCCGCCCCCTGGGTGGCCAGCAGAGCGCGATCCGCCGTCTGCGCCAGCAGGCCGGGTTCGTGTTCCAGAACTTCAACCTGTTCCCTCACCGCACCGCCCTGGAAAACGTCATCGAGGGGCCAGTGATCGTCAAGAAGACGCCCCGGGAAAAGGCCATCGAACTGGGCAGGCGCCTGCTGGCCAAGGTCGGCCTGGCGGGCAAGGAAGACGCCTACCCCCGGCGCCTGTCCGGCGGCCAACAGCAACGGGTGGCCATCGCCCGCGCGCTGGCCATGGAGCCGGAAGTGATCCTGTTCGACGAGCCCACCTCGGCGCTCGATCCGGAGCTGGTGGGCGAAGTGCTGGAGACCATCCGCGGCCTGGCCGAGGAGAAGCGCACCATGATCATCGTCACCCACGAGATGAGCTTCGCCCGCGACGTGGCCAACCGGGTGATCTTCTTCGACAAGGGCGTGATCGTCGAACAGGGCGAGGCCAAGGCGCTGTTCGCCAATCCGAAGGAAGAGCGCACCCGCCAGTTCCTGCGCAAGTTCCTCGGCACCGCCGCCGCCCAGGAGTGAGCCGGCTGCGCCGGGCTCACACCTCGCGCAGGTTGTGGCAACGCCTGAAGCGGGCCTCCAGGCTGCGATCGGGCATCTGGTGGCTGCGCAGGGCGTTGAGCGTCTGCTCCACGTAATCGCGCGTCGTGCCGTAGCGCCCCTTGGCGCTGGCGAGGATCTGGCTGAGCAGGGTGTCTGGCAGGTTCCCGGCGTAGCACGGCAGGTGCCGCTCCAGCACGAAACCCAACGCCTGCACCTTGCTGCCGTCGCCCAGGCGGCAGCTGAGCCAGTGCGGGCGATAGGCCGGGAACGGCATCTCGCGTTGCCACAGGGCCATCAGCGAATCGTCCAGATTGCTTTCATCGAGGCGATAGGCGAAACCACTGCAGGAGCCGCCACGGTCCAGGCCGAATACCAACCCAGGACACTCCGGGGTGCCTCGGTGTTCGTGGGACCACAGGTACAAGCCGCGATGGTAGCCATGTACCCGCGCCCGCTGGCGCTCGACCGAACTGCATTCCGGGCGCCAGATCAACGAACCATAGGCGAACAGCCAGACCGGACCGCCCTCATGCTGGGACATGGTTTCCCGCATCGAGCGCTGCAATTGTTCGGGGGTGAGTTGTCGACCGAAGTCGAGCGACGGCGGATAGGAGACTTGCCAGAATGAACTTTCAAGTGTCGACATGTGCTGCCGCCAATATTTCCTGTGAACTACGAAGTTGCGCGTTCCACTGCCGTTGCTGCAGAGGTTGATCTGTCGCTCTCGCCGCCAAGCCCGCGCCCACAGAGGCGGTGAAGGACCTGTGGGTGCGGGTCTACCGGCGAAGGCCCTGGCGCCTAACGTAAGGGAGAAGGCACTTCGACCTCAACCCCGAATATCGAATTTCATTCAATCTTCCGCCGAACGGAAAGTAATGTTTCGAGTATAGCGAAAGTTATTAACCGCACCGGCAACAATGCACGCCATATAATCAGCAGGAAAATCTTCGGTTATTAAACCCGGCGCGCCATTGCGGCGCGCCGGGTTGTTTCAGCCCCGTGGCGCGTAGGCGAATACGTCGGCACGCATGCGATGGGCGTCCATGCCGGCCTCGACCAACGCATCGAGGGTGGCATAGACCATGTTCGGCGAACCGCTGGCGTAGACATGCACCTGGTTCAGGTCATCGATATCCTCGCAGACCGCCTCGTGCAGCATGCCGCAGCGCCCTTCCCAGCCACACAGGTCGCTGACCACCTTGTGCAGGAACAGGTTGGGCAGACGCTCCCACTCGTCCCAGTGCTCGATCTGGTAAAAATCCTCGGGCCGTCGCACGCCCCAGTAGAGGTGTACCGGATGCTTGAAGCCCTGGGCCCGGCAGTGTTCGACCAGGCTGTGCATCTGGCCCATGCCGGTGCCGGCGGCGATCAGCACCAGCGGGCCTTCAGGCAGCTCGGCCAGGTGCGCGTCGCCGAATGGCAGCTCGACGCGGGCGATACCGTTGCGCTGCAGTTGCTGGATCAGTTGCACGGCACTGCTCTCGCGGGCCAGCACATGCAATTCGAGATCGCGCCCGCCATGGGGGGCGGAGGCCAGGGAGAAGGCGGCCTTGTCCGCGCCTTCGCGTTCGATCATCAGATACTGCCCGGCATGGTATCGCGGCGGTCTGCCGGCCGGTGCGCGCAGGCGCACGCGCCAGACGTCGCCACCGACCTCGATACACTCGCTCACGGTACAGGCCAGCTTGCGCACCGGCAGCTCGCCCAGGGCCAGCACACCATCCCACAGCAACACGCAGTCCTCCAGCGGTTCGGCGATGCAGGTGAACAGCTCACCGTGATCGCGAATTTCACCTTCCTGGCGGATACGCCCTTCAACCAACAGCGCGGCGCACACATGGCAGTTGCCGTTGCGGCAGCTGTTCGGGCAGTCATAGCCCAGGCGCCGTGCCGCATCCAGAATCCTTTCACCCGGTTCGACCGCCAGTACCGCCCCGGAAGGCTGCAAGGTTACCTGCATCAATCTATTCCCAACTGATCCCACAGCTCATCGATACGGCGGGTGACGGCCTCGTCCTTGACGATGACCCGGCCCCATTCACGTGTAGTTTCGCCCGGCCACTTGTGGGTGGCGTCCAGGCCCATCTTCGACCCCAGGCCCGACACCGGCGACGCGAAGTCGAGGTAGTCGATCGGGGTGTTGTCGATCATCACCGTATCACGCTTGGGGTCCATGCGCGTGGTGATGGCCCAGATCACATCGTTCCAGTCACGGGCGTTGATATCGTCGTCGGTGACGATAACGAACTTGGTGTACATGAACTGTCGCAGGAACGACCACACACCCAGCATCACGCGCTTGGCATGGCCCGGGTACTGCTTCTTCATGGTCACCACCGCCATGCGGTACGAACAACCTTCCGGCGGCAGGTAGAAGTCGGTGATCTCCGGGAACTGCTTCTGCAGGATGGGCACGAACACTTCGTTCAGCGCCACACCGAGGATCGCCGGCTCATCCGGCGGCCGGCCGGTGTAAGTGCTGTGGTAGATCGGTTTCTGCCGATGGGTGATGCGCTCGACGGTGAACACCGGGAAGCTGTCCACTTCGTTGTAGTAGCCGGTGTGGTCGCCATACGGGCCTTCCGGGGCCATCTCGCCTGGGTGGATCACGCCCTCGAGGATGATCTCGGCGGTGGCCGGCACCTGCAGGTCGTTGCCGCGGCACTTCACCAGCTCGGTACGATTGCCACGCAACAGGCCGGCGAAGGCGTACTCGGAGAGGGTGTCCGGCACCGGCGTCACGGCACCGAGAATGGTCGCCGGGTCCGCGCCGAGGGCAACCGCCACGGGGAATGGCTGACCGGGGTGCTTTTCACACCATTCGCGATAGTCCAGCGCCCCACCGCGATGGCTCAGCCAGCGCATGATGACCTTGTTGCGGCCGATCACCTGCTGACGGTAGATGCCGAGGTTCTGGCGGTCCTTGTTCGGTCCGCGGGTGACGGTCAGGCCCCAGGTGATCAGCGGCGCCACATCGCCCGGCCAGCAGTGCTGGATCGGCAACTGGCCAAGATCGACGTCGTCGCCTTCGACCACGATTTCCTGGCACACCGCGTCCTTGACCACCTTTGGCGCCATGGACACGACCTTCTTGAAGATCGGCAGTTTCGACCAGGCGTCCTTCAGCCCCTTCGGCGGCTCGGGTTCCTTGAGGAACGCCAGCAGCTTGCCGATCTCGCGCAGCTCGTCGGTCGATTCCGCGCCCATGCCCATGGCCACACGCTCGGGAGTGCCGAACAGGTTGCCCAGTACTGGAATGTCGAAGCCGGTGGGCTTTTCGAACAGCAACGCCGGGCCCTTGGCGCGCAGGGTGCGGTCGCAGACTTCGGTCATTTCCAGGACAGGGGAGATGGGAACCTGGATGCGCTTGAGTTCACCGCGCTGTTCCAGGCCACGGATGAAGTCGCGCAAATCGCGATACTGCATGCAAGGGCCTCGTGTTGGGCGTATCGGTCGGGGTGCAGAGTGTAGCGTTGTTCACGCCTTGTTTGGGGGCAAAAATGAACTGGGGCCGCTTCGCGCCCCATCGCGACACAAGGCCGCTCCTACAGGGGAATGAGTAATCCTGTAGGAGCGGCCTTGTGTCGCGATGGGCTGCGGAGCAGCCCCAATCAGTTCCAGCCTGAAATGCTTACTTGCGCTTCATCGACAGGAAGAACTCGTCGTTGGTCTTGGTCTGCTTGAGCTTGTCGACCAGGAACTCGATGGCGGCAACTTCGTCCATCGGGTGCAGCAGCTTGCGCAGGATCCACATGCGCTGCAGCTCGTCGTCGGCGGTCAGCAGCTCTTCGCGACGGGTACCGGACTTGTTGATGTTGATGGCCGGGAACACACGCTTCTCGGCAATGCGGCGGTCCAGTGGCAGCTCCATGTTGCCGGTGCCCTTGAACTCTTCGTAGATCACTTCGTCCATCTTCGAGCCGGTCTCGACCAGCGCGGTGGCGATGATGGTCAGCGAACCGCCTTCCTCGATGTTACGAGCGGCACCGAAGAAACGCTTCGGCTTCTCCAGGGCGTGGGCGTCGACACCACCGGTCAGCACCTTGCCGGAGCTCGGGATCACGGTGTTGTAGGCACGGGCCAGACGAGTGATGGAGTCGAGCAGGATGACCACATCCTTCTTGTGCTCGACCAGGCGCTTGGCCTTCTCGATGACCATCTCGGCAACCTGCACGTGGCGGGTCGGCGGCTCGTCGAAGGTCGAGGCGACCACTTCGCCGCGCACGGTGCGCTGCATCTCGGTCACTTCTTCCGGGCGCTCGTCGATCAGCAGGACGATCAGGTGGCACTCAGGGTTGTTGCGGGTGATGTTGGCCGCGATGTTCTGCAGCATGATCGTCTTACCCGCTTTCGGCGGAGCAACGATCAGGCCACGCTGGCCTTTGCCGATCGGGGCGCAGAGGTCGATGACACGGCCGGTGAGGTCCTCGGTGGAACCGTTGCCGGCTTCCATCTTCAGGCGCTCGTTGGGGAACAGCGGCGTCAGGTTTTCGAACAGGATCTTGTTCTTCGCGTTTTCCGGGCGGTCGAAGTTGATGGTATCGACCTTCAGCAGGGCGAAGTAACGCTCGCCTTCCTTCGGTGGACGGATCTTGCCGACGATGGTGTCGCCGGTGCGCAGGTTGAAACGGCGGATCTGGCTAGGCGAAACGTAGATGTCGTCAGGGCCGGCCAGGTAAGAGGCATCCGCCGAACGCAGGAAACCGAAACCATCCTGGAGAATCTCCAGCACGCCGTCACCCGAGATCTCTTCGCCGCTTTTCGCATGCTTTTTCAGCAGGGCGAAAATCACGTCCTGTTTGCGCGAACGGGCCATGTTTTCGATGCCCATCTGTTCGGCCATTTCCAAAAGATCGGTAATCGGCTTTTGCTTGAGTTCTGTCAGGTTCATAAGGGGAGTGACGTAATCATGTAAGGAAGGGAGAAATTAAGCGTTGGCTTAATGAGGCCGCGCCGCTAGATGGCGACAGGATCGCGTACTGATTCGAATTAGGGATGCTTCGGCGACGGCGTGCAGAGGGCACTGGAGAAGCAGTGCGAGGCCGAATGTAACACTTGCATTTTTCGACGTCTAGTGGTTTTGGCCAGCGTTTTCCGGGGCTATCCGTCCGGATGGGCGTGATACCGGGGCTCGCCAGCCCTCGAGGAAAATGCCTATGGCAGATAAAGAAAAGCCCCGCATCTGCGGGGCTTCATCACATCACAGGCTGGCGTCGAGGAACGCTTTCAGCTGCGACTTGGACAACGCGCCGACCTTGGTGGCCTCGACGTTGCCGTTCTTGAACAGCATCAGCGTCGGGATACCACGCACGCCGTGCTTGGCCGGGGTTTCCTGGTTCTCGTCGATGTTCAGCTTGGCGATGGTCACCTTGCCCTGGTATTCAGCGGCGATGTCGTCCAGTACCGGAGCGATCATCTTGCATGGGCCACACCATTCGGCCCAGTAGTCGACCAGCACCGCGCCTTCAGCCTTGAGTACGTCGGCTTCGAAGCTGGCGTCGCTGACATGTTTGATAAGATCGCTGCTCATGGATATCTCCAGGTCGTAAGCACAAAAAAACGTTGCCCATCATAGCCGCACCCTGGCGCGACAGGAAGCCACAGCTGATTGAGTGTAACTATAGTTGTGCAAGACGCCACGAATCGAAACTGTCATGTCGCGGTCATAACATTGCTATGACATTGCCATGCATCAAGCCTCGCAGTGCCGCGCGTTGGCGTATGGCCGCGATCGTGGCACGATTGCCGGGTTAACGACCGAGAACCTCCAGACCATGCCGCATACCACCGCGAAGAACCTGTCTCTGATCGCCGCCATCGACCTGGGCTCCAACAGCTTCCACATGGTCGTGGCCAAGGCCCATCACACGGAAATCCGCATACTTGAAAGGCTTGGAGAAAAGGTTCAGCTCGCCGCCGGCATCAACGACGAACGCCTGCTCAGCGAAGACGCCATGCAACGCGGGCTGGAATGCCTCAAGCGCTTCGCCCAGCTGATCAACGGCATGCCGCAAGGCTCGGTGCGCATCGTCGGCACCAACGCCCTGCGCGAAGCCCGCAACCGCAACGAATTCATCCAGCGCGCCGAAGCCATCCTCGGCCACCCGGTGGAAGTCATCTCCGGCCGTGAAGAGGCGCGCCTGATCTACCTGGGCGTGTCCCACACCCTGGCCGACAATCCCGGCAAGCGCCTGGTCGCGGACATCGGCGGCGGCAGCACCGAGTTCATCATCGGCCAGCGCTTCGAGCCGTTGCTGCGCGAAAGCCTGCAGATGGGCTGCGTCAGTTTCACCCAGCGCTACTTCCGCGACGGCAAGATCACCCCGGCCCGCTACGCCCAGGCCTATACCGCCGCGCGCCTGGAGCTGATGAGCATCGAAAACGCCCTGCACCGCCTGACCTGGGACGAGGCCATCGGCTCATCCGGGACCATTCGTGCCATTGGCGCGGCGATCAAGTCCATCGGGCAAGGCAGTGGCGAGGTCAACGCCGAGGGCCTGGCGACGATCAAGCGCAAGCTGTTCAAGCTGGGGGAAACCGACAAGATCGACTTCGACGGCGTCAAGCCCGACCGCCGGGCGATCTTCCCCGCCGGCCTGGCCATTCTCGAAGCGATCTTCGACGCCCTGGAACTGCAGCGCATGGACCATTGCGACGGCGCCCTGCGCGAAGGCGTGCTGTTCGACCTGCTGGGCCGCCACCATCACGAAGACGTGCGTGAACGCACCCTCAACTCGCTGATGGAGCGTTATCACGTCGATCAGGGGCAGGCCGCGCGGGTCGAACGCAAGGCGCTGCATGCCTTCGACCAGGTGGCCAAGGCCTGGGATCTGGAAGACGGAAACTGGCGCGATCTTCTGGGATGGGCAGCGAAAGTCCATGAAATCGGCCTGGACATCGCTCACTATCACTATCACAAGCACGGCGCCTACCTGATCGAGCACTCCGACCTGTCAGGCTTCTCCCGCGAAGATCAGCAGATGATGGCCCTGCTGGTGCGCGGCCATCGCCGCAATATCCCCAGGGAAAAGTTCGCCGAGCTCGGCGACGAAGGGACCAAGCTGCTGCGTCTGTGCGTGCTGCTGCGCTTCGCCATCCTGTTCCACCACATCCGTGGCACCCAGCAGATGCCGAAGGTGGTGCTGCAGGCAGGTGACAACAGCCTGGAAGTGGTCTTCCCGGAAGGCTGGCTGGAGCAGAACCAGCTGACCCAGGCCGATTTCGCCAACGAGGCGGAGTGGCTGGCGCGGGTTGGGTTTGTGCTGAGCGTACGCTGACGCGGCCCGGGGTCGCCGTTTGGCTTGAGGCTGCCTGGGGGCGCTTTGCGTTCCTTTCGCGACACAAGGCCGCTCCCACAGGGAAATGCGATCACCTGTGGGAGCGGCCTTGTGTCGCGAAAGGGCCGCAAAGCGGCCCCCGATGTCGGTACTACCGGACGTTAAGCACCGGATTGCTCAGGCGCTCCAGCAGGGTTGCCTGCGCACTGCGCGGGTTCTGGTTGCCGGTCGGCGTGCTGCGCACGTAGCGCCCGTCCGGTTGCAGGGTCCAGGCCTGGGTATTGTCGGTGAGATAACCCTCCAGCTCCTTCTTCACCCGCAGCAACAGTTTCTTGCCCTCCACCGGGAAGCAGGTCTCGACGCGCTTGTCGAGATTGCGCTCCATCCAGTCGGCGCTGGACAGGTAGATCTGCTCCTCGCCGCCATTGAGGAAATAGAACACCCGGGTGTGCTCGAGGAAGCGGCCGATGATCGAGCGCACGTGGATGTTGTGCGACACCCCCGGAATACCCGGACGCAGGCAGCACATGCCACGCACCACCAGGTCGATGCGCACCCCCGACTGGCTGGCCTTGTACAGCGCCTTGATGATCTTCGCGTCGGTCAGCGAGTTGAACTTGGCGATGATGTGCGCCGGCTTGCCTTCCAGAGCAAACTGGGTCTCCCGGGCGATCATGTCGAGCATGCCCTTCTTCAGGGTGAAGGGGGCGTGCAGCAGCTTCTTCATGCGCAGGGTCTTGCCCATGCCGATCAACTGGCTGAACAGTTTGCCGACGTCCTCGGTGAGGGCGTCGTCGGAGGTCAGCAGGCTGTAGTCGGTGTACAGGCGGGCGTTGCCGGCGTGGTAGTTACCGGTGCCCAGGTGCGCGTAACGGACGATCTCGCCCTGCTCGCGACGCAGGATCAGCATCATCTTGGCGTGGGTCTTGAACCCCACCACGCCATAGATCACCACCGCGCCGGCAGCCTGCAGGCGGCTGGCCAGCTGCAGGTTGGACTCTTCGTCGAAGCGTGCGCGCAACTCGATCACCGCGGTGACTTCCTTGCCGTTACGCGCCGCGTCCACCAGCGCATCGACGATCTCCGAGTTGGCGCCGGAGCGGTACAGCGTCTGGCGCACCGCGAGTACATGCGGATCCTTGGCGGCCTGACGCAGCAGGTCGATCACCGGGGTGAACGACTCGAACGGGTGCATCAGCAGCACGTCCTGCTTGCCGATCACGCTGAAGATGTTGTCGGCGTTCTGCAGCAGCTTGGGGATCGCCGGAGTGAACGGTGTGTATTGCAGCTCCGGGTGGCTGTCGAGGCCGGTGATGCTGAACAGGCGGGTCAGGTTGACCGGACCGTTGACCTGGTACAGCTCGCTCTCGCTCAGGCTGAACTGCTTGAGCAGGTAGTCCGACAGGTGTTTCGGACAGGTGTCGGCCACTTCCAGGCGCACAGCGTCGCCGTAGCGGCGCGAGAACAATTCACCGCGCAGGGCGCGGGCCAGGTCGTCGACTTCCTCGGAGTCCAGCGCCAGGTCGGCGTTGCGGGTCAGGCGGAACTGGTAGCAGCCCTTGACCTTCATGCCCTGGAACAGGTCATCGGCGTGAGCGTGGATCATCGACGACAGGAACACGTAGTTGTCGCCGGGGCCACCGACCTCCTCCGGCACGCGAATCACCCGCGGCAGCAGGCGCGGCGCCGGAATGATCGCCAGGCCCGAATCACGGCCAAAGGCGTCGACACCCTCGAGCTCGACGATGAAGTTCAGGCTCTTGTTCACCAGCAGCGGGAACGGGTGGGTCGGATCGAGGCCGATCGGGGTGATGATCGGCGCGATCTCGTCGCGGAAGAACCGGCGCACCCAGGTCTTGAGCTTGGGCGTCCAGTAACGGCGGCGAATGAAGCGGATCTGGTGTTTCTCCAGCTCCGGCAGCAGCACGTCGTTGAGGATCGCGTACTGGCGATCCACCTCGCTGTGCACCAGCTCGCTGATCCGCGCCAGCGCCTGGTGCGGCTGCAGGCCGTCGGCGCCGGCCTGTTCACGGGCGAAGTTGATCTGCTTCTTCAGGCCCGCCACGCGAATCTCGAAGAACTCGTCCAGGTTGCTGGAGAAGATCAGCAGGAACTTCAGGCGCTCGAGCAGCGGGTAGGACTCGTCCAGCGCCTGCTCCAGCACACGGATGTTGAACTGCAGCTGCGAGAGCTCGCGATGAATGTACAGGCTGCTGTCGTCCAGGCTCGGCACGGCGATCGCCGGAACCGGGGCCGGCGCAGGCGCAGGCGCGACGGTTTCCGCCACCGGTTCGGGGACCACCGGCAGGTCGGGCGGGGTCTGCACCATCTCTTCGGGCACGGCCTGGGCATCCTTGATCGCGACAGGGTTGAGCACTTCGTTATTCATCTGACGTTCCTGGAGAGCGTTACTGCCCTCTCATCAATTGCGCGGCACGCACGGCGAAATAGGTCAGGATGCCATCGGCGCCTGCCCTTTTGAATGCGGTGAGGGATTCGAGGATCACGGCCTCGCTGAGCCAGCCGTTCTGGATCGCGGCCATGTGCATGGCGTACTCGCCGCTCACCTGATAAGCGAAAGTCGGCACCTTGAACTCGGTCTTCACCCGGTGAACGATGTCCAGGTAGGGCATGCCTGGCTTGACCATGACCATGTCGGCGCCTTCGGCGAGGTCGGTGGCCACTTCGTGCAGGGCCTCGTCGCTGTTGGCCGGGTCCATCTGGTAGGAGGCCTTGTTGGCCTTGCCCAGGTTCAGCGCCGAGCCGACGGCATCACGGAACGGGCCATAGTAGGCGCTGGCGTACTTCGCCGAGTAGGCCATGATGCGCACGTTGACGTGGCCGGCTTCTTCCAGGGCTTCGCGGATCGCGCCGAGGCGGCCGTCCATCATGTCCGAAGGCGCGACGACCTGGGCGCCGGCCTCGGCGTGGGACAGGGCCTGACGCACCAGCGCATCGACGGTGATGTCGTTCTGCACGTACCCCTCTTCATCGAGGATGCCGTCCTGCCCATGGGTGGTGAACGGGTCCAGCGCCACATCGGTGATCACGCCCAGCTCCGGGAAGCGCGCACGCAGGGCGCGAGTGGCGCGCTGGGCGATGCCGTCCGGATTCCAGGCTTCGGCGCCGTCCAGGGATTTCTTCTCGGTCGGGGTCACCGGGAACAGCGCCAGCGCCGGGATACCCAGCGCCACCCAGCCCTGCGCGGCCTCCAGCAGCAGGTCGATCGACAGGCGCTCGACGCCTGGCATGGACGGTACCTCTTCACGGCGGTTCTCGCCGTCCAGCACGAACACCGGGAGGATCAGGTCATCGACGGTCAGGGTGTTTTCGCGAACCAGGCGACGGGAAAATTCGTCACGACGGTTGCGACGCAGACGGGTGGCAGGAAACAGACGATTGGCGGGGGTAAAGCTCACGGCAGACTCCTGAGCCCGCGCAGGCGGGCTAGCGCGACAGTTATAAGCGGCCATTATGACGCCTGTGTTACACCCGAGGGCAACCCTGCGACTTGTGGCCGCAGCCATTGTCCGTGCACGGGATCTTCACGTCGAGACACATTTGGACACTTTCCCGAACGCGCCCGAAGGGGTAGGCTGCGCGTTCATTTCGCCAGCACGCCTGAAAATGCTTCAACAATTCCTGAACGATTTCGGCTACTTTGCCCTTTTTCTCGGCACGTTCTTCGAAGGCGAGACCATCCTCGTGCTCGCGGGATTTCTTGCGTTCCGCGAATACATGGATATCAAGCTGGTGGTCCTGGTGGCCTTCTGCGGCAGCTATGCCGGTGACCAGCTGTGGTACTTCATGGGCCGACGTCACGGGCGCAAGATCCTCGCCCGCAAGCCTCGCTGGCAGGCGATGGGCGACCGGGCGCTGGAGCATATCCGCCGCCATCCGGACATCTGGGTGCTGAGCTTCCGCTTCGTCTACGGCCTGCGCACCGTGATGCCGGTGGCCATCGGCCTGTCGGGCTATCCACCGCGCCGCTACCTGCTGCTCAATGGCATCGGCGCCGCGGTCTGGGCCCTGGCCTTGGGCCTGGCCGCCTACCACTTCGGCGCCATCCTCGAAGGCATGCTGGGCAGCATCAAGAAATACGAGCTATGGGTGCTCGGTGGCCTGCTGGTGCTGGGCCTGCTGCTCTGGCTGCGCCGGCGCTTTCGCAACAGCCGCGCCGAGCGTCGCGCGGCGGCAGCAGGCCAGGCCGCCGAGGCTGAGCAGGCTGTAACCCAGGAGCAGCACCCAGAACGTGGGCGTGACCAGCGTTAATCCAAGCGCGCCGGCCAGATACAGCGCCGGCACATTCGACAGCAGGCGCGCCAGCTCCAGGCGCCCTGCCCAGGGTCGATCCTCCAGCGTCGCACCCAGCACGAACAAACCGAACGCCATCACCGACCAGCCCATCGTCAGGGCCGCGGCCGGCACCTGCTCCGCCACCTCCATCAGGTAACTGCCCAGCGCCACGTAGACCACGAACTGCGCCGTCACGTACAGCTGCTGCGCGCCACCCAGCGGGATCGCGAACTTGCGAAACGCGGCCAGGTCCTGCTTGGCCTGTGGATAAGCCGCGGCTACATCCGCCGGGCGCCAGCCGGTGGGCATGAACCAGATGCGCAGCTTGTCCCACCAGCTGTCGGCGCGCCGGGCATCGCTCCACAATTGCGCATAGAACTGCACGTTGGCCCACAGCGGGTTCCAGCTGGCCAGTGGCGTGGTCACGCCGAAGATCACCGGCTCGCGCTCGTCCTCTTCCTGGAAGGTGCCGAACAGCCGGTCCCAGATTATGAACACCCCGCCATAGTTGCGATCCAAGTACAGAGGATTCTGCGCATGGTGGACGCGATGGTTGGACGGCGTGATGAAGACCCACTCGAGCCAGCCCAACTTGGGCACGTGACGGGTGTGGACCCAGAACTGATACAGCAGGTTCAGCGACGCCACGGTGATGAACACCAGCGGCGGCACGCCCAGCAGCGCCAGCGGCAGGTAGAAGATCCACGAGAAGATGAAGCCGCTGCTGGTCTGGCGCAGGGCCGTGGTGAGGTTGTACTCCTCACTCTGGTGGTGCACCGAATGCGCCGCCCACAGCACATTGCGCTCGTGGCCCAGACGGTGCAGCCAGTAGTAGCAAAGGTCGTAGAGCACGAAAGCGACCACCCACACCCACCAGGCATCCGCCGGCAACCGCAGTACGGCCAGGTGTTCCCACGCCACCGCGTAGGTCACCAGCCCCACGCCCTTGGTCAGCAGGCCAGTGCTGGTGGACAGCGCGCCGGTGCTGAGGCTGTTGATCGAGTCGGCAAGCTGGTAGTTGCGCCGCCCGCGCACGCGATCGGCGATCAGCTCCGCCGCGATCAGCACGAAGAAGAACGGCACGGCCAGCAGAATCAGGTCCATGAACGGCCACCTCCAGGGTTGTCCACGAAGATTAGGCCGGCCAGGGGGCAAATCCCATGGATACATCTGCCAAACTAGAGGACATTTAGCGCCTCGACACTGGAGTATTGAGCATGACGAAAAAAGTTGCGGTGATTCTGTCCGGTTGCGGCGTGTACGACGGCGCCGAAATCCACGAGAGCGTGATCACCCTGCTGCGCCTCGACCAGCGTGGCGCCCAGGTGCAGTGCTTCGCGCCGAACATCGCGCAGATGCATGTGATCGATCACCTGACCGGTGAACAAATGCCCGAATCGCGCAATGTGCTGGTGGAGTCGGCGCGCATTGCCCGGGGTGAAGTGAAGGATATTCGTGAAGCCAAGGTCGAGGACTTCGATGCCCTGATCGTCCCGGGTGGCTTCGGCGCGGCGAAGAACCTGTCCAACTTTGCCGTCGAGGGTGCCAACTGCAGCGTGCAGCCGGACGTGCTGGCCTTGGCCGAGGCCTTCGCCGATGCCTGCAAGCCGGTCGGCCTGATCTGCATCTCGCCAGCCCTGGCGGCGAAGATCTACGGGCCGGGCGTGGTCTGCACCATTGGCAACGATGCCGGCACCAGCGCCGCGGTGGTGAAGATGGGCGGTACCCATGAGGAATGCGATGTGCACGACATCGTCGAGGATACCCAGCGCAAGCTGGTGACAACTCCGGCGTACATGCTGGCCAAGTCGATCAGCGAAGCGGCGGGCGGCATCTACAAGCTGGTGGACCGGGTGCTGGAGCTGACCCACAAGAACGACTGATAAACGCTGGTGTAGGGACAACTGTCTTGTGCTTACCGGCCTCATCGCCGGCAAGCTGGCTCCTACAGGTAAAGCGCAGACCCATGGCCGCTGCGGTCCCTGTGGGAGCGGCCTTGTGTCGCGATGGGCTGCGTAGCAGCCCCGGCGATTTTGCATGATGCCGAGATCCTGGGGCCGCTACGCGCCCCATCGCGACACAAGGCCGCTCCCACAAGCTTGGCGAATGCTTCCGGGTAGCGTCAGGCTTTGGACAGCCGGGTCAGGATCCGGTCCAGCGCATTGGCGAACGCCTGCTTCTCCCGCTCGCCATAGGGCGCCTGTCCGCCGCCCACCTGCCCCTGCTCGCGCAGCTCGGTGAACAGGTTGCGCACCGCCAGGCGCTCGCCCATGTTGCGCTCGTCGAACTCGCGCCCACGCGGGTCCAGCGCCGCCACGCCCTTCTTGATCAGGCGATCGGCCAGCGGCACGTCACTGCAGATCACCAGTTCGCCCGGTACGGCGTTTTCCACCAGGTAGTCATCGGCCGCGTCCATGCCGCTGGGCACCACGATCAGCCGTACGCAGGCGAAAGCCGGCTTGATCTGCGGCTGGCCGGCGACCATCACCACCTCCAGCTTGCGCTTGAGGGCGAACTTGACGATCAGGTCCTTGGCCGCCTTGGGGCAGGCGTCGGCATCGATCCATATACGCATTGCTTTCGTATCCTCGCAAAGCTGGGAGGGCTGTGCCCTCCTTTCGCGACACAAGGCCGCTCCCACAGAGTTGCCAGTATGCCTGTGGGGGCAACTGTCTTGCACTGGGGCAACACAAGGCCTTGGGTAGACACGATTACTGTGGGAGCGGCCTTGCGTCGCGATGGGCCGCATAGCGGCCCCACTCTAATGATCAGTTGGCCGCCGCCCGGCGCTTCTCGGCCAGCCGGCTGCGCCCATAGAGGAACACGATCGCCAGCAACGCCACCGCCTGCGCGGCCAGCGAGTAGGCATCGGCGTGGATCCCCAGCCAGTCGAACTCGAAGAACGCCACCGGCCGCGTGCCGAGCACACCGGCCTCCTGCAGCGCCTTGACGCCATGCCCGGCGAACACCACCGACAGCGCGCACAGCAGAGCCGCGTTGATGCTGAAGAACAGCGACAGCGGCAGCTTGGCCGAACCGCGCAGGATCACCCAGGCCAGGCCCACCAGCAGCACCAGCGCCGTGGCTCCGCCCGCCAGCACCGCCTGGTGCCCCGCCGGGCCGGCCTGCAGCCACAGGGTCTCGTAGAACAGGATCACCTCGAACAGCTCGCGGTACACCGAGAAGAACGCCAGCACGGCAAAGCCGAAACGCCCGCCGCCACTGACCAGGCTGCTCTTGATGTAGTCCTGCCAGGCGGCGGCGTGGCGGCGGTCGTGCATCCACACGCCGAGCCACAGCACCATCACTGCGGCGAACAGCGCCGTGCAGCCTTCCAGCAACTCGCGCTGGGCCCCGCCCACGTCGATCACATAGGCCGCCAGGGCCCAGGTGGCGAAGCCGGCGACCAGCGCCAGGCCCCAACCGATGTTGACGCTGCGCACCGCCGACTGCTGGCCGGTATTGCGCAGGAAGGCGAGGATCGCCGCCAGCACCAGGATCGCTTCGAGTCCTTCGCGCAGCAGGATCAACAGACCGGAGATGTAGCTCAGCGACCAGCTCAGGCCATCGCTGCCCAGCAGCTTGGCGGCCTCATCCAGCTTGGTCTTGGCTTCGGCCAGACGTTGCTCGGCCTGAGCCACCGGCAGGCCGTCCTGCAACGACTGACGGTAGGCCATCAGCGACTTCTCAGTGTCCTTGCGGGCCTGGGTATCGATGTTGTCGAGGGAGCTCTCCACCAGCTCGAAGCCTTCCAGGTACGCCGCCACCGACAGGTCGTAGGCCTGGTCGTGGTCACCGGCGCGGTAAGCCGCCAGGCTCTTGTCCAGCGTGCTGGAGGTGTACTCGAGCAATTGCGCCGGACCGCGCTTGACCTGCGGCGGCTGGGCACGCTGAGCGCGGAACGCGGCCACGGCGCCAGCGCCTTCGCTGGCGGCCACTTCGGCTGGGGTCTGGCGGGCCAGGTCGGCGAGGTTCCAGGTCTTGTCGCCCTTGGCCGCCTGCGGGTCGGCGGTGAAGCTGGCGATGTAGGCCGCCACGTCCCAGCGCTGGCGCTCGTCGAGCTGATCGGCGAACGAGGGCATCTCGGTGCCTTCGATGCCCAGGCCGAGGGTGTTGTACAGGTCGAACAGGCTCAGCTGATCCAGGCGTTCGGCATCGCGCAGGTTGGCCGGCGCAGGCTCCAGGCCCACGCCTGCCGGACCATCGCCCAGGCCGGTGTCACCATGGCAGATCGAGCAGTTCTGCGCATACAACGAGGCGCCACGGGCCGGGTCGGGGGTGATCACCGGCGCCTGGCTGACCTCGTAGGCCACTGCCAGACGGGCGCCGAGCTGGCGAGCCTGGCGAGCGACACCCGCACCCTCCTGACGCTGGTCGATGGCCTGGCGCAGGCGCTGCACGCCCTGTTCCAGCGCGCCGCGCTCGGCATGGTCGGGCAACCCCTTGATCAGCTCGGCCAGCACACCGCTGAACTCCTGCTGCTCGCGGTATTCCCCGTCGTCCACCACCTTGCCGTCGCGCACGGTGGGCGGGTAATCGGCGCCGATGTAGTCCAGCAGGTGCAACGCCTTGGTCGCATCGGCGGGGGCTTCGGCCAGCGTCAGGGAGCTGCACAGCGCCAGCACCGGGCCAAGCACCAGGGCAAGCAGACGGGAACGGGAAATCATGGCCAATCTCGACGGAAATACGAAAGCGAACATTGTTCACTTCCACTCTCCATCGCTCAAGGCTGGCGGGCAGATTTCATGAAAAATCTTGCGACAATTTGGCTGGCCAGGCATCGGCGCGAATTTTCCACGAGTGATCCACACAAAAATGCGAATCAATTAGCCATCACTACGCTACTACTTTGGATATAATCCAGCCCCCCCCAGCGTCTCAACTGTTTCATGGAAAGCAGTAGTCCGATGTTATCCCGTGCCTTGACCCTCGCGACCCTGGTCGCCGCCGTGCAACTGACCGGTTGTTCGATTTTGCGCAACTACGACAGCGAACTGCAGGAGACCAACATGCAGTTGGCCGCCGGCAACGTCGACGCGGCGCTCGCCCTGCTGGAGAACAACAACAAGGGTGAGCACAAAGACCTGCTCTATTACTTTGAAAAAGGCGAGCTGCTGCGCTCCAAGGGCGACCTCAAGGGCAGCCAGGACGCCTGGCGCTCGGCCGACAGCGTAGTGTTCCAGTGGGAAGAGTCGGTCAGGCTCGACACCGACAAGTACCTGAGCCAGTTCGGCAGCTACCTGGTCAACGACAAGGTCCGCCGCTATGAAGGCTACGACTACGAAAAGGTCATGCTGACCACGCAGATGGCCCTGAACCTGCTGGCGCAAAACGATTTCGACGGCGCCCGTACCGAGATCAAGAAGACCCACGAGCGCGAGGCGATCATTGCCGACCTGCGCGACAAGGAATACCTCAAGCGCGAGGAAGAGGCCGAGAAGGAAGGTATCAGGACCGAGTACAAGGACCTGCAGGGTTATCCGGTCGCCAGCCTCGACGCCCCCGAGGTGCTCAGCCTGAAGAACAGTTATCAGAGCGCCTTCAGCCATTACCTGTCCGGCTATGTCTACGAAGCCCTGGGCGAGAGGGGCCTGGCCGCGCCAGGCTATCGCAAGGCCGCCGAGCTGCGCCCGAATACACCGCTGCTGGAGCAGGCCCTGCTCGATCTGGACAAGAACAGCGCCAAGGCCGACGAAAGCGATGTGCTGATCGTGCTGCAGACCGGCTTGGCTCCAGCCCGCGACTCGATCCGCATCCCACTGCCGCTGCCGATCCAGGACAACCTGGTGATCACTCCGTTGTCGTTCCCGGTCATCCGCAATGACACCTCCACCGCGCCCCTGGGCGCGGTCCGCCTCGACGACCAGGCCCTGGCCCTGACCGCGCTCAACAGCACCAGCGCCATGTCGCGCCGTGCCCTGCGCGACGACATGCCGGGGATCATCCTGCGCACCAGCGTGCGCGCCATCAGCCGCGGCGTGGCGCAGAAGAACCTGAACAAGACCAACCCCATGGCCGGCCTGGTGGTAGGCATCGCCTCCTCCGTGCTCGAAGGCGCCGACACCCGCACCTGGCGCACTCTGCCCGACGAGACCCTGGTGGCACGGGTTCGCCTCAAGCCCGGCGCGCACCACCTGAACCTGCCGTCGAACCTCGGCGGCAGCCAGGTGACGGTGAAGGTCGATCGTCCCTATCAAGTGGTGAACCTGCGTGTGATCGGCAACCGCGTATTCGCGGGCGGCCCCGCCGTCGAAGTCGCCCCGCAGGCCACGCCCCAGGCTGTCGCCAGTCTCAAGTAACCCAAGGATCGAACATGCGCAGAACATGCCTCGCCCTGGCCGCCGTCGCCCTTCTGGCCGGCTGCGCCACCCCGCCCCCCGCCCCCGGCAGCGCCGCCAGCAAGGTGGTCACCATGGGCCAGCTGGATGACATCGAAATCGGCCAGATGCGTGCCGCCCGGGAAAATGGTTTTCTCACCGTCAACGTGGCCCTGAGCAACACCAGCCGCGGCAACCGGACCCTCTACTACCGCTTCGCCTGGCTGGGCAACGACGGTTTCCCGGTGGCCGATGAGGAAAGCTGGAAGGCGCTGCCGCTGTACGGCAAGCAGGCCAGTTTCCTGCCCGCCATCGCGCCGACCTCCGCTGCCCGCGACTTCCGCCTCGAAGTCCACACCCGGTAACCCATTTCAGGAGCACGTTCCATGCTTGCACGCCTTTCCCTCGCCGCTGTCGCCATCGTCCTGGTCAGCGGCTGCAGCACCCCGTCGCCGGTCCTCGGCGGCAAGAACATCAGCTACGGCGACAGCAAGGCCGTCGAGCTGGTCACCAACGAATTCGGTTCCACCGACCTGCAGATGATCGCCGAGAGCATGACCCGTTCGCTGGCCCAGTCCGGCGTGCTGCACGGCCGCCCGGTGGTGCAGGTGTACGACGTGAAGAACAAGACCAGCGAGTACATCGATACCCGCGAGATCACCACCTCGATCAAGACCCAGCTGATGAAGTCCGGCGCCGCCCGCTTCGCCAGCGACAACACCGACATGCAGAGCCAGGTCGACCAGCTCAAGCTGCAGAACCAGAGCGGCCTGTACAAGAAGCAGACCGTGGCCAAGACCGGCAACATGATCGCCGCCAAGTACCGCCTGGAAGGCTCGATCAGTTCGATCGTCAAGCGCAGCAGCGACTACAAGGACGTGTTCTACAAGTTCAGCCTGCAACTGGTCGACGTGGAAAGCGGCCTGGCCGAGTGGATGGACGAAAAAGAAATCCGCAAGACCACGGAGCGCTGACCGATGCGTGCATGGATGGCAATCATCGGCCTGGCCTGCGCCTTCGGCGCGCAGGCGGCCCCCAAGGTGGCGGTGACCGACCTGGCCTACCAGGCGCAGGTGGAGGAGTACATCCACACCGTCAACGCCCAGAGCAGCGGCCAGGCCGGCATGCACCACGCCAGCGGCCAGTCGAGCTACAGCGAGTACGAAAGCCTCAACAGCTATATCGAGCAGACTGAGCTGCGCAAGTTCGGGGGCGACATCAAGGGTGAGATCCTCAAGACCGGCCTGTTCCAGCTGGTCCAGGGCCGCCCCTACACCGCCGAGGCGAAGGAAGACGTGTACGACGTGATCCGCCGCATCAAGAACGGTGCGTTCAAGGGCGCCGACTACGTGCTGTTCGGCACCCTGTCGGACATCGACTTCCAGCAGGACATCAACTCGCTGGATCACACCGACAGCTACTCGGCGGTGCTGGGCCTGACCGTGGTCGCCGACTTCAGCCTGATCAACACCCGCACCTTCGAGATCACCTCGGCGTTCACCGCCATGGGTGAGGGGCAGGACACCAAGCTGGTGAAAAACCAGGACCGCCGCGTGACGCTGAACCGTCCGCGGGTGGTGCGGGATGTATCGAAGGCGCTGGGCGAGGATGTGGCGCAGCAGTTGGCCGAGCAGTTGGGCGGCTCGGTGCCTGGGCAGCCGAAGCAGCCACACGGCCGGGACAACCTGCCACCGGATGAGCCGGCGCGGGTGCTGAACTAAACCGAAATCCCTGTAGGAGCGGCCTTGTGTCGCGAAAGGGCCGCACAGCGGCCCCAGGGATTCAGCCGTGACGCACAAATCGCTGGGGCTGCTCTGCAGCCCTTTCGCCGGCAAGCCGGCTCCCACAGGGCTCGGTGCAGCTTTTATGGGAGCCGGCTTGGCGGCGATGAGGCCAGCACCGGCAACCATGAGATCTGCCCATTCTGGTACCCAATCAAAGCCAGATGGCATCCCAATGCGGATAATCGCCGATACTCTCAACCAAGCCGGCCCGCTTGGGATTCATGACAATGTAGCGCGCGACCGCCCGCACATCTTCCTCGCGCCGCAGCGCCCGATCATGAAAGCCTTGCTGCCACAGGCGACCCGTGCGCCTCTGATAACCATTGATCATCCGCGTACTGCGCGACTTGACCCTGCGCATCAGCGTTTTCAGATCCACGTCCCCAAGCTCCACAAGCCAGTGAAAATGGTCAGGCATCACAACCCAGGCCAGTGAACGGGCGATGCCCTCTTGCTCCACAGTGCGCAACTGCGCAATCAGCAACCGGGCAGATCGCAGATCGACCAGGTACGGCGCCCGGTTCAAGGTCTTGCTGGTCAGCAGATAAAGCCTGCCAGGCTCGGAGAACCTGCCACGCCTGAGTTGATCGGAATGAGGACTGTCCATGTGCCTGCTCCTGTTGATGACAGGTCAGGCTAATGACCTCAGAGGGTGAGGCGAAAAATGGAGTGACACCTGATGTTTCATCGCCGGCCGGCTCCCACAGGGATCGCTGCAGCTTTTGTGGGAGCCGGCTTGCCGGCGAAAGGGCCGCACAGCGGCCCGGGGATCTCAGGGCCTGGCGCTCTCCTTCCAGCCGCCACCCAAGGCCAGGAACACGCCGATCTGCCCCATCGCCACCTGGCTGTTGGCCGCCGCCAGCTGCGCCCGTACATCGGTATAGGTCCGGGTGGCCTGCAGATCCGCCAGGAACGACTCTCGGCCCACCTGATAGCGCAGGTGCGTCTGATCCGCCGACTCCTTCGCCGAACGCTCCGCCTCGGCCAGCGCATCGCGCCGGTCCAGCAACGCGCTGTACTGCGCCAGGCGGGTCTGGGTTTCGCGAATGGCGTTCAGCACCACCCCGTCGAAATGCGCCAGCGCCGCCTGGGTCGAAGCCTCGGCCATGCGGATGCGCGCGCGGGTGCCGTTGGTGGGTATGTTCCAGCTGACTTGCGGGCCGAAGCCCCAACGGTTGGTGGCCGGCTCGCCGAGGTTCTCGAGGATGCCGATGGTGCCGACCTGGGCGCCGATGCTGATATCCGGGTACAGCGCGCCGGTGGCCACGCCGATGGTGGCGGTGGCCGCCGCCAGCTGGCGTTCGGCCTGGCGTACATCCGGGCGGCGCTTGAGCAAGGCGGCGCCATCGCCGACCGGCACCAGTTGCGACAGGTGCGGCAGCTCGGCGCAATCGGCGGTACCGGCAGGCAGCTGCTCGACTGGCCTGGCCAGCAACGCGGCGAGGGTGTACAGCCCGGCCTCGCGCTCGGCCTTGAAGCGCGGCAGCTCGGCGCGCAAGGATTTGAACTGGGTCTGCGAACGGGTGACCTGGGTCTCGTCGCCACGCCCGGCGTCGCGCAGGCGCTGGGTCAACTGCACGCTCTGCTGCTGCAGGTCCAGCGACTCGCGGGCGATATGGTACTCCTCGTTGGCCGAGCACACCTGGGTGTAGGCCTTGACCACATCGGCCACCAGGGTGATGCGCGCGGTGTCGGCGGCGGCCTGCACGGCATCGGCGTTGGCCTTGGCGGCTTCGGTGCCGCGCTTGAAGGTGCCCCACAGGTCGAACTGGTAGCTGGCGCTGATGATCGCCTCGCCGATATTGGCCACCGGCACTTTCTCCGGCAACAGGAAGGCCTCGCCGGACTCCTGCAGGCGCTGGGCACCCAGCTTCACGCCACCATTGAAACCGCCCTGGGACTCGGCCACCTCCACCTGGGCACGGGCCTTGGCGATGTTGGCGGCGGCCACGCGCAGCTCGGTGTTGGCGCTCAACGCCTGGCGCACCAGCTCGTTGAGCCGTTGATCCTGGTACAGCTGCCACCAGTCCTCGGGCACCGGCGCCGACACCACGCTGTCGGCATCCTGGCGCAGCGGACCATTGAGGTCGCCGCGCTGCACGGCGGCGTCCTTGGGCAGCTGGTAGTCCGGGCCAACCATCATGCAGGCACCGAGGGACAGGCACAGCCCCGCCAGGATCAGCTGCTTCATGGGCGCTGGCCCTCGATGATCGACACCGTGGCGGTACGCCCGGCGATCATGCGGAAGTCTTCCGGCACTTCGTCGAAGGCGATCCGCACGGGAATCCGCTGGGCCAGGCGCACCCAGCTGAACGCCGGGTTGACGTTGGGCAGCAGGTTGGCGCCGCTGCTGCGGTCGCGGTCCTCGATACCGGCGGCCAGGCTCTGCACGCGGCCGCGCAGGCGGGTGTTGTCGCCCATCACGCGGATGTCCACGGCGTCGCCGATATGGATGCCGCCCAGCTTGGTCTCTTCGAAATAGCCATCGACGTGGTACGAGGCGCTGTCGACCACCGACAGCACCGGCCGGCCGGCGCTGACGAACTCGTGGGCCCGCGGCGCGCGGTCGTTGAGGTAGCCATCCACCGGGCTGCGCACCACCGAACGGTCGAGGTTGAGCTGGGCGACGTCCACCTGCACCTGGGCCTCGTTGACCGCCGAACGCGCGCGGGCCTCGCGGGACTGGCTCTCCTCCAGCTGCTCGGCCGCCACCAGGTTGCCCAGCTTGCGGTTGCGCTGGGCTTCGCGAGAGGCCTGGGCCAGGGTTTCCTGGCGCTCGGCCAGGGTCGCCCTGGCCTGGCGCAGGGCCAGGGTGAAGCGGTCCTGGTCGATGGTGAAGAGCACGTCGCCACGCTTGATGTTCTGGTTGTCGCGCACCTGCACCTGCTGGATCAGCCCGGACACATCGGGGGCGATCTGGATCACGTCGGCGCGGATGTGGCCGTCGCGGGTCCAGGGGGCGAACATGTAGTACACCACCATCTGCCACACGAGCACGGCGGCGAAAGTCACTACCAGCAGGGTCAGGACCACGCGGCCCAGGGTCAGCAAAGGTTTTTTCATGGCAGCATCAGGCTTCGGCAAAAGTGGTCCACCGCGCCAAGCAGCACGGCATACAGGGCAACGTTGAACAACGCCCGGTGCCAGACCAGGCGGTAGAAATGCAGGCGCACCAGCACCGCGTGCACGCCGAGGAACAGCAGGTAGGTGCCAAACATCATCACCAGCAGCGTGGGCAGGAACACCCCGCTGATATCCAGTTCACCGATCACAGGGGCGCTCCGTCGAGGCCGGGAGGCAGTTGCGTTTGTTCAGCGGGTTCGAGCATCACCTCGACGCCCGGCAGCAGCGCCAGGCGCAGGCCGCTCAGGGCGTGCAGCAGGTGAGTGCGGGCGTCGCCGCGTTCGTACAGTTCGTCCAGGTTCAACGCCTGGCGTGCACGCTCCATGTTGCGCAGCAGCGCGGCCGGAGCGTGCAGGCGACGGTTGGCGCGCAGGCAGGCGGCATAGTGGCTGCCGACCTCCTCGATCACCGTGCGCAGGCGTTCGCGCGCCTGGACACCGGCACGCGGCATGTAGGCCAGCAGGTCAAGCAGGTTCAGGCCCACGCGCAGGTCGCGCAGGGCCACGCCGCTGTCCTGGCCGGTCTGCGACAGCCGCGGCAGGTGCTGCATCAGGCGGTCGAGCATCTGCACCCCGACCTGGCGGTGTTCGGCGAGCGTGGCCGGCTCGGTCATCTCGACGATATCGCGCCAGGCGAAGCGGGTCATGCGCTTGGCCGCCAGCTCCACGCCGAACGGGCGCACGACAAGGGTCCAGATGAAGGCGAACAGCAAGCCCACGGGGCCAGCCAGGTTGGCGTTGATGAAGGTGAAGAAGTCGGCGTCGTAGGCGCCCTGGATGCTGATGAAGGTCGAGGTGTTGACGATGGTCAGCAAGGTGCCGAGGTAGAAGCGCGGCTGCACGGTCAGGGTGCCGATGCAGATGAACGGCACGGCGAAGGCCAGCACCAGCATCGGGAAGTCGTGCAGGTTGGGCAGCACCAGGAACAGGTACAGGCTGGAGAAGATCACCGACATCAGGGTCCAGAAGAAGAACCGGTAGATCTGCGGCGCCGGGTCGTCCATGGCGGCGAAGAAGCTGCACGACACAGCGGCGAGGATCACCGCGCTGGCGCCGTCGTTCCAGCCCAGGCCGATCCACAGGCCACAGGCGACGACGATGGCGGTGACCGTGGAGAACACCGAATAGAGCATCAGGCCGCGATCGAAGAACGGTGTCAGGCGACCCAGGCGCCAGTGACGGTAGACCGCCCGCCACGGCGTGGCGTCGTCCCTGCGCAGGGCGTGCTGCAGGGTGCAGCAGTCCTGCCAGAGGTCGGCCCACTCGGTCAGGCGGTAGAGGGCGTTGGACAGCAACAGCTCGGCGCGCTGGTCGATGGCGGCGGCGCCGGGCTGCAGGCGATCGATCTGTTCGTGCAGGGCGGTCCAGCGGGCCACCGAGGCGCTGTCGGCGGTACCCTCGAGCCATTCACGGGCGTCGGCGAGCACCGGTTGCAGCTGGGCGAACTGCTCGGGTGCGCGGCCCTCCAGGGCGATCAAGGCATCGTCGAGGGCATCGATCACCGGCAACAGGTGGATCATCCGCCCGCGCAGTTCACGGGCGTTCTTCAAGGTGTGGGGCCCGGCGCCTTCGTGGCCGAGCTGGCCGATCATCGGCTCCAGCGAGTTGAAGGCAGTGACCATCGCGGCACGCATGCCGCCGACTTTGTCGGCACCGGCTCCACGGGCGAGGTAGGTGTCGCTGTAGCGGATGGCCTCGGTGAACCAGCTGTCGGCCGCGCCAAGCACCACCGGCGCCAGCCGGCGCGGCCAGAACACCGCGCCGACCACCGCCGCGCAGACGATGCCCAGGCAGATTTCCTGGGCACGGGACGAAGCCACGTCGAACACCGCCAGCGGGTTGTCGACCACCGCCAGGGCGATCATCGGCAGGGTATAGCCGGCCAGCATCAGCACGTAGTTGTTGGCCGTGCGCAGGTTCAGCGAGAGGAACAGCAGGGTACCGGTCCACAGGGCGATGGCGATGCTCAGCAGCAGCGGCGACTGCACCAGCGGTGGCACCAGGAAGATGGCCCCGCCGGTCCCCAGCAACGTACCCAGGGCACGGTACAGCGCCTTGGAGGTGGTCGGGCCGAGGAACGGGCTGGAGACGATGTAGACCGTGGCCATGGCCCAGTATGGGCGCGGCAGCTGCATCAGCAGGGCGATGTACAGGGCGATCATCGACGCGGCGAAGGTGCGCACGCCGTAGAACCAGTCGCGGGCCGGGGGCACCGAGCTGAAGAAGCCGCTCATGGCGTGACGCCCGCCTCTTCGAAGGCGCGGATCACCCGCAGCGTGGCTTCGAGGTCGGCCTGGTCGATACCCTCGAGCACTTCCCGGCGCAGGCGCACCAGCTCGCCTTCGATGGATTCGGCCAGGGCGCGGCCCTCGACGGTGAGGCTCAGCGCCTTGGCGCGACGATCCAGCGGGTCTTCGCTGCGACAGACCAGGCCGGCCTTGCACAACTGGTCGAGCAGGCGCACCAGCGACGGGCTTTCCAACCCGGCGGCCTGGGCCACTGCCACCTGATGCACGCCGTCACCCAGGCGCACGATCATCAGCAACGGCACCGCACAGGCTTCGGAAATGCCGTAGCCGGTCAGGGCACCCTGGCACAGGCGACGCCAATGCCGGGCGGCCACGACCATGCCGCTGCTGATTTTCAGGTGCAGTGCGTCGAGGGACATGTGAGAACCGAGGATATTCATAGTTTGCTAACTATCAATATACGCCCTGCCCTCCCCCCGTCGTCAACCGGGGGTGACGTAGGGAGACGATGAAAGGTTGTTCATCTACCCGCGATCTGGCCGGATAACGCGATCCCTGTAGGAGCGGCCTTGTGTCGCGAAAGGACCGCAAAGCGGCCCCAGCGATCGTCGCATCAACGCTGAAATCCCGGGGCTGCTACGCAGCCCTTTCCGACCGGTCCGACGCCTCGGCAAGGCCGCTCCTACAGGCACCGCGCTGAACATTGCCTTACGGCTGGATCTGGTCTTCCAGCTTCATGGTCAGCGCCAGCGTACTACCCAGCTTGATCGCCTGGTCTCGCCAGCCCAGGTAGCGCGCCACGTCCCGGCTGCTGAAATGCACCGCCAGCTCCTCGGCGGCCTGCATCACTCCGGTCGCCGCCGCCAGCTCCAGCCAGTACAACGCGGCCCTGGTGTCAGCCTCCGCATGCAGCCCGTGCAGCAAGCGGTATCCCACTTCGAAGCGACAACGCGCCTCGCCTTGCCGGGCTCCGCGCAGGAACCACTGGTAGGCTTCGCCGGGGTCGACCTGCCACGCCTGCCCGCCATCGCACACTTCCTCCTCGTACAGGTCGCCCAGCGCGGCGGCGGCCAGCGGCATGCCCCGCTCGAAGGCATGGCGGTAGTACTCGGCGGCATTGGCATAGGAGATTTCCACACCCTTGCCGAAGTAATGCTGCTGGCCGAGGTTGAACCACGCCGCGGCATTGCCCTGCAGGGCGGCCATGCGCAGCAGGTGGCCGGCCAGCACGGTATCGCCACGCCAGTACTTGCCGTTGAGCCAGATCCAGCCCAGGTCGTTGAGCGCCGCGACATTGCCCAGCAGGGCCTGGCGGCACAGGTCGTGGTAGATCGCCTGCAGATCGACCGTTTCGTCCAGGCGGTCGATCAGGCCGAAGCGCTCGCCGCTCAACGCCTGCTGGCTGGGCATGCCGATCCCGGCGAACAACCGATGGCGCTGCCCGGGGCGAGCCGGCGCCGGGACGATCCGCTCGGGGAGAAGCCGGGCGAGCAGCGAATGGATATTGCTGGCGGCAGACATGTTCATCCTCATTGAACGACCCACAGCTCCAACCTCCACTGTGATGAGGCGTGATTCTGCGCGATGGCACGACAAAACCTGTCGCGAACGAGTTGATCTCAGGCAACCAATTGCATCTTCCTTGATCTGAGCAGGCTGTGGCCAATTGCCATGCCCTGCCCGTGCCGCCATCCTATGCCGGCAAGCCTAGACAAGGACGTTTCCTTTTGCCGTTCGCCACCACCCGCGCCACCCTCAGCCGCCAATGGGCATTGTTGCGCCAGTTGCCCAGCCGCTCCCCCGGGATCACCAGCGCCGAGCTGGTGTGGCGCCTGCGCGATGTCGGTTTCAATGTCAGCAAGCGCACGGTGGAGCGCGACCTCAACGAGCTGTCGCTGATCTTCCCGCTGGAGCGCAACGACAAGAGCATTCCCTTTGGCTGGCACTGGTCGGCCAATGCCGGTGGCGAGCTGCGCGGGAATTTCGATCTGCAGGGGTATTTGCGTGGCGAGTCGCTGCAGCCCGGCCATGGGAGCGGCATCGAATTGCAGGCGTGGGTCAGCGACCTGCTGGCACGCCGTCTGCGCGAGGCGCCGTTGACCGCCGACATGCGGCTGACTGCCCTGGAGCAGGGGCACCGATTGCGGGCGACGGTGGCGGATGGCTGGCCCTTGCGCTGGTGGTTGCTGAGCCAGGGAGATGGGCTGGTGGTGGAGGCGCCGCAGGAACTGCGTGAGGAAATCGCGCGAACGCTGACCAGTGCAGCGGCTCAGTATCAGGACTAGACCCTGAATTCGCCGCTGGCTGATCTGGCCTCATCGCCGGCGAGCCGGCTCCCACACCGACCGTGCTGTCCTCAAGCCTTGCGCCATACCTGTGGGAGCCGGCTTGCCGGCGAGAGGCCGGTACAGGCAACACACTAGCGCTGCATCCCCCACCGCCGCACGGTCAACCGCTCCAAGGTGTTGAACACCAGACCCTCCACCAGCAAGCCGATCAGGATCACCACCGCCAACCCGGCGAACACCTTGTCGGTGTATAGCTCGTTGCGGTTCTGGAAGATGTACCAGCCCAATCCACCCTTGCCGCTGCTGGCACCGAACACCAGCTCGGCGGCGATCAGCGTGCGCCAGGCGAACGCCCAGCCGATTTTCAGCCCCGCCAGGATCGACGGCAACGCCGCCGGCACCAGGATATGCAGCACCAGCCGCAAACCGCGCAGGCCGTAGTTGCGCCCGGCCATGCGCAGGGTTTCGGACACGCCGAGAAAGCCCGCGTAGGTGTTGAGTGCCAGGGCCCACAACACCGAGTGCACCAGCACGAAGATCAGGCTGTTGTCGCCCAGGCCGAACCACAGCAGTGCCAGCGGCAGCAACGCGATGGCCGGCAGCGGATTGAACATCGAGGTCAGGGTGCCCAGCAGGTCACGCCCCAGCTGCGTCGAGACGGCCAGGCTGGTCAGGCCGAAGGCCAGGACGATACCCAGCACATAGCCCTTGAGCAGCACCACCAGCGAAACACCGCCCTTGGCCACCAGCTCGCCGCTGAACAGCCCATCCCACAATGCGCTGGCGGTCTGCAGGAAGCTCGGCAACAGCAGGTCGTTGCCGGTATAGCGGGCCGCGGCCTCCCAGGCCACCGCGAGCACCACCAGGATCACGGCCTTGCGCAGCCAGCCCTGTTGCCACAAGCGTTGCACCGCCGGCAGCTCGCGTTCCAGCGGCACCCCGGGCAGGGGCTGCAGCTGCACTTCGTATTCCTGGCGCGCAGGTGTCGTGGTCATGCTCTGGCTCCTGTCAGTAGGCGATGCGAATGTCGTTGAACCCCAGATCGCTGGCCTGTTGCGGCGCGTCGACCTCATCGAACAGCAGGCGATGGATGCGCCGGGCGCTGGCCTGGAAATCGCTGGCGCCCAGGCTGCGCAGGTCGTACTGGTGGCTGTGGACCTCGGCCCGCACCCGGCCCGGGTGCGGCGACAGCAGCAGGATGCGGTTGCCCACCACCAACGCTTCCTCGATGGAATGGGTGACGAACAGCAGGGTGAAACGCACCTCTTCCCACAGCAGCAGCAGCTCTTCCTGCATCTTGCGCCGGGTCAACGCGTCGAGCGCGGCGAACGGCTCGTCCATCAGCAGGATCTTCGGTTGCGTGGCCAGTGCCCGAGCGATGGCCACGCGGGCCTTCATGCCGCCGGAAAGGGTATGGGGATAAGCATCGGCGAAGGCGGCCAGGCCGACTTTCTCCAGATAGTGCAGCGCCCGCGCCTCGGCTTCGGCGCGCTTGAGCTGGCCGGACACCAGCAACGGGAACATGACGTTCTGCTTCACCGTCTTCCAGGGTGGCAGCTGGTCGAACTCCTGGAACACCACGATACGGTCGGGCCCAGGGCCGCGCACCGCCTGGCCCTGGAGCAGGATCTGCCCTTCGCTTGGCTCGATGAAGCCGGCCACGGCCTTGAGCAAGGTGGACTTGCCGCAGCCGGAGGGGCCGAGCAACACGAAGCGGTCGGCGCGGTCGACTTCGAAGCTGACCTGGTGGGTGGCCCGCACCACGCGCTGGGCGGTGCGGTATTCGAGGCTCAGGTTATCCACCGCCAGCAGCGGTGGGGTGGCGACACGGCTCAGGTTGCTGGCCGTGTGGCCTGGCAATGGGGCGGTCATCGGCGATCAGCTCCCTTGCAGCGGGCGTTCGTCCTGGAAGAAGTAGTCCTTCCACGACTCGGGCTTGTTCTTGATCGCACCGACCCGGTAAAGGAAGTCGGCCAGCTTGTAGGTGTTCTTCGGGGTAACGGTGAATTCGTACTGCGGATTGTCGATCAGCTTGATCAGCGTGTCGCGGTCGATCTTGGCCTTGGTCACGCGGATGTAGGTGTCGGCGGCGGCGGCCTTGTCGTTCTGGGCGAAGTCGGCGGCTTCGGCCAAGGCATCGACGAACGCCTTGTAGGTCTTGGGGTTGTCCTTGCGGAATTTCTCGGTGGCGAACAGCAGGGTCGGCGAGTTGGGGCCGAGCAGGTCGTAGCTGTTCAGCACCACGTGCACGTTCTTGTTGGCCAGCGCCTGGTCCTGGAACGGCGGGTTGGAGAAATGCCCGTTGAGCTCGGTGCCACCGGCCAGCAATGCCGCCGTGGCATCCGGATGCGGCACGGCCAGGGTGTACTTGTCGAGGCGGTTGTATTCCTTGTCGCCCCACTGCTGGGCGGCGGCGTACTGCAGGAAGCGCGACTGCACCGACACGCCGACCGCCGGCACGGCGATGCGGTCCTTGGCGGAGATATCGGCGATGGTCTTCACCTCGGGGTTGCTGCTGACCAGGTAGTACGGGAAGTTGCCCAGCGAAGCCACGGCCTTGACGTTCTGCCGGCCCTTGGTGCGATCCCACACGGTGAGCAGCGGACCGACCCCGGCACCAGCGATGTCCACCGAGCCGGACAGCAGCGCGTCGTTGATCGCCGCGCCACCAGACAGCTGGGCCCAGTCGACCTTGATGTCGATGCCCTGTTCCTTGCCGTGCTTCTCGATCAGTTGCTGGTCACGCACCACGTTGAGCAGCAGGTAGACGATGCCGAACTGTTCGGCGATGCGGATCTGGCCTTCGGCGTGGGCCACGGTCGGGGCTGCCAGGCTGCCGAAGACCAGGCTCGCGCCCAGGCCGATGCTTGCCGCCAGGCGGCTGATGGAGTTGCGCATGATGATGTTCCTCGGTCGTCAGAACGGGGCGTCGCCCTGGATGGTGGTGCGGTACAGCTTGCGGCGCAGGTGCGCGGGGCAGCCGGTGGCCAGGTGGATCAGCGAACGGTTGTCCCAGAACACCAGGTCGTGTGGCTGCCAGGAGTGGCGGTAGATGTTCCGCTCGAGCACGCTCAGGGCGTACAGCTGCTGCAGCACGTCACGGCTTTCATCGTCCGGCAGGCCGACGATACGGGTGGTGAAGCCCTCGCTGACGAACAGTGCCTTGCGGCCGTTTTCCGGATGGGTACGCACCACCGGATGGATGACTTCCTGGACCTGGGCCAACTGCTCGGCGGTCAGGGTCGGACGCCAGTTGCCTTCGAACTTGGTCTCGGCGTATCGGGCGGTGTAGGAGTGGGCGGCGCTGCGCCCCTCGACCACTTTGCGCAGGGCGTCGGGCACGGCGTCCCAGGCTTTGTGCATGTCGGCGAACAAGGTGTCGCCGCCCTCGCTGGGCAGCTCCTGGGCGTGCAGCATCGAGCCCAGGCTCGGCAGTTCCTTGTACGACAGGTCCGAGTGCCAGAACTTGCCGGCATCGCCCAGGCCGACGTTGCGACCCTCCTCGACGATGTTGGAGACGATCAGGATCTCGGGATGGCCGGCGAGCAGGAACTGCTTGAGCACATGGATCTGCAGCTCGCCGAAACGGCGGCTGAAAGCAATCTGCTGTTCGGGGGTGATGCGCACGTTACGGAACACCAGGACGTGATGGTCCAGGTGGGCGCGGTGGATGCGGGTGAAATTTTCGGCGTTGACCGGCCGGGACAGGTCGAGGCCGACGATCTCGGCGCCGACGGCGCCGGGGAACGGGCGGATTTCAAAGGATTGCGGCAGGGCGCTGTCGATGCTCGACAAGGCGTTCGAGGCGGCTGGCATTGTTCACTCCCACGCAGTGCGCGACTTCAGGGCGCGCAACGATCGGAAACGCACGGGGACTGCCCGTGTGGGTTCGAGTCGTGCGGCGCGCCGATTGGTCGGCGGGTACGCAGTGGGGGTGACTATAAAGTCATAAGAACATGATTTTAAATACCGTTACGGCATATCCATATGAAGGGTCGCACTTCAGGCCATGCACTGTCCTGCCGGAGCGGCCTGTGTCGCGAAAGGGCCGCAAAGCGGCCCCGGCAATTTCTGTCTCGACGTAGATCCTGGGGCTGCGTTGCAGCCCTTTCGCGACACAAGGCCGCTCCTACAGGGATCGCGCAGAGACGATCAGCGCTCGCGCAGGGCTTCCGAGCGCGCCTTGATGATCGGCTTGAGCAGGTAGCTCATGATGGTCTTCTTGCCGGTCATGATGTCCACCGTGGCCACCATGCCCGGGATGATCAGCAGCGGCTTCTCGTCGGTGCCCAGGTGGCTCTTCTCGGTGCGCAGCTTGATCAGGTAGTAGGTGGTCTTCTTGTCTTCGTCGGTGATGGTGTCGGCACCGATCTGCTCGAGCTTGGCCTTCATCCCGCCATAGACGGTGTAGTCGTAGGCAGTGAACTTGACCGTGGCCTCCTGGCCTGGGTGCAGGAAGGCGATGTCCTTGGGCAGGATCTTCGCCTCGACCACCAGAGTGTCGTCCAGCGGCACGATCTCGATGATGTCGCTGCCCGGCTGGATCACCCCGCCGATGGTGTTGACCAGCAGCTGCTTGACGATACCGCGCACCGGCGAGGTGACCATGGTGCGGTGCACGCGGTCATCCAGTGCCTTGCTGGTGGCGGTGGCCTTGTTCAGCTCGGTACGGGCCTCGTTGAGCTGGGTCAGGGCATCGCTGCGGAACTTGCCACGGGTCTCTTCGATCTTGCTCTCGACCTCCTTGATCGCCGCCTCGGCACGGGGGATCGCCAGGGCGGTGGAGTCCATCTGGCCACGGTTCTCGACCTCGGCGCGGCGCAGGCGCAGCACTTCGACCTGGGAAATCGCGCCCTGGGCCACCAGCGGCTCGGACATGGCGATCTCCTGGCGCAACAACTGCAGGCTGTTGGCGTACTGGGCACGCTTGGAGTTGAACTCGCGCAGCTCCTGCTGCTTCTGCACCAACTGCTGCTGCAGGCCGCCGATCTCGTCCTGCAACTGCTGGCGCCGGCTCTGGTACAGCGATTGTTCGTTGGCGGCCTGGCTCGGCGCGGCCTTGCGCAGCTCTTCGTCGATCTGCAGCGGCTTGTCCTCGACCTCGGCCGTCAGGCGCTGCACGCGCAGGGCCATGGCCAGGCGCGAGGCCTCGGTCTCGCCGACGTTGGAGGCGAAACGGGTTTCGTCCAGGCGCAGCAACGGCTGGCCGACTTCGACGATCTCTCCTTCCTTGGCGAAGATCTCGGCGACGATGCCGCCTTCGAGGTTCTGGATCTTCTGCACCTTGGACGACGGGATGGCCTTGCCCTCCCCACGCGTGACCTCGTCGATGGGCGCGACGCTGGCCCAGACGATCAGGAACAGGAAGAAGGCGATCACGCCCCAGATGGTCAGACGCACCACTCGCGGCGCGTCCTCGATCAGCGCCTTGTTGACCTCGGGCAGGGGCTGCCCGGCAAGCGACTCCGAGCCTTTGAAATAACGGCGCAGGTTGTCCTTGAAACGCCCCATATCCAGCTTATGCAACACTGATCTGCCCCTTCTTCAGCGCATCCATGACGGCGGCTTTCGGGCCATCCGCGACGATCTGTCCACGATCGATGACGATCAACCGATCCACCAGCGACAGCAGCGAGGCGCGGTGGGTGACCAGCAGTACGGTCTTGCCCTCGACCACCGCTGCCAGGCGCTGCTTGAGGCGCTCCTCACCGGTGTTGTCCATGGCGCTGGTGGGTTCGTCGAGCAGCAGGATCTGTGGGTTGAGCAGCAGCGCGCGGCCCAGGGCGACGTTCTGCCGCTGGCCGCCGGAGAGATTCTGGCCGCGTTCGCCGACCTGCAGCTCGTAGCCGTCGGGGTGCAGGCGGGCGAATTCGTGCACGCCGGCCAGCTCGGCGGCCTGCAGGATGAGCTCGTCCTCGATGTAGCGGGCACCGCTGACCAGGTTGTCGCGCAAGGTGCCGGCCAGCAGCTGGATGTCCTGTGGCACGTAGCCGATGTTGTGGCGCAGTTCGCTGACGTCGATCTGGCGGATGTCCACGCCATCGACCAGCAACGAGCCGTTGTCCGGCTCGTACAGGCCGACGATCAGCTTGGCCAGCGAGCTCTTGCCCGACCCGCTGCGGCCGATGATGCCGACCTTCTCGCCCGGGCGGATGGTCAGGTTGATGCCCTTGAGGGCCTTGTTCTGCTGGTTCGGGTAGGTGAACTCGACGCCACGGAACTCGATGGCGCCCTGCAGCACCTGGCGGCTCAGCGGGCGCTCCTCGAAGTTGCGCTCCTGGGGCAGCTCCATCATCTGGTCGGTGGCGACCATGGTGACCTTGGCCTGCTGGTAGCGGGCCAGCAGACCGTTGAGCTGACCCAGCGGCCCGAGGGCGCGGCCGCTGAGCATGTAGCAGGCCACCAGGCCGCCCATGCTGAGGTTGCCGTCGATGATCAGGTAGACGCCCACGCAGATCATCGCCACGCCGGCCAGCTGCTGGATCAGCGCGGTGATGTTCATCGCCAGGCCCGACAGCACCTTGACCCGCAGTTCCAGGCGGCTGAGGGTGCCAAGGGTCTGCTCCCACATGTACTGGCGCTCGCTCTCGGCGTTGTTGACCTTGACCGCGTCCAGCCCGGCGAGGGTCTCGATCAGGCTCGACTGGCGCTCGGAGGCCAGCGCCATGGTGCGCTCCATGGTGGACATAAGCGGCTTCTGCAGGGCGTAGCCGATGCCCAGGGCCAGCGGGAAGGCCAGGATCGGAATCCACACCAGGTGCCCGCCGATGATGGCGATCACGATCAGGATCAGCAGGGTGAACGGCAGGTCGATCAGGCTGGTCAGGGTCAGCGAGGCGAGGAAGTCGCGCAGGCCCTGGAACTCGTGGATGTTCTGGGCGAAGCTGCCGACCCGCGCCGGGCGGTACTTCATGGCCATGCCGACGATGCGCTCGAACAACGTCGCCGAGATGATCAGGTCGGTCTTCTTGCCGGCCAGGTCCAGGCAGAGGCTGCGCAACCCCTTGAGAATCAGGTCGAAGACATAGGCGCCGGCAATGCCGACCGCCAGCACCCACAGCGTCGAGGTGGCCTGGTTGGGCACCACGCGGTCGTACACGTTCATCACGAACAGCGGCGCGGCCAGGGCGATCAGGTTGATCACCAGGCTGGCGGCGATGGCATCGATGTACAGCCATTTGCTGCGCAGCAGGGTGTCGCGGAACCAGGAGCGCGCGCGCGGGATCAGGTTGCCGTGGTTGACGTCGAACTTGTGCTGCGGCTGAGCGAAGAACACCTTGCCGCTGTAGTCGCCCAGCAGCGCCTCACGGGTGACGTGCACCTCGCCGCCATCGCTCTCGCTGAGCAGCAGGCGGGCGGTGTCTTCGTTCTCCCAGCCGAGCAGGACGGCGCAGCGGCCCTCCTTGAGCAGGAGCATCGCCGGCATGGCGATGCTGGGGATCTGCTCGAGCTTGCGCTGCAGCAAGCGGCCCTGCAGCCCGGCCCGGGCGGCGGCGCGGGGCAGCAGCTCGGCGGTCAGGCGTTGCGCGGGCAAGGGCAACCCGGTGGTCAGCATGGCCCGGCTGGCGGGCTTCTGATGCAGGACACACAGGGTCAGCAGACTGTCCAGCAGCGGGTCGTCATGCTGACTGCGTGGATCGTGGCTGAGTTGGACTCGACTGACTTCGGATTCCACGCGGCGCTCTCTTCATCCTTGCGGTTTAGGTCAAGGCGCGCCTGGTCAGTTCATGCCTGGCAGGTTCACCTTGGGTTTCAGATCGTTCTGCACAACGGATGCCATCGGGGCTACGACACCCTGGCTCTTGAGCAGCTGGCCAATGGTCGCCTTGATTCGGTACTGAGTAAACATTTGAATGTTTTTCACCTCTACCAGACGACGCTGGGCGGTGAAGGTTTCATTCTCGCTGTCGAGCAGGTCGAGCAGGGTTCGCTCGCCCAGGCCGAACTGCTGCTGGTAGGCGCTGCGCACCCGGTTGCTGTGATCGACGTACTGCTGGGCGATCGGCACCTGGGCGTTGGCGTTCTCCAGAGCATTCCATGCCAAGCCTAACTCCTCATTGAGTTGGCGCAAGGCGTTGTTACGAATGTCCAGTGCCTGGTTGGCCAGATACGACTTCGATTCCAGGTCCGCCTTGTTACTGCCGCCGGCGTACAGGTTGAAGTTCATGCGCAGCATGGCTTGCCATTCATTGTTGTGGCCGACGGCGCCGTCGAGGTTGTTGTCGGCCGTTCGTCCGAGTTCGGCATCGAAGCGCGGATAGAACGTAGACTTTGCCGCCTCGTATTGCTTCTCGGCGGCGGCGATGTCCGACTCGGCCGAGCGCAGGATCGGGCTGTCTTCGACCAGCTGATGGCGCGCTTCGTCGAGGGAAGCCGGCAGCAGGTCGACAAACGGCGCAGGCGTGCTTAACTGGTCGGGCATTTGCCCGACGACGCTCAGGTAGTTGGTGTTGGCGTCAGCCAGGTTGGTCTGTTCGGTGAGCAGATTGTTGCGGGCCTGGGCCTGGCGCGCCTCGGCCTGGTCGAGGTCGGCCATGCGGCCGACGCCACGACTGGTACGCAGCTTGATCTGATCGAGGATACGGTCGTGATTGCGCAGGTTTTCCTCGGCCAGGCGCACCATTTCACGGCGTGTCAGCACGTCCAGGTAAACCTGGGCCACGGTCAGCGCGGTGCGCTCGGAGGTCCCCAGCAGGGAATAGGCGCGGGCATTGACGGTGGCCTGTTGGCGGCCGACCTCGCTGGAGGTGGCAAAACCGTCAAAAACCATTTGCCGCAGGCGAATGGCCGATTCACCACGGTTCAGCGTCTCCCAGCGATTGCGGGTGCTCGGGCTGTCGGTGCCCTCACGACCGTAACCGGCTGTCACATCCACCCGCGGCAAATAGCCGCCCTGGGCGGCACGCAGCTGGTGGTCGGCAGCCACGCGGGCGTTCACGCCGGCCTGGATTTCTGGATGCACCTCGAGTGCCTTCTGCATGGCTTCGGGCAAGGTTTGTGCTTGAGCGAACGAGGCGGCGAGAGCGAAAGGAAGAGCGGTGAACAGTGACGCACGCATTTTTACTGGTTCCCGAGAGAGCTGTTGTCCCAAATCACAGCCGAAGCTGTGCCTGCCTTGGAAAATGGCAAACCCTGATCCTTGTGTAGGAAGCTTCCGAATAGGCAGTGCGATTAATACGAAAGAAAGGGCTGTAGGCGGCCAAATATCAATGTGACATTAGGTTGGCGATTGTTTAGGATGGCAGCCATAAGGTCAATAGTTTGGCATAAAGTTAATTGCCAATAGTTATAGACGTAAAATTGACGCAATTAAGCGTCAAAACATTATTGAAACATTCCATCAGTCGCCGCCTTCGAATGCCGGCCAGGCATGGAAGCCAACTGAACGGGTAGTCCGGAGAGTCCAATGAGCACTGTTGTTGCCATCGTCAAAAGCATTGTTGGCCAAGTCATCGCAGTTTCCCCAGAAGGCATCCGGCGCCTGCTGATCGAAGGCGACCGCCTGTTTGCCGGCGAACAGGTCGATACCGGCATGGGCGGCGCGGTCACCCTGGAGCTGGCCGATGGCCGCCTGCTCGACCTCGGCCGGGAAACCCAGTGGAGCGCCGACACCCCTGACAGCAGTACCGACCTGAGCCAGGCCACCGCCCAGGCAGCGCCCTCGGTCGAAGAACTGCAACAGGCCATCGCCGCCGGCGCCGACCCGACCACTGAACTGGAAGCCACCGCGGCCGGCCCATCCGCTGCAGGCGGCGGCTCCGTCGGCGGCGGCCACAGCTTCGTGATGCTGCAGGAGACCGCCGGGGTGGTCGACCCGACCATCGGCTTCCCCACCGGCCCCATCGGCTTCGCCACGGGGCAAGGCACCGAGGAAGTGGGCGGGCTGGATGCAAGCAACACCATCACCACCAATGCACCGCTCACCACAGGCCTTACCCTCAGCGCCACCCCCACGATCACCGAGGCGGGTGGCGTGGTCGTCTATACCGCCACCGTCGGCCAGCCGCCGCTGACCAACCTGACCGTGACCCTGTCCAACGGCGCGGTCATCGTGATCCCGGCCGGCCAGACCACCGGCACCGTCAACGTCAATATTCCGGCCAACGACACCCCCTATATCGATGGCGGCCAGATCTCCGCGACCATCACTGGCACCAGCGGCGGCAACGGCCTGATCATCACCCCGGACACCTCCCCGGCGGTGACCCAGATCACCGACACCATCGACACCACGACCGCCACCCTTACGGCCACCCCGAGCGTGACCGAAGGTGGTGTGATCACCTACACCGTGACCCTGACCAACCCGGCCCAGACGCCGGTGACCGTCACCCTGTCCAATGGCCAGACCGTCACCATCGAGGCTGGCAAGTCTTCCGGCAGCGTCGATTTCCAGACGCCGGACAACGACGTCTACAACAACGGCAGCACCGTCAGCACCACGATCACGGGGGCAACGGGCGGCAACTTCGAGAACCTGGTGCCGAACACGACGCCAGCGCAGACCGTCATCACCGACTCGGTCGATACCACCACCGCCACCCTGACGGCCACCCCGAGCGTGACCGAAGGGGGCGTGGTCACCTACACCGTGACCCTGACCAACCCGGCCCAGACCGCAGTCACCGTCACTCTGTCCAATGGTCAGACCGTCACCATCGAAGCCGGTAAGTCCTCCGGCAGCGTCGATTTCCAGACACCGGACAACGATGTCTACAACAACGGCAGCACCATCAGCACCACGATCACCGGCACTACCGGCGGCAACTTCGAGAACCTGGTAGCCAACCCGGCGCCAGCGGAAACCACCGTCAACGATTCGATCGACACCACGACCGCGACCCTGACGGCCACCCCGAGCGTGACCGAAGGTGGCGTGATCACTTATACCGTGACCCTGACCAACCCGGCCCAGACCGCGGTCACCGTCACCCTGTCCAATGGCCAGACCATCACCGTGAAGGCGGGCGAGTCGAGCGGTAGCGTCGATTTCCAGACCCCGGCCAATGATGTGTTCGTCAATGGCAGCACGGTCACCACCAGCATCACCAGCGCCACCGGCGGCAACTTCGAGAACCTGGTGCCTGACACCACGCCGACGCAGACCGAGATCAGCGACAGCATCGACACGGTGACCGTCAACATTGCCAGCAATGGCAATGTGACCGAGGCCGAGCAGCCGACCTTCACCGTTTCGGTCAGCCAGAAGCTCGACCATGACCTGACCGTGACCCTGTCCAACGGTGCCACGGTGGTCATCGCCGCCGGTCAGACCGAGGTTACCTACAGCCTGCCGGCGCAGGGCGATGACGTGTTCAAGGACGCGGGCTCCGTAACCCTTGGCGTGACCGATGCCAGCGTGACCGGCAAGACCTTCGAAAATCTGCAGCTGGGTGGCGATGCTTCCGTCCAGATCACCGACACCATCAGCGAAGTCGTGGCGACCTTGTCTGCCGACAAGAGCACCGTCAGCGAAGGGGGCCAGGTCACCTATACCGTGACGCTGACCAACGCCCAGGGCCTGTCGGTCACCGGCCACAACGGCCTGACCTTCACCCTGTCCGATGGCACCAAAGTGACCGTTCCGGCAGGCAGTGCGACCGGCACAGTGACCATCACCGCCCCGGATGACGTGTTCGTCGGTGGTCAGCCGAGCATCGTCAACAAGC
>NZ_JAOEBG010000034.1 GCF_029836165.1 Pseudomonas sp. GD04091
TTGCCCGAACTATCGCGCGCTTAGAGTCAAGATCAAGATCAACAGACTTTCAATAATTATCGGAGCACCGACAGCGTGCTTGCAGTTACATCCTCTCGCCGGCAAGCCGGCTCCCACAGGGATGACTGAACATTTCAGAGCAGCGCGACAGATTCAGTGTTGATCGTTGTAATGAAACTTCGGCATTTCCCAATGAAACCGAATCGCCAACAACCGCACCAGAAAACCACCGAACAAGGTCAACAACATCGCCTGCTCGGCCGGCACCTTGAAATACACGCAGCCCAGGTAAAACCATGCCGCCGCAAACGACACACTGGCGTACAACTCACGACGAAACACCAGTGGAATGTCGTTGCAGAAGATATCCCGCAGGATGCCGCCAAACACCCCGGTGATCACACCACTGATCGAAGCGACCAGGAACCCCTGCCCCATCTCCAGCGCAGTCATGCAGCCAATCAGCGTGAACGCCACCAGCCCCAGCGCATCGAGCACCAGGAACAACGAACGCAAGTGGCGCATCAGGGGTGCGATGAAAATGGTCAGCAGCGCCGCGAAACTGGTGAGCACCAGGTACTCCGGATGCTTCACCCAGGTCAGCGGATAGTGCCCGAGCAGCACGTCGCGCACCGAGCCGCCACCAAGCGCGGTGACGCAGGCGATCAGCACCACGCCGAACCAGTCCATGCCGCGGCGACCGGCTGACAGAGCACCGGTCATGGCCTCGGCGGTAATGGCGATGAGATAGAGCATCAACAACATGGCGCAGGTCCGTGCGGGAAAGGCGCGCAGTCTACCCAGTCGCGCGGGGCGCCAAAAGGGGGCGCGCCAAGGATCGTCGGCGCATGACAAGGTCAGACCTTGATGAAATGCTCGCGGTAGTGACGCAGTTCGGCAATCGACTCACGAATGTCGTCCAGCGCCAGGTGGGTATTGCCCTTCTTGAAGCTGTCTCGCACATCCGGAGCCCAGCGCGCGGCCAGCTCCTTGAGCGTGGATACATCAAGGTTGCGATAGTGGAAGTAGCCCTCCAGACTGCGCATGTGGCGATACAGGAAACGGCGGTCCTGGCAGATGCTGTTGCCACAGATCGGCGACTTGCCTTTCGGCACCCACTGCTCGAGGAAGGCGATCGTCTGCGCCTCGGCCTCGGCCATGCTCACCTTGCTTTCCCGCACGCGCTGGGTCAGGCCCGAGGCGCCGTGGGTGCGAGTGTTCCACTCGTCCATGCGCGCCAGCACCTCGTCGTTGTGGTGGATGGCGATCACCGGGCCTTCGGCCAGGGTGTTCAGCTCGCTGTCGGTGACGATGGTGGCCATCTCGATGATGACGTCTGCGTCCGGATCCAGGCCGGTCATTTCCAGATCGATCCAGATCAGGTTCTGTGGGTTCTGCATGAAAGGGCTCCTCGAATAGGCCGTCATATTAGCCTAGCGAGGCGGGTCTTGGGCGGGCCGTGCTAAACTGCCTGCCGTTTTCTTTCTGCCCCGCCGACACGGAACCTCCATGGCCAAACGCCAGCTCAACCGCCGCCAGAACTGGCGCATCGAAAAGATCCAGGGCGAACGCGCCGCCCGCGCCGCCAAACGCGAGCAGCATGTCTTGCAAGAGCTGGAAGGCGGCGACCTGGGGCCAGAGCAACTGGGCCTGGTGATCGCCCACTTCGGCGTGCAGGTCGAGGTGGAAGCCCAGGACGGCGAGGCCGCCGGCCAGGTGTTCCGCTGCTACCTGCGGGCCAACCTGCCGGCGCTGGTGACCGGCGACCGCGTGGTCTGGCGCGCCGGCAACCAAGGCATCGGCGTGATCGTCGCGCAGATGCCGCGCAGCACCGAACTGTGCCGGCCAAACAACCACGGTCAGCTCAAGCCTGTGGCGGCCAACGTCGACCTCATCGTCATCGTCTTCGCCCCGGCCCCGGAACCCCACCCCAACCTGATCGACCGCTACCTAGTGGCCGCCGAGCACGCCGGCATCCGCCCGCTGCTGCTGCTGAACAAGGCCGACCTGATCGATGACGAGAATGGTCCCGGCCTCAACGCGATGCTGGAGGTGTACCGCGGGCTGGGCTATCCGCTGCTGGAGGTGTCGGCTCACCACGGCGACGGTATGCAACGCCTGCAACAGACGCTCGATGGCCACATCAGCGTGTTCGTCGGCCAGTCGGGCGTGGGCAAGTCCTCGCTGGTCAACAGCCTGCTGCCCAAGGCCGACAGCCGCGTCGGCGACCTGTCGGAGTGGTCCGGCCAGGGTACGCACACCACCACCACCGCGCGCCTCTACCACTTCCCCAATGGCGGCGACCTGATCGACTCGCCGGGCATTCGCGAATTCGGCCTGATGCATGTCAGTCGCGACGACGTGGAAGACGGCTTCATCGAGTTTCGCGACCTGATCGGCAACTGCCGCTTCCGCGACTGCAAACATGACCGCGAGCCTGGCTGCGCGCTGCTCAAGGCACTGGAGGATGGCAGCGTCACGCAACAGCGGATGAACAGCTATCGCTCGATCATCGCCAGTCTGCCGGAAGACACCTACTGAGCCGACCGAACTGTAGGAATATTTAACCGATATAGGTAGGAGCTCTCTGGTTTTTTGGTCACCCATTGTCCCGAGTCCGGCTTTCCCCGAAGGTCATGCCTCAGCCTGGCAGGTCCTGCCGGCGAGGATCAGGGAGGACAATGCAAAATGCCGGTTTTCATCAGCTACCGTCACGACGAGCGACTCGATGCCTTCATCCTCAACGAGCGCCTGCTGCTCGAAGGCATCCCCACGCAACTGGTGCGTTTCGACGACGAAGGACAGACCTTCGACGACCTGCACGGCAGCTTCTGCCAGCAGATGACCGACGCCACCCACTGGGTCGGGATACTGCCACCGAACAATCGCGACGACTGGTGGACAGCCTGGCTGCTGGGGGCCGCGGCCATGACCAATCGACGGGTGAGTTTCTATCACGCAGGCGCCAGCGAATCGCCGGGATACCTGGGCAAGTGGCCGACCATGAGAAAGCGGGAGCATATTGATCTGTTCGTGCGGGCCTATCATGACGAGCAGACCTTTGGCCGCGCCATGGCCTCGATGGCCCGCCGCGGGACGCTGTCGGACAGGGACAACGCGGACTTCTTCCACGCCGACCTCAAGGCCAAGATCCGGCGGGGCTTCTGAATACCTTTCGCCGATGATCCGGGTGATGCGGCGTTCCGACGAGCCCGCGCCCACGCAGGCAATGCTTGAAGGCGCAGGCCTGGGCAATCTCCTACGGGGCTCGCCGATGAAAGGGCCGCAAGGCGGCCCCTGGCACTTACTGGTCCTTGGCCTCGTCCATCTTCAGTACGCCATCCTCGAAGATATTCAGCTTCTGGCGCAGCTCACGCGGCTGCATCGGCGTATCGGCCGGTGCCGCGCCGGCCCCCGGCGCGGCGCCCGCAGGCGGCGCGGTCTCGGTCGGCGGCGCCTGCTCCGGCGCGCCCTGCTCACCCTCGATGGTGCGCTGAGCCTTCTTGGTCAGGACGATGATGTCGATGCGGCGGTTGACCGGATTGAACGGGTTCGCCCGATCGAACAACGACGACGACGCATAGCCAACCACACGCGCCACCTGCTCGTCCGGATAGCCACCGGCGACCAGCGCTCTGCGCGCGGCGTTGGCCCGGTTGGCCGACAGCTCCCAGTTGCCGAAGTCACCGGTGCCGGAATACGGCTTGGCATCGGTGTGGCCGCTGATGCTGATCTTGTTCGGCACCGCCTTGATGGTATCGGCCATGGCCAGCAGGATGTCCTCGAAGTACGGCTGCAGGCGGGCGCTGCCCAGGTCGAACATCGGCCGGTTCTCGGCATCCATGATCTGGATGCGCAGGCCGTCCTGGGTGATCTCGAACAGGATCTGGTCCTTGAACTTCTGCAGTTGCGGGTTTTCCTCGACCTTGTTCTGCAGCTCCTGCAACAGCAGCTCCAGGCGCTCGCGCTCGACCTGCTCGGCCATGGTCTCGACCTTGTCCTTGTCCAGCTGAATGCTGGTGTCGGGCGTCGGCTCGGACTTCTCTTCCGGGTTGATGGTCTTCTCCGGCGCCAGCTGCGGCGAGCCACCCAGGTCGATGATGTAGGGAGTGCCGCTCTCGGAGAAACCGATCGGGTCCTTGAAGTAGCCGGCAATGGCGATCTTCTGCTCGGGCGTGGCGGTGGAGAGCAACCACAGCACGAGGAAGAACGCCATCATCGCCGTGGCGAAGTCGGCGAAGGCGATCTTCCAGGCCCCGCCGTGGTGGCCGTCGCCAAAACGCTTGACGCGCTTGACGATGATGGGCTGATTGTTCTCCATGGCTTAGCGACCGCGTACTGCTTGTTCCAGCTCGGCGAAGCTCGGGCGGTGCGCCGGGTAGAGCACCTTGCGACCGAACTCGACCGCCAGCGACGGCGGCATGCCCGAAGCCGAGGCCACCAGCGATGCCTTGATCGCCTCGTAGACGTTCAGCTCTTCCTTCGCGTCGTGGCGCAGGGCGTTGGCCAGCGGGCCGAAGAAGCCATAGGCGGCAAGAATACCGAAGAAGGTACCGACCAGCGCCGCGCCGACGTGCAGGCCGATGGATTTCTGATCGCCATCGCCCAGCGAGGCCATGGTCACCACGATACCCAATACCGCGGCGACGATACCGAAACCGGGCATGCCGTCGGCGATACCGTTCACCGCATGGGACGGGTGCTCGAGCTCTTCCTTCAGGCTCAGCAGCTCCATGTCGAACAGGCCTTCGAGCTCATGCGGCGCCATGTTGCCGGTGGACATGATGCGCAGGTAGTCGCAGATGAACGCGGTCATGCGCTCGTCGTTCAGCACGGCAGGGTACTTGGCGAAGATCGGGCTGGCCGCGGCGTCCTCGATATCGCCCTCGATGGCCATCATGCCTTCGCGGCGGCTCTTGTTGAGGATCTCGTAGACCAGGCCCAGCACTTCCAGGTAGAAGGTGTGAGTGAAACGGGTGCCGAACATCTTCAGCGACTTCTTGATCACATGCATGGTCATGTAACCAGGGTTGGCCTGAAGGAACGCACCGAAGGCCGCACCACCGATGATCAGCACTTCGAACGGCTGGATCAGTGCCGCGATCTTGCCGTGGGAGAGCACGTAGCCGCCGAGCACGCTCGCGAATACGACGATGATGCCGATAATTTTAGCCATAAGTTGGAAGCACTTGCTGTCGTGGTCAGGGTAAGGGACGGGAGCCTTTAAACTCTTCTTCTACTTATCGGCAGAACTGCGCCAGACTATAGCCACTCATTGCGAAAAGCCAGTTCGGACTGATGTCAATATGCCAATTGAAAGCAAGGTGCCCAGCCAGGTCCCGTCGAGTCTAGAGGCCTGGATAAAGCTGCTCGACGGGGTTCGCGTTCCAGTCCCGAAGGAAAGCCACGACCGTGTGCTGCAGGCTATCAACGACAGCCACCGCTCACTGCGCGACATCGCCGAGCTGATGCAGGACAGCCCCGCGCTGGTGCTGTGCGTGATGCGCGAGGCCAACCATTCGGCCAATGCCAGCCAGGCCGAACCTGCGCAGAGCCTGGAGATCGCCCTCAACCGCCTGGGCCTGGCCCGCACCAGCCAACTGCTGGCGCGCCTGCCCGCGCTGCCGACCGACGACATCCCACCCGTACTGCGCCAGTTCCTGCTGATCAGCCAGCACGCCACCCAGCAGGCCAACGGCCTGTTCGCCAGCCGTCTCGCGCGGCTGTGGCAGGAGATCCACTGGGGCAGCCTGTTGTTCCTTGCACCGCTCTGGCCGTTGGCCCTGGCCTACCCCCGGCTGCTCGACACCTGGGAGCTGCGGGTCATCCACAAAGGCGAGCAAGCCTGCGAAGTCGAACACGAGCTGTTCGGCGTACGCATCATGCAGCTGTGCCAGGCCATGGCCCAGCACTGGCGCCTGCCCGAATGGGTGACGCAGGGCTATCGCCTGCTGCTGGACGAACGCGAGCAACTGGCGCAGGTACTGGCCATCGCCCGCGAACCGGACCCGCTGGTCCAGCAGCAACGCCTGGACGAAGCACCGAACTTGCGCCGCTGGTTCAACCAGCCCCCCAACACGGTGCTGCTGGCCAACGGCCTTGCCCTGGCCGCCCAGGTGGGCTGGGACAACCCGCACTTGCTGCGCTGGCAGTTGCTGACCGCGCTCTATCTGCAGACCTCGCTGGACGATGTCCAGCAACAGGTCCATCAACAGGCCGCCACCAGCGCCCGCCATCACGCCCGGCATGCCCTGTTCCACCCGGCCGAGGCGCTGATCTGGCCCTGGCACCAGCGCCGCCCACACCCGGACATGCTCACACCGCCGCCGCCCGACAGCGAAGACCTCGGGCGCTGGCGCAAGCTGTGCCAGGAGCTGCTGGCCCAACCCAGTCCGTTCACCAATGCCGTGCACCTGGCCACCCAGGCCCGCGACGCGCTGCAGGCATGCGGCATGCAGCGCATCATGCTGCTGAGCCTGGACAAGGCCAGTGACTACCTGCGCGTGCAGCAGACCGCCGGCCTGCCCTCCGAAGCCGCGGCCATCGCACTGCCGATCAGCCAGAACAAGCTACTGCAGAAACTGCTGAGCAAGGCCGGGCAATTGCGCCTGACACCGGAGAACCATGCCCAGTTTTCGGCGCTGCTGCCGGCGCCGCTGCGCGCGTTCTTCCGCGGCGAACACCTGCTGTTGCGCTCACTGGCGGTCAGCGACCAGGTACTGATGCTGGCGGTGGCGGACCAGGGCGGCAAGCCGCTGGCCGACGTCAGCGTGCAGGCGTTCGGAAAGACCGCGCAATGCATCGAACGCGCACTGGCCGTGTTTGCCGTCCGCAATGCCTGACCCTTGCGCTACAATCGCCCCTCTTTCCACTCTGGAGAACGTGGATGACTGACTTTTCCGGCCTGCCCCTGGTGATCGAAGCCGAGGATCTGCTGCCGCGCCTGGATTCGCCCGAGCTGATCCTGATCGACCTGAGCAGCGCCAACCGCTATGTCAGCGGCCATATCCCCGGCGCCCGCTTCGTCGAGGGCAAGCGCACCCAGCTCGGCCAACCCCCAGCCCCCGGGCTGGTGCCGGCACTGGCGGACCTGGAAAGGCTGTTCAGCGAGCTCGGTCATCGCGACGACGCCGTCTATGTGGTCTACGACGATGAAGGTGGCGGCTGGGCCGGCCGCTTCATCTGGCTGCTCGACGTGATCGGCCATGAGCACTACCACTATCTCAACGGTGGCATTCAGGCCTGGCCCGCCGACAAGCTCACCACCGAGGTGCCGGCAGCGGCCGGTACATCTGTGCGCCTGCAATTGCACGGCGAACCGACCGCCACCCGTGAATACCTGCAAAGTCGCCTGGGCGCCGATGACCTGGTCATCTGGGATGCCCGTGGCCCACAGGAATTCAGCGGCGAGAAGGTACTGGCCGCCAAGGGCGGGCACATTCCCGGCGCGATCAACCTCGAGTGGACCGAGGGCATGGATCTCAACGATCACCTGCGCATCCGCAAGGACATTGCCAAAACCCTGAAGGAACGGGGCATCACTCCGGACAAGGAAGTGATCACCCACTGCCAGACCCACCGCCGCTCCGGATTCACCTACCTGGTGGCCAAGTCCCTTGGCTATCCACGCGTCAAGGCCTACGCCGGCTCGTGGAGCGAATGGGGCAACCACCCGGACACGCCTGTAGAAGTCTAAGGAACCTGCATGAAATCCCGTCTGTTCATCATCAGCCAGTACCTGCTGCCGCACCACCTGCTGTCGCGGCTGGCCGGCTGCGTCGCCGAGTGCCGCGCACGCTGGTTCAAGAACGCCTTCACCGCCTGGTTCGCCAAGCGCTACCAGGTGAACATGTCCGAAGCGCTGGTCGAAGACCTCACCGCCTACGAACACTTCAACGCCTTCTTCACCCGCGCCCTCAAGCCTGGCGCCCGCCCGCTGGACGAAACCCCCGGCGCGGTCCTCTGCCCGGCCGACGGCGCGGTCAGCCAGCTCGGCCCGATCGAGCACGGCCGCATCTTCCAGGCCAAGGGCCACAGCTACAGTGCCCTGGAGCTGCTGGGCGGCGACCCGGCGCTGGCCGCGCCGTTCATGTGCGGCGAGTTCGCCACCATCTACCTGTCGCCCAAGGACTACCACCGTGTGCACATGCCGCTGGCAGGCACCCTGCGCGAGATGGTCTACGTACCGGGCCGGCTGTTCTCGGTCAACCAGACCACCGCGGAAAACGTGCCTGAGCTGTTCGCCCGCAACGAGCGCGTGGTGTGCCTGTTCGACACCGAGCGTGGGCCGATGGCCGTGGTGCTGGTCGGTGCGATGATCGTCGCCTCGATCGAGACGGTCTGGGCCGGCCTGGTCACGCCGCCGAAGCGTGAGCTGAAGACCTTCCGCTACGACGAAGCCAGCCGGGCGCCGATCCACCTGGAGAAAGGTGCCGAATTGGGGCGCTTCAAGCTGGGTTCCACCGCCATCGTGCTGTTCGGACCGGAGCAGGTGAAGTGGGCCGAGAGCCTGGGCGCAGGCTCTGCGGTACGGATGGGTGAGCTGCTGGCGCAGCCGAGCCAGGCCTGAGCATCCGATAACTAAAAGGCCCTGCATGATTCATGTCATGCAGGGCCTTTTTTTGCCTTGGGATTGCTGGGAGGGCTTCGCCCTCCTTTCGCGACGCAAGGCCGCTCCTACAGGGGGATGCGATCTTCTGTAGGAACCCCCGGACTCAAGATCAACCGCGCGCTTCGCGATCGCGCACGCCGAGCAGGTACAGCACGCCGTCCAGGCCCAAGGTCGAGATCGCTTGCTTGGCCGACTGGCGCACCAGCGGCTTGGCACGGAAGGCCACGCCCAGGCCGGCCAGGGATAGCATCGGCAGGTCGTTGGCGCCATCGCCGACGGCTATGGTCTGCTCGAGCTGCAGGCCTTCTTCGCTGGCCAATTTCTGCAATAGTTCGGCCTTGCGCTGGGCATCGACGATCGGTTCGACGGCCACGCCGGTCACCTTGCCGTCGACCACCTCCAGTTCATTGGCGAATACGTAGTCGATGCCCAGGCGCGCCTGCACCTGCTTGGCAAAGTAGCTGAAACCGCCCGAGAGGATCGCAGTCTTGTAGCCCAGGCGCTTGAGCTCGGCGAACAGATGCTCGGCGCCCTCGGTCAACCGCAGCGAGGCGCCGATCTCGTCGAGCACGCCCACATCCAGCCCCTTGAGCAGCGCCATGCGCTCCTTGAAGCTGGCGCGGAAGTCCAGTTCGCCGCGCATGGCGCGCTCGGTGATCGCCGCCACCTGCTCACCGACGCCAGCAGCCTTGGCCAACTCGTCGATCACCTCGGCCTCGATCAGTGTGGAATCCATGTCGAACACCGCCAGGCGGCGGTTGCGACGGAACAGGTCGTCCTTCTGGAAGGCGATGTCGATGCTCAACGCTTCGGACAGCGCGAAGAAGGCCGCGCGCAGGGCTTGGCCGTCGCTCGGCTCGCCGCGCACGGAGATCTCCAGGGCCGCCTTGCCTTTCTCCTGGGGAGCATCCAACACCACGCGGGCGGACAGCCGTTCGATGCGCTCGATGGTCAGGCCGTGCTGGCTGATGATCGCGCTGACCTGCTGCAGCTGCTGAGGCGTGATCTTGCGGCTGAGCAGGGTGACGATGTGCCGGGCCTCGCCCTGGCTGTCGGCCCAGTGCTGATAGTCGGCCTCGGAAACCGGTGTGTAGCGCGCCTGCAGGTTCAGCTCGTGGGCCTTGGATTGCACGCTTTGCAGCAGCGCGGTGGCCACTTCATTGTCGGGAATGTCGACCAGGATACCGAACGACAACGTGCCGTGCATCACGGCCAGACCGATGTCGAGAATGTTCACACCGCCCTGGAGCAGGACGCCGGTGATGGCCGCGGTGAGACCTGGACGGTCTTCACCAGTGATGTTGATCAGGACGATTTCGCGCAAGACCGGGCTCCAACTCGATGAAAAATGCGCATTCTACCGATTTTCCATGACCATCGGGCGCCAACGATACTTTGCCGACAAAACACGGATCGCTATACTGCGCAGCAACTTTCTCGCCATAAAGAGCCGCGCTCTGTGAACCGGCCCACGCCCGTAAAACCCGACAACTTCTTCCTGATGATCTACCGAGCCCTGAGCCAGCGCCGAATTCCACTGGCCCTGCGCATCGCCAGCCATAACATCTTCCTGGTGGCCCTGGCCCTGGTGATCTATGCCTGCGTGATGGGTCTGCAGTTCAAGCAGGCCATGCACGAGCAGGCCGATGCCGTTGGCCAGAGCCTGACCACGCAGACCGCCACGTCTGCGACGGAGCTGCTGGTGTCCAACGACATCCTCAGCCTCAATGTGCTGCTGGGCAACCTGGTGAAGAACCCGCTGGTGGCCCATGCGGCCATCTACAGCGTGGACAACCGCATCCTCGCCGAAGCCGGCCAGCGCCCGCGCAATAGCCTGCTGGGCGAAGCCGAAGGCGTCTACCAGACCAAGATCACCTTCCAGGACGTGACCGCCGGCCAACTGCGCATCAGCCTGGACATGAGCCAGTTCCAGCAGCCGATGCTGATCAGCCTGCAGAGCATGGGCATCCTCGCCGCGATCCTGCTGGCCCTGGCCCTGACCCTCAGCCTGCGCCTCGGCCGGTTCATCTCCACGCCTCTGCTGCAACTGCGCGTATGGCTGCGCGACCCGCACCCGTACACCCCGGCCATCGACCGTCAGGACGAGATCGGCGACCTGGCTCGTCAGCTGCACGCTCGCCTCGCCCCGCCGCCACCGCCGGAGCCGGAGGAAGAAGACGAGGAAGACGATTTCGACGACATGCCCGCCCCCAAGGCTGCCGCTCGCCCGAAAGTGGCGGCGCAGGTACAGGAGCATGACGAAGACGATGAAGCCTTCGCCGGCCTGATGGATGAGGAGAGCGCACCGGTCAAACCGGTCGCCGTCGAATCCGACGAGCCGCAGAGCAGCGCAGTGCTGGCTGTGCAGCTGGGTTCCCAGGAGCAGCTGCGCCGCCTGCCACGCAGCCGTCTGACCGAGCTGCTGGAACGCTACCGCGACTGCCTGGACCAGGCCGCGTCGCTGTACGAAGGCGAAGTCCATACGCTGAACGACGGCAGCACCCTGCTGCTGTTCCACAGCCGTGACTGCGGCGAGGACTACCTCACCAACGCCATCTGCTGTGGCGAGCTGCTGCGCGCCCTGGGCCACGCCCTGCAGATCGAGGTGGCCGACAGCGGCATCACCCTGCAACTGCAGTTGGGCCTGGTGCTGGCCGACGATCTGCATGGCATGGACCAGGTGGACCTGCTGATGACCGAGCAGGCGCAGGACGCACTGGCCCTGTCGCAGCACAGCCGCAACCTGCTGCTGGTCGAGCGCCGTATCAGCGACGATGCCCTGGTGCGCCAGCGCGCGCGCATCCGACCGATCGCCAGCCCCGAGGGGGCATGCTGCGTGGAGCGTTTGATGGAGCCTTATCCGTCCATGCTGGAGCGCCAGCTGGCGCGGATGCACGAGCGCCGCGCCTGATCCACTGCTGAGCGTGGGAGCGGGCTTGCCCCGCGACAGGGCTCGTCGGGACGGCAAGATTGCTTGCGCCGACGCTATCGCTCCCCCGCTGTCCCGCGTCCATTACGACAGACATGAAAAAGCCCGCATCGCTGCGGGCTTTTTCATGTCTGTCAGATCAGAACCGGAACACTTCCAGGTCGGTACGGATCGGCGAAGCCATCGGAATCTTCGGTTTCTCCGGCTCTTTCTTCACCTGTACCGGCGCGGCTGGCTTGCGCGGTGTCTCTTCGGCAATGGCCGGCTGGTTGGCCAGCGGCTTGACCGCACTGCTCAGTTGCTCGGCCAGCTTCTGCAGCAATTGTCCCTGGGCCTGAACCTGGGCCGACTCGCTGCCAGCGTGGGGCTGCTCAAGGTGGACGATGCGGTTGTCACGCACCTGGCCACGGCGGTCCAGCACACGCCATTGCGCATCCAGGATCGCCGGCTGGTTCTTGCCCGAGTCCAGGCGGGTGATCGACAGCAGCACCTGCACGTCCGGAGTGAAACCGGCGCTGGCCGGGGCAAGCACGACGCGTTGGCTGTCCAGGCGCCAGGCCAGCTGACGCACCAGCAACTGGTCGATATCCGACGAAAGGCTGCCGGCCCAACGACCATCGGTCGCCGCGGTCAGGCTGCCATCGGCCTGCCGTTGCAGGAAGGTTTCGCGTTGCAGGTAGTCGGCCACCGATACCGGGCCAAGCACCACCGCCATGCCCGCAGCCTGGCCAGGTTGGCCGGGATCACCACTGTCGAGCTGATACAAGGCGACCGGTTGATGCAGACTGCATCCACTGAGCCCCAACAGTCCGGTCATCAACAGCGCAAATGGAAGGCGCAGAAATTTCATTCATCCCATCCAGGCGGCCGTCACAAGACTGACCGCAGTGATACTCGTGTAGATTCATCCGGGCACTCAGCCACGCCGGTGCCGCAAGGGCGATATCATCCGCGAAAAATCCGCCAGACTCCAGCATTTCCGCCCGAAGCGGCGCCGAAAGCGCCGCGACAGACAGCCCGAGCACTCAGGCGACAGGCTCCACCAGCAACGCATCGACGCGCTGGAAACCTCGTGGCAATTTGCTACCACGGCGACCTCGCTCACCCTTGTAATGCTCCAGATCATCCGGCTTGAGGGACAGGGTACGCTTGCCAGCCTGCAATACAAGGGTCGCCCCCTCGCTGATCACTGCCAGGTCGGTGACATACTCTTCACGGCTGACCACCCGATCACCCGGCACGCCGATGATCTTGTTGCCCTTGCCCTTGCCCAGCTGTGGCAGGTCGGCCACCTTGAACACCAACAGACGGCCCTCGGTAGTCACCGCGGCCAGCCAGTCCTGCTCGCGATCGGCCACCGGGCGCGGAGTCATGACCTTGGCCCCGTTGGGCAGGCTGAGCAGGCCTTTGCCGGCCTTGTTCTTGGCCTGCAGGTCCTCGCCCTTGACCACGAAACCGTAGCCGGCGTCGGAGGCCACCACATACAGGGCATCGTCCTCAGGCAACAGCACGCATTCGAAGGTGGCGCCTGACGGGGGTGTCAGGCGACCAGTCAACGGCTCGCCCTGGCCACGGGCCGACGGCAGGCTGTGGGCGGCCAGCGAATAGCTGCGACCGGTGGAATCGATGAGCACGGCGAACTGGTTGGAGCGTCCGGCGGCGGCGGCCTTGAAACCATCTCCCGCCTTGTACGACAGCCCCGTGGCATCGATATCGTGACCTTTCGCGCAGCGCACCCAGCCCTTCTCCGACAGCACCACGGTCACCGGCTCGGTCGGCATCAGCTCGTTTTCCGACAGGGCCTTGGCCTCGGCACGCTCGACGATCGGCGAGCGGCGATCGTCGCCGTAGGTCTCGGCGTCCTTGATCAGCTCGCTGCGGACCAGCTTGCGCAACTTGGCATCGCTGCCCAGCAGGGCCTGCAGCTGCTTCTGTTCTTTGAGCAACTCGTCCTGCTCGCCACGGATCTTCATCTCTTCCAGGCGCGCCAGCTGACGCAGGCGAGTCTCCAGAATGTAGTCGGCCTGGATCTCTGTCAGGTCGAAGCGGGCGATCAGCGCCTGCTTGGGGTGTTCCTCGGTGCGGATGATGTGAATGACTTCATCCAGGTTGAGGAACGCCGTGAGCAAGCCTTCCAACAGGTGCAGGCGCTTCTCGACCTTGTCCAGACGGTGCTGCAGGCGGCGACGAACGGTACCGATCCGGTACTCGAGCCACTCCAGCAGCAGCGCACGCAGGTTCTTCAGCTGCGGGCGACCGTCGAGGCCGATGATGTTGACGTTGACCCGGTAGGTGCTCTCCAGCTCGGTAGTGGCGAACAGGTGCTGCATCAGTTCGCCAGCATCGACGCGGTTCGAGCGCGGGATGATGACGATGCGGCACGGGTTCTCGTGGTCCGACTCGTCGCGCAGGTCGGCGACCATCGGCAGCTTCTTGGCCTGCATCTGCGCGGCGATCTGCTCCAGCACCTTGGCCCCGGACACCTGGTGCGGCAGCGCGGTGACGATGATGTCGCCATCCTCGACGCGGTACACCGCACGCATGCGGATCGAGCCCTTGCCGGTCTCGTAGAGCTTGAGGATGTCGGCGCGCGGCGTGACGATCTCGGCCTCGGTCGGGTAGTCCGGGCCCTGGATGTGCTCGCACAGCTGTTCGATGGTGGCCTTGGGCTCGTCGAGCAGGCGCACGCAGGCGCTGGCCACTTCGCGCAGGTTGTGTGGCGGCACGTCGGTAGCCATGCCCACGGCGATGCCGGTGGTGCCATTGAGCAGGATGTTCGGCAGGCGCGCCGGCAGTACCGCCGGCTCCTGCAGCGTGCCGTCGAAATTCGGCACCCAGTCCACGGTGCCCTGGCCCAGTTCGCCGAGCAGCACTTCGGAATAGCGCGAAAGACGCGCCTCGGTGTAACGCATGGCGGCGAACGACTTCGGATCGTCCGGCGCACCCCAGTTGCCCTGGCCATCGACCAGGGTGTAGCGATAGCTGAACGGCTGGGCCATCAGCACCATGGCCTCGTAGCAGGCCGAGTCGCCGTGGGGGTGGAACTTGCCGAGCACGTCGCCGACGGTACGCGCCGACTTCTTGTGCTTGGAATCGGCGTCGAGTCCCAGCTCGCTCATGGCATAGACGATGCGCCGCTGGACCGGCTTGAGGCCGTCGCCAATGTGCGGCAGGGCGCGGTCCATGATCACGTACATGGAGTAGTTGAGGTAGGCCTGTTCGGTGAAGTCGGCCAGGGAACGGCGTTCGACGCCTTCGAGACTGTCCAGTAAGTCGCTCATGCGAGCCTCGTCATTTCAGGTTCTGGCGCAGCAGCATGGTGCCGCCGCGCTGGGTGAATTCAAGTTGTTTCAGGGCGCTCATGCCCAGCAGCACGGCCTGGCCATCGAGGCCGGGAACCACCAGCGCGCGCACGTCGCGCAGGTGGATATCGCCCAGTTGCAAGCTGTCGAGGCGGGTGCGGTAGCCTTCGGTGCGACCATTGGCGGTGCTCAGCTGCACCGGGGCGCCGCGGGCCAGCTCAAGGTCGCGGGCCAGGGCTTCGGGGATCGCCACATCGGTCGCGCCGGTATCGAGCATGAAATGCACCACCCGCCCATTGATCGCGCCATCGGCAACGAAATGCCCCTGGCCGTTGCTCAGCAGGCGCACCTCGATGAAGCCATCGCCCTGCTCGCTGTGCACCACGGTATTGGGATTCTGCTGACGCGCCTCCCACTGGCCGAAAAAGCGCGTGGCGAGGAACATCGCCGCCGCCCAGGCGACGATCATCAGTACCCTGCCCGCGCGCTTGCCCGGTGGCTGGCTCATGGCTTGGCGCTCCAGCCGCCTTGCGGCGCGTCGAAGCGCCAGACGATCGGCCGGGTCTCGCCATCCACACGCGGACGGTCGTTGTTGTCCACGCCGATCCAGGCTCCGGCTTTATCGATCACCAGCGCCTCGGCCAGGCCATAGGGTTGCGAATAACGACGCGACTCCACCAAGGCGTCGGCGGCGAATGACCAGCAGCGCTCCACCGCGCCGCTGTCGACATCGCGGCGGCAGATGCGGTAGGCATTGCGCTCGAGAGTGAACAGCTTGCCCTCGAACCAGGCCAGGTCGGCAAAGTCACGGGATACCGGGCGCGCCTCGGGGAACTGCGGCGGTTGCATCTCGACGCCGGCTTCGCTGAGCAGCACGCAGCCGCGGCCACAATTCCAGACCGACTGCTGGCGCTGCACGGCGAGCAGGCCGCGCCGCTCACGCTCGGCGGCCAGCCACAGACGGTCGCCCGCCGGGTTGATCGCCAGGCCTTCGAACAACGCATTGAAATGCAGCAGCATGCCGCTGGCCCGGGCCTGGCGGACCATCGCCTGGTCAATCTTCAACCAGCCTGGCTCTCCGTCCACGGGCAATTGCAGCACAGCGGCGTGCGCCTCGCTGACAACGAACAGATTGCCGGCCTGATCACAGGTGATGCCTTCGAAATCCAGGGCACCGCCGCGGATATAGGACGCCGCCCAATTGCGCGACTTCAACCCCCAGGGCAGGCCGGTATCGGGAGGCGCAGGCGGGGTGAAGGCCAGGGGCTCGGCCTGCCAGGCCGCCGTGTGCTGCGCCAGGCGATAGATGCGGTCGTCATCGCGATCGGACACCGCCCACAACGCCCCCCGGCACCAGGCCAGGCCTGACAGGTTGCCACCGCGCATGCCCTCGACCATGTGCTCGCCGCTGAGCTTGAGCTGGGGCCAGTCGCCCGCCCGGGCCTGCAGGGCGAACAGCGCCAGGCAGGCCATGAGCAACGGACGAATCAAACCAGGACCTCGGCCAGGTTGCCTTTGGTCTCCAGCCAGCTCTTGCGATCACCGGCGCGCTTCTTGGCCAGCAGCATGTCCATGATCTCGGTGGTGCCCTGCACGTCGTCCAGGGTCAGCTGGACCAGGCGCCGGGTGTTCGGATCCATGGTGGTTTCGCGCAGCTGCGGCGGGTTCATCTCGCCCAGGCCCTTGAATCGGGTGACCTGTGGCTTGCCGCGCTTCTTCTCGGCGACCAGACGGTCGAGGATGCCATCGCGTTCCGCTTCGTCCAGCGCGTAGTAGATCTCCTTGCCCAGGTCGATGCGGTACAGCGGCGGCATGGCCACGTAGACGTGACCGGCCTCGACCAGCGGTCGGAAATGCTGGACGAACAGCGCGCACAGCAGGGTGGCGATGTGCAGGCCGTCGGAGTCGGCGTCGGCGAGGATGCAGATCTTGCCGTAGCGCAGTTGCGAGAGGTCGCTAGCGCCCGGGTCGACGCCGATGGCCACGGCGATGTTATGCACCTCCTGGCTGGCCAGGACTTCACCGCCATCGACCTCCCAGGTGTTGAGGATCTTGCCGCGCAGCGGCAGGATCGCCTGGAATTCCTTGTCCCGCGCCTGCTTGGCCGAACCACCGGCGGAATCACCCTCGACCAGGAACAGCTCGGCGCGCATCGGGTCCTGCCCGGCGCAGTCGGCCAGCTTGCCCGGCAACGCCGGCCCCTGGGTGATGCGCTTGCGCTCGACCTTCTTGCTCGCCTTCAGGCGGCGACCGGCGTTGCTGATGGCCAGTTCCGCCAGTTGCATGCCCAGCTCGGGGTGGGCATTGAGCCACAGGCTGAAGGCGTCCTTGACCACGCCGGAGACGAACGCCGCCGCTTCGCGGGACGACAGGCGCTCCTTGGTCTGGCCGGAGAACTGCGGCTCCTGCATCTTCATCGACAGCACGAAGCTGATGCGTTCCCAGACGTCCTCGGGCGCCAGCTTGACCCCACGCGGCAACAGGTTGCGGAACTCGCAGAACTCGCGCATGGCGTCCAGCAGGCCCTGGCGCAGGCCATTGACGTGGGTGCCGCCCTGGGCGGTGGGGATCAGGTTGACGTAGCTTTCCTGGATGCTGTCGCCGCCTTCGGGCAACCACAGCAAGGCCCAGTCCACGGCCTCCTTGTTACCGGCCAGGCTGCCGCAGAACGGCTCGTCGGGCAGGCGCGGGAACTCGCTGACCGAGTCCACCAGGTAGGAACGCAGGCCATCCTCGTAATGCCATTCGACCTTCTCGCCGGTGCCCTTGTCCTCGAAGCTGATGGACAGCCCCGGGCACAGCACCGCCTTGGCCTTGAGCACGTGCTTGAGGCGGCTGATGGAAAATTTCGGCGAGTCGAAGTACTTCGGATCCGGGGTGAAATACACGCTGGTGCCGGTGTTGCGCTTGCCGACCGTGCCGACCACCTCCAGCTCGCTGGCCTTGAAGCCATCGGCGAAGGTCATCTGGTACTCGTTGCCGTCGCGCTTCACGCGCACGCGCACTTGCGAAGACAGGGCGTTGACCACCGAGATGCCGACGCCGTGCAAGCCGCCGGAGAACTGGTAGTTCTTGTTGGAGAACTTGCCGCCGGCGTGCAGCTTGGTGAGGATCAGCTCGACGCCGGAAACGCCCTCTTCGGGGTGGATGTCCACCGGCATGCCACGGCCATCGTCGCTGACTTCCAGCGAGTGGTCGGCATGCAGAATGACCTGCACCGAACGGGCGTGGCCAGCCAGGGCCTCGTCGACGCTGTTGTCGATGACTTCCTGGGCCAAGTGGTTCGGCCGGCTGGTGTCGGTGTACATGCCCGGCCGCTTGCGGACCGGGTCAAGGCCCGAGAGGACTTCGATGGCGTCTGCGTTATAGGCGCTAGCGCTGGGATTGGCCATGGGGTCTCGTCGTCAGTCTGGTGAGTGCAAAAAAATCAAAATAGCGAAAAATCGAGCGCCGCATACTGTCCACGGGCAATGCCGGCGAAGGCCAGCAGCGCCGGCAGCTGTTCGGCGAAGCCCTGGTAGCTGTGATCGCCACCGCCCTGGATGCGCAGGGCGCAGGCGCGGTAATAGCGCTCGGCTTGGCGATAATCCAGGGTTTCATCGGCGGTCTGCAACCACACCTGATAGCGAGCCGCGTCCTGTGGGGCAGGCACTTCCAGTTCGGCCAGGGCGTCCACGTGGTCATGGGTGAGTTCCCAGGCCTCGTCGGTATAGAGGTTGCGCTGGGTACCAAGGTAGCCGTCGAACAGCCGGTGCGGACTGACCGCTGGATTGATCAGCAAGGCCTTGAGCCCGTGGCGCTCGGCCAGGTGGGTGGCATAGTAGCCGCCAAGGGAGCTGCCGACCAGCAAGGGCGCGCCGAGCTCGGCAATGGCGGCCTCCAGCTGGGCAATGGCCTGACGTGGGTGATGGTGCAGGGCCGGGACGCGCAACTGGTCAGGCAGGCCAAGCTGCTGCATCACCGCTTCGAGCTGACGCGCCTTGATCGACAGCGGCGAGCTGTTGAAGCCGTGGATATAGAGGATGGAACCCGACATGCTGCCCCCGGACGCAAAGATGCGCAGTGTAGCGTGTTCGAGGGGCATTGGTTCACCGGCAGGATTTTCGCAACAAATTCTTCAAAGCGACGCCGTCCCACAGGAAATGCGTCGCACTCAATACCCCGGGCTGTCGAAATCCAGCCTCACCTCGAAATCGAGCGCCCGCTCTACCCCAGTCTCCAACCATCCGTCGGCATGCAGCCGCAGCCAACGGTAACCCGGCCGCTCCTCGCTCACCTTGAACGCCTCGCTGCGCGGGGCGAACTGGATGCAGGTCGAAGGCGTGGCAAGGAAGCGAATGCCGTCGCGCACCTCGTCCCACTCCTGGTGGATATGCCCCCAGAGCAGTGCCTTCACCTGTGGATAGCGCTTCACGCGCGCCAACAGCTCATCCGCATTGCGCAGCCCGATCGGTGCGATCCAGGCACAGCCGATATCCACCGGTTGATGATGGCAGCACACCAGGCAATGCCGATCACCGGCCGTGGCCAGGGCCTCGTCGAGAACGACCAGCTGATCCGCCGCCAGCAGCCCGAACGTAGCACCTATCACCGCCGAATCGAGCATGACGATACGCCAGGCGCCAATATCGGTCACCGACCGCACCAGCTCCGGCGCCACCTCGGCCATCACGCGGGCCTCGTCATGGTTGCCCGGCAGCCAGCGTGCAGGAGCACCGAGCGTAGCGGTCAGGTCGCGGAACGCCTGGTAGGAGGCGACGCTGGCATCCTGGGACAGGTCGCCCGTGCAGAGCAGCAGGTCGATGCGCTGCTGTTCACGGCGAACCTGGTCGACCACATGCGCGAGGCTGTCGCGCGTCTTGACTCCCAGTAGCCCGCCCGCCGGGTCGGCGAACAGATGGGCGTCGGTCAGTTGCACCACATGGACAGGTGACGCAGGTGTGAGTGGTTGCGGCAACGGCCGTCTCCTCGAACGGATTCAGCACGGATTATGGCGGCGGATCGGTTTCGAGCAAATACTCGAAACCGACACGCATCACATTTCAGCGCACCGCTTCCAGCTCGTGGCCACACGCCAGGCAATGGCTCAGCCATTCGCCGAGGAACAGGTTGAGCTGGGCTTTCTCGTCCGGCTGGTGCATCGCGGTATTGGGGTACGGATAGATACTGCGCAGGCGCCGGGTATGCTCGGCGCTGACCACTTCGGCCATCCGCGCGTCGTGATACACCTGCACCTCCAGCTCGGGCACCGGCAGCCACGGCAGGCTGTGCTCCTGGCGCACCCGCAAGGTGGTGGTGTAGGGGCAGGCCAGCAACACGTCCAGCACCAGCACGCCGAGCATCTGGTCGCCCTGGGTCATGCCGATGCGCCGCGAGCTTTGCGTGGCGCGCATGTCCGGCAGCAGGCGCATCAGGCGGGCGTAGTTGGCCTCGCAGGCCGTCTGCAGCCCGACCAGGTCGACCCGATAGCGCTCACGCAGCAGGTTCACTTCCACATACCTCGGACTTCGTCACGGTTGAGGGCCAGCCATTGCAGGCCGATGATCGCGGCGGCGTTGCAGATGCGCCCGTCGCGCACGGCCTGCAAGGCGTCCTCGAAGGACCAGACGCGCACGCGAATGTCTTCGCTTTCTTCCTCCAGGCCATGGAGCCCGCCGGCGCCTTCGCTGGAGCAACGCCCCAGGAACAGGTGGACATACTCGTCGCTGCCGCCCGGCGAGGGAAAGTAACGGGTCATCGGCCACAGCGAACTGAAGGTCAGACCGGCCTCTTCCTCGGCCTCCCGATGAGCGACCTCCTCCGGCGCTTCGTCCTTGTCGATCAGCCCGGCGACCATCTCGATGAGCCAGGGGTTGGCGACCTTGCCCATGGCACCGACGCGGAACTGCTCGATCAACACCACTTCATCGCGCTGCGGATCGTAGGGCAGCACGCAGACGGCGTCATGGCGCACGAACAACTCGCGGGTGAACTCGCGGCTCATGCCGCCGGCGAACAGTTCATGGCGCAGGTGCAGCTTGTCCAGTTTGTAGAAGCCCTTGAACAACTGCTCGCGCCGGGCGATCTCGACCTGGGTGGGCATCGAATTCAACGTGTCTGTCATGCAAGTTCCTCATTACCTCGTCTACCGCATCGCGCAATCCTACTCTGCGTGCCGCTCGGTTTCATCCCCTTGCGTCGACCATTCGCGCAGCCGGGACAGGCGCGGCGCTCTCTGTTAGCTTAGTGGCGAACTGAAGGCCGCGCAGGCGGTCCAAGGCCGATTACCCCTGTTGTGAAAGAGGCAACATGACGCTAGTCAAACTGACTTCCCTGGCCCTGGCCGCGCTCGCCCTGAGCGCCTGCCAGAGCCTGTTCACGCCCAACTACCGGGCTCCGCTAGAGGTCAAGCGCGAAGCCTGGGAGCACGTCAAACCCGGCTGCAGCGCGAGCGACTGCCCACTGGTCAATATCGACGTCGTGCACTTCCCGGGGTTGCCCAAGCTCGACGGCATCGTCGAAAAGCGCCTGCTGCAGCTGACCGAGGACAACCAGCGCGGTACTCCGCCGGCCTCGCTGCAAGCCTATGAACAGCAGTACCTGGCCCAGGCCGACAAGCGCAACAGCAGCTACCTGCAGGCCAAGGTACGCGAACAGCATGACGGGCTGGTGATCATCGAGCTGTCCAGCTACCTCGACAGCGGTGGCGCCCATGGCATGCCCGGGCGCGGCTTCATCAACTACTCGCGCAAGCTGGACAAGGTGCTGACCCTGGACGACATGCTGGTGCCTGGCCAGGAGGCGACCTTCTGGAAGACCGCCGAGGAGTCCCACCGCGCCTGGCTGATCAGCACCGGCATGGACAAGGACCCCGAGTTCGTGAAGACCTGGCCGTTCAAGCAGTCGCCGCACATCGCCCTGACCTACGGCGCGGTGGTGATCAAGTACGAGGTCTACGCCATCGCCCCCTACTCCATGGGCCACGTCGAGCTGAAGATCCCCTACCCGCGCCTCAACGGTGTGATCAGGCCCGAGCTGTTTCCCGGCCGCGGCTGAGCGATAGCAGCCCGTGCAGTACCCCTGCCAGCAGCAGTGCCGGCAGGGTCGCTCCCAGCTCCGGCGCCTCGCTCGCCATCAGGTGATACGCCGCGACACCCGCCGCCCAGGCCAGCAAGGCCTGCCAGTGCACCCCCTCCACCACTGCCGGCAGACGGCGGCGGCGGATCACGAAGTGGTCCACCAGCACCACGCCGAACAGCGGTGCGAACACCGAACCGATCAACAGCAGGAAATTCTGGTACTGGGCCAGCGGCGCCAGCAGGGCGATCAGGGTGCACAGCACACCGATGGCCAGGGCCAGGTGCTCGACCTTCAGCCTGACCAGCAGCCCGGTGGATACAGCTGCCGAGTGAATGTCGGCAAAGGCGTTCTCCGATTCGTCGAGCAGGATCAGCAACAGCGGAATACCCAGGCCGGCACCGGCCAGGGCCAGCAACAGCGCATTCACTTCACCGCTCGGAGCGAAGGCCAGGGTGTAGGCCACGCCCAGGCTCATCAGCCAGGCGTTGCCGATGAAAAAGCCCAGCGCCGTCCCGCCGAACACCCGGCTGGCGCGCTGGCCGAAACGCGAGTAGTCGGCGATCAGCGGCAGCCACGACAGCGGCATGGCAATGACGATGTCGAAGCCCAGCGCCAGGGACAGCGAGCCATCCCCCGGGCGGCGCCACAGATCGGCCAGGTCGGCCTTGGCGAACAGATTCCAGGTCAACCAGCAGCAGGCACCGAGCAGCAGCCAGATCCCCCACCGGCGCAGGACCTTGCGCACGAACGCCAGCGGGCCGCTGACCGCCAGCAGGGTGGCCAGGGCGCCGAAGCACAGGGTCCACAGCAGCGGGCTGCTCCAGCCGCTGCCCTCGCCGAAGGCACGTGCGCCCAGCAGGCTCGCGGCATCGCGCATGACGATGATCTCGAACGAGCCCCAGCCCACCAGTTGCAGCAGGTTGAGCAAGGCTGGCAAGCGCGCGCCGTGGCTGCCCAGCGTCAGGCGCAAGGTGGCCATGGCCGAGAGGCCGGTGTCGCTACCGATCACCCCCGCTGCGGCCAGCAGCAACACGCCCACCGCTGTGCCGAGGGTGATCGCCAGGATCGAGCCGGCCAGGCCCAGGCCCGGCGCCAGCAGGGCGCCGACCTGCAGGACCATCAGGCCGATGCCAAGGGAAAACCACAGCGAGAACAGGTCGCGGGCGCCGAACTGGCGGTGATGGGCGGGGACCGGGTGGTCGGGGGAGAAGTGGCTGGGGGTGGTCATGTGGGTGCTCGCCGGGAATATTGTGGGTGTTGCTGGCGAGGACTGCGTCCTCGTATCGCGACACAAGGCCGCTCCTGCAGGGACCGCGCAGGTCTTGAGCCTTGCGCGGTCCCTGCAGGAGCGGCCTTGTGTCGCGAAAGGGCCGCAACGCGGCCCCCAAGGTCTACTTACACCTTCTGGTACAACTGGCTGCCTTCCTGGCGGAATCGCTCGGACTGCTCGCGCATGCCCTGCTCGACCGTCACATCCACGGTCTCGATCTTGGCGGCGTACTCACGCACTTCCTGGGTGATCTTCATCGAGCAGAACTTCGGCCCGCACATCGAGCAGAAGTGCGCGACCTTGGCCGACTCCTTGGGCAGCGTTTCGTCGTGGAAGGACCGCGCAGTGTCCGGGTCCAGGCCGAGGTTGAACTGGTCTTCCCAGCGGAACTCGAAGCGCGCCTTGGACAGCGCGTTGTCGCGGATCTGCGCGCCGGGATGGCCCTTGGCAAGGTCGGCGGCGTGCGCGGCGATCTTGTAGGTGATGATGCCGGTCTTCACGTCGTCCTTGTTCGGCAGGCCCAGGTGCTCCTTGGGCGTGACGTAGCAGAGCATGGCGCAACCGAACCAGCCGATCATCGCCGCGCCGATACCGGAGGTGATGTGGTCGTAGCCCGGGGCAATGTCGGTGGTCAGCGGGCCGAGGGTGTAGAACGGCGCCTCGTCGCAGCACTCCAGCTGCTTGTCCATGTTCTCCTTGATCAGTTGCATCGGCACATGGCCGGGGCCTTCGATCATGCACTGCACATCGTGCTTCCAGGCGATCTTGGTCAGCTCGCCGAGGGTTTCCAGCTCGCCGAACTGCGCGGCGTCGTTGGCGTCGGCGATCGAGCCCGGGCGCAGGCCGTCGCCCAGCGAGAAGCTGACGTCGTAGGCCTTCATGATTTCGCAGATCTCGTCGAAGTGCGTGTACAGGAAGTTCTCTTTGTGGTGCGCCAGGCACCACTTGGCCATGATCGAGCCGCCGCGACTGACGATGCCGGTGACGCGCTTGGCGGTCAGCGGCACGTAGCGCAGCAGGACGCCCGCGTGGATGGTGAAGTAGTCCACGCCCTGCTCGGCCTGTTCGATCAGGGTGTCGCGGAACAGCTCCCAGGTCAGGTCCTCGGCAACGCCATTGACCTTTTCCAGGGCCTGGTAGATCGGCACGGTGCCGATCGGCACCGGCGAGTTGCGGATGATCCACTCGCGGGTTTCGTGGATGTGCTTGCCAGTGGACAGATCCATGACCGTGTCCGAGCCCCAGCGGATGCCCCAGGTCAGCTTGGCCACTTCTTCCTCGATGGAGGAACCCAGGGCGCTGTTGCCGATGTTGCCGTTGATCTTCACCAGGAAGTTGCGGCCGATGATCATCGGCTCAAGTTCCGTGTGGTTGATGTTGGCCGGGATGATCGCACGGCCACGGGCGATCTCTTCGCGAACGAATTCGGGGGTGATCTCTTTCGGAATGCTGGCGCCGAAGCTGTGGCCGGCGTGCTGCTGATCCAGCAGGCCAGCGGCGCGGGCCTCCTGCAGCTTCATGTTCTCGCGGATGGCCACGTATTCCATCTCGGCGGTGATGATGCCCTGGCGCGCGTAGTGCATCTGCGTGACATTGGCACCGGCCTTGGCCCGGCGCGGGTTGCGCACGTGGGCGAAGCGCAGCTTGGCCAGCTCGCCGTCGTTCAGGCGCTGCTGGCCGAAGTTCGAGCTCAGGCCGGCCAGGCGTTCGGTGTCGCCACGCGCGTCGATCCAGGCCGAGCGCACATCGCCCAGGCCCTTGCGCACGTCGATGATGACGTTAGGGTCGGTGTACGGGCCGGAGGTGTCATACACCAGCACCGGGGCGTTCTTCTCGCCGCCGAAGTCGGTGGGGGTGTCGTGCAGGCTGATCTCGCGCATGGGCACGCGGATGTCCGGGCGCGAACCCTGGACATAGACCTTGCGCGAATTGGGCAAAGGTTGCACGGACTGCTGGTCGACTTGCGCCGACTCGCTGAGGTGGATCGTTTTTTCTTGTTTGCTCATCACAGGCTCTCCAGACAGCTTCCTAGCGGATGGAATGTCGGGGAGAACCTGAAAGGCGCGGACGCACCCCTTGACGGGGGGCAGTGCCGGATATGGGGTGCCGTGGGCTGCATGCAACCGTGACGATCCCGGACCTGGCACAAGAGGCTCCCGGGATGTGAGAGCAATCTTGTTCCCTACGCAGGCGCTAACCTGATCAGGTTCAACGGGATCCGCACCTCTGCGATCTCAGCCTTTGCTTCAAGGCACCCCGACAAGAACATGCGCAGTCTAGACTGGAGTGGTCGGCAAAGCCAAGCAGGTAAATCCGGGGGTGATAAATGGCGCAAGCGGCGGATTGTTGATGGAGACGCGCGGCACTACACTGGCCCATCGCTCGATACCCGACAGTACAGTAAATAAATCTTGATCAAGGATTGCCCTATGCTGCGCAAACTCTCACTGGCGATCGCCGTGTCTTGTGCGTCCACCGGAGTGGCCTGGGCCGTGGACACGCCCACGACGGTGAAGACCGACCTGGTCAGCGTCTATCAGGAAGCGGTCGACAACAACGCCGACCTGGCCGCCGCCCGCGCCGACTATGGCGCCCGCCGCGAGGTGGTGCCCCAGGCCCGCGCCGGTTTGCTGCCCAATCTGTCAGCCGGTGCCGAGATGATGAACACTCGTACCAAGCTCGACGAACCCTCGGTCACCTCCAACCGCAGCGGCAATTCCTGGAGCGCCACCCTGGCGCAGCCGATCTTCCGGGCCGACCGCTGGTTCCAGCTGCAGGCAGCGGAAGCGGTCAACGAGCAAGCCGCGCTGGAGCTGTCGGCCACCGAGCAGAATTTGATCCTGCAGACCGCCGAGAACTATTTCGCCGTACTCCGGGCACAGGACAACCTGGCCTCGACCAAGGCTGAAGAGGCGGCGTTCAAGCGCCAGCTCGATCAATCCAACGAACGTTTCGACGTCGGCCTTTCGGACAAGACCGACGTGCTGCAATCGCAAGCCAGCTACGACACCGCCCGGGCCAACCGGATCATCGCCGAACGCCAGGTACAGGATGCCTTCGAGGCGCTGATCACCCTGACCAACCGCCAGTACAGCGCGATCCAGGGCGTGGTCCACACCCTGCCGGTGCAGGTGCCGACCCCCAACGACGCCAAGGCCTGGGTCGAGACCGCCGGGCGGCAGAACCTCAACTTGCTGGCGACCAACCATGCCGTGGCGGCAGCCGAAGAGACCGTGCGCCAGCGCAAGGCCGGCCATGCGCCGACCCTCGACGCGGTGGCCAGGTACCAGAAGGGCGACAACGACAATCTCGGCTTCACCAACCCTTCGCAGAACGGGGTGCGCTACGGCGGCGACGTCGAACAGACCAGCGTCGGCCTGCAGCTGAACATTCCGATCTACAGCGGCGGCCTGACCAGCTCGCAAGTGCGCGAGGCCTACTCGCGCCTGACCCAGACCGAACAGCAGCGCGAAAGCCTGCGCCGCCAGGTGGTGGAGAACACCCGCAACCTGCACCGCGCGGTGAACACCGACGTGGAGCAGGTACAGGCGCGCAAGCAGTCGATCATTTCCAACCAGAGCGCGCTGGAAGCCACCGAGATCGGCTATCAGGTCGGTACCCGCAACATCGTCGACGTGCTCGACGCGCAGCGCCAGCTGTACACCTCGGTGCGCGACTACAACAACAGCCGCTATGACTACATCCTCGACAACCTGCGCCTGAAGCAGGCCGCCGGCACGCTGAGCCCGCAGGACCTGCAGGACCTGGGGCGATACCTGAAGGCCGACTACAACCCGGACAAGGATTTCCTGCCACCGGACCTGGCGGCCGCAGCGGCGAAGAATTTCGAACGCAGGCCTTGAGCCAAGGGAGCACACGGGCGCTCTCATGGAACAAATCGTAACTCATTGATTTAGCTAGGCCCTGTGGGAGCGGCCTTGCGTCGCGAAAGGGCTGCGCAGCAGCCCCGGAAATTTCGATGGAGGCTCGAAATCAGGGGCCGCTACGCGCCCCTCTCGCGACGCAAGGCCGCTCCCACAGGAGACAGTTGCCAGCACAACAGCGCAGCCCGAAGGGCTGGGCGATCTCCCACTGGGATCGCACCGCCTCACAGATCAGCGGATCAGCGTAGCCAACCCCTCCAGCAGCCGTTGCAACGCCCCCTGGTTGGCCTGCATCACCGCCCTCCCCGCCTCGCCCATGCGCCGGGCATCCTGCGGCAGTTCCACCAACCGGCGCACCGCCCCGGCCAATCCGTCGGCGTCGTCCACCAGCTGCAACGCCCCCGCCTCGCGCAACATGGCGCTGATCTCGAGGAAGTTGAACACGTGCGGGCCCATGATCACCGGTAGCGCCAAGGCCGCCGGCTCCAACGGGTTGTGCCCGCCGGTGGGCACCAGGCTGCCGCCGACGAAGGCGATATCGGCCAGGGCATAGAGGAACAGCAGCTCACCCATGGTGTCGCCCAGCAGCACCTGGGTCTGCGCCGTCACCGCATCGCCAGCCGAACGACGCACCGTGGCGAACTGCCCGGCACACAGCCCGTGCACCGCGTCGAACCGCTCCGGATGACGTGGCACCAGGATCAGCAGCGCATCGCTGTGTGCCTCGAGCAGCTGGCGATGGGCATCGAGGATCAATGCATCCTCGCCCTCGTGGGTACTGGCGGCGATCCATACCGGGCGCTGACCGGCGCCCCACTGCTCCCGCAGCTGACGAGCGCGGGACAGCAACTGGTCGTCGATCTTCAGGTCGAACTTGATCGAGCCGGTCACCTGCACGCATTCACGCCGGGCGCCAAGCCCGAGGAACCGTTCGGCCTCGGTCTCGGTCTGCACCGCGATCAGGCTCATCTCTTCCAGCATCGGCCGGGTCAGGCCGGCGAAGCGGGCATAACCACGGGCCGAGCGCTCGGACAACCGGGCATTGGCCAGCGCCACCGGAATACCGCGCCTGGCGCACTGGTGAATGTGGTTCGGCCACAGCTCGGTTTCCATGATGATGCCCAGCTGCGGACGCACATGATCGAGGAAGCGCCCCGCCGCCCACGGCAGGTCGTAGGGCAGATAGCAGTGCTGCACCCGAGGCTCGCGCTCGAACATCGCGCGGATGCGCTCGGAGCCGGTCGGGGTCATGCAGGTGAGCGTGATGGGCAAGTCCGGGTACTGCTTGAGCAGGGCTCGGACCATCGGCGCGGCGGCGATGCTCTCGCCCACCGAGACCGCATGGACCCAGATGCCGCCCTGGCGCATCGGCGGCAACCCGCAGGCGAAGCGCTCGGCAATGCGCGCACGATACGCCGGCGCCTTGCGCCCGCGCAGGAACAGGCGCAGCGCGACCAGCGGCAGGCCCAAGTGAAACAGCAGGGTATAGAGGGTTCTGTTCATGGCCGCGGAGTTTACTAGGAACTGGATGAAAAGGCCTGTCAGCCAATGGCCCGCAGGTGCACGGCAAAGCGCTCGGCCAGCCATTGCGCCGCCGGCCCCAGCGGCTCGTCACGGCGCCAGGCAAGCTCCGCGACCAGCGCTGGCGGGCGCCACTCGCTGTCCAGCTCGACCATCTGCGTCTGGTAAGTGGGGTACTGCACCACATGACGCGGCAGCCAGGCCCAGCCCAGGCCGCGCATCAGCAGTTCGGCCATGGCGTAGAAGCTATCGGCGCGCCAGACCTGCGGGCTGATCGCTTCGCCACCGGGATAACCGCTCTGCTGTGGGGTGATCAGCAACTGACGGTGCCGTGCCAGCTGCTGCCGACTGACCTTGGCCAGGTTCGCCAGCGGATGATCGATGGCGCACACCGTGACCATTTCGACGCTGCCCAGCGCCCGCCGCTCCAGCGAAGCGGGAATGCTTTCGTGGTGAAAGAACAGCCCCAGGTCGGCACGCCGCTCCACCAGCTTGCGCGCCACGTCACCCTGGGCACCGCTGGCCAATTGCACTTCCAGATAGGGATAGCGCGCAGCCAGTTCGTCGAGGCTGTCGATCACCGGCTGGTAGGGCATCGCCTCGTCCTGGGCGACGCGCAACAGCGCCTCCTGGCCGCGCATCAAGGCCAGTGCCCGACCATCCAGGCGCTCGCACTGGCGCAACACTTCACGGGCATCCTCCAGCAGAGCAGCGCCGATATCGGTCAGGCGCGGCTGACGGCCACTGCTGCGCTCGAACAGGGTCACCCCCAGGTCCGCCTCGAGCATGGCGATGGCGTTGCTGATCGCCGATTGCGCCTTGCGTTGCTCACGGGCCACGGCGGAAAACGAGCGCAGTTCGGCGGTCCGCACGAACAGGCGCAATTGCTCCAGGTTCCAGTGTTCGGTCATCAGCAACCCATCTCCAAAACAGATAGGTAATGACTTTACCGCATTCATGGATCGCCTAGAATGCCAAGCCAGCAACGGAGGACCCGCACCATGAACGCCTATACCTATCTCGCCATCGCCATCTTTGCCGAAGTCATCGCCACCGCGTCCATGAAAGCGGTCAAGGGCCTGAGCACGCCGCTGCCGTTGCTGCTGATGGTGTGTGGCTATGGCGTGGCGTTCTGGATGCTGACCCTGGTGGTGCGCAGCATCCCGGTGGGTATCGCCTATGCCATCTGGTCGGGGCTGGGGATCGTGCTGATCAGCGTCGCCGCGCTGGTGATCTACGGGCAGAAGCTCGATATCCCGGCGATGCTGGGCATGGCCATGATCGTCGGCGGCGTGGTGGTGATCCAGGTGTTCTCCAATACCGCCGGGCACTGAGGCTCCCACGCCCGGACTCGGGTCACAGCCTGTATACTGCGCACCTGTCTCCGCTTTAGAGGTGCCCGCATGCCATCCGCCATTTCCACCGACGTGCTGATCGTCGGCGCCGGGGTCGCAGGCCTCTGGCTCAATGCCCGCCTGCGTCGCCTGGGCTATTCGACCGTGCTGGTGGAGCGCGCCAGCCTGGGCGGCGAGCAGACCATCAAGTCGCAAGGCATCATCCATGGCGGCACCAAGTACGCCCTGCACGGTGCCCTGACCGGCGCCTCCGAGGCCATCGCCGACATGCCGCGCCGCTGGCGCGAAGCGCTCGCCGGCAACGGCGAGCTGGACCTCACGGATACCCGCTTGCTGTCCGACGCCCACTACCTCTGGTCCCCCGGCACCCTCGCCGGCAACCTCACCAGCTTCTTCGCCAGCAAGGCCGTGCGCGGCCGAGTCGACCAGGTCAAGGGCGAGCAACTGCCTCCCGCGCTGCAGGACCGTGCCTTCAAGGGCAAGGTGTATCGCCTGGCCGAGCTGGTCATCGACGTGCCCAGCCTGCTGGCCAACCTCGCCCGGCTGGCGGGCGACAGCCTGCTGGCCGGCGAGCGCATCGAGCCGCTGCGCGAAGGCGACGAGCTGGCCGGGTTGATCGTCGATGGCCGTGAGATCCGCGCCCAGCGCGTCGTCCTGAGTGCCGGCAGCGGCACCGAGGAGCTGCTGCATGCCCTCGGCCTCGGCCAACCCGCGATGCAACGGCGCCCGCTGCACATGGTCCTGGCCAAAGGGCCGAACCTCAAGCCGCTGTACGCCCACTGCCTCGGCGGCGGCCCCAAGCCACGCATCACCGTGACCACCCACCCTGCCGCCGATGGCCAGTGGGTGTGGTACCTCGGCGGCGACATCGCCGAAGCCGACGGCGTCGCCCGCGAGCCCGCTGCGCAGATCGCCGCGGCGCAGAAGGAAGTCGCCAGCCTGCTGCCCTGGATCGACCAGGGCCAGGTGCGCTGGGCCACCTTGCGCGTCGACCGTGCCGAGCCCGCGCAGTCGGGCCTGGTGCGTCCGGACAACGCCTTCCTCGCCGACCAGCAGCGCCTGCTGGTCGGCTGGCCGACCAAGCTGGCCCTGGCGCCGGACTTCGCCGACCGCGTCCTGGCCAGTTTCGAGCGCGACGGCATCCGCCCCGCCAACCAGCCAGACCTCACCGACCTGCCCCGCCCGCCGCTGGCCGTGCCGGCCTGGGAGCAACTGCTGCCATGAGCCTGCCGACCCTGCACACGCATCACCGCCCGCTGGGCAGTACCGGCCTGCGGGTATCGCCACTGGGCCTGGGCACGGTCAAGCTTGGCCGCGACCAGGGCGTGAAATACCCCAACGGTTTCACCATCCCCGATGACGAGAGCGCCCGCCTGTTGCTGGCCCAGGCCCGCGAGCTGGGCATCAACCTGATCGATACCGCCCCGGCCTATGGCCGCAGCGAGGAGCGCCTCGGCCCGTTGCTGCGCGGCCAGCGCGACGCATGGGTGATCGTCAGCAAGGTCGGCGAAGAGTTCGAGGACGGCCAGTCGCACTTTGATTTCAGCGCCGCTCACACCCGTCGCTCGGTCGAGCGTAGCCTCGCGCGCCTGGAGACCGACCGCATCGAGCTGGTACTGGTGCATTCCGACGGCAACGACCTGGCGATCCTCGAACAGGAAGGGGTGTATGAAACCCTTGCCGCGCTCAAGCAGGAAGGCAAGATTCTCGGCTATGGTTTCTCCGGCAAGACCGCCGCCGGTGGCCTGAAGGCGCTGGAGCAAGGCGACTGCGCGATGGTCACCTACAACCTCAACGAGCAAGCGGAGCGACCGGTGCTGGACTACGCTGCCGAGCACGGCAAGGCCATCCTGGTGAAGAAGGCCCTGGCCAGCGGGCATATCTGCCTGGCCCCGGGCGTCGATCCGGTGCAGGCCAGCTTCGAATTGCTGTTTGCCCACCCGGGCGTGAGCAGTGCCATCGTCGGCACCATCAACCCGGTGCACCTGGCCCACAACGTGGCCACCGTCGCCCGCATCCTGGGCCGGCCCTGAGCCGCCCGGGCGGGGGCCCAACGCAAGGAGGAGCCTCGTGCCGCGTACGCTGATCCGCAAGAACCCGAGCAACTTCAAGACCCTGCCGCTGCATGTCGAAGCTACGCCCGAGAGCCTGACCTACCAGAGCATCGGCATGCCGCTGAACTTCGCCCAGACCCTGCAGCGACGCAAGGCCATACAGTTGCCCGACCACGACCGCTTCGTGGTGGAGCTGGCCAATCTCGGCGTGTCGGTGCGGCTGACCCTGCACTGGCAAGGTCGCGACTACTGGGTGCTGGTGCGCCAGCGTCGGCAGGACCGCGGCGATGTGGTGCTCAAGCTGATCTCAGGCTACGTGCCCGCCCACGAACTGAACCTGCCGCTGCACACCGCCATCCAGGAAGTGGCCGAGGAATGCCTGCTCGAAACGCCGGAAGGCTGGCTCGGCGGACGCTTCAACGACACCTGGCTGCCGGCCCCCTACGCCGCCGCCCTGCACTATCGCGAAGCGCTGCCGTTCGTGCTCACGCCCGAGTCCGGCGCCGCGCGCGCGGTGCACTGCGCCAACCTGATGCTGCTGGAGCGGCCACGGGCCTACGTGCACCTGCCCACGGCATCGCTGCAACTGATCTACGACCTGCGTCTGCAGGTGCCAAAGGAGGCCAAGTCGCTCAGCCTTTTCCATGTCGATGAACGGCTCGAAGGCGACCAGCTGGTGGCCCGGCTCAATCGCAAGCGTCCCGACCTGTACCTGATGCCACTCAAGGATGGCCAGCCAACGGCCGAACTCTTCACCCTGAAGAAGGACCAGCTGCTGCCGGCAAGCACGCGTGGGCTGTGGCTGGCCGAGAGCTTCGCGCGCCAGGAGGGTTGGGTGGTGCGGGATGAGCGGGTACGCTGGAGGGACTGGCTGAAGCAGCAGGGGCTGGTCGAGAGCAAGCCGGCCCAGCCGTCACACCTGGAGCGGTTCAGCGACAAGGCACGGGAGTTGCTCGCTCGGGCACGAACCACGCTGAATAAATGATCGAGGGGCAATCCTGCTCCCACGATGGCTCGCGGGGCGGGATTGTCCCTCGATCGAAACCGCCTCAGTGCTTGCGGATCTTCTCGACGATCGCCGTGGTCGAGCTGTTCTCCACCAGGCCCAGCACTTTCACGGTGCCGCCGTAGGCCTTGACGATATCGGCGCCGACCACCTGGTCGATGCCATAGTCACCGCCCTTGACCAGCACATCGGGCTTGACCTGGCGCAGCAGATTCTCCGGTGTGTCCTCGGGGAAGCTGATCACCCAGTCCACGGCACCGAGGCCAGCCAGTACCGCCATGCGCCGGTCGACGCTGTTGATCGGCCGGCCCGGCCCTTTCAGGCGGCTGACCGAGGCATCGTCGTTGATCGCGACGATCAGGCGGTCACCCTGGGCACGGGCCTGTTCCAGGTAGGTGACATGGCCCGCATGCAGGATATCGAAGCAGCCATTGGTGAAGACGATCTTCTCGTTGTGCGCACGGGCATCGTCAATGGCCAGCAACAATTGCTCCAGCCCCAGGACGCCACGCTCGGAGCCCTCCTCACGCTGGATCGCCCGGCGCAGCTCGGGCGCGCTGATGGCCGCGGTACCCAGTTTGCCGACGACGATACCCGCGGCCAGGTTGGCCAGGGCCACCGCGTGAGGCAGGTCCTCACCGGCGGCGATGGCGGCTGCCAGGGTGGAAATCACGGTATCGCCGGCACCGGTGACGTCGAACACCTCACGGGCGCGGGCCGGCAGGTGCAGGGCCGGGTGGCCGGTACGCAGCAGGGTCATGCCATGCTCGCCGCGGGTCACCAGCAACGCGCCCAGGTCCAGCTCTTCCAGCAGCCCCAAGCCCTTGGCCACCAGCTCGGTTTCATCGGCGCAACGGCCGACGATGGTCTCGAACTCATTGAGGTTAGGGGTGATCAGGCTGGCGCCACGGTAGATCGAGAAGTCCTTGCCCTTGGGGTCGGCCAGCACCGGAATGCCTTTGGCACGGGCGGCCTGGATCAGGGACTGGTGGTTTTTCAGCGCGCCCTTGCCGTAATCGGACAGCACCAGCACCTTGACGCCTTCGAGCAGGGTATCGACCTCGGCGCCCAGCGACAGCGGGTCGGTGGCGAAGGGCTCTTCGAAATCGATGCGCAACAGCTGCTGGTGACGGCTCATGACCCGCAGCTTGACGATGGTCGGCTGGTGCGCGATGCGCTGGAAGATCGAGCGAACACCGGCGGCTTGCAGGCTGTTGGCGAGGCTGTCGGCGGCCTCGTCCTGGCCGGTGACACCGACCAGCGAGGCTGGCGCGCCGAGGGCGGCGATGTTCAAGGCCACGTTGGCCGCGCCGCCGGGACGGTCCTCGATCTGGTCGACCTTGACCACCGGCACCGGTGCTTCAGGCGAAATACGTGAAGTACCGCCATGCCAGTAGCGGTCGAGCATGACATCGCCGACCACCAATACCGGGGCTTGATCGAAACGCGGCATGGACAACTTCATGGGCAACCCATTTTGGAAATAGTGAACAGGGGCAGGATATTAGCACAGGGTTGCGCAGGGCTTTACGGCCAACCGCGGCAATGCTGTATCGATTGACCGGCGAGACCTGCAGGGCCTCGCCGTGACACGGATCAGGTGATATCGGCCTTTTGTGCTTCGTCCAGCCCCATGGCGTGCAGACGAGCATAATGGCCATTGGCCTGGAGCAGCTCGGCGTGGGTGCCACGCTCCACCAGGCGGCCCTGATCCATGACCAGGATCAGGTCGGCCTTCTCGATGGTCGACAGACGGTGGGCGATCACCAGGGTGGTGCGCCCCTCCATCACATGGTCGAGAGCGGCCTGGATGTGACGTTCGGACTCGGTGTCCAGGGCCGAAGTCGCCTCGTCGAGGATCAACAGCGGTGCGTTCTTCAGCAGGGCCCGCGCGATGGCCAGGCGCTGGCGCTGACCACCGGAGAGCAGCACACCGTTCTCGCCGACTTCGGTATCGAAGCCTTTGGGCAACTGGTCGACGAACTCCTTGGCGTAGGCGTCGGCGGCAGCCGCCTCGATGTCCGCGCGGGGCGCGCCCGCCAGGTCGCCGTAGGCGATATTGTTGGCCACGGTGTCATTGAACAGGGTGACATGCTGGGTCACCTGGGAGACATGGCGGCGCAGGTTGCGCAGGCGATACTGCTCGATCTCCACGCCGTCCAGCAGGATCTGCCCTTCGGTGTGGTGATAGAACCGTGGAATCAATGCCGCGAGCGTCGACTTGCCGCTGCCCGAGCGTCCTACCAGGGCGATCATCTGCCCTGGCTCGGCGGTGAAGTTGATATCGCTAAGCACCTGGCGCTCGGTACCGGGGTAGGTGAAGCTGAGGTTGCGTACCTCGAGGCGCCCCTCGACCCGCTCCTTCTCGACGGTGCCGGTATCGACCTCGGGCTTCTCGTCCAGTTGCTCGAAGATGCTCTCGGCGCCTGCAAGGCCCTTCTGGATGGTCGAGCTGACTTCGGACAGCTGGCGAATGGGCTTGGGCAGCAGGCCTGCGGCGGTGATGTAGGCCACCATGTCACCCGCCGAGGCATCGCCACGCAGGAACAGCACCAGGAACATCAGCGCGGCCATGGCGGTGTAGATCACCAGCTGCAGCAGCGGCGTGTACAGCGCGCCGGTCTTGGTCATGCGCAGCTGCTTGTCGGTGTTGCTCTGGCTGGCCGCGCCGAAGCGACGCTCTTCGTAGCCCTCGCCGCCGAAGCTGCGCACGACCCGGTAGCCCTGGATGGTCTCGGAGGCCACGTGGGTGACATCCCCCATCGCCACCTGGATCTTCTTGCTCTGCTTGCGGAATTTCTTGCTGGCGGTACTCACCATCACCGCGATCAGCGGCAGGATCGCCACCATCACCAGGGTCAGCTGCCAGTTCATCCACAGCAGGTAGGCAAACAGGAAGACCACGGTCAGACCTTCGCGGATGACCACCTTGATGGCATCGGTGGCGGCACCGGTGACCATGGTCACGTTGAAGGTGATGCGCGAGATCAGGTGTCCGGAATTATGGTTGTCGAAGTAGCGGTTGGGCAGCACCAGCAGCTTGTTGAACAGCTCGACCCGCAGGTCATGCACCAGGCACAGCGATACCTTGGCCAGGTAGTAGTTGCCGAGGAACGAGCCCAGGCCCTGCCAGGCGGCGATCAGGATGATCAGCAGCGGCACCGCCTGCAGCAACTGCAAGTCGCGCAGGTAGGGGACACCGGGGAACAGGACCGCCTGCGGATTGCTCAGGCCATCGACGAAATACTTGAGGATCCCGGCCAGCATCGGCTGGGTGGAAGCGAAGATCACGAAACCGACGATGCTCAGCAGGAAGATGCCGATGTAGGGTTTGACGTAGCCCAGCAGGCGCAGATAGATCTTCAGGCTCGCGGGAGGAGACGATTCGGGAACTGTCATGAGAATCCGTCGGGTCAAAAAGAGTCGGGATTATAACACACGCGGTGTCTCGCACCGCCCGCTGCAGGTAAGATAGGCGGCTGTCCCGAACCATGGCCCCGGAGGCTTGATGCAAGCACTTGACCACGCCCGCTACCTTGCCCTGCGCGAGGGCGCCCATGTCCTCGAGGCCGACGGCACCGGCGACAAGGTCCTGCGCCTGCGCGATGGCTCGATGTTCAAGCTGTTCCGCCGCAAGCGCCTGATCAGCTCGGCGGCGTGGTACCCCTACGCCCGGCGCTTCGCCGACAACTGCAAGGCCCTGGCCGAACGTGGCATTCCCTGCCCGCAGGTCATGGCGGTGTACCGTATCGCCGAGATCGCCCGCGACGCCGTGCACTACGCGCCGCTTCCCGGCCACACCCTGCGCCAGCTGCTGGAGCAACCCGGCGCGCATGCCGGGCTGCGCGACCAGCTCGGGCGCTTCATCGCGAAACTGCATGAAACCGGGGTGTACTTCCGCTCGGCGCACCTGGGCAACGTGGTGCTCACGCCCGAGGGCACGCTGGGGCTGATCGACGTCGCCGACCTGCGCACGTATTCCACGCCACTGCGCCGGTCGCAACGCCTGCGCAATTTCCGCCACATGCTGCGCTACCGCGAAGACCGTGAGTGGCTGCTGGCGGACGGCGACAATGCCTTCGTCGAAGCCTACCTGGCCAGTCAGCAAGTGTGCCGGCGCCAGGACCTGGCCAGCGCCCTGGCCTGAGCAACTCGCCTGAATGCAAAAGGGGCTGCGAAGCAGCCCCTTTTGCATTCAGGCCGCGCAGATCAGCCTTTCGAGCGTCGCTGCTGCACACCACGGCCAAGCACCATCGCCGCCGGCAGCAGGACCAGAGGCCACAGCTCGTCGGGGTTGCCGATCAGCTTGCTGCCATCGAAGTTGAGCATCACCAGGGCGCAGGCCAGGTACATGCCCCAGGGGTCGCGCAGGCGCACGGCCTGGACCAGGGTCATCGCCACGATGACCAGGAACAGCACCAACGACACACCGCCGGTGTAAAGGCCCAGGGCAACGAAGATGTTGTGCGGGTGCTGGATCGGCATGACGCCTCCCAGCAGCTTGTCGGTATGGAACTCGACACCACAGCCCACCAGCCAGCCACAGTTTTCCCACTCGCCAACCATCACATGGAACAGCTCGCTGCGATAGGAATCACCGCGCGCGAACAGCGAGTGGAACCACGCCGCGTCCTTGACCAGCCACAGGGCCACGCCGCCGAGCACCGCGAACAGCAGCAGCCACGGCCCGGCAACACGCGGGAAGCGCCACAGCGCCCAGCAAGCCCAGGCGGCGAACAAGAAGACTGCGCCGACCATAGCGGTGCGCGTCTGCAAGACGAAGGTGATCGCCACCACCGACAGCACCACCGCACAGAACGCCTCTATCCAGCGGCGACGGTGCAGCCACCCAGGCATGGCCAGCGCCAGGGCGCAGAGCAGCCAGATGCTGGTGTAGATCACGTTCTGCATGCGCGCCGGCATCAGGTCGACCCGCTCGCCAAGGGCATGAATGCCGGTCATGTAGGCGTATGCCGCAAAGCCGAAGATATACAGGCAGATGGCCCAGAACAGCACGCGGGCAAACACCTCGGAGCGCAAGAAGCTCTGGTTGGTCAGTCCCGCGACGACAAGGACGAACAGCGTCACGTAAATGATGTGCTTGTAGAACTGGCCCTCACCGGCAATCGTCGCCGGCACCAGGAACCACAACATGAACACTAGCCAGGCCACCCCCAGCTTGTCGCGCAACAGCCCTGCTCCACGCTCCTTGATCAGGAACACCAACCCCGGCAGCGCGATGAACGCATAGAAGATGTTGTTCGTCCATTTCGACGAGTCCATCAGCACGAAGCTGGCCAGGAAGGCGATCAGTGCCGCGCTGAAATAACGCCGGCTCGTGCTGCTGTCTCTGGCAATCCCTTCAAACATCCTTCAACACCCATCCAAGCAATAATCCGATAACCAGCACGGCGAGCAGGCGGATACGATCCATCCGCTTGCGCCGTGCCTTCTTGATCTTTTCTTCCGGCATTTCCACGTGCTCACCGAAGCCGGTGTGCAACACCGCGTCGTTCTCCAGGATCAACGCGTAGCGGTTTCGCTCGGCATACAGCCGCGAAAGGCTCTTTTCACCGGAGTGCGCGGCATAGGGCGCGTGAGCCTGGTAGTCGGCGAGCCGACGCAGGCCCGGGTTGAACGAAAACCCTTGCCATTCGGCCTTGTGCGAGCCCAGCTTGTGGAAGGCGATGCCCTGCTGCACCTGACGCTCTTCAAGGAACACATAGGGGCTGTGCACCTGCAGGTCGTGATTGAAACTGCGCAGCCAGACCTGCAGCGCTTGCGGGTCGGCCTCCAGCAGCGCCTGGGATTCCTCGATGAAACCAGGTCGGTAGAACGCCCAGTCATCTTCGCAGTGGAACACCCAGAAGGTCTTGACCTGGGCATAGGCGGCATCCACCGAACGCAACTGCCCAAGCTTGGGGTTGTTGACGATGAAAGTGGTGTGCTCGCGCCAATGCTCGGGAATGCAGCTGCGCACCGCCTCGTCACCGGAGTCTTCGGTAATGAACACTTCACGGATGGGCGCGGTGTTGTAGCGATCGAAGGTCTCAAGGGTGCGCTTGAGCAGATCGAAACGACCACAACTGGTCACCACCAGCGTGATCTCGCTGTTTTCACTGAAGATCATGGCTTCCTCGATGTATTTAGGGCTTAACGCGACAGGCCGATGGCCAGCAACAGGCGCTCCAGCAGACCGGGCTTGGCGGCCGGGCGCAATGGTACGCGCATGGCCTCGGTAATCGCCCGCCCAAGCGCGTGGAAGGTGTAGCGCTGCTCGGCCAACTGCTGACCGTTGCGCGAGATGCTTTCGGCGAGCGCGAGGTCGCCACGCAACAGGGCCAACTTCTCGCGCAGTTGCTCGACGTCGCGGTAGAGCACGATGTTGTGCATGTCTACGAAGCCCAGTGCCTGGTTCTCTTCCTCGCCCTGGTCGTAGGCGAACAGGACGCAGCCACAGGCCATGGCTTCGAAATTCTTGATCATGTACTCGCCCATGCCGACATCGGCACTGACGAAGAAGCGGATCCGGCTGAGGGTCTGGCTGTACTCCTCGCCGGATTTGGTGCGGGTGATCAGCAGGTCTTCCACCGCCGCGATCGACTCGAGCATCTGCTTGCGCCCGGAGTAGGCCACGCTGCGCAGGCTGCCGACGAACGCCAGCTCGATGTCGCGCTCGCGGTTTTCATTGCGCAGCAGTGCCTGGTCGTAGCCCTTGGGCACGAACACCGCGTCGAAACCCTCGTCGCGCAGGCGCCGGGTGACGACAGCGCCGGAGCTGATGACCCGCGCCCACGGCAGCTGGCGATAGTACTCGCTGAACTTGCCGGTGTACTTGCAGGGGATGTAGTTCTGGTAGGCGTCGTGCTCGAGGATCACCAGGTTCGGCACCGTGCGGATGAAGCGCGCCTGGCGGATCTCTTTCTTGAAGCGCAGGAAGAACAGGATGCGATCGTACTGCCCGACCTGTACATGCTCGCGGAAATAGCTGCGCAGATCAGCCTGCTGGTCACCGGTGAGCCAGCGGATATCGCACTCGCAGTCGGCCGCGATGCCTTCGTAAAGACGGTCCAGGATGGCGCGTTGCTCTTTCTGGACCAGGAACAGGACTTTCACCGTGGCTCTCTCTTGTCGATCACTGTGCCGACCCACAACAGCTCGTGCCGGCGCACTGCCTTGCGGAAGAATTCATTTTCACCGAATGCCGGCCAGCGCCGGGCGGCCAGGCAGCGCTGCAGCAAGCGGCGGATGCGGCGCTTGAGCGGGGGGGCTGGCTGCAGGTCGTGCATCATACCCAAAGCGATGGCCTTTTGCCGCTGCATTTGCGCACTGACCCCCAGCGCCCATGGCCGCATGGGCAGGCCTGCATCGAAGAAGGGCGGCAAGGGCACGCCCGTACCAGCGTCACCCATCGGCCACCGATCGTTGTCATGCAGGTGGTTGGCATAGAACAGCAGGGTCTGCGGCTGCCAGCTTGCGCCCTGCAGCGCCTGCTGCAAAGCGTCATGGGCGCACACATGATCCGGGTGCGGATCGAGCGCCGGATGCGGCATCACGATGGTCTCCGGACGCGCGCGCTCGATCAGCTCGCGCAGGTCCTGCACCAGGTTGCTCCAGGTCGGACGACCATCGGCATCGCTGCTCAGCGCCACCTCGTTGAAGCGGCGGAACGGGCGGGTATCGGCCAGATCCGCTTCCCGCGAAGGGACCACCGTATCGGGGGCGGCCTGCATGGCTGGCAACTGCATGCAGAAGTAGCCCAGCTGCACGCATTGCGAGGAAGGCACACTGGCCCAACGCGGCACGGCGATGCTGTCCCAGCTGCGCAGCTCGCCTTTCAGGCGGGCCGCTTCGGCCAGGCCGATGCCGAACGTATCGCGGTAGTGTTCGTTTTCGATCTCGCCGGCGGTCAAGGTCACGATCCAACTGCTCCCGGCCTGGGCATAGGCGGCGAAGGCCGCCAGCTCGGCGTCGTCGGCATGGGGCGCAATGACCATCATCGAACCGGCCAGGTAGTCGGGATGACGAAACACCAGCAGCTCCATTTCCGGCGCGATGCGACAGTGCCAGCCGCTCAGCCGCAGCCGGCCGGCAGCCAGCGCCTCGGCCTGGCCGCCCAGATTGAGGTAGCGCACACCCTGAACGCCTCGCTCGAAGGCCTGGCAGTCGGCAACCCCACCCTCGATGCGCACCGCCGGATCGAACAGGCGCCCCAACCAGCCGGCCCTCAGCGTCACCCGCAACAGCAGGGTTTCACTGCCGTCCAACCGACAACCGGCTGGCAAGGCCAGCGTGCCGCCCTGCTCACGCAGTGCGTGGCGCTCGCTGGCCTGCAGGTCGTACTGGTAGTCGCTGCCGGGCACGTAGAACAGATGGTCGCTGAACCAGGCCTCGTGGGCCACCCACAGCAACACCGCCAGTACCGGTGGCAACCACCACGCCGACAAGGCCGACAGCAGGAGCAGGACAAGCGCCACCAGCAGGATCACCCGCTTGCGCTTGCGATGGCGTTTGAGCAGTTGCTGCTTGTGAGCGCTCATGTTCAGACCTGGAAGACGTTGACGGGATTGCACCAACGGTCCTTGTACTCACGGTCGGCCCGGCCGAACGAGAACCGCAGCGCCTTGCCGCGGGCATTGGCATCTTCCCAGGCGGCCTGGGTATTGAGGAAGCTCAATACGCTGCCGGGGCTGAACGCCTTGGTCTCGGGGTCGACGCCGCCGTTGACGTATTCCACGCTGATCCACTCCGGCGCCTCGACACGGTACACCAGCTGAATCGCGATGGGCGCCCCTTCAAGGAACAGCACCGAACCGATCAGCAGCCCGCGCAGGCGCTCGATCACTTCGGCCATGCGGGCCGCGCCGGTCGCCGGGAACCCCCAGCGCCGCTGGAACAGATCACAGTACATCGCCGCGATTTCGGCTGCCGTGAAATCGCCGATCGGTCGCACCTGGCCGCCAGCCTCTTCCAGCAGGCGCAGCTCGCGTCGCTGGTTATAGCGGAACTTCTTCGACAGATCCTCGTGGGGCCGCGCCATGGCCAACTGTTCGGGCTGCGCCTTCAGGCCGCTGAAACGGCCCTGGCTCAGCGCCGACAGGTAGCGCCCGGCATGGCGCAACGGAGCCCCGGCATCAGCCGCCGCCGGCAGGATGAGCTCGGCATTGCCGAGGTCGAACAGACCTTTCTTGCCAGCGCGCTTGAGCACGTCCTTGGACAGCGCCAGGTGACGCCCCCAGGTCGGCAGCGCGGCCTTGAGCTGACCGTCCTGAAACCACCCCAGGTAGCGCACCGGGATCTGTGCCAGGTCCGCCAACTGTTCGACCACCTGCGGATGCGTGGCGACGCTGCCGCCAAAACGCTGCCAGGCAGCGCTGTATTCGGCCGCGTCGATCACTTGCCAGCCGCGTTCGCGCCAGGCCTGGAGGTGATTGAGCATCACGCCTGCGCCACCAGCGCACGAACCTGCGGCAACTGCCAGAAGGCATCGCGTACCGCCTGGTCGCTGAAACGCTGCCTCAATCGCTGCAGCATGTGCTCGGCACAGACCTCGCGCTGCTGCGCATCCAGGCCGGCCATGTGCTTCAGGCCCTGGGCCAGCTGCGCGGCATCACCCAGCGGGAACAGCACGCCGACGCCCTCGACCACCTCACGGGCACCGCCGCAGGCCGTGGCCAGCACCGGTACGCCGGCGACCATGGCTTCGAGCAGGACCATGCCGAACGGCTCGTGGTCCGAGCTCAGCGCGAACACGTCGAAAGCCTGGAAATAGCGGCGCGCGTCCGGCACCTGGCCAAGGAAGTCGACCTGGCCGGCAATGCCCAGCTCGCCAGCCAGCGCCTTGAGCTCGGATTCCAGGCGCCCTTTGCCCAGAATCACCAGGCGCGCGCCGGCCGGCAGGCCCGGCAAGGCCTCGGCGAATCCACGCAACAGTGTCGCCTGGTCCTTGTCCGGATGCAGACGACCGACATTGCCGACCACCCAGGCCTGCTCGTCCAGGCCCAGGGCCCGACGAGCCTCGTCACGCGGCACCAGGCTGGAGCGCAAGGACTCGACGTCGATGCGGTTGTAGAGGGTCTGGATACGCTCGGCGGGCCACTGCGCCAGGCAGCGGCGCATGTCGTCGCGCACCGCGTCCGACACGCCGAGCAGGCTCAGGCGTTTGCGCAGCAGGTTGGCGAACAGCCGCCGGCCTTTGCGCTCATAGTCGCCGAAGGCATGGTGCACGCCGATCACCGGCAGGCCGGTTCCCAGCAGCGCGACATAGATCGGCTTGAAGCGGTGGGCGATGCAGAAGCTGAAGTTGCGCTGCGCGGCAATCTTGCGCAGCGCGCGGATGGCGCCCAGCTTCAGGCCGCGCACGGCCTTGGAACTGAACTCCAGGAACAGCACCTCGTCCGAGGCGCAGCCCGCCGCGACCTGCGCGTCGGCTGCCCCGGTGAGGAACACGGTGGTCACCTTGTAGCCGCTGCCCTGGAACAGGCTGGCGTACTGACGGGCGCAGTCGAGAAACGGCCCGTCATAGCCATGGCAGAACTGCAGGATGCGCGGTTCAGAGCGGCTGGTCATAGAGCGCGGCGCCGTCCTTGACCACCAGGATGTCTTCCATGATCAGGTACTGCAGGTCCGAGCCGAAGAACATGTTCAGGGCATCGGTCGGCGAGCAGATCATGGGTTCGCCACGACGGTTCAGCGAGGTGTTCAGCGACACGCCGTTGCCGGTCAGGTCCTCGAGCGCCTTCATCATGTCGTAGTAGCGCGGATTGTACTCACGCTTGAGCACCTGGGCGCGCGAAGTGCCGTCCTCGTGGACCACTTCCGGCACACGGGTCTTCCACTCTTCGGCGACTTCGAAGGTGAAGGTCATGAACGGTGCCGGGTGGTCGATCTTGATCATCTGCGGGGCGACGGTGTCGAGCATCGACGGGCAGAAAGGCCTCCAGCGCTCGCGGAACTTGATCTGGTGGTTGATGCGATCGGCCACGCCTTCCACGCTCGGGCAGCCGATGATCGAACGACCACCCAAGGCGCGTGGACCGAACTCCATGCGCCCCTGGAACCAGGCCACCGGGTTGCCATCGACCATGATCTTGGCGATCTGCTCTGGCATGTTCTCGAGCTTGCGCCATTTCGGCTGGCTCGGGTGACGGGCACAGGCGGCGATCACGTCTTCATTGGAATACGCAGGGCCGAGGTACACGTGCTCCATCTTCTCGACCGGCACGCCACGGGCGTGGGAGACGTAGGCGGCAGCGCCCACCGCGGTACCGGCGTCGCCGGAGGCCGGCTGGACGAACAGCTCTTTCACGTCGTCGCGGGCGATGATCTTCTGGTTCAGCTTGACGTTCAGCGCGCAGCCGCCGGCGAAGGCCAGCTTGCCGGTTTCCTTCAAGGTGTCGCCCAGGTAGTGGTCGATCATCTGCAGGGCCAGCTTCTCGAACAGCGCCTGCATGCTGGCCGCGTAGTGGATGTACGGCTCGTCGGCGATGTCGCCTTCGCGCTTCGGACCCAGCCACTCGATCAGCTTCGGCGAGAAGTAGAAGCCCTTGCCCTTCTCTTTATAGCGGCGCAGACCGATGACGTTGGCGTACTCGGTGTTGATCACCAGTTCGCCATTCTCGAAGCTGGCCAGACGCGAGAAATCGTACTTGCTGGCATCGCCGTACGGCGCCATGCCCATGACCTTGAATTCGCCGTCGAGCATCTCGAAACCGAGGAACTCGGTGATCGCGCCATACAGGCCGCCCAGCGAGTCCGGATCGAAGAATTCCTTGATCTTGTGGATCTTGCCGTTTTCGCCGTAGCCGAAGAAGGTGGTGGCGTACTCGCCCTTGCCGTCGATGCCGAGGATCGCGGTTTTCTCTTTGAAACCCGAGCAATGGTAGGCGCTCGAGGCGTGGGCCAGGTGGTGCTCGACCGGCTCGATCTTGATCTTCTTCGGATCGAAGCCCAGCTGCTCCAGGCACCAGACGATCTTCTTGCGGTAGCGCTTGTAGCGACGGTTGCCCATCAGCAGCGCGTCGAGGGCGCGGTCCGGGGCGTACCAATAGCGCTTGGCGTAGTGCCAGCGGGCCTTGCCGAACAGGCTGATCGGGGCAAACGGAATGGCCACCACATCGACGTCCGACGGCTTGATGCCGGCCTGCTCCAGGCAGAACTTCGCCGACTCGTAGGGCATGCGGTTCTTCGCATGCTTGTCACGCACGAAGCGCTCTTCTTCGGCGGCGGCAATCAGCTTGCCGTCGATGTACAGGGCCGCGGAAGGGTCATGGCTAAGGGCGCCGGACAGGCCAAGAATCGTCAGTGCCAAGGGTCTAGCCTCTCAAATCGGTATGAAGTGCGCCAACGGCCATTCAGGCGGATGGCGGCTAAAGGGCGGGATTATAACGCAAAGATGGCGGACACACCGCCCCCTTGTAGGAGCGGCCTTGTGTCGCGAAAGGGGCGCGCAGCG
>NZ_JAOEBG010000035.1 GCF_029836165.1 Pseudomonas sp. GD04091
GTTCCTTTTTGATCCTTCAAAAAGGAACTCGCCGTAAGGGCGAAAAGGTGACTATGCGTCACCATCGCAAATGAATGCGCCTATAACTTTCAAAACAGACTATTTAAAAGTCAAAGTCAAAGTCAAAGTCAAAGTCAAAGTCAAAGTCAAATGCGATCGGCGTGGGTTTCTACAGTTGTAAGCGCATTCATTTACGATATCGACGCATAGTCACCTTTTCGCCCTTACGGCGAGTCACTTTTTGTCAAACGCGACAAAAAGTAACCAAAAAACGCTGCGCTCCATTCATCCGGCCCTCCGCTTCGCTCCGGGTCCCCTCACTCCGGCCTTGCTCCCGGGAGGACCGCGCTGCAGGGCCCATCCTGGGCCCCAGCGCTTGACGGGCATCCATGCCCGTCACCTCCCTCCGCAAGGCCTGCGTTCGGCCTCCTGAAGTCGCGAAAGTACGGGCGGCGCCTGGGCTGGCGAAGCTGTCGCTAGCTGACGGTCTGGCTAATCTTCCGGCCACCAAGCTGTATGAATCACCTACATGGGTTACACAGGAGTTCACTCACATAGGTGACAACCCTGACTTAATCCGTAGCGTTCGCCTGATAACTATCAATCACTTCCTGCGCCGCCCGAAACGCATCGATCGCCGCCGGCACCCCGCCATACACCGCACAATGCAGCAGCGCCTCGCGGATCTCCTCAACGGTGCAACCGTTGTTAAGCGCCCCGCGTACGTGCCCCTTGAGCTCCTGCGGGCACTTGAGCGCGGTCAGGGTGGCCAGGGTGATCAGGCTGCGGGTCTTCAGCGGCAGCCCGTCACGGGCCCAGACACTCCCCCAGGCATGCTCGTTGACGAAGTCCTGCAGCGGTTGGGTGAACGCGGTCGCGTTGTCCAGGGCGCGATCGACGAAGGCGTCGCCCATCACCTGGCGGCGCATGCTTTCGCCGGTCTGTTTCGTGTCTGCCATGTTGTTTTCCTTAGTGTTGGCGGCGCCAGGCTCGGACGGTGGTGTACAGCAGCACCACGGCGAGCACCGGCATGATGTAGAACAGCATCAGTCGTTCAAGACGCTCGGCCAACGGCATGCCGGTGGTGAAGGCCACCACATGCAGGCCATAGGCCAGGTAAAGGCACAGGAACACCAGGCCTTCGGCGCGGGTGACCCGGTAGCCGGAGTAGAACACCGGCAGGCACAGGGCGGCGACGCCAAGCATCACTGGCAGGTCGAAGTCCAGGGCGTTGGGCGAGATCGACAGCGGTTCGGGGGTGACCATCGCAGTCAGCCCCAGCACGGCCAGCACGTTGAACAGGTTGCTGCCGATCACCGTGCCCACGGCGATTTCCCGCTCGCCGCGCAGGGCCGCGATCAGCGCGGCGGCGAGCTCCGGCAGCGAGGTGCACACGGCCACCACGGTCAGGCCGATGATGCGCTCGGACAGCCCCAGGTCGGTGGCCACTTCCACGGCGGCTTCGAGCACCAGGTGACCGGCCAGGCTCAACAGGCCGAGGCCCGACAGGATCAGTAGCAGGGCGCCGCTCCAGAAGCGCCAAGGGCTGGCATGCACGGTGCTGGGGGCCGGGTAGGTGCGGGCATAGTGACGTGACTGGTGCCAGAGCATGCCCAGGTAGCCGAGCAGACCGAGCAGCAACAGGCCGCCTTCCAGGCGGCCCAGCTCACCGTTGAGCGCCAGCAGGTAGACCAGGGTGCTGGCGAGGATCATCAGCGGGATATCCAGGCGCACCAGCTGGCGCGACACGCGCAGCGGAATGATCAATGCCGCCAGGCCGAGGATCACCAGCACGTTGAAGATGTTGCTGCCCACGACGCTGCCCACCGCGACGTCCGGCGCGCCCTGGTAGGCGGCCTGCAGGCTCACGGTCAGCTGGGGCGCGGTGCTGCCGAAGGCTACCAGGCTCAGACCGATGATCAGCGGGCGTACGTGCAGGCGAGTGGCCAGGCGCAGCGCGGCGCGCACCAGCAGTTCGGCGCCGATGATCAGCAGCAGCAGGCCCAGGCCCAATCGCAGCAGGCTGAAGGCGGGGAGGGTGGCCAGGTCGAAAATGGCAAGGGCTCCAGTCAGGTCAATCGCTCAGACCTTGTACCCGGACTCGCGCGGTTCCGCTACGGAGCATGCCGATTTTTTCCGCGGCGGCGCGTGACAGGTCGATCAGTCGGCCGCGGGTGTGCGGGCCACGGTCGTTGATGCGCACCACGACGCTGCGCTGGTTGGCGAGGTTGGTCACCAGCACCCGGCTGCCGAAGGGCAGGCTGCGGTGGGCGGCGGTGAGGCCGTGCTGGTTGAAGGGCTCGCCGCTGGCGGTGCGCTTGCCGTGGTGGCGGGCGCCATAGTAAGAGGCGGTGCCGGTGTGGTCGTAGCCGCGCGGGTCGATGTCATGGCTGGCGCAGCCGGCCAGGAGGGAAAAGAGGGTGAGGGTGGTGAGGGAACGCTTCAGCAATTCGGATGCTCCGGTTCTGGCACTGGGACCGCTGCGCGGTCCTTTCGCGACACAAGGCCGCTCCCACAGGTGCTGCTTGATCCTGTGGGAGCGGCCTTGCGTCGCGATCGAGGGCCAAGCCCTCGCCGCGTACTCAGATCACCCTTCGAGCTTGGCCTTGAGCAATTGGTTCACTTGCCCCGGGTTGGCCTTGCCTTTGGAGGCCTTCATCGCCTGGCCGACGAAGAAGCCGAACATCTTGCCGCGCTTGGCCTCGTCGGCGGCGCGGTACTGTTCGACCTGTTCGGCGTTGGCGGCGAGCATCTCGTCGAGCATCTTGTCGATCGCACCGGTGTCGGTGACCTGCTTGAGGCCTTTGCTGTCGATGATGCTGTCGGCATCGCCTTCACCGGCGGCCATGGCCTCGAACACGGTCTTGGCGATCTTGCCGCTGATGGTGTTGTCGCGGATGCGCAGCAGCATGCCTCCGAGGTGCTCGGCGCTGACCGGCGACTGGTCGATCTCCACGCCCAGCTTGTTCAGCAGGCTGCCCAGCTCGACCATGACCCAGTTGGCGGCCAGCTTGGCGTCGCCACCGATCTTCACCACTTGCTCGAAGTAGTCGGCCTGCTCGCGGCTGGAAGCCAGCACGTTGGCGTCGTAGGCGGACAGCCCGTATTGGCTCTGGAAGCGCTCGACCTTCTGCGTCGGCAGCTCGGGCAGCGCGGCGCGCACGGTCTCGAGGAAGCCTGGCTCGATGACCACCGGCAGCAGGTCCGGGTCGGGGAAGTAACGGTAGTCGTTGGCTTCCTCCTTGCTGCGCATGGAGCGGGTCTCGTCCTTGTTCGGGTCGTACAGGCGGGTTTCCTGCACCACCTTGCCGCCATCCTCGATCAGGTCGATCTGGCGCTGGATCTCGCTGTTGATCGCACGTTCGATGAAGCGGAACGAGTTGACGTTCTTGATCTCGCAGCGGGTGCCGAACTCGGCCTGGCCTTTCGGGCGCACCGAGACGTTGCAGTCGCAGCGCAGCGAACCTTCGGCCATGTTGCCGTCGCAGATGCCCAGGTAACGCACCAGGGCATGGATCGCCTTGACGTAGGCCACGGCTTCCTTGGCGCTGCGCATGTCCGGCTCGGAGACGATCTCCAGCAGCGGGGTGCCGGCGCGGTTAAGGTCGATGCCGGTGGCGCCGTTGAAGTCTTCGTGCAGGCTCTTGCCGGCGTCTTCCTCGAGGTGCGCGCGGGTCACGCCGATGCGCTTGATCGTGCCGTCTTCCAGGGCGATATCCAGATGGCCCTTGCCGACGATCGGCAGGTCCATCTGGCTGATCTGGTAGCCCTTGGGCAGGTCCGGGTAGAAGTAGTTCTTGCGCGCGAACACGTTGCGCGGGCCGATCTCGGCGTCGATCGCCAGGCCGAACATGCACGCCATGCGCACGGCTTCCTGGTTGAGTACCGGCAACACGCCGGGCATCCCCAGGTCGACCAGGCTGGCCTGGGTGTTCGGCTCGGAGCCGAAGGTGGTGGCGCTGCCGGAGAAGATCTTCGACTGGGTGGCGAGCTGGGTATGAATCTCCAGCCCGATCACAACTTCCCATTGCATGTGTGAACTCCTCAGAAGCCGTTGGGGGCGCGGGTGTGCCAGTCGGTGACTTGCTGGTAACGGTGCGCGATGTTGAGCAGGCGGCCTTCCTGGAAGTACGGGGCCAGCAGTTGCACGCCCACCGGCAGGCCGTCGACGAAGCCGGCCGGCATCGACAGGCCCGGCAGGCCCGCCAGGTTGGCGGTGATGGTGTAGACGTCTTCCAGGTACGCGGCGACCGGGTCGGCGCTCTTGGCGCCGAGCTTCCAGGCCGGGTTCGGCGTGGTCGGGCCGAGGATCACGTCGACGTCGTGGAACGCGGCCATGAAGTCGTTCTTGATCAGGCGGCGGATCTGCTGCGCCTTGACGTAGTAGGCGTCGTAGTAGCCTGCCGACAGCGCGTAGGTGCCGACCATGATGCGGCGCTGCACTTCGACACCGAAGCCTTCGCCACGGGAGCGCTTGTACAGGTCGGTGAGGTCCTTGGGATCCTCGCAGCGATAGCCGAAGCGCACGCCGTCGAAGCGCGACAGGTTGGAGGAGGCTTCCGCCGGGGCGATCACGTAGTACGCCGGAATGGCGTGCTGCATGTTCGGCAGGCTGATTTCCTTGACCACCGCGCCGAGCTTTTCCAGCTCCTTGACGCTGGCCTGGACCAGCTCGGCGATGCGCGGGTCGAGGCCGGCGCCGAAGTACTCTTTTGGCAGGCCGATGCGCAGGCCTTGCAGCGAGGCGTTGAGGTCGGCGCTGAAATTCGGCACTGGCTCATCGACCGAGGTCGAGTCCTTGGCGTCGAAGCCGGCCATGCCTTGCAGCAGCAGGGCGCAGTCTTCGGCGGTGCGGGCCATCGGGCCACCCTGGTCGAGGCTCGAGGCGTAGGCAATCATGCCCCAGCGCGAAACGCGGCCGTAGGTCGGCTTCAGGCCGGTGAGGTTGGTCAGTGCGGCCGGCTGGCGGATCGAGCCGCCGGTGTCGGTACCGGTGGCGACGGGCAGCAGGCGCGCGGCCACGGCGGCGGCCGAGCCACCGGACGAGCCGCCCGGCACGTGTTCGAGGTTCCACGGGTTCTTCACCGCGCCGTAGTGGCTGGACTCGTTGGCCGAGCCCATGGCGAATTCGTCCATGTTGGTCTTGCCCAGGGTGACCATGCCGGCCTCGGCCAGCCTGGCGACCACGGTGGCATCGTACGGCGCGGTGAAGCTGTCGAGCATCTTCGAACCGCAGCTGGTGCGCACGCCGTTGGTGCAGAACAGGTCCTTGTGGGCGATCGGCGCGCCCAGTAGGGCGCCTGTCTCGCCGGCGGCGCGACGGGCGTCGGCGGCGCGGGCCTGTTCCAGGGCCAGGTCTTCGGTGAGGGTGATGAAGCTGTTGAGCTGTGGGTCGAGCTGCTTGATGCGCGACAGCAGCGCGCCGGTCAGCTCCTGCGAGGAGAACGACTTGTCGGCGAGGCCACGGGCGATCTCGGCCAGGGTGAGTTGATGCATGGCAGGCGCTATCCCTTAATCGATGACTTTCGGAACCAGGTACAGACCGTTCTCGGTCGACGGGGCGACGGCCTGGTAGCGGTCGCGCTGGTTGCTTTCGGTGACTTGGTCGGGGCGCAGGCGCTGGGTGGTTTCCAGCGGGTGGGCGAGCGGCTCGATGCCGCTGGTGTCGACGGCTTGCATCTGGTCGACCAGCCCGAGAATACTGTTCAAGGCATCGGTAATGCGTGGCAGTTCGCCTTCATTCAGGCCCAGGCGGGCCAGATGAGCGATCTTTTCCACGTCGGAGCGTTGAAGCGCCATGGGGATCTCCAGGGAAACGAAAAACGGAATAGGTCCGCAGATGAGGAACATGTCGGGATTCTGGCGGTCAAAGGGCCGCGATCATCGGCTGGCATGCTCGGAAAAACAGCCAATTTAACATATTGGCTCCTTGCCCAAAATCCCTGCCATTGTTAGAGTTTGCCGCACTTTTTTACCCACGCTTTCCCCAGGGTCACTTTCCCATGTTCAAGAAACTGCGTGGCATGTTCTCCAGCGATCTGTCCATCGACCTGGGTACTGCCAACACCCTTATTTACGTGCGTGAGCGCGGTATCGTCCTGAATGAGCCCTCGGTGGTTGCCATCCGTACCCACGGCAACCAGAAAAGCGTCGTCGCAGTCGGTACCGAAGCCAAGCGCATGCTGGGCCGCACCCCCGGCAACATCGCTGCCATTCGTCCGATGAAGGACGGCGTGATCGCCGACTTCAGCGTTTGTGAAAAGATGTTGCAGTACTTCATCAACAAGGTGCACGAAAACAGCTTCCTGCAGCCCAGCCCACGCGTGCTGATCTGCGTGCCGTGCAAATCCACCCAGGTGGAGCGCCGTGCCATCCGTGAATCGGCCCTCGGTGCCGGTGCCCGTGAAGTGTTCCTGATCGAAGAGCCGATGGCCGCCGCCATCGGTGCCGGCCTGCCGGTCGAAGAGGCCCGTGGCTCGATGGTCGTCGACATCGGTGGCGGTACCACCGAGATCGCCCTGATCTCGCTCAACGGCGTGGTCTACGCCGAGTCCGTGCGTGTCGGCGGCGACCGTTTCGACGAAGCCATCGTCACCTACGTGCGCCGCAACTACGGCAGCCTGATCGGCGAATCCACCGCCGAGCGCATCAAGCAGGAAATCGGTACCGCCTACCCGGGCGGCGAAGTGCGCGAAGTCGACGTTCGTGGCCGCAACCTGGCCGAGGGCGTGCCGCGTGCCTTCACCCTGAACTCCAACGAAGTGCTCGAAGCCCTGCAGGAGTCCCTGGCGACCATCGTCCAGGCGGTCAAGAGCGCCCTGGAGCAGTCGCCGCCGGAGCTGGCCTCGGACATCGCCGAGCGTGGCCTGGTGCTGACCGGTGGTGGTGCGCTGCTGCGCGACCTGGACAAGCTGCTGGCCCAGGAGACCGGCCTGCCGGTGATCGTCGCCGAAGACCCGCTGACCTGCGTCGCCCGCGGCGGTGGCCGTGCCCTGGAGATGATGGACAAGCACGCCATGGACCTGCTCTCCAGCGAGTGATCGCTGCGCAGTAGCCCATACCCAGGTTTACAGGTGGCACGCACAGTGCTACCTGTATGCGCTGTGCTGGCGCCCGGTCGGGCGCCGTTTCCGTCAACCCGCAGCAGGCCGGTGCATTGCCCCATGTCCAATGACCTCCTGAGTCGTCCACGAGGAACGGCCCATTAAACCGCTTTTCTCCAAGGGCCCCTCGCTGGGCGTTCGCCTGCTCGTACTGGTGGTGATGTCGGTCGCGCTGATGGTGGTCGACTCGCGCTTCGACCTGCTCAAGCCGGTGCGCAGCCAGATGGGCCTGGTACTGATGGAATCCTACTGGATCACCGATCTGCCGCAGCGTATGTGGCAGGGTGTGGCCGGCCAGTTCGGCAGCCGCACCGAGCTGATCGCCGAGAACGAGAAACTCAAGACCGAGGCCCTGCTGTTGCAGGGGCGCCTGCAGAAGCTGGCGGCCCTGACCGAGCAGAACGTGCGCCTGCGCGAGTTGCTCAACTCTTCCGCCCTGGTCAACGAGAAGGTCGAGGTCGCCGAACTGATCGGTGTCGACCCCAATCCCTTCACCCACCGTATCCTGATCAACAAGGGCGAGCGCGACGGCGTGTTCCTCGGCCAGCCGGTACTCGATGCCCGTGGCCTGATGGGTCAGGTGGTCGAGCTGATGCCGTACACCTCGCGGGTGCTGCTGCTCACCGACACCACCCACAGCATTCCGGTGCAGGTCAACCGCAACGGCCTGCGCGCCATCGCCAGCGGCACCGGCAATCCGGAGCGCCTGGAACTGCGCCACGTGGCCGACACCGCCGACATCAAGGAAGGCGACCTGCTGGTCAGCTCCGGCATGGGGCAGCGCTTCCCGGCCGGCTACCCGGTGGCCACGGTCAACGAGGTGATCCACGACTCTGGTCAGCCATTCGCCATCGTCCGCGCCATCCCCACCGCCGCGCTCAACCGCAGCCGCTACATGCTGCTGGTGTTCAGCGACCGGCGTACCCCGGAAGAGCGTGCCACCGAAGCGGCGATCGCCCAGGAAGAGGCCGACCGCCAGGGCGCCAGCCGTGGCCAGGCACCGGCCAGCCCGACGACGCCCGCGTCGACCGGCACACCTGCTCCCGCGGCAACGGTACCCGCGGCAGAGGGTACGGCCCCGACCCATCCGCCCGCCGCGCCCGCTCAACCCCGGAGACAATAATGGCCAGCACCCGTAGCAGAAACGGCTGGGCCATCTGGCTGACCTTCGCCATCGGCCTGTTGCTCAGCGTCTCGCCCATGCCGCAGTTCATGGAAGTGTTCCGGCCCATGTGGCTGGCACTGCTGCTGGCGTTCTGGACCCTTGCCGTGCCCGGCAAGGTCGGCATGACCACCGCCTTCATGCTCGGCCTGGCCGAAGATGTGCTGTACGGCACCTTGCTTGGCCAGAACGCGCTGATCCTCACGCTGATCACCTTCCTGGTGCTGTCGTTGCAACAGCGCCTGCGCATGTTCCCCATGTGGCAGCAGAGCCTGGTTATCCTGGTGGTCTTCGGCATCGCCCAGCTGATCCAGCTGTGGCTCAGCGCCTTGACCGGCAATCGTCTGCCGACCCTGGCGCTGGTCTGGTCCGCGGTGATCAGTGCCTTGCTCTGGCCGTGGGTCAGCTTCGCCCTGCGCGGCCTGCGCCGTCGCCTGCACATCCACTGACGCGCCGTCATCGACAGGGAGAAGTCCAATGCCCCAGCTGTACCTGGCCTCCGGCTCACCTCGTCGCCGTGAACTGCTGACCCAGATCGGCGTGCCGTTCACTGTCGTCAGCGCCCCCATCGATGAAACCCCGCTACCGGGCGAAGCGCCGGCAGCCTATGTCGAGCGCCTGGCCCAGGCCAAGGCCGTGGCCGGCTTCGCCCATACCGACGGTGCTGGCGTGGTACTGGGCGCCGACACCACCGTGGTGCTCGATGGCCAGATCCTCGGCAAGCCGGAAAACCGCGAGCAGGCGTTGGCCATGCTCGGCGACCTGTCCAAGCGCACGCATCAGGTGCTCACCGCCGTGGCGCTGACCGATGGCCAGCGCAGCATCAGCCGTTGCGTCAGCACCACCGTGCGATTTCGCACCATCTCCTTCGAGGAAGCGCTGCGCTACTGGGACAGTGGCGAACCTGCCGACAAAGCCGGTGGCTATGCCATCCAGGGCCTGGGCGCGGTGTTCGTCAGCGGCATCGAGGGCAGCTACTCGGCCGTGGTCGGCCTGCCCCTGAGTGAGACCGCCGAATTGCTCGAGCAATTCGCCGTTCCTTGTTGGCAACTGCAAGAGGGTTCCGCACAGCGCTAGCCAGCCACACCGCAGCAATCCATCATTACCCCAGACCCCTGACGAGAGCGCGCCATGAGTGAAGAGATCCTGATCAACATCACCCCGATGGAATCCCGCGTGGCAGTGGTGGAGAACGGTGTTCTGCAAGAGGTGCACGTCGAGCGCACCCAGCGTCGCGGTATCGTCGGCAACATCTACAAGGGCAAGGTGGTGCGCGTGCTGCCGGGCATGCAGGCGGCGTTCGTCGACATCGGCCTGGAGCGGGCGGCATTCATCCACGCCTCTGAAATCTCCCAGCGCGAAGGCTCGGCCGTGGAGACCATCACCGCCCTGGTTCACGAGGGCCAGGCGCTGGTGGTGCAGGTCACCAAGGACCCCATCGGCACCAAGGGCGCGCGCCTGACCACCCAGCTGTCGATTCCGTCGCGCTACCTGGTGTACATGCCGCGCAGCAGCCATGTCGGCATTTCACTGAAGATCGAGGAAGAAGCCGAACGTGATCGCCTCAAGCAGGTGGTCACCGACAGCATGGCCCAGGAAGACATGAAGGACGCCGGGGGGTTCATCCTGCGTACCGCGGCCGAAGGCGCCCGCGCCGAGGACATCCTCCAGGACATCCGCTACCTGCGTCGCCTGTGGGAGCAGATCGGCTCGCAGATCAAGACCTGCGGCGCGCCGACAGTCATCTACGAAGACCTCGGCCTGGCCCTGCGCACCCTGCGCGACCTGGTCAACCCGAAGATCGAGAAAATCCGCATCGACTCGCGGGAGACTTTCCAGAAGACCACCCAGTTCGTGGCCGAGCTGATGCCCGAAATAGCCGATCGCCTGGAGCATTATCCCGGCGAGCGGCCGATCTTCGACCTCTACGGGGTCGAAGACGAGATCCAGCGCGCGCTGGAGCGCAAGGTGCCGCTCAAGTCCGGCGGCTACCTGGTGATCGACCCTGCGGAGGCGATGACCACGATCGACGTCAACACCGGCGCCTTCGTCGGCCATCGCAACCTCGAAGAGACCATCTTCAAGACCAACCTCGAGGCGGCCACCGCCATTGCCCGACAGCTGCGCCTGCGCAACATCGGCGGAATCATCATCATCGACTTCATCGACATGGAGGACGAGGAGCACCAGCGCCAGGTCCTGCGTACGCTGGAGAAGCAGCTCGAACGCGATCACGCCAAGACCAACATCATCGGCATCACCGAGCTGGGCCTGGTGCAGATGACTCGCAAGCGCACCCGCGAGAGCCTCGAACAGGTGCTGTGCGAACCCTGTGCCGCCTGCCAGGGGCGTGGTAAGTTGAAGACCCCTGAGACGATCTGTTACGAAATTTTCCGCGAGATCCTCCGCGAGGCCCGCGCCTACCAGGCCGAGGGTTACCGGGTGCTGGCCAACCAGAAGGTGGTAGACCGCCTGCTCGACGAGGAATCGGGCAACGTCGCCGAACTCGAGGCGTTCATCGGGCGAACCATTCGTTTCCAGGTGGAGTCCATGTATTCCCAGGAACAATATGACGTGGTGCTGCTCTGACCCGCGCTCAAAGCGGTTGCCCCAAGGATGGGCTGGCAAAGCGCTATACACCGGCCATAGTTAAGGGACGACTTGGAGGGCCATGGCCATGGAACGTCTGACCCGCGTTCTGGGCGCCTTGACCCGCTGGGGGCTGGGAATCTGCGCCCTGCTGGCGGTGCTGGTGGCGCTGTATGTCAGCCTCGGTCGGCAACTGGTACCCCTGGTCGCCGAATACCGTGCGGACGCCGAGCTCAAGGCCGAACAGGCCTTGGGCCTGCCCGTGCATGTCGGTGCGCTGGAGGGTCGTTGGAGCGGGCTGGCGCCGGTACTGCGCGTGCGCGATCTGCAACTGGGCGAAGGCGCAAGCGCCTTGCGCCTTGATGACGTCAAGCTGGTGCCGGACCTGTGGGCCAGCCTCAAGGCTCGCGAGGTGCGCCTTGCGCGTATCCAGCTCAGCGGGTTGCAGTTGATCCTGCGTGAAGACGAGCAGGGCGCCTGGGCCCTCGAAGGCCTGCCGAAAAAGGATGACGCACCGCTCGACCCGGCCGATGCGCTCAAGCGCCTTCGCCAGTTGGGACGGATAGATGTCTTCGACAGTCAGGTCACCCTGCACGCCTGGCAACGTGATCCCCTGACACTCACCTATGTCAGCCTGGGCCTGCAGGCCGGGGCTTCGCGCCAGAGCGTCGACCTGCGCGCCACGCTGCCCGATGGTCAGCCCCTGGCCGTGAGCCTGGATAGCCGTGCAACCGCCAAGTCCTGGCGGGACGGGCGTGTGCAAGCCTACCTGAGCCTGCCACAGAGCGACTGGGCGCGCTGGCTGCCGCCGAAGCTGCTGGGCCAGTGGCAGGCCGGCACCCTGCGTGCCGGTGGCGAGTTCTGGATCGACTGGAACAAGGGCCAGCTGCAACAGGCGATGGTTCGCCTCAATGCCCCGCAGCTCAAGGGTGCCTACACCGGGCGCAAGGCCGTTACCCTGGACAACCTGGCCCTGTCCGCCTGGTTCCAGCGCGGGGAGCAGGGCTTCGACGTCGCCGTCGACTCCTTGGCCATGAGCCTGGGCAAGACCCGCTGGGAGTCCCATCTGCAACTGGCGCAGCGTCCCGGGCAGAGCCCGGCCGAGGAAAGCTGGCAGGTGCAGGCCGACCGTCTCGACCTGACCCCGCTGACACCCTTGATCGACGCCCTGGCGCCGCTGCCGGACAAACTGATGACCGTGGTCGATGCGCTCCAGGTGACCGGGGCGCTGCGCAATGTGCGCCTGGACATCCGGCCCAAGACCGAAGGCGACCAGCGCGTGCAGTTCGCCGCCAACCTGGAGAAGGTCGGCTTCGACGCCTATCACGGTGCGCCGGCCGCCGGCAACGTCAGCGGGGCCATCAGCGGTGATCTCGGCCATGGCGAGCTGCGCCTGGATACTGAGGCGTTCATGCTGCATCTGTACCCGATCTTCGGCAAACCCTGGCATTACCCGAAGGCCAACGCGCGGCTGACCTGGACCCTCGACAAGCAGGCCTTCACGCTGGTCGCCCCCTACATCAAGGTGCTGGGCGACGAGGGCAAGATCGCCGCGGACTTCCTCATCCGCATCCACCTGGAGCCCGGCCATGAAGACTACATGGACCTGCGTGTCGGACTCACCGAGGGTGACGGACGCTACACCGCCAAGTACCTGCCCGAAGTGCTCAGCCCGGCGCTGGACGAATGGCTGCGCAGCGCCATCGTCAAGGGCAATGTCGATGAAGGTTACTTCCAGTACCAAGGCTCGCTGCACCACGATGCACCGCCTCATGCCCGGGATATCAGCCTGTTCTTCAAGGTCCATGACGCGGCGCTGGACTTCCAGCCCGGATGGCCTCAGGTGCAGCAGGTCGATGGCAATGTCTACATCGAGGATACCGGCGTGCGCATCAAGGCCAACCGTGGCCTGCTGCTCGATACCCGGGTCAGCGACGTCAGCGTGAACATCCCCCATGTCGAGGGCGACCAGCATAGCCACCTGCTACTCGATGGCGACTTCGACGGTCGCCTCGGCGATGGCCTGAAGATCCTCAAAGAGGCGCCCATCGGCACAGGTGAGATCTTCGCCGGCTGGGAAGGCGAGGGGCCGCTCAAGGGCAAGGTCAAGCTCGATATCCCCTTGGCCCATGGACAGCGCCCCAAGGTGCTGGTGGACTTCGCGACCGCCGACGCGACCTTGAAAGTGGCGCCGCCGAGCCTGGAGCTGAGCCGGCTGAAGGGTGACTTCACCTTCGACTTCGACAAGGGCCTCAGCGGCAGGGACATCACCTTGCAGGCATTCGGCAAGCCGGTCAGCGCGCAGATTGCCGCCGAGGGGCAGGGCGGGCAGATTCAGACCCGTATCAACGCCACCGGTCAGGTCGGCCTCAAGGCCCTGACCGACTGGCTGCAGTTCCAGCAGCCGTTGCCGGCTACCGGGGACTTGCCGTACCAGCTGCAGGTGACGCTGGGCAGCCGCGAAAATCGACTCACCGTCAGTTCGTCGCTCAAGGGGCTGGCCATCGACCTGCCGGCCCCCTTCGGCAAGGCCGCCGCAGAGACCCGTGACAGCCGCTTCGGCCTGACGCTGCAAGGCCCCGAGCGGCGCATCGACGGCAGCTACGCCGACCTCGCCCGCTTCGCCTATGCCGCACCGTCGGACAAGCTGGACCAGGGCCGTGGCGAGCTGCTGCTGGGCACTGGCGAAGCCAGCCTGCCCGCAGGCCAGGGGCTGCGCGTGCGTGGCCGGATCGAGACGCTGGACCTGGCGCCCTGGCAGCAGCAGATGGAACGCCTTGGCGGCAAGGATCCGGGCGGCAGCGCCCGGCAGAACCTGCAGAGCGTGGACCTGAGCATCGGCCAGCTCAAGGCCTTCGGCATGGACCTCAACCAGGCCGTGATCCGCCTGGCCCGTGGCGGCCCGGCCTGGGACCTGCGCCTGGACAGCAAGGAAGTGATCGGCAATGCGCGGATTCCCGATGCCAAGGCCACGCCGATGACCATCCGCCTGCAGACCTTGCGCCTGCCGCCGGCCGACCCGAACGAGGCCCAGGCCGAAAATGCGCCGGATCCGCTGGCCGACACCGATCCGCGCAAGGTGCCGCCGCTGGACCTGACCATCGACAAGCTGTATCGCGGCGACGACCTGTTCGGCAGTGCGAACCTCAAGCTGCGCCAGACCCCGCGCGGCATGGCTTTCAGCGATGTCGACCTGGATCTCAAGGGCCTGCATATCGATGGCAGCGGCGGCTGGGAAGGCGAGCCTGGCAGCACGTCGAGCTGGTACAAGGGTCGCCTGGACGGCAAGAACCTGGCAGATGTGCTCAAGGCCTGGGGCTTCGCGCCCACCGTCACCAGCCGCGATTTTCGCATGGACGTGGACGGTCGCTGGCCGGGATCGCCGGCCTGGGTCAGTCTCAACCGCTACTCAGGCAGCCTCGACGCGGCCCTGCGCACTGGCCAGTTCGTCGAGGTCGAAGGCAGCGCCCAGGCCCTGCGGGTGTTCGGGCTGCTCAACTTCAACTCCATCGGCCGACGCCTGCGCCTGGACTTTTCCGACCTGTTCAGCAAGGGCTTGGCCTATGACCGGGTCAAGGGGCTACTGGTGGCCAGTGAAGGGGTCTACGTGACCCGCGAGCCGATCGCCGTGACCGGTCCGTCGAGCAATTTCGAGCTCGACGGCACCATGGACTTCGTCCGTGATCGGGTCGATGCCAAGCTGCTGGTGACCCTGCCGGTGACCAACAACCTGCCGCTGGCCGCGTTGATCGTCGGCGCGCCGGCGGTCGGTGGCGCGCTGTTCCTGGTCGATCGTCTGATCGGTGATCGGGTGGCGCGCTTCGCCAGTGTGCACTATCGCGTCGAAGGTCCGGTCAAAGAGCCTAGAATCACTTTTGTGAAACCTTTCGACAAATGAGCCCGGGATGGTCATGACCTCAGCAGTGATCCAGATGGTCAGCCAGGACGATGTGCTGGCCAACTTGCAACGTGCCGGGGCGCTGCTGGAGCAGGCCGCCGCCGGCGGCGCGCGGCTGGCGGTGCTGCCTGAGAACTTCGCTGCCATGGGCCGCCGCGATGCTGCTGCGATCGGCCGGGCCGAGGCGCTGGGCGAAGGACCGATCCTGCCCTGGTTGAAACGCACCGCCCGCGACCTCAGGTTATGGATTGTCGCCGGCACCTTGCCGCTGCCACCGGTTGGAGAGGCGGATGCCAAGGCGCATGCCTGCTCGCTGTTAATCGATGAGCACGGCGAGATCGCCGCGCGTTACGACAAGCTGCACCTGTTCGATGTCGATGTGGCCGACAACCGGGGCCGCTACCGCGAATCGGATGATTATGCCCACGGTAGCCAGGTCGTGGTGGCTGAGACGCCCGTCGGACGGTTGGGCCTGTCAGTCTGCTACGACCTGCGCTTCCCCGAGCTGTACAGCGCCTTGCGTGCCGCCGGGGCCGAGCTGATCAGCGCGCCGGCGGCGTTCACCGCGGTGACCGGCGCGGCGCACTGGGAAGTGCTGATTCGCGCACGGGCCATCGAAACCCAGTGCTATGTGCTGGCGGCCGCCCAGGGCGGCTTGCATCCGGGGCCACGGGAAACCCATGGCCAGGCGGCGATCGTCGACCCTTGGGGGCGCGTCGTCGCGCAACAGGCGCGGGGCGAAGCGGTGCTGCTCGCCACGCGCGATATCGAAGAACAGGCGTCCATCCGGGCGCGCATGCCGGTACTCAGCCACCGGCGCTTTTTCTCGCAGGGCGCCTTGCGGCCTGCGCACACCTCGGAGTGACTATGAGCGAGATTTTATCCACCGTCAGTGAGCAGCTCCTGGCCCCGGGCGGGTTGACCCTCGACAGCTTGCAGACGGTACTGGGCGAGCTGGCCGGCCCAGGCATCGACGCCGCCGATCTGTACTTCCAGGGCCAGATCTCGGAAACCTGGGCGCTTGAGGACGGCATCGTCAAGGAAGGCAGCTTCAACCTCGACCAGGGCGTGGGCGTGCGCGCCCAGTCCGGCGAGAAGACCGGCTTCGCCTACAGCAACGCGATCAACCTCGAAGCGTTGACCTCGGCGGCACGGGCCGCGCGCTCCATCTCCCGCGCCGGGCAGGAGGGCAGGGTACAGGCGTTCCGTAGCCAGGACGTGACCGCGCTGTATGCACAGGACAATCCGCTGGACGTGCTCAGCCGCGCCGAGAAGGTCGAGCTGCTCAAGCGTGTCGACGCCGCCACGCGCGCGCTCGATTCGCGCATCCAGCAGGTCAGCGTGAGCATGGCCGGTGTGTGGGAACGCATCCTGGTCGCGGCCGCCGATGGCAGCCTGGCCGCCGATGTACGGCCGCTGGTGCGTTTCAACGTCAGCGTGATCGTCGAGCACAATGGCCGTCGCGAGCGCGGTGGGCAGGGCGGTGGCGGGCGAACCGACTACCGCTTCTTCACCGAGGAGCGTGTGATGGGCTATGCCCGCGAGGCGCTGCGTCAGGCGCTGGTCAACCTCGAGGCGATTCCGGCGCCTGCCGGCACGCTGCCGGTGGTGCTCGGCCCGGGCTGGTCCGGCGTGCTGCTGCACGAGGCGGTCGGCCATGGCCTGGAAGGCGATTTCAACCGCAAGGGCAGTTCGGCGTTCAGTGGGCGTATCGGCGAGAAAGTGGCGTCGAGCCTGTGCACCATCGTCGACGACGGCACCCTCGAAGGCCGCCGTGGGTCGCTCAGCATCGATGACGAAGGCACCCCGACCGAATGCACCACGCTGATCGAGAACGGCATCCTCAAGGGCTACATGCAGGACAAGCTCAATGCCCGCCTGATGGGTATGGCCGTGACCGGTAACGGTCGCCGTGAATCCTACGCCCACCTGCCGATGCCGCGCATGACCAACACCTACATGCGTGCCGGCGACAGCGACCCCGAGGAAATCATCAAATCGGTGAAGAAGGGTATCTACTGCGCCAACCTTGGCGGTGGCCAGGTGGATATCACCAGCGGCAAGTTCGTGTTCTCCACCAGCGAGGCCTACCTGATCGAGGACGGCAAGATCACCGCGCCGGTAAAGGGCGCGACATTGATCGGCAATGGTCCGGAGGCGATGCGGGGTGTATCGATGGTCGGCAACGACCTGGCGCTGGACAGCGGAGTGGGCACGTGCGGCAAGGATGGGCAGTCGGTGCCGGTGGGCGTTGGCCAGCCGACCCTGAAGCTGGATGCAATTACCGTGGGTGGTACGGGGGCTTGATGATCGATCGCGGGGCAAGCCCGCTCCCACGCAGCCTTTACAGGCCCCTGTGGGAGCGGGCTTGCCCCGCGAAGGTCTCAACGCAGACCGCGCTGGGTCTCGTCGAGGTCGCGGATGTACTTGAACACTTTGCGCGCGGCGGCAGGCGGCTTGCTCCGCGCCTTCTCGTGCTGGGCATGACGGATCAGCGAGCGCAGGTGCTGGCGGTCGGTGTCGGGGTACTCGTTGACGAAACGCTCGAGGTCCTCGTCGTTACCGTCGATCAGGCGGTCGCGCCAGCGTTCCAGGCCATGGAAGCGTTCGTTGTATTGGCGGCTGGAGCTGTCGATCTGCTCGAGCACTGCATGGATGGCGTCCAGGTCCTGCACGCGCATCAGCTTGCCGACGAACGACATGTGGCGTTTGCGGGCGCCATGGGCGGTATGCCGGGAGGCCTCGTCCAGCGCCTTGCGCAGCTCGTCGGTCAGCGGCAGGCGGGCCAGGGTGTCGGCCTTGAGGGTGGTGAGGCGCTCACCGAGTTCGACCAGCGCATGCAGCTCGCGCTTGATCTGGGTTTTGCTTTTTTCGCCATCGAAGGCGTCGTCGTAAGAATCAACCATGGGGGCAGTCCGCAGGAAATCGCCGCCATGATAACCAGTCGGGGGCCGCTTGTCCGGCCCGGTCGTAGAATGACCCAAGCCGTACGCAGAATTTTCAGTGGAGAGAACCATGAGTGCAGTCCAGAGCGTAGGCCCCAAGGACCTGCCGGCGTTGCAGGAACAGGTCGAGGCGATCGTCGCCGAGGCGCGCCGCCAGGGCGCCAGTGCCTGCGAAGTGGCGGTGTCGCTGGAGCAGGGCCTGTCCACCACGGTGCGCCAGCGCGAAGTCGAGACCGTCGAGTTCAATCGCGATCAGGGCTTCGGCATCACCCTTTATATGGGGCAGCGCAAGGGCTCGGCCAGTACCTCGGCCAGCGGGCCTGAGGCAATCCGCGAAACCGTCGCGGCGGCCCTGGCGATTGCCAAGCATACCTCCGAGGACGAATGCTCGGGTCTGGCCGATGCGGCGCTGATGGCCCGCGATATCCCCGACCTCGACCTGTACCACGACTGGGACATCGAGCCGGAGAAGGCCATCGAGATGGCATTGGCCTGCGAGGCGGCGGCGTTCGATGCCGACAAGCGCATCCTCAATGCCGACGGCACCACCCTGAACACCCATCAGGGCGTGCGGGTATACGGCAACAGCCACGGCTTCATCGGCGGTTACGCGTCCACCCGGCACAGCCTGAGCTGCGTGATGATCGCCGAAGGTGACGGCCAGATGCAGCGCGACTACTGGTACGACGTCAACCGCCAGGGCGAGCTGCTCGCCGACCCGCGCAGCATCGGCCAGCGTGCGGCGCAGCGTGCCGCCAGTCGCCTGGGCGCGCGCCCGGTGCCGACCTGCGAGGTGCCGGTGCTGTTTTCGGCCGAGCTGGCCGGTGGTCTGTTCGGCAGCTTCCTCTCGGCGATTTCCGGAGGCAACCTGTATCGCAAGTCCTCCTTCCTCGAGGGCGCCATCGGTCAGCGCCTGTTCCCTACCTGGCTGACCCTCGACGAGCGTCCGCATATCCCACGCGCGTTGGGCAGCGCGGCCTTCGACGGTGATGGCCTGGCCACCTATGCCAAGCCGTTCGTCGACAAGGGCGAGCTGGTTTCCTACATTCTTGGCACCTATTCCGGGCGCAAGCTGCAGCTGCCGAGCACCGCCAACGCCGGCGGCGTGCACAATCTGTTCGTCACCCACGGCGTGGAAGACCAGGCGGCGCTGGTCCGGCGCATGGGCCGTGGCCTGCTGGTGACCGAGTTGATGGGGCATGGCCTGAACATGGTGACGGGCGATTACTCGCGCGGCGCCGCCGGCTTCTGGGTGGAGAACGGCGAGATTCAGTTCCCGGTCCAGGAAGTGACCATCGCCGGCAACATGAAGGACATGTTCCAGCAGATTGTCGCCATTGGCAGCGATATCGAAACCCGCAGCAATATCCACAGTGGTTCGGTGTTGATCGAGCGCATGACGGTGGCCGGCAGCTGACCGGCCCTCTGTCGAGGTGGCGCGGGAGCGGGGCTTGCCTGGCGATGATCTCAAGGGCAATCGCGGGGAAGGCCCGCTCCCATGGCCACCCTCGCTCATGTATTGCACAGACCCGGCCATCGCGCCGGGATTTTTTGCCTATCGTCTACCTTGAACTGATTCTATTTATCACTTAATAATGAATATCATTATCCAGTCACCCGGCGATGATGTTCATGAAACCCATCCTCCACGAACTGCCCTACCTGGAAAACTGGCGCTGGCTCAGCCGGCGCATCCGTTGCGCTCTCGACCCCGATGAGCCGCGTCTGATCGAGCACTACCTGGCCGAGGGCCGCTACCTGGTGTGCTGCACCGAAACATCGCCCTGGACGGTGGCGCTCACCGCCTTGCGCCTGCTGCTGGATACCGCCAACGACCGCATGCTGCCCTGGCACTGGCGTTGCCTGTGCCTGGACCAGGCCTGGCGCCCGCTGCTGGACCTGCGCAACCTCGACCGTCGCGAGCAGAACCAGCGCTGGCAGCCCTATGCGATGCAGCTCGCCAACTGCGTGCTGCTGCCGTCGATTTCTCCCGAAGAACTGATGCAAGGACTTGAAGAAGATGAGTGATACCCGTATCGAGCGTGACAGCATGGGTGAACTGCAGGTGCCGGCCCAGGCCCTGTACGGTGCACAGACCCAGCGCGCGGTCGACAACTTCCCGGTCAGCGGCAAGCCGATGCCGGCCCAGTTCATCCGTGCCCTGCTGCTGGCCAAGGCCGCGGCAGCCAAGGCCAACGTCGAACTTGCGCAACTGAGCGCGGAGCAGGGCGGCGCCATCGTCAAGGCGGTGGAGCAACTGTTGGGCGAGGACTTCATCCAGCACTTCCCGGTGGATGTGTTCCAGACCGGTTCCGGTACTAGCTCGAACATGAACGCCAACGAGGTGATCGCCACCCTGGCCAGCCGCGTGCTGGGCGAGCCGGTCAATGCCAACGACCACGTCAACTGCGGCCAGAGCAGCAACGACATCATCCCTACCACCATCCACGTCAGCGCGGCACTGGCCCTGCATGAGCAACTGCTGCCGGCCCTGCGTCACCTGACCCAGGTGATCGACGCCAAGGCGGTCGAGGTACATCCGTACGTGAAGACCGGCCGCACCCACCTGATGGACGCCATGCCCGTGCGCATGAGCCAGGTGCTCGGCGGCTGGGCGGCGCAGATCAAGGGCGCGCAGGCGCATATCGAAGCCACCCTGCCGAGCCTGCAGGCGCTGGCCCAGGGTGGCACCGCCGTGGGCACCGGAATCAACGCCCATCCGCAGTTCGCCGCCGGCTTTGCCCGCCAGCTCAGTGGCCTGACCAAGGTCGAGTTCACGCCCGGCGAGAACCTGTTCGCCCTGATCGGCTCGCAGGACACCGCCGTGGCGCTCTCGGGTCAGCTCAAGACCGCAGCGGTGGCGCTGATGAAGATCGCCAACGACCTGCGCTGGATGAACTCCGGCCCGTTGGCCGGCCTCGGTGAGATCGAACTGCAGGGTCTGCAGCCGGGCTCGTCGATCATGCCGGGCAAGGTCAACCCGGTGATCCCGGAGGCCACCGCGATGGTCGCCGCCCAGGTGATCGGCAATGACGCGACCATCGCCGTGGCTGGCCAGTCGGGCAACTTCGAGCTCAACGTGATGCTGCCGGTGATCGCCCGCAACCTGCTGGAGAGCATCGAGCTGTTGGCCAACGTCAGCCGCCTGCTGGCCGACAAGGCGATCGCCAGCTTCAAGGTCAACGAGCCGAAGCTCAAGGAGGCATTGTCGCGCAACCCGATCCTGGTCACCGCGCTGAACCCGATCATCGGCTACCTCAAGGCCGCCGAAATCGCCAAGACCGCCTACAAGCAGGGCCGCCCGATCATCGAGGTGGCACTGGAACACACCGACCTGTCGCGTGACCAGCTCGAAGCCCTGCTGGATCCGGAAAAACTCACCGCCGGCGGCATCTGAACCAAGGCCGCCCTGGAGGCACGTCATGCAGCACTGGAGACGCACCACGCAAACCGCCAATCGTCTGTTCGAACAAGGCGAGCTGGTCGATGCCCGGGAACACTACCTGCAAGCGCTGGCCCTGGCCCAGGTGCTGTTCGAGCGCTGGCATGACGTCGATGAGGCGGTGGCCGCGTTGGTCATCGCCCATCACAACCTGGCCGACCTGCATCTGCGCCTGAACCAGCCGCACGAGAGCGCCGACTACCTGTGTGCCGCGCACCAGCGCTTGCTCCAGGCCAGTCAGGAGCAGCGCCTGCCCCAGGCGCTGCGTGAAGCGGCCTTGCGCCACAGCGGGCGGACCTACACCGAATTGCTCAGTTTCATTGCCGAATACGGCCAATACCCACGAACCGAGCGCCTGCTGAACCGACAGGCGCCAGCGACCAGCGAACTGGTCGCCCATTCGGACCTCGCTGACCGTTCACCTGCCTACGGAATCCACTGATATGCCGCATACCTTGCCTGCGTTGCCCTATGCCTACGATGCGCTGGAACCGCACATCGATACCCAGACCATGGAGATCCACCACAGCAAGCACCATCAGACCTACATCAACAACCTCAATGCCGCCATCGAAGGCACCGAGTGGGCCGAGTGGCCGGTGGAGCGCCTGGTTGGCGCGGTCAAGCAGCTCCCCGAGCAGTTGCAGGGCGCGGTGATCAACCAAGGCGGCGGTCACGCCAATCACACGCTGTTCTGGACCGTCATGTCGCCCAAGGGCGGCGGCCAGCCTCATGGGCAGGTGGCCAAGGCCATCGACGAGCAGCTCGGCGGTTTCGAGGCGTTCAAGGAGGCCTTCACCAAGGCCGCGCTCACCCGTTTCGGCAGTGGCTGGGCCTGGCTCAGCGTAACCCCGGCGAAGAAGCTGGTGGTGGAGAGCAGTGGCAACCAGGACAGCCCGCTCATGCACGGCAACACCCCGATCCTCGGTCTGGACGTGTGGGAGCACGCCTACTACCTCAAGTACCAGAACCGTCGTCCGGAATACATTGGCGCCTTCTACAACGTGGTCGATTGGGCCGAAGTTGAACGTCGCTATCTCGATGCCTTGAAGTGAGCCTGACCGGTATGCGCTCCGAGGCGATGGCTGTCAGCAGTGTGCGCCTGTTCCGCCTGGCGCTTGGGACCTTGCTGTTGCTGGTCGGCACCGCATTGCTGGTGGCCCGAGGCATCGCCTGGCTAGACCTGGAGCCACGCATGTTGCGTGCACTGGAAGGTGGCGCATTGTGCGCGCTGGGGACGGCCTTGGGCGCGGTACCGGTTCTGGTCATCCGCAACATGCCGGTGGCCTTGGCCGATACCTTGCTCGGTTTCGGTGCCGGCGTGATGCTGGCGGCCACGGCGTTCTCGCTGATCATTCCTGGGTTGGGTGCGGCCCAGGCCATCGGTTTCAGCGCCTGGGGGGCCGGCGGGTTGATCAGCAGCGGGCTGCTGCTGGGCGCCCTGTGCCTGTTCCTGATCGATCTCAGGGTCGCTGGTGCGTCGCCGCAGGCCCTGGTCGGCAGCGAGGGACAACCGGTGATCGCTGCGCGGATCTGGCTGTTCGTCATCGCCATCATCGCCCACAACATTCCCGAAGGGATGGCCATCGGCGTTTCCGCTGGTGGCGGCATGCCCGATGCCGACAGCCTGGCCATGGGCATCGCTATGCAGGATGTGCCGGAAGGCCTGGTGATCGCTCTGGTGCTGGCCGGGGCGGGGATGTCGCGCTTCAAGGCGTTCCTGATCGGTGCGGCGTCCGGGCTGGTCGAGCCGCTGGCCGCAGTGATCTGTGCCTGGCTGGTGAATATCGCCGAATTGCTGTTGCCGTTGGGCCTGGCCTGTGCGGCGGGAGCGATGCTGCTGGTGGTGACTCAGGAGATCATCCCCGAGTCGCGCAGCAACGGGCATCACCGTTTGGCGAGCCTGGGCTTGTGTGTGGGGTTCTGCCTGATGATGGTGATGGACACGGCGATGTCCTGACACCGGCATCGCCCCCTGTGGAAGCGGCCTTGTGTCGCGAAAGGGCTGCAAAGCAGCCCCTGGATCTCAGCAACACTGCTGGATTGCCGGGGCTGCTGCGCAGCCCTTTCGCGACACAAGGCCGCTCCTACACGAAGCGTGCGCAGTCGCTAACGACGCTCACTCGCCTTCGTCGAAGAAGTTGTTGATCAGCTCGACCAGCGCATCCATGGCTTCGCCGTCCTGCTCACCCTCGGTGTGCAGATGGACCGGAGTGCCCTTGCCGGCGGCGAGCATCATCACCGCCATGATGCTCTTGCCGTCCACCAGCTTGTCAGGCGCGCGCCCGACCCGTACCGCGCACGGGAAGCGCCCCGCCACGCCGACGAACTTGGCCGCCGCCCGGGCGTGCAAGCCCAGCTTGTTGATGATGGTGATTTCGCGGGCGGGCATCGTGAGGCGGATCCTGTGGGCTAGAGGTCGCGGTGGCGGACCTGGACGTTTTTCAGGGATTGCTGGAGCAGTTGGCCAAGCCGTTCGGTGATGTACACCGAGCGGTGGTGGCCGCCGGTACAGCCGATGGCGATGGTGACATAGGCGCGGTTGCTGGCGGCGAAGCGCGGCAGCCATTTGAGCAGGTAGCTGGATATGTCCTGGAACATCTCCTCGACGTCCGGCTGTGCGGCCAGGTAGTCGATCACCGGTTGTTCGAGGCCTGAGTGGTCACGAAGTTCCGGCTTCCAGTAAGGATTGGGCAGGCAACGCACGTCGAACACCAGGTCCGCGTCCACGGGCATGCCGCGCTTGAAGCCGAATGATTCGACAAGGAATGCCGTGCCCGGCTCGGGCTGGTTGAGCAGGCGCAGCTTGATCGAATCGCGTAGCTGGTAGAGGTTCAGGCTGGTGGTATCGATTTTCAGGTCGGCCAGGTCGGCGATCGGCCCCAGCAGCTCGCTTTCGACCCGGATCGCTTCGGCCAGCGAGCGGCTGTCGTTGGTCAGTGGATGACGACGGCGGGTTTCCGAAAAGCGCTTGAGCAAGGTTTCTTCGTCAGCGTCCAGGTACAGCACGTCGCACTGGATGTGCCGGGCGCGCGCTTCTTCCAGCAGTTCGGGAAAGCGTGACAGGTGGCTGGGCAGGTTGCGTGCATCGATGGAGACCGCGACCTTTGGTTGCAGCAGCTCGGTATTGATCAGGGCGTTTTCCGCCAGCTGTGGCAACAACCCGGCAGGCAGGTTGTCGATGCAGTAGTAGCCGTTGTCTTCCAGTACGTCGAGTGCGGTGCTCTTGCCGGAGCCGGAGCGGCCGCTGACGATGATCAGGCGCATGTTCAGTGCTCGTTCTGTGCGTCCAGGACGACCTGGTACAGGGTCTCGCTGCTGTCGGCGGCGCGCAGGCGATCGCGAACCTCCTTGCGATCGAGCATGCTGGCGATCTGGCGCAGCAGTTCAAGGTGGGCATCGGTGGCGGCTTCCGGCACCAGCAGGACGAACAGCAGGTCGACCGGGGCGCCATCGATGGCATCGTAATCGATGGGGGCATCCAGGTGCAGCAGGGCGCTGACAGGCGCGGTGCAGCCCTCTAGACGGCAGTGGGGGATGGCGATGCCATTGCCAAAGCCGGTGGAGCCCAGTTTTTCTCGAGCGACCAGCTTTTCGAAGACGTCCTGCATCTCCAGCTCGGGCACTTGCTCGGCAATCAGGGTAGCGACCTTTTCCAGGGCGCGCTTTTTACTGCCGCCCGGCACGTTCACGAGGGAACGGCCGGGGGTCAGGATGGTTTCAAGTCGGATCATGGATGGGGGGATCAGCGGGCGGCTGCACCTTGCAGCAGGCTTTGCTGTTTTTCCTTGTGTTTTTTCAGTTGGCGGTCGAGCTTGTCAGCCAGGGCGTCGATCGCGGCATACATGTCTTGGTGTTCGGCGTTGGCGACGACCTCGCCACCGGGAATCTGGAGTGTGGCTTCAACCTTCTGCTGCAGCTTCTCGACCTTCATGATCACCGTCACGTTGGTGATCTTGTCGAAGTGACCCTCCACGCGGGCGAGTTTTTCGAGCACGTAATCGCGCAGAGGTTGAGTGACTTCTACATGCTGTCCACTGATGTTGACTTGCATACAGCTTCTCCTTTTGTTGCCCGTGCATAAAGGGCAGGTATTGCACCTGCCACTGAAACGCTGTGGCACATCCGGGGCTACATCAGTCGCTTGCGCTCGCTCGACGGGGCGATCCCCAGCGATTCGCGGTACTTGGCGACGGTGCGACGGGCTACCTGGATGCCTTGTGCCTCCAGTAAACCAGCGATCTTGCTGTCACTCAATGGCTTTTTCTGATTTTCCGCGGCCACCAGTTTCTTGATGATCGCGCGGATCGCCGTGGACGAGCATTCGCCGCCTTCGGCGGTGCTCACGTGGCTCGAGAAAAAGTATTTCAGTTCGTAGATCCCGCGGGGCGTATGCATGTATTTCTGCGTGGTCACCCGGGAGATGGTCGACTCGTGCATGCCCACCGCTTCGGCGATATCGTGCAGGACCAGCGGCTTCATGGCTTCGTCGCCGTGGTCGAGGAAGCCGCGCTGGTGCTCGACGATCTGCGTCGCCACCTTCATCAGCGTTTCGTTGCGGCTTTGCAGGCTCTTGATGAACCAGCGCGCCTCCTGCAGCTGATTGCGCATGAAGGTGTTGTCGGCGCTGGTATCGGCGCGGCGCACGAAGCCGGCGTACTGCGGGTTGACCCGCAGGCGCGGCACGGCTTCCTGGTTGAGCTCGACCAGCCAGCGATCGCTGTCCTTGCGCACGATAACGTCGGGAACCACGTACTCCGGTTCGCTGGACTCGATCTGCGAGCCGGGGCGCGGGTTGAGGGTCTGCACCAGCTCGATGACCTGGCGCAGTTCGTCCTCCTTGAGCTTCATGCGGCGCATCAGTTGGCTGTAGTCGCGGCTGCCGAGCAGGTCGATGAAGTCGGTGACCAGGCGCTGGGCCTCGCTCATCCACGGCGTCGAGGCCGGCAACTGGCGCAGTTGCAGCAGCAGGCATTCGCCCAGGGAGCGGGCGCCGATGCCGGCCGGCTCGAACTGCTGGATGCGGTGCAGCACCGCCTCGATCTCGTCCAGCTCGATGTCGAGCTCAGGGTCGAAGCCGGCGCAGATCTCGTCGAGCGTGTCTTCCAGGTAGCCCTGGCCGTTGATGCTATCGATCAGGGTGACAGCGATCAGGCGGTCGGTGTCGGACATCGGGGCAAGGTTGAGCTGCCATAGCAGGTGGCTCTGCAGGCTTTCGCCGGCGGAGGTGCGGGTGGTGAAATCCCACTCGTCATCGTCGTTGCTGGGCAGGCTGCTGGCGCTGGTCTGGTAGATGTCTTCCCAGGCGGTGTCGACTGGCAGCTCGTTGGGGATGCGTTCGGCCCACTCGCCGTCTTCCAGGTTTTCGCTGGTGCTGGCAGAGGTTTCCTGGAAACTGTTGTCCTGGACTTCGGCGGCCGGCTTGCTTTCGGCGTTGTCCGCCATCGGGTCGCTGTTGTCGAAGTCATCGCCGTCTTCCTGACGTTCGAGCATCGGATTGGATTCCAGCGCTTCCTGGATTTCCTGCTGGAGATCCAGGGTGGAGAGCTGGAGTAGACGGATGGCCTGTTGCAACTGAGGGGTCATCGTCAGTTGCTGGCCCATTTTTAGGACGAGCGATGGTTTCATGGCAGGGGCTTAATACCTTGTTCGCCGGCGCGCATGCGCCATCCACTACACGTAGGGCGCTTGGGCGCCGAATTTAAGCAAGTTATATGCCTGAAATTGCAGCGTTTGCCTAGAGCACTGTGACAACTTAAGCCCCGATCGGGCGCATTCGCCAGTGCTCCGGGCAGGCCGGGTCAGAGTCGGAACTCGTGCCCCAGGTACACTTCCTTGACCAGCTGGTTGGCCAGGATGGTCTCGGCGTCGCCCTCGGCGATCAGCTGGCCATCATTGACGATGTAGGCGGTTTCGCAGATGTCCAGGGTCTCGCGAACGTTGTGGTCGGTGATCAGCACGCCGATGCCCTTGTTCTTGAGGTGGTGGATGATCTGCTTGATGTCACCGACGGAGATCGGGTCGACACCGGCGAACGGTTCGTCCAGCAGGATGAACTTGGGCGCGGTGGCCAGGGCGCGGGCGATCTCGACGCGACGGCGTTCGCCGCCCGAGAGGCTCATGCCCAGGTTGTCGCGGATGTGGCTGATGTGGAATTCCTGCAGCAGGCTTTCCAGCTCCTTGCGTCGGCCTTCGCGATCGAGGTCCTTGCGGGTCTCGAGGATGGCCATGATGTTGTCTGCCACCGACAGCTTGCGGAAGATCGAGGCCTCCTGCGGCAGGTAGCCGATGCCGGCCTGAGCGCGGCCGTGCATGGGCTGGTGGCTGACATCGAGGCTGTCGATCAGCACGCGACCTTGGTCGGCCTGGACCAGGCCGACGATCATGTAGAAGCAGGTGGTCTTACCGGCGCCGTTGGGGCCGAGCAGGCCGACGATCTGGCCACTGTCGATGGACAGGCTGACGTCGCGCACAACTTGCCGGCTCTTGTAGCTCTTGGCCAGGTGCTGGGCTTTGAGGGTTGCCATTTACTCGGCCTTTTTCTTCGGTTGAATGACCATGTCGATGCGCTGACGTGGTGCAGTCACGTTGCCACCGCGCCCGGCGGTCGCCACCTGGGACTTGGTGTTGTAGACGATCTTCTCGCCTTCGGTGGTGTTGCCTTCGTTCTCGACCTTGGCGCGGTCGGTGAGAATCACCGTGTCCTTCTGCGCCTGGTACTGGATGGTCACGGCCCAGCCTTTCATCTTGTCGGGCTTGGCGGCGCTCTGCTGCTGTTCGAAGTAGGCCAGGTTGCCCACCGAGGTGACGACGTCGATGTCGCCGGAAGCGGCGCGGGTCATGGTCACGGTGTTGCCTTTGATCATCATCGAACCTTGGGTGATGATCACGTCGCCGGTGTAGGTGGCGACACCTTGCTTGTCGTCCAGGTGGGCGTTGTCCGCCTGGATGCGGATCGGCTGGTCACGGTCGTTCGGCAGGGCCAAGGCGCTCGCGCTTCCCAGTGCTGCGCCCAGGCTGAGCAAAAGGGGGAGGGTTTTAACGAGCCTCATACTGTCCTCTTACGTTAGAGAGCAGGTCCATCCTGCCTTCTTTCAAATACGCTTTCATTCCTTTGCCCGTAGTCGTGCCACCGGCGCCGTCGATTCTAACGGCTTGCTCGGTCTGCGCATATTGCTTCTGCGGGAACACGGTCATGCGCGAGCTGGTGATGATGGTTTCGCGCTGTTTTTCGTCGGTGCGCGCCACGCGCACGTCGTCGATCAATTCGACCTCGGTGCCGTCCGGGTTGACCTCGGCGCGCTTGCTCTGCACGTGCCACGGGTACTCCGTGCCACGGTACATGTGCAGGTCAGGGGTGGTCACCAGGGTGACCTCGCTGGCCTTGAGGTGCTCGACCTTGGCCGCGGTCATCTCGTACTGCAGCTTGCCATCGGGCAAGAACTGCAAGGTGTGGGCGTTGATCGCGTAGTAGTCGATGGCGCTTTCATTGGTCTGTGCCACCGGCTTGTCGAGGAAGCTCTCGGGGCTGATGTTCCAGTAACCCACCGCCACCAGCACCGCGGCGATCACGCCAAGCAGCGCAAAATTTCGAACCTTCTTGCTGAGCATGGTCGGCCTTACAGGTAGTTGGCGTTGGCAGCGTCCAGGGTACCCTGGGCCTGCATGATCAGTTCACAGAACTCGCGGGCGGCGCCTTCGCCGCCGCGGGCCTGGGTGACACCATGGGCATGCTGGCGGACGAACGGCGCGGCGTTCTGCACGGCCATGCCCAGTCCGACGCGGCGGATCACCGGCAGGTCGGGCAGGTCGTCGCCCAGGTAGGCGACCTGTTCATAGCTTAGGTCGAGTTCGGCGAGCAGGCCGTCGAGCACCACCAGTTTGTCCTCGCGGCCCTGGAACAGGTGCGGGATGCCCAGGTTCTTCGCCCGGCGTTCGACCACCGGGGTCTTGCGTCCGCTGATGATCGCCGTGGTCACGCCCGAAGCCATGAGCATCTTGATGCCGTGACCGTCGAGGGTATTGAAGGTCTTGAATTCGCTGCCATCCTCGAGGAAGTAGAGGCGGCCGTCGGTAAGTACGCCGTCGACGTCGAACACCGCCAGCTTGATGGCTTTGGCGCGTTGCATCAGGTCCTGGTTCATTCACATCACTCCGGCGCGCAGCAGGTCGTGCATGTTCAGGGCGCCGGTCGGGCGGTCGTCCTGGTCGACGACCACCAGCGCGCTGATCTTGTGGTCTTCCATTATTTTCAGTGCCTCGGCGGCGAGCATCTCGGCGCGGGCGGTCTTGCCGTGGACGGTCATGACTTCGTCGATGAGCGTCTTGTGCACGTCGATGTTGCGGTCCAGGCTGCGGCGCAGGTCGCCGTCGGTGAACACGCCGGCCAGCTTGCCGTCGCTGCCCAGGACTACGGTCATGCCTAAACCTTTACGAGACATTTCAAGCAAAGCGTCCTTCAGCAGGGTGCCGCTTTGGACCTGGGGCAGTTCCTCGCCAGCATGCATGACGTTCTCGACTTTCAGCAGCAGGCGGCGCCCCAGCGCGCCACCTGGATGCGAGAACGCGAAGTCTTCGGCGGTGAAGCCACGGGCCTCCAGCAGGGCGATGGCCAGGGCGTCGCCCAGGGCCAGGGCCGCGGTGGTGGAGGAGGTCGGCGCCAGGTTCAGCGGGCAGGCCTCCTGGGCAACGCTGGCGTCGAGGTTGACCTCGGCGGCCTGGGCCAGGGGCGAATCCGGTTTGCCGGTCAGGCTGATCATCTGGATGCCCAGGCGCTTGATCAGCGGCAGCAGGGTGACGATCTCGGCGGTGCTGCCGGAGTTGGACAGGGCAAGAATGACATCGTCACGGGTGATCATGCCCATGTCACCGTGGCTGGCCTCGGCCGGGTGCACGAAGAACGCCGGGGTGCCGGTGCTGGCCAGGGTCGCGGCGATCTTGTTGCCGATGTGCCCGGACTTGCCCATGCCAACCACCACGACCCGACCCTTGCTGGCCAGGATCAGCTCGCAGGCCTTGACGAAATCGCCGTCGATACGGGCCAGCAGGGCCTCCACGGCCTCGAGTTCGAGGCGCAGGGTGCGCTGGGCGGATTGGATCAGCTCGCTGGATTGGCTCATGTCGAAAACGCAATGCCTGATGAAAAGGCGGCGATTATAGCCGCAATGTGTGAAAGGCTCATCCTTCGAATGTCATATGGATGCCGCGCAAGCCTGTCTGTGTCCTGAACGAGTGGGGGGACGCCCTTGGGGCGGGCCTATCAGCGGTGCTATAGTTCGCCGCTATTCGGCCCGCCGGGGACCTGTGTGCCTTCATGATGAGGGCAGGCGTCCATGATGACGAGGCTGCACTAGCAAGGAGTCTAGATGAGTGTGGATAGCGCCTACGCGGTCGAGTTGAAGGGCGTCACCTTCAAGCGCGGTTCGCGCAGCATTTTCAGCAACGTGGACATTCGCATTCCCCGTGGCAAGGTCACCGGCATCATGGGGCCTTCCGGGTGCGGCAAGACCACACTGCTGCGCCTGATGGGCGCGCAGTTGCGCCCCGCCGGCGGAGAGGTCTGGGTCAATGGCCAGAACCTGCCCACGCTGTCGCGGGGCGACCTGTTCGACGCGCGCAAGCAGATGGGCGTGCTGTTCCAGAGTGGCGCGCTGTTCACCGACCTCGATGTCTTCGAGAACGTCGCGTTTCCGCTGCGGGTGCATACCCAGCTGCCGGACGAGATGATCCGCGACATCGTCCTGATGAAACTGCAGGCCGTGGGCCTGCGCGGGGCCATCGACCTGATGCCCGACGAGCTGTCCGGCGGCATGAAGCGTCGGGTGGCGCTGGCGCGGGCGATCGCCCTCGATCCGCAGATCCTCATGTACGACGAGCCGTTCGTCGGCCAGGACCCTATCGCCATGGGCGTGCTGGTGCGTCTGATCCGTCTGCTCAACGATGCCCTGGGCATCACCAGCATCGTGGTGTCCCACGATCTGGCCGAAACCGCCAGCATCGCCGACTACATCTATGTGGTGGGGGATGGCCAGGTGCTCGGACAGGGCACGCCGGACGAACTGATGGGCTCGGACAATCCGCGAATTCGCCAGTTCATGAAGGGCGATCCGGACGGCCCGGTACCTTTCCATTTCCCTGCGCCTGACTACCGCGCCGATCTGCTGGGGACGCGTTGATGCGCAGAAAATCCTTGCTTGAACGTATCCGTCTGTTCGGCCGTTCGGCCATCGACGTGCTGGCCGTGCTGGGCCGTTCGTGCCTGTTCCTCGGTCATGCGCTGGCCGGTCGGGGCGGCATTGGCGGCAGTTTCCAGCTGCTGGTCAAGCAACTCTATTCGGTGGGCGTGCTGTCGCTGGCGATCATCGTCGTGTCCGGCGTGTTCATCGGCATGGTGCTGGCCCTGCAGGGCTACAGCATCCTCACCAAGTACGGCTCCGAGCAGGCCGTGGGGCAGATGGTCGCCCTGACCCTGCTGCGCGAGCTGGGGCCGGTGGTCACCGCCTTGCTGTTCGCCGGCCGCGCGGGTTCGGCACTGACCGCCGAGATCGGCAACATGAAGTCCACCGAGCAGTTGTCCAGCCTGGAAATGATCGGTGTCGACCCGCTCAAGTACATCGTTGCCCCGCGTCTGTGGGCCGGCTTCATCTCGCTGCCGTTGCTGGCGCTGATCTTCAGCGTGGTCGGCATCTGGGGTGGGTCGTGGGTCGCCGTGGACTGGCTGGGCGTCTACGAGGGCTCGTTCTGGGCCAACATGCAGAACAGCGTTTCCTTCGGCGACGACGTGATCAACGGGCTGATCAAGAGCCTGGTGTTCGCCTTCGTCGTGACCTGGATCGCCGTATTCCAGGGGTACGACTGTGAGCCCACTTCAGAAGGGATCAGCCGTGCCACCACCAAGACCGTGGTCTATGCCTCGTTGGCAGTCCTGGGTCTGGACTTTATTCTGACCGCCTTGATGTTTGGAGATTTCTGATGCAAAACCGCACCCTGGAAATCGGTGTCGGCCTGTTCCTCCTGGCCGGGATCCTGGCGCTGCTGCTGCTGGCTCTGCGTGTCAGCGGGCTGTCGGCCAGCCCGAGCAGCGACACGTACAAAGTTTACGCGTACTTCGACAATATCGCCGGATTGACGGTCAGAGCTAAAGTGACCATGGCCGGCGTGACCATCGGCAAGGTCACGGCCATCGATCTGGATCGCGATTCCTACACCGGTCGGGTCACGCTGCAACTGGACAAGCACGTCGACAACCTGCCGACCGACTCCACTGCCTCGATCCTGACCGCCGGCCTGCTGGGCGAGAAGTACATCGGCATCAGCGTGGGCGGGGAAGACGCGGTGCTCAAGGACGGCAGCACCATCCACGACACGCAGTCGGCGCTGGTGCTGGAAGACCTGATCGGCAAGTTCCTGCTCAACTCTGTGGGCAAGGAACCGAAAGAAGCTCAACCGGCTAATTAAGGAGTTTCCATGATTTCGATCCTGCGACGTGGCCTGCTGGTTCTGCTGGCGGCCTTCCCCCTGCTGGCCCTGGCGGCGCCAGGGCAATCCGCCCGGGATGTGATCCAGGGCACCACGACCCAGCTGCTGAGCGACCTCAAGGCCAACAAGGAGCAGTACAAGGCCAATCCCGAGGCGTTCTACAGCGCGCTCAACAGCAACCTGGGCCCGGTGGTCGATGCCGACGGTATTTCCAGGAGCATCATGACCGTCAAGTACTCGCGCAAGGCCACGCCTGAGCAGATGCAGCGCTTCCAGGAAAACTTCAAGCGCAGCCTGATGCAGTTCTATGGCAACGCGCTGCTGGAGTACAACAACCAGGGCATCACCGTCGACCCGGCCAAGGCCGAGGACGGCGACCGTACCAGTGTCGGCATGAAGGTCACCGGCACCAATGGCGCGGTCTATCCGGTGCAGTACACCATGCAGAAGATCGACGGCCAGTGGAAAGTACGCAACGTCATCGTCAATGGCATCAACATCGGCAAGCTGTTCCGCGACCAGTTCCAGGACGCCATGCAGCGCAACGGCAACGACCTGGACAAGACCATCGACGGCTGGGCCGGCGAAGTGGCCAAGGCCAAGCAGACCGCCGACAACTCGCCGGAAAAGGAAGTCAAATGAGCGATGCTGCTGTGAGCATGGCCGAGCCAGGCGTTCTCGCCCTGGCTGGCGTGCTGGACTACCGCAGCGGCCCGATCCTGCGCAAGCAGGGCAAGGCGCTGATTGCCGCCTGCCGCGAACCGCGGCTGGTGCTCGATTGCACCGCGGTGGTCAAGTCGAGCAGTGTCGGCCTGTCGCTGCTGCTGGGGTTCATGCGTGATGCCCAGGCTGCAGGTAAAACCTGGGAGCTGCGTGCCATTCCCGAGGATATGCAGGAAATTGCCGGGGTCTACGACCTCGATGAAGTGCTGGCAGGCTGATGGCCTGTCGTTTGGGAAAGGCCCCTCGGTCAGCGCACCCCGTGATGGGCTTCGCAGGCGAGGGGCTTTTTTGTATGATGGCCGACCCGCGCGCGTTGGGCGCCGATCGAGGTTGAGCATGCAGGCCGTAGAAGTTAAAAGTTTTCTGGAAGAAAAATTGCCAGGAACCCGGGTCGAAGTTGAAGGCGAAGGCTGCAACTTCCAGTTGAACGTGATCAGCGACGAACTGGCCGGCCAGAGCCCGGTCAAGCGTCAGCAGGCGATCTACGCGCACCTCAACCCGTGGATCGCCAACGGCAGCATTCACGCGGTAACCATGAAATTCTTCAGCAGCGCAGCCTGGGCTGAGCGCACCTGAGCCAACTTGGCGGCGAGATACCAATGGACAAACTGATTATCACTGGCGGCGCGCGCCTCGACGGCGAGATCCGCATTTCCGGCGCGAAGAACTCGGCCCTGCCGATCCTCTCGGCCACCCTGCTGGCGGACGGACCGGTCACGGTCGGCAACCTGCCGCACCTGCACGACATCACCACCATGATCGAGCTGTTCGGTCGCATGGGCATCGAGCCTGTGATCGACGAGAAGCTCTCGGTGGAAATCGATCCACGCACCATCAAGACCCTGGTCGCGCCCTACGAGCTGGTCAAGACCATGCGCGCCTCGATCCTGGTGCTGGGGCCGATGGTCGCCCGCTTCGGCAAGGCCGAAGTCGCCCTGCCGGGTGGCTGCGCCATCGGTTCGCGCCCGGTCGATTTGCACATCCGCGGCCTGGAAGCCATGGGCGCGAAGATCGAAGTCGAAGGTGGCTACATCAAGGCCCAGGCCCCTGAGGGCGGCCTGCGCGGCGCGCACTTCTTCTTCGACACCGTGAGCGTCACCGGTACCGAGAACATCATGATGGCCGCTGCCCTGGCCAAGGGCACCAGCGTGCTGCAGAACGCCGCGCGCGAGCCTGAGGTGGTCGACCTGGCCAACTTCCTGATCGCCATGGGTGCGAAGATCCAGGGCGCCGGCACCGACACCATCACCATCGAAGGTGTCGAGCGTCTGCACTCCGCGACTTACCGCGTGATGCCCGACCGTATCGAGACCGGCACCTATCTGGTCGCCGCTGCCGTGACCGGTGGCCGCGTCAAGGTCAAGGACACCGACCCGACCATCCTCGAAGCCGTCCTCGAGAAGCTCAAGGAAGCCGGCGCCGACATCACCACCGGCGAAGACTGGATCGAGCTCGACATGCACGGCAAGCGTCCGAAGGCCGTCAACCTGCGCACCGCGCCGTATCCGGCTTTCCCGACCGACATGCAGGCGCAGTTCATCTCGCTCAACGCCATCGCCGAAGGCACCGGCGCGGTGATCGAGACCATCTTCGAAAACCGCTTCATGCACGTTTATGAAATGCACCGCATGGGCGCGCAGATCCAGGTCGAAGGCAACACCGCCATCGTCACCGGCGTCAAGGCGCTCAAGGGCGCCCCCGTGATGGCCACCGACCTGCGTGCCTCCGCCAGCCTGGTGCTGTCGGCGCTGGTCGCCGAAGGCGATACCCTGATCGACCGCATCTACCACATCGACCGTGGTTACGAGTGCATCGAGGAAAAACTGCAGATGCTGGGCGCGAAGATCCGTCGCGTGCCGGGCTAGTCATCTGTACGGCGCAGGGACGCGCTCTGAATCTTTTGCGGTCGGGTCCAGGACCCGGCCGGTAGCTGCTTAAGGACCGACGTTGCAATGTTGACCATCGCGCTATCCAAAGGCCGGATTCTCGACGATACCCTGCCGTTGCTGGCAGAAGCCGGTATCGTGCCTACCGAGAATCCGGACAAGAGCCGCAAGCTGATCATCCCCACCACGCAGGATGATGTCCGCCTGCTCATCGTGCGTGCCACCGATGTGCCGACCTATGTCGAGCATGGCGCCGCCGACCTCGGGGTGGCCGGCAAGGACGTGCTGATGGAGTACGGCAGCCAGGGCCTGTACGAGCCCCTGGACCTGCAGATCGCCAAGTGCAAGCTGATGACCGCCGGTGTGACCGGTGCGCCTGAGCCCAAGGGCCGCCTGCGCGTCGCCACCAAGTTCGTCAACGTGGCCAAGCGTTACTACGCCGAGCAGGGCCGCCAGGTCGACATCATCAAGCTGTATGGCTCCATGGAACTGGCCCCGCTGATCAATCTCGCCGACAAGATCATCGATGTGGTCGACACCGGCAACACCCTGCGCGCCAATGGCCTCGAGCCTCAGGAACTGATCGCCACGATCAGCTCGCGCCTGGTGGTCAACAAGGCCTCCATGAAAATGCAGCACGCCCGTATCCAGAGCCTGATCGACACCCTGCGCAACGCTGTCGAATCGCGACACCGCGGCTGACCTCTGCGCGCGACCTTCGCTGTCGCGCCCGTCTATCCGCGTCATAGCCTTTTTTCTCAGGTGCCCGCGCGGATGGACTGGTAGCTTAGGGCGCCTGAGCATTCGCTAATAATACGAGGCCCTCGCCATGACCGTGTCCACTGCAATTGCCCGTCTCAACGCCGCTGACCAGGATTTCGCCCGACATCTTGATCATCTGCTGAGCTGGGAAAGCGTGTCCGATGACGCGGTCAACCAGCGCGTGCTCGACATCATCAAGGCCGTGCGTGAGCGCGGCGACGAGGCGTTGGTGGAGTTCACCCGGCGTTTCGATGGCGTCGACGCCAAGGGTATCGACGACCTGATCCTCGATCGCGCCCGTCTGGAACTGGCGCTGACCCGTATCACCCCGGTTCAGCGCGAAGCCCTGGAAAAGGCCGCCAACCGTGTGCGCATCTACCACGAGCGGCAGAAGCAGGACTCCTGGCAGTACACCGAAGCCGATGGCACCGTGCTTGGCCAGAAGGTCACCCCACTGGATCGCGCCGGTCTGTATGTGCCGGGTGGCAAGGCGTCGTATCCGTCGTCGGTGCTGATGAACGCGATCCCGGCCAAGGTGGCCGGTGTGTCCGAAGTGGTGATGGTGGTGCCGACCCCGCGTGGCGAAGTCAACGAGCTGGTGCTGGCCGCGGCCTGCATCGCGGGCGTCGACCGGGTATTCACCGTCGGTGGCGCCCAGGCGGTCGCGGCCTTGGCCTACGGCACCGAGAGCGTGCCGCAGGTGGACAAGATCGTCGGCCCGGGCAACATCTACGTGGCCACCGCCAAACGCCATGTGTTCGGCCAGGTCGGCATCGACATGATCGCCGGCCCGTCGGAAATCCTCGTGGTCTGCGATGGCCAGACCGATCCTGACTGGATCGCCATGGACCTGTTCTCCCAGGCCGAGCACGACGAAGACGCCCAGGCCATCCTGGTCAGCCCGGATGCCGAGTTCCTCGACCGCGTGGCGGCCAGTATCGACAAGCTGCTGCCGACCATGGAGCGCGCCGAGATCATCGAGAAGTCGATCAACGGCCGTGGCGCGCTGATCCAGGTGCGTGACATGCAGCAGGCGATCGAGGTGGCCAACCGCATCGCGCCTGAGCACCTGGAGCTGTCGGTGGCCGACCCGCAGGCCTGGCTGCCGCAGATCCGTCACGCTGGCGCCATCTTCATGGGGCGCCACACCAGCGAGGCGCTGGGCGACTACTGCGCCGGCCCCAACCATGTGCTGCCGACGTCCGGCACCGCGCGCTTCTCCTCGCCGTTGGGTGTGTACGACTTCCAGAAGCGTTCGTCGATCATCTTCTGCTCCGAGCAGGGCGCGTCCGAGCTGGGTCACACCGCTTCCGTGCTGGCCCGTGGCGAATCGCTGACCGCCCACGCGCGCAGCGCCGAATACCGCATCCTCAACGAGAAGGGGAACTGAGCATGAGTCGTTTCTGGAGTCCCTTCGTCAAGGACCTGGTTCCTTACGTGCCGGGTGAGCAGCCCAAGCTGGCACGGCTGGTCAAGCTCAACACCAACGAGAACCCCTACGGGCCGTCGCCCAAGGCGCTGGAGGCCATGCGCGGCGAGCTCAACGACAACCTGCGCCTGTACCCGGACCCGAACGGTGACCGACTCAAGCAGGCGGTGGCCGAGTATTACGGCGTGACACCGGCGCAGGTGTTCGTCGGCAATGGCTCGGACGAGGTGCTGGCGCACATCTTCCACGGCCTGTTCCAGCATGACCGTGGGCCGCTGCTGTTCCCGGACGTGAGCTATAGCTTCTACCCGGTGTATTGCGGCCTGTATGGCATTGCATTCGAGCAGGTGGCGCTGGATGAGCAGTTCCAGATTCGGGTATCTGACTACGCCAAGCCCAATGCCGGGATCATCTTCCCCAACCCGAACGCACCGACTGGCTGCCTTCTGCCGCTGGAGGCGGTGGAGCAGTTGCTGCAGTGCAATCGTGATTCGGTGGTGGTGGTCGATGAGGCTTACATCGATTTCGGTGGTGAGACGGCCATCAGTCTGGTGGACCGCTACGACAACCTGCTGGTGACCCAGACCTTGTCCAAGTCGCGTTCGCTGGCGGGGCTCAGGGTTGGCCTGGCGGTTGGTCATCCTGATTTGATCGAGGCGCTGGAGCGGATCAAGAACAGCTTCAATTCCTACCCGCTGGATCGCATGGCGATTGTCGGGGCAGCGGTGGCGTTCGAGGATCGCGAGTACTTCGAAGCGACCTGCCGCAAGGTGATCGACAGCCGCGAGGTGCTGGTGGCTGAACTGGTGGCGCGTGGATTCGAAGTGCTGCCTTCGGCGGCGAACTTCATCTTTGCCCGGCATCCCGGGCAGGATGCGGCCGGGATCGCGGCGCGGTTGCGGGAGCAGGGGGTGATTGTTCGGCACTTCAAGCAGGAGCGGATTGCGCAGTTCCTGCGGATTACCATTGGGACGCCGGAGATGAACCAGGCTTTGCTTGATGCTTTGAATTGATTTAAGGGGTTTGACTGGGGGCGGATTGGAAGTGGTTGTTCTGGCTTCTGATTCGCCCCTTGTTGTTGTTGTTTGGTGGTTTTGGAAGTTGTATGCGCATTCATTTGTGATGTCGACGCTTATTCACCTTTCCGCCCTTACGGCGGGTTACTTTGGTCTTGGCCAAAGTAACCAAAGCCGCTCGCTCCATTCATACGGCCCCTGCGCTGCGCTCCGGGGTT
>NZ_JAOEBG010000036.1 GCF_029836165.1 Pseudomonas sp. GD04091
TTTTTCGCTGAGATCCTGGGGCTGCTACGCAGCCCTTTCGCGACACAAGGCCGCTCCTACAGGTACTGTGTTGCTATTTCACTGCCTGCATCAGTGGCTTGGGAAACAGGTTCTCCAGGGTCTCGAGCAGGCGGGCGTGATAGATCGGCTTGCGGAACAGGTCGAGCACCTGCAGGCGCAGCATGTCGCTGACATCGTCCATGTCGGCATGCCCGGACATGACGATCACCGGCAGGTGCTGGCGCGCTGTATGGTCGCGCAGGCGCTGGACCAGGCCCAGGCCGCTTTCTTCGGGCATGCGCAGGTCGGTGATCACCAGGGCGACGTCGGGGTGGCGGGTCAGCAACTGCAGGGCGGCCCTGACCGAGGTGGCGGTGTGGCAACAGAAACCTTCGTTCTCCAGCAGCTCCGCCAACTCCAGCAAGGCCTCTTCCTCGTCGTCCACCAGCAGTATCTGTTGACGCAAGGAAGAGGTCGGCATGGTCGGCTCCAGAGAGTGGGACTGCACGTCATGCGGGCGCAGAAGGGGTCACTGGGTGATCGCGGTCTTGATATCGGTAAAGATTGCTGTCACTTCGGTCGAGATCGGCGTGACGAAGCCGGCCAGTACCACCGCGACCATGGCCGCGATCACCGCGTACTCGATGCCGGAGGCGCCGTCCTTGCTCTGGAGGAAGGTCTTTACATGGATGAGGATCTGTTGCAGCAGCATGGCACTTCTCCTTGCGCTCGATGGGCGCCGGTCTGCGGGGCTTGAAAAGTGATACCCCTTTGCCATCAGAGCATCGCCAAGCCGTGGCAGGCTGCAAATGTAAGAAAGCATTAGTCCAAAAGTATTGGTTTTAATTAGCGCTTCTAAGTTTTTGTTTTATTGAAGCGTCAATTTCATGGCTCAAAAAAACCAGCACAGTTAATGGCGAAAGAACCCGGCTCAACTACCGTCCAATAGCGAAATAGTTACTTTTTGCCATCATCGGTCCAGGGCACAGGGAGCGCGGAAATGAGCAGTCGCTTGACCATGATCCTCGCCGGCCTGTTCCTTCTGGCGGCCCTGTTGGCAGGTTACTGGGGGCTGCGTCTGAGTCGCCCGGCGCAGTTGCCGCCGGTGCCGGCGACGGTTCCCAGCGAAGCTGTGATACCTGCCGCGCCAGTGCCGGTGGCGCCCCCGGAACCGCCGCGTTCACCGATCGTCGTCCTGCGTCGGGCGGTGCCTGCCAATACCCCGTTGAGTGAAGAGGATCTGCTTGTGGAGCGCCTGCAGGTCGTGCCGGCCGGGGCGTTCCAGCAGCTCGACCAGGTGTTAGGGCGCAGCAGCGCGCGGCCACTGGCGGCGGGGAGCTGGCTGGATGCGTCGAGCTTTCAGGCAGGCGGCCCTCTGGCCCGCATGATCCGCCCTCACGAACGGGCCGTGGCGGTGGCGGTCGACGATGTGATCGGCGCGGGCGGGCAACTGCGGCCCGGTGATTACGTCGACGTGCTGCTGTTCTTGCGGGAAGAAAACAACAATCCACAGTCTTCGGCCCAGGTCGTGCTGCCGGCGTTGCGCGTGCTCAGCGTCGACCAGCAGACCGGCCTTGCCAACGATGGTCGCCTCGCGCAGACCGCCGAGGAGCAGAAAGCCCGTCGCGACCAGCAGGCGCTGAACAGCAACACCACTCGCACCGTCGGCCTGGCCGTGCCCGAGGCCCTGGCCAGTCGATTGATGCTGGCGGCCCAGGCCGGGACCTTGCGCCTGGCGGTGCGCAGCGCCGACGAGCAGTTGCTGGCGGCCTACTGGTCCGGCCAGGACGCCCGCCCGCAACTGGAGGCGGCCAACCGCAACCTCTATCGCTTCAGCCAGCTGTCCCAGGTGCCGCTGGCCAGCCAGTCCGCGGCGGCGGCCGCCGGCGCGCCGGCCATGCAGATCATTCGCGGCGCCCAGAACAGCGACAGCAACAAGACCCCCTGACCTGGCAAGGATGCAATCCATGCGTCGTTCTTTGCATGCTTCTCTACGTGGTTCGCTGCTGGCCTCGTGCCTGTTGTGCCTGGCCATGCCACTGCAGTCGCAGGGCGCGGCCAAGGGCTGCGCGGCGTTCGGCCAGCTGCCTTCGGTGATCGAGATGGATCAGGGCCTGCAACAGGAACTGCGCTTGCCGGTGGCCATCACCCGGGCGGCGGTGGGCGAGCCCAAGGTGGCCGATGTGCAGCCCAGCGGCGAGCGGGCCGTGCTGCTGACGGCGGTGGGGCAGGGCAATACCAGCCTGATGCTATGGACCGACTGCGCCGCCCAGCCGCACCGGGCCATGCTCTTCGTCAAGGGCCGGGCCAGCGCCGACATGGCCGAGACGGCGCAGGAGGACCTGCCCGTGCAGGTGCAGGCCGACATCCGCTTTGTCGAGGTGCGTCGCCTCAAGTACAAGGAGGCCGGCGCGCGCCTGTTCTTCAAGGGTTCGAACAACACGCTGATCGGCTCGCCCAACACCGTGCCCAACACGGTGGTGCGGCCGGGTCATGTACCCAGCGTCGCCGACAGCGCGAACCCGGGCAGCTATATCAATGTGAAGCCTGGCATCCCGCTCGACAACGATGTTTTCAACATCGTCTGGGGCGGCGGCAGCAGTCGTTTCCTGGCGATGATCAACGCCCTGGAGAACAGTGGCTTCGCCTACACCCTGGCACGCCCCAGCCTCACGGTGCTGAGCGGGCTGACCGCGAGTTTCCTGGCCGGTGGCGAGATTCCCATCCCGGTGCCCAGCAGCGGCAGCGACAACGTGTCGATCGAGTACAAGGAGTTCGGTGTGCGCCTGGCCCTGACCCCGACCGTGGTCAGCCGCAACCGCATCACCCTGAAGGTGGCCCCGGAGGTCAGCGAGCTCGACTACAACAACGCGGTGATCATCGCCGGCACCCAGGTGCCAGGCCTGAGCGTGCGTCGCACGGATACCAGCATCTCGCTGGCCGATGGCGAGAGCTTCATCATCAGCGGCCTGATCAGCAGCAATGTGCGCTCGGGCGTGGACAAGATGCCCGGCCTGGGCAACCTGCCGATCATCGGTGCGTTCTTCCGCCAGTCGGCGCTCAATCGCGAAGAGACCGAGCTGCTGATGATCGTCACCCCGCACCTGGTCCAGCCCCTGGCCGCCAATGCGCGCCTGCCGGAGCTGCCGGGCGAGGGGCTGCGTACCTACGACCCTAGCTGGGGGCGCCTGTTCTTCATGGAAAACGGCAACTTCGATGGCCGTGGCGGGTTATCCCAATGAGCGAAAGCCTGAACCAGACGTACCTGGCCCTGACCCGCAACGACGAGGACCTGCAATGGCTGCAAGGCGCCCTGGCGCCATTGGGGCAGGTGATCGGCGCTGGCAGCGCGGGCCTCGACGAGCTGCTGGCGCTGGTCGACATGACCTTCAGCAACCTGGTGTTCATCGGCCTGGACCGCGAACAGCTGATCGGCCAGTGCGCCTTGATCGAGGGCTTGCTGGAGGCCAAGCCGATGCTGGCCATCGTCGCCCTGGGCGACGGCATGGACAACCAGCTGGTGCTGCATGCCATGCGTGCCGGCGCTCGTGACTTCGTCGCCTATGGTTCGCGGGCCAGCGAGGTGGCGGGTCTGGTACGGCGCCTGGGCAAGCGCCTGCCGGCGGTCGCCAGCAGTCCCAGCCTGGGCGGTCTCACCGTGCTCTTCGGGGCCCAGCGGGGTGCCGATGGCGCGCTGCTCACCACCCACCTGGCGCGGGTGGTGCAGGACAGCGGCCAGCAGACGTTGCTGCTCGACCTTGGCCTGCCACGGGGCGATAGCCTGACCTTGCTGGGCCTGGAGGCCTCGTTCCATTTCGGTGACGCCTTGCGCCACCTGCGGCGCCTCGACACGACCCTGATCGACAGCGCCTTCACCCGCGACAAGGGCGGGCTGCGCATCCTCGCCTACGCCGACAACGACGAGCCGCTGGAGCAGACCAGCGCCGCCGAGCTGTACATGCTGCTCGGCGCCTTGCGCCAGCACTTCCAGCACATCGTCGTGAACCTCACCGGGCAGGCCGACAGCGAGGCCCTGCGCACCATCGTCAGCCACTGCGACAAGCTGATCGTCTACACCGACCAGAACATCCTCGACTGCCGGCGCAACCTGGACGTGCTCGAGCAATGGCGCGATCGCGGCATCAAGCTCGACCACGCCAGCCTGCTGGTGGACCGCTACCTGCGCCACGTGGCGCCGGATGCCGATGCCCTGGCCAAGCGCTATGGGCTGACGCTGCTCAATGTCGTGCCGTACAGCCCGGAACTGCGTCTGAACGCCAAGAACCAGGGCCTGAGCCTGTTCGAACTGGCCCCGCGCGAGAGCCTGACCCAGGCCCTGCGCGGCCTCGGCGAGCGCCTGGCGCGGCGCTCGGAAAACCTCGCGCCGCCGGCTCATGCCTGGTTACGCCGTCTGTGGGGCAACCGATGAGCAACGAAGAACCCTTTGGCGGGCCACGCCACGCGGCCAGCGATCCGCAGGTGCTCAAGCGGGCCCTGCACCGGCATGTCATCGATGCCATCGAGGACAGCGGCCGCAACCTGCTCGAAGGCGCGCGCCCCGCACTGGCGCAGTTCGTCCTGGAGCAGGTTGGCGACTATGTGGCGCGCTTGCGCCTGGCCCTGTCGCGCTACGAGATGGAGCGCCTGGGCGAGGAGATCGTCGACGAGCTGACCGGCTACGGTCCGCTGGAGGTGTTGCTGCGTGACCCGAGCATCACCGAGATCCTGGTCAATGGCCCGTATCGGGTGTTCGTCGAGCGTGGCGGCCTGCTGCAACAGACCGACCTGCGCTTCATCGACGCCCATCATGTCGAACGGGTGATGCAACGCATCCTCGCGCCCCTGGGACGGCGCCTGGACGAGTCGTCGCCCATGGTCGATGCGCGCATGCCCGACGGCAGCCGGGTCAATGCGATCATCCCGCCCGTGGCGCTGGACGGGCCATGCCTGTCGATTCGCAAGTTCCGCCAGGACATGCTCAAGAGCGCCGACCTGCTGGCCACCCGCGCCATCGACCAGGCCATCTACGACTTTCTCGAACGGGCCGTGGGCCGGCGCTGCAACATCCTCGTCAGTGGCGGCACCGGCACCGGCAAGACCACCTTGCTCAACATCCTCAGCCAGATGATCGCGCCGCAGGAGCGCCTGGTGACCATCGAGGATGTCGCCGAACTGCAACTGCACCACCCCCACGTGGTGCGCCTGGAAACCCGTCCGCCGAATGCCGAGGGCCATGGCGAGATCAAGGCCAGCGAGCTGATCCGCAACGCCCTGCGCATGCGCCCGGACCGCATCATCCTAGGCGAGATCCGCGGGGCCGAGGTGATCGACGTGATGACCGCGATGAACACCGGCCACGACGGCTCGATGAGCACGGTGCACGCCAATAGCGCCCAGGACGCCCTGCTGCGGCTGGAGACCCTGGTCGGCCTGACCGGACGACAGGTTGCCGAGAAGACCTTGCGACAGATGATCTGCGCGGCGCTGGACGTGGTGATCCAGCTGACCCGCCTGGCCGATGGCCGGCGTTGCGTCAGCGAGGTGCTGGAGGTGGTCGGCGTGCGTGACGATGTGTATGTCACCAACACCCTGTTCCGCCTCGACCGGCGCAGCGGCGATGCCTTCTTGCGCGAGGCGCCGAACCCGGCGGGCAGCAAGCTGCGTCACGAGGGGGTGCTGTGATGGGGCCGCTGCTGCTGGCGCTGTCGCCGTTGTGCCTGGGCATGGCGCTGTTGCTGTGGCGCCTGGGCCTGTACAAGCGCGGCGAGGAGCGCATCCTGCAGCGGCTGGGCCGCGCCTTTCGGCTGGTGCGCACGGGCAGCGTCCGGCGCGACTGGCTCGACCCGTTGCTGCTGCGCGCTGGGCTGGCCCATGTGGAGTTTTCCCCCGGGCCCTGGCTGGCGGGCTGGCTGGCACTGACGCTGGCGGCCGGGTTGCTGGGCGGCTGGGTGGCGGCGCTGATGGCCTGGCTGGGACTGCCCCTGCTCGGCTATTTCTACCTGAGCTGGCGCTGCCGACGCCGGTTGCGGCAGATCATCCAGCAACTGCCCGGCCTGCTCGACTACAGCGTGCGCAGCCTGAAGGCCGGGCGCACCCTCAACGAGGCGGTGCTCGGCGGTATCGACAGCACCCGCGAGCCGCTGCGTTCGGCCATGCTGCGGGTGCGCCGCAACGTGCAGCTGGGCGTGCCGCTGGAGGACGCGGTCAGCGAATTCGCCGAGCTCTACCGCCAGGACGAGCTGCGCATGTTCGCCCTGGGGCTGCGTATCAACCAGCGTCACGGCGGCAATGCCAGCGAGCTGCTGGAGAACCTGATCAAGCTGATCCGCGAACATGAACAGGGCGATCGGCAATTGCGCGCCATGACCGGGGAAACGCGCATCACGGCGGTGATCCTCGGCGCGCTGCCGCTGGCCATGGTCGGCTACTTCCTGCTCGCCAACCCCGGTTACCTGTTGGCCATGTGGCGCGACAGTCACGGGCAGCTGATGCTGCTGTTCGCCTTCGCCCTGCAGGCCATCGGTTGCCTGGTGCTGTGGCGCATGATGAGGAGTTTGTGAGCATGGCCCTGCTGCTCAGTACGCTTTGCCTGTTCGCCGCCTTCGCCTTGCTGGCCTTGCAGGCCGCGCGCCAGTTGCGTGCCCGGCAGCGGGTGGCGCGGCGTCTGCAAGGGCGGCTGGCCCGTGACGAACGGCTGGGCGACTGGCTGCAATGGCTGGGCAGCAGCCCGCTGGGGCGGCGTCTGCAACGCCTGGACGGCGAAACCCAGGCGTTGCTCGACCGGCTGGGTTGGCGACGCAGCCGGCAACGGGCGCTGTTCGCCGCGGTGCAGCTGGGTTTGCCGGTGGTGGCGGTCGGTGCGGCGTTGCTGTTGACCCACGGCCTGCCCACTCAGAGCCGTGGGCATTGGAGCGTGCTGCTGCTCTGCGCGCTGGGCGCGGGTTATCTGTTGCCCAAGCGCCTGCTGGCGGCAGCGGCGGCGCGGCGCCAGCGGCAGATCGCCCAGGAGGTGAGCCTGCTGATTCCGTTGCTGCGCATCCTCTTCGAAACCGGGCTGGCGGTGGAGCAGGCCCTGCGCGTGCTGGCCCATGAGGGCCGCAGCCTGGTGCCGAACATCAGCGATGAACTGCGCCTGGTGTTGCAGCGCGTCGATTCGGGCCTGGCGTTGGGGCCGGAGCTGGAGAAGACCGCGCGCCTGCTGGCGGTGGACGAGTTGATCGACACCTGCGTGATCCTCCAGCAGTTGTTGGCGCAGGGCAGTGGTTCGATGAAATCGCTGCTGGCGCTCAAGGAACTGCTCGATGACCGGCGCCTTACCGGCCTGCAGGAGCGGGTGTCGAAGATGTCGGCAAAGATGTCGGCGGTGATGATGGTGTTCCTGTTTCCGGCCTTGCTCATTGTCCTGGCCGGGCCGGGGTTCTCCGCGTTGGCCCGGGCGTTGGGGTCATGACGGTCGATAGCCATCGATACCCTCTGGGAGCGGGCTGGATTGGATTGGTCGGTAATGTCTTGTGTCGAGGGAGAGATGCGATGAAAGCGATCCTGCTGTTCAGTGGCCTGTTGCTGCTCGCCGGTTGTGCCGGCCAGCAGCCCGAAGGCCTGGCCCGCTTGCTCGGCGGTGGCACCTGCGGCAAGCCCGATGCCGACCAGCAGTTGAGCCTGGACATGGCCGACCAGATGATCAGCGAAGGCCGACCGCATGCCGGGCTGGCCCACCTGGAGCGGTTGCCTGACACCCTCGATCAGGTGCGCCTGCGCAAGGCCAAGGTGTTGCGCCAGCTCGGGCGCGGCGAGGCCGAGCCGTTGTATCGCAGCCTGCTCGGAGGCTGCCTGGCCGCCGAAGGCGAGCATGGCCTGGGGCAGCTGGCCTCGGCCCGGGGCGACGACGCGCAGGCGCTGCGCAACCTGCAGCGCGCAGTGCGCCTGGCACCGACCGACGAAAAGGTGCGCAACGACCTGGGCGTGGTGCAGATGAACCTGGGGCACCTGGAGCAGGCGCGTTTCGAGTTCCTGACGGCCATCGAGCTCAAGGACGACAACGCCTTGCCGGCGATCAACCTGGTGACCTTGTCGCTGGTGCAGGACAACTGGACCCAGGCCGAGGACCTGGTGAACCGCCTGCGTCTCAAGCCCGAGCAGTTCGCCGAAGCCCAGGCCCGGGCGCAGCGCATCCGTTCCACCGGCCGCGGGCCGCTCGCGGCGACCGACACGTCGGCCGCTGTCATCAACTGAGCAGGAGGTGATCATGTTCAAGCCCTGGATCGTCCTGGCGTGTCTGGTAGCGCCGCTTTTGGCACAGGCGCAAGAGCCGCCGCGCAAACCGCGTCCGGAGACGGCCACCGAAGCCCTGCTGCAGGTGCAGGCGAGCAACCGCGAGGCGTCCAGCGTGCGCCAGGTGCAGACCGACAAGGAGCGCGACCAGGCCATGCAGCGCTGGCTGGACAGCTACAAGTACGCGATTCCGGATTTCTATCGGTGGACGAAGATCAATTCGTCGAACAACTGAGTGGAGCGACTTCGAGAGCCGCCGAGACCCTGTGGGAGCGGCTAAAGCCGCTCCCACGCAAGTGCGCGATGCTGGAGGCCCGTTAGCAGGTCAGTGGGTGGTGAACCGCTGATGTACCGGCGACGAGCGCGGCGTCAACGCCAATGCCAGCTGCGTGCGGTTGTGCATGTGGGTCAGGCGCAGCACCTGGGACACATACAGCTTCACGGTGTTCTCGGTGATGCCCAGCTCGCAGGCGATCTGGTAATTGGTCTTGCCCTTGCTCACCAGCTTGGCGACCTCCAGTTGCCGGGGTGAGAGCTTCTCGAAGGCGGCCGGCAGCTCCGGCTCGCCTTCCTCGGCGTCGGTGGCGCGACGATGGGCGCCCTGGCCCCGGGCTTTTTCCAGATCCTGGTAAAGGTCGTCGATGGACTCGGCCAGTTCCTGCAGGCGTTGATTGAGGCTGCCCAGCTCACGGAAGTTGCGGCGCCGCTCCTGCAGCGCCTGCTCCTGGCGGCGCACGCCTTCGAGCAGTTCGTTCAGGTCCATGGGTTTCTGGTAGTAGTCGGCGAAGCCTTCGCGCAGGGCACGAATCACGTCCTGCTTGTCGGCGCGCCCGGCCATCTGCTTCAGCGTGCGGACCAGCTCGATGCCATCGCGGTCGGGCATGTGCAGGTCGCACAGCACCAGGCCGATGGCCTCGTCGGCCTTGTAGCAGTCGATGGCCTGCCCGGTGGAGTGGGCAGGGACACAGCGGTAGCCCTCGCTTTCGAGGAATTCGCACAGCTCTTCGACGATCACTGGCTGATCGTCTACCACCAATACTTTCACCTCACTGACAGACTTGTTCACGATCAACTCCCTGTTGTATCGGCTCTGCTCCCGGGCCAGACGCTCTGGCTGCTAGAAAAGTAGTCGCACTTTGCAATTATGTACATCGGTCCAGTTCCAGAATTCGACCGCTCGGTCGTTTATTGGATCCATACAGCTGTCAGCAGGAAGCCGGCCAGCACGTAAGGGGCGAAGGGCTGCTTGTCGCCGACCTGCTCGGCCAGCGCCTGCAGGCGTTTCTTCACCTTGGGATTGAGCAGGGTCCACAGCCGGCGGCGACCGAGCAGCCAAGCCAGTACCGTGACCCCGGCGCCGATGAAGGTGCCGAGCACGTACTGCGGGCTGGTGGCCAGGGCCAGGGCGCCCATCAGCTTGACGTCGCCGGCGCCGAAGCGGCCGAGCATGTAACCGGGCAGGGTGAGCAGCATGACGATGGCCAGCGCCCAACCGGCTTCGCTGGCTTCGGCGCCGATCCAGCTGCGCCCGGTGGCGAACAGCCAGGCCAGGGCGCAGGCGGCGACACCCAGGGTGAGGGTGTTGGATATTTGCCGTTCGCGGACATCTTGTTCGGTGCACAAGGCAAGCCACATCAGGAGAACAATGCTTTGCATTGGCAAATTGCCATCCCTATTCGTTGAACGGTTCTATGCTTTCAGACAGGTCTCACAGTCAGGGTAGACGCGATCATGAAAGCAGGCCCGGCGGGACAGCAAAAAGGCGCGGTAGCCATCGAGTTTGTCGCGGTGTTCATGGTGTTCTTCGCGGTGTTCTACGGGCTGGTCAGCTATGCCTTGCCCATGCTCATGCTGCAGTCGTTCAACCAGGCCAGCAGCGAGGCGGTGCGACGCTGCGTGGCGGTGGATCCGACCAGCAAGACCTACGAACTGGACCTGCAAGGGCTGGCGCGCCAGGTGATCGGCCAGCAGCTCTCGTGGATGCCCAATGCCCTGGGCTTCAACGTGATCACCGATACCAAGGTCAGCCTGGGGGCGGACAAGGTGCTGACCGTGTCGATCGACTACCCGCGCAACCGTCTCAATGGCGTGCTGCCGACCCTGGTGCTGCCCGTGATCGGTGACGTGCCCAAGCTGCCTGCGCGCCTGCAGGCCCAGGCGAGCCTGCAACTGTGACCGGTGGCCTGTTCGATCGCTGGCGTGCGGCGCCGGTTGCCGTGCCCGAGACGCTGCCTGCCGTGGGGCTGCAGGTGTGGCTCGACGACCAGGCGCGGGTCCTGCGCCTGGCCGGCCCCCTGCGCACCTTGCTGGCGTTGCCTGCCCGGTCCGAGGCCCGCGTGCACGATTATGTAGAGCAGCACAGCTGGCTGGTGCTCGAAGGCGAGCCGGCCGACTGGCAAGGGCAGCCGCTGGACCTGGACTTTCGCACCGTCATGGGCCATGCGCTGCATACCCGCGGCTGGCTGCAACGCCAGGCGTCGGGCTGGATGCTGCAACTGTTCGACATCGGCGACCTGCTGCGTGAACAACGCTGGGACCGCCAGCGACCGTTGCTCGGGGAAATCGGCCATGCCCTGCGTGAATGCGGCAGCGAGCGCCTGGCGCAGACCACGGCTGAACAGTTGCAGAGCCTCGCCGAACACTGGCAGGCCAGCTCGTTGCGCCTGATGCTGCGCGAATCGGGCGGTTGGCGGCACTACGCCGGCAGCGAGGGGGCCTGGCCCTGGCCCGACGACCCGCGGCTGCAAGGCTGGCTGGACGCGCTGCCGGCCCACACCCTGATCGAGGTCTGCGACGACCCCGAACTGCTGGCCTTGTGCGGCGGTGTGTCGCTGTTTCTCGTGCCCTATCGCCTGGGCCTGGATGCCGAGGCCTGGATATTGTGCGCCGGGGCGCGCCAGGTGCCCCCGGCGGACATGGCGCTGGCGCTGGCGCGTACGCTGGCCGAGCCGCTGCTGGTCCGCCATCGCCGCCAGCAAATGCAGCGTCAGGCCCATCATCTCGATGACCTGCAGCGCCAGCTCGGTGCCGGGTGGTGGGAGTGGCCGGCGCACGCCGACCTGCACCTGGAGCCGGCCTTGGCCCGCACATTCGGCCTGCCGTGCCAGGCAAGCCCGGCGCAATGGCTGGCACGCCTGCACCCGGCCGACCGTGAGGCGGCCCAACTGGCCCTGGCCCAGGCCCGCGAAGGCGCTGGGTTGAGCCTGAGCATCCGTCTGGCGGATTCCGATCCACAGGGCGCGCCGCGCTGGTTCCACTGGGCCGGTCACGGCCAGGGTGGCTTGTTGCGCGGCTTCCTGCTGGACATCAGTGCGCTCAAGGTACAGGAGCAGCAGGCCGGCGCCGCGCGGGCCCGTCTGGAGAACCTGATCGCCAGCTCGCCGGCGGTGATCTATGTGCAGCGCTATGCCGAGGGGGCGCTGCACAGCGACTTCTTCAGTGCCAGCCTGGGACCGTTGCTGGGCTGGGCCGCCGACAGCGAGCAGGCGCGCCAGCCAGGCCTGGCGGTGCATCCGCAAGATCGCCCGCTGTGGCTGGAACGCACGCGCAGCCTGCTGCGCGAGGGGCAGGTGCGCTGTCGTTATCGGCTGCGCGATCACCTCGGTGGCTACCACTGGATGCACGACGAGGCGCGCCTGCTGCGCGACGACCTGGGCCAGCCGTTGGAGGTGGTCGGCCTGTGGCTGGATGTCAGTGAGGCGACCGAGGCGGCCGAACGCATGCGCCAGAGCGAGGAACGCTATCGCGTGCTGGTGGAGGATTCGCCTGCGATGATCTGCCGTTACCGCCCGGACCTGACGTTGCTTTTCGGCAACCGGCCACTGGCCGATTACCTGGGCTGCGCGCCAGAGCAGCTGCAAGGCGCGGACCTGGGCCAGTGGTTCTCCGACAGCCAGCGCGAGGCGTTCGTCCAGCGCCTGCAGGCGCTGACCCCGGAGCAACCGCTGGGCAGCGCGGAAATCTGCGTGCAACTGCCGGGCCGCGAGCACGCCTGGTGGGTATGGGCCGATCGCGGGCTGTTCGACGCCGAGGGCCGCCTGCTCGAAGTCCAGGCGGTGGGGCGCGACAACACCGACGTCCGGCGCAGCCAGCAGCAACTGCTGCAGGGCGCCAAGATGGCCACCCTCGGCGAGCTGGCGACGGGGCTGGTGCATGAGATCAACCAACCGCTCAATGTCATGCAGATGGCGGTGGGCAACACCCTCAAGCGTCTGCAGAGCGGCACCGCCGATCCAGCCTACCTGGAGGAAAAGCTACGCCGTATCGAAGGCCAGGTCGTTCGTGCTGCCCGGTTGGTGGAGCACATGCGGGTATATGGTCGGCGCTCGGCGGTCGAACGTGAGCGTTTCGCCGCCTGGGCCGCGGTGGAGGGCGCCAGGGCGCTGCTCGAGGAAGGCCTGCGGGGCAAGGGCGTCGAACTGTGCCTGGAACGGCCAGAGGCGCAACCCCAGGTGCTCGGGCATCAGGACCAGGTGGAACAAGTGTTGATCAACCTGATGGTCAATGCCCGCGACGCATTGTTGGAAAAAGGGCGGCAACAGCCGTGGATCCGGGTGCGCCAGGTCGTGCAGGGCGAGCGGCTGTGCCTGCTGGTGGAGGACAACGCCGGAGGGATCGATCCGCGGTTGCACGAACGCATCTTCGAGCCTTTTTTCACCACCAAGCCGGCTGGCGTCGGTACCGGGCTGGGGCTGTCGGTGAGCCATGGCATCGTCAGCCGCATGGGTGGCAGCCTGACGGTCGCCAACGCCATCGAAGGGGCATGCTTCCAGGTCGTGTTGCCGCTTCACAGCACCAACTGAGCGTGGCCGCTGGAGCAACTGAGGTTCGTGCCGACCTCGGCATTGGCCAGGTCGATTCCCAGCACCTTGAGCAAACCGTTGACCAGCGGGTCGAGCAGTGGGCTGAGCAAATTCCTGATCAAGGGGTCGAGGATGTTCCTCACGCCGTCGAGCAGGCCAGCGGTGAGCACCAGGACCTGGCCGAGACCGCTGTTGCTGGTGGGCTTGTACGCTTCCAGGCGAACGCCCGACAGCGTATCGGCCAGGCTGGCGACCACCTGGGCCTGGTCGCTGTCCATGGGCTGGAAAAACGGGGGAAGACCGATGTTCGGTGGCGCTTTGTCGCCGGCGAACACCAGCGTTTTCTCCACAGGTCCGCTGCCCAGCAGCTTGGTGTCGACCCGTAGGCCGATACCTCCGCCTGCGTAAGGCACGCGAGTGCCGCACGACGGTGGCAGGATCAGCAAGCGACTGCAGTAGTTGGTGCCGATGTCGATCAGTGGCAGGGCCTTGACCGCCGTGGTGCCGTTGGTGAGGAAGTCTTGCGGGGTATCGAAACTGCCGATCGCGATCTTCGCCGCCGAGCGTTGGGTGAGGGTGGTCAGGCTCTTGGGCGCGCAGCTGTAGTTGTCCGGCGGCGCGGGCCGCAGGCGGCTGGTGCCCTCTGCCACTTCCAGGCCGATATCGATGTGCACCTGAGTGTCCAGCAGCTTGATGTCGCTGACCTTGCAGGGAACACCCAGCAGGCAGGTGAGCGATTGCACGGTGCCCAGCAGGTCCAGGCCGAGCAGGTTGTTGAGCACGTTGGTCAGCGGCGCCGCCAGGTCCAACACCGCGTTGAGCAGCCCGGCGATACCGCTCAGTAGCGGCAGGTCGAGCGATATCAGCGCGCGAATCTGCGCGGTGTGCACTCGCAGCTCGTCGGTGCGCGGATCACCGACCGCCGAAATCTGCTGCGGCTCGATCACCCGCAGCTGTACCCGGCCGTTGATCAGGCCCAGGACGCTGATTGGCAGGTCGGCGTTGACCGCGCGCTCGCTGGCCGCCAGCTGGATGACGCCCTGCACCAGTTGCAGCAGCTGGATGCTGGCGTCCAGGCCGGCCTGGGCGGTGCCGTTCTGCAGGTCCAGCAGCTCGCCCAGTTGCAGTCCCCCGGCCGGCAGGTCCAGGGCGATCCTGCCCAGGTTGGTCGCTACATCGACGGCGGCGCCACTGCGCTGCAGGACTTTCACCGCGGCCTGCAACAGCACCGTGGCGCTGGTATCGAGGTTGAGCAGCTGCTGGTAGTCGCCTACGTTCAGGTTCAGGTCCACGGCCAACTGATCGAGATACTGCAACAGGTTGAGGCGGGTATTGGCGATGCCTTGCCAGCCCAGCAGGTCGAGCTGCGCCGAGCCACCCAGCGCCTTGAGCAGGGCGTTGAGCACCGAGCCCTGGTTCGAATTGACCGTGACCAGGGTGCTGCGGATGCTCAGCATCGCCTGGGGTGGCCCGGGGCTCGCGGCCACCGCGCTGGCATGCAGGGTGGTGGTACGGGCGATGGCGCCGCCCTGGGCCAGGGCGTATACCCCGCCGGCGACGCTGGTGGTCACTATATTGCGGACCTCGACCTTTATCGCCTCGTTGCGCGTGGTATCGGCGGTGAAGGTGCGCAGGTTGTCGTTGCCGATGCGCAGGTAGCCGCAACTGGCGATCAGTGGCTTTTGCGGAGCGTGGCCGTTGCGGGTGGCGGCGGTGCGAGCCAAGGTCGAGGCCTGCGGGCCGCTGCCGGTGCAGACCCCGCCGTGCTCGGCGGCCTCCAGCGCGGCCATGTCGGCGGTGCGCTGAAGCTTGCGCTGCTCGAGGTAGAGGCGGCCGCTGTCGACGGTCAGGAGCATGAACACCAGGGCCAGGCCCATGGTCAGCGCGGCCATCAGGCCGATCGCGCCGCGTTGGCGCACAGCGGAACGGGAAACCACGGGCACTCCTTTGCCGGCCTGGGGCCCGGCAGCGTGGCGGCGGTGCAAGGAGTGTAGTCAAGATGATGGCAAGTTGCCTTGATTCACCGGCCCGCTCCTGATAGGGAGCGCTCGCCTCAATGAGGCGGGTAGTTACCCAGTACCTGGGCCACGGTCTTCTGGATCGCCGCGTTGCGCTCCTGCGGGCTGGGTGGGTAGTTGTTCATGATCTGCTCGGCGCTGCCACGCCATACCAGTTTGCCGTCGCGACCATCGAACAGGTCGATCTGGATGGTCGCCACCTTGTAATCGACGCTGCGGGTCTCGTTGTACATCGGCCCGCCCCAGTAGCCCCCCCAATAGCCGCCCCAGGCGCCGCCGTAGTTGGTGGTGATCTGTTGCTGGCGTTGCTCGACGATCAGATAGGCGCGCACTTTCACATCGGGCCGGGCATTGCCCTGTACCGGGCGCAGGCCACGCTGGTCGAGCTGGCCGGCAACCGCCTGGCGGATGCGCTGCTCGGTCAGGTCGCTCTTGATCCGCGGATCGTCCGGGCGATATTGCAGCCCCGGCTCCTGCCAGGCCCAGCTGCGGTAGGCGGCGAAATCGCGGCTGGCATCGAAGTCCTGCTGCACGTTGCTGCTCGAACAGGCGGCCAGCAGCAGGGCCAGGGACAGTAGAACGAGACGGCGCAACATGATGGTTCTCCGTTGAACGTTAGCTGGGAGGATAGCCGCTCATCGCCTTGCTCACCGATTCGCGCAGCGCGCCTTCACGCTCGCGCGGCGAGTCCTTGTCGCTGCCGCTTTCGGCGCTGGCGCTCCATACCGGCTGGCCGTTGCGGGCATCGAACAGGTCGATGCGCACCACCATCACCTCGACTTCGTAGGTGCGCACGATCGGCACGCTGCCGTAGGCGCCGTAGCCGTTGCGATAGCCGCCGTAGCCGATGCCGCCGTAAGGGTAGGGGCCGTAGTAGGGGTCATAGTCGTAGTCGCGCACTTGGCGCAGGCGTCGCTCAAGGCGCACATCGGCGCTGACCAGCAGGTCGGCTGGCGCATTGCGGGCGGGACGCAGCCCATGTTGGTCGAGGGCGCTGCTCACTGCGTCGGCCAGTTGGCCCGGGGTCGCGTTGGCCAGGCCGCCGGGCGGCTGATTGCTGCGCCAGGTCCAGCTGCGGTAGCGGCCATAGTCGCGCGCAGGGGCCGGATAGGCGCTGGCGTCGAAAGTGGTGGCGGCCTGGGGCGGTGCCGGCGGCAGGGGATTGCCGCTGGCCACGTAGGGGTTGGTGCCCTGGCAGCCGGCCAGGGCCAGGGACAGCAGGGCCAGGCAGAGCGAGCGGTATGGCATGGGTCCTCCTGGCAAGGCGGTCAGTGGGGGCGGCAGATCCAGTGCAGGTAGCGGCCCAGCCCGGCGAAGCTGGGGTGGCGACGGTGCGCCAGCTCCATTTCCAGCAGGTCGAGCAGCTCGGCCTTGGCCTGGAACTCCTTGGGCATGTAGTCGTGGAACACTCGCACACCGCTCTCGCTTTCGACCTGCCACAAGGCTTCAAGTTGCGCCTTGAGTTGGCGCGGATCAAGTGGTTTCTGCGGGGTCAGGCTCTGCTTCTCGCCGGCCAGGCGGTTACTGCGCATCTTGCGGAAATGGCCCTTGAGCAGGTTGCGATAGACCAGCGCGTCGCGGTTGTAGAAGGCCAGCGACAGCCAGCCGCCCGGAGCGGTCAGCTGGTGCAGCACCGGCAGGATGCTTTCGGGCTCGGCCAGCCACTCGAGCACCGCATGGCATAGCACCAGGTCATACGGTTCGGTGAGCTGTCCGAGCAGGTCCTGCCAGGGCGCCTGGATGAACGTCGCCGGCTGACCAGCCTCGGCGAAGCGGGCACGGGCGCCGTCGAGCATGGGCGCGGCGGGCTCGGCCAACGTCAGGTGATGGCCGCGCTGGGCCAGCCACAGGGCCATGTGGCCCAGGCCGGCGCCGATGTCGAGCACTCGCAGCGGGCGGTCGGGCAGCGTTTCGGCCAGATCCGCCTGGAGCACCGCCAGGCGGATGGCGCCTTTGGCACCACCGTAGATCTTCTCAGCGAAGCGGCTGGCCAGTTCATCGAAGTGACGGTCGTTCATTTGGCGAAGCGCCTCTCGCTGTCGGTCAGCTTGGCGCGTACCACTTCATTCATGTCCAGGCCCAGCTCGCTGCACAGCAACAGCAGGTAGAGCACGATATCGCCCACTTCCTGGCCCGCGTGGGCAAGCTTGTCGGCGGGCAGCTGGCGCGACTCGTCCTCGGTCAGCCACTGGAAGATCTCCACCAGCTCGGCCATCTCGACGCTGGCGGCCATGGCCAGATTCTTTGGGCTATGAAAACCGCGCCAATCGTTGGTGTCGCGGATGCGGTGCAGGCGTTCGGTCAGTTCTTGCAGGTTCATCGGGGTCTCCTCGTGGCGCATAGCTTCCGGCGAGGCCACTTGCAAAGCAAGTGCGCCCGGCACTCAAAGCGAGCGCCAGCTCCCGACCATATGGACCAGCCCGCCGTGCCCATCCAGCCGCAATGCGCCTTCCGGCCCCGCCTCGCTGGCGCTCAGCACCACCTCGGACGGCAGGCGCACCGGCTTGCGGAAATCCACCGCGAACGCGTACCCCGCTTTCGGCAGGTGCCCCTGCAACGCCGCCAGGGCCATGGCCGTGCTCCACATGCCATGGGCGATGGCCCTGGGGAAGCCGAACAGGCGCGCCGTGACATTGCTCAGGTGAATCGGGTTGTAGTCGCCGCAGACCCTGGCGTAGCGCCGACCGATATCGCTGTCGGCGTACCAGCGGGTGGCCTCCGGCAGCGCGGCGGGCTCCGTTTCCTGAGGCTCGGCAGCCTGCGGGTCGAGTTTCAGGCCTCGCACCAGCATGCGGCTGGTCTCGCGCCAGAGCAGGCCAAGCCCATCCTCGGCCTCGGTCACCAGATCGAAGGTGCCGCCTTTTTCATGAGGCTGCAGGTTGTCGGCGTACACCGCGAAGCGCAGGCCATCGATGCCACCCAACGGGCGCAGGACCTGCAGGTTGTTGTGCAGGTGCACCAGGCCCAGCAGGGGGAAGGGAAAATCGTTGGCGGTGAGCAGCTGCAGTTGCAGGCTGAAGGCCATGACATGCGGGTAGGTACCCGGTAGCCGGCCATCGTCGGCGAAGTGGCAGAGCCGACGATAGGCCGCGAGGTTGTCCGCATCGACTCGCAGGAAGCAGCGCAGCCCCTGGCCCGGCAACTGGCTGCCACGGATCTTGCGCTTGCCGAGGGCACGCAGATACAGGCTCAGGCGCGAGTCGGGGTGGTGCAGGTCGTGCCAGGATCGGCTCATGGTCAGGCTCCCATCAGTGCCTGGCCGCAGACGCGCAGCGCCTGGCCGTTGATCGCCCCCGAGCCGGGCTGGCTGAGCCAGGCGATGGCCTCGGCGACATCCTGCGGCAAGCCGCCCTGGCCCAGCGAGCTCAGGCGCCGGCCGGCCTCGCGCAGGCCCATGGGCATGGCCGCGGTCATGTGCGTTTCGATGAAGCCCGGCGCCACGGCGTTGATGCTGGCGCCCTGGGGGGCCAGGCGCGGTGCCCAGGCTTGGGCGAAGCCGATCAGCCCGGCCTTGCTGGCGGCGTAGTTGGATTGTCCACGGTTGCCGGCGATACCGCTGACCGAGGCGAGCAGGGTGACGCGAGCATCGTCGTGCAGCTTGCCCGCATCGAGCAATGCCTGGGTCAGTACCTGGGGGGCCTTGAGGTTGACGGCCAGCACCGCGTCCCAATACTCCGGGGTCATGTTGGCCAGGGTCTTGTCGCGGGTGATGCCGGCGTTGTGCACGACGATGTCGAGGCCCTCCGGCAGGGCCTCGACCAGTTGCGTGGCGGCATCGGCGGCGCAGATGTCCAGGGCCAGGGCGCGGCCACCCAGGCGTGCGGCGAGGGCGTCGAGATCGCGCTGCGCCTGGGGCACGTCGAGCAACGTGACCTCGGCGCCATCGCGGGCCAGGGTTTCGGCGATGGCCGCGCCGATGCCGCGCGCGGCACCGGTGACCAGGGCGCGACGACCGGCCAGTGGTCGGGTCCAGTCGGCGACCTGCACGGCGCAGGGCGACAGGCGCAGGACCTGGCCGGAAACGAAGGCGCTCTTGGGCGAGAGGAAGAAGCGCAGCACGCCTTCGAGCTGGTCCTCGGCGCCGTCGCCGACATACAGCAGGTTGGCCGTGGCGCCGTTGCGCAGCTCCTTGGCCAGCGAGCGGGAGAACCCCTCCAGCGCCCGCTGGGCGACGCTGGCCAGCGGGTCGGCAAGGCTCTGCGGGGCACGGCCGAGAATCACCACATGGGCACAGGGGGCGAGGCTGCGCAGCAACGGCTGGAAGAACTCGCGCAACTGCCTGAGGGCATCGCTGTCGGACAAGTGACTGGCATCGAACACCACGGCCTTGAGCTTCGGCCCCAGGCCGGCGACCCAGGCGGGGGCATCCAGTGCGTCGGAGTCGAAGCTGTAGCAGTCGGCGGTCAGGCGCGGCGCCAGGGCGGCGACCCGTTCCGCCAGCGGCCCGCCGCCGAGCACCAGCGCACCCTCGACGGGGCGCAGGCGTCCGGGCTGCCAGCGCTCCAGCGGCACCGGGCGCGGCAGGCCGAGGGCGTCGACCAGCTTGCGGCCGAGGGTGGAGTTGGCAAAGCCCAGATAGCGATCGCTCATGTACGGTTCTCCCTGAAGGCAAGCATGCAAGTGTGGACCAAGTTTGTAGCGGGGGCGTTCGAATGCGTTAAAAGAACCTAGTCTTAGGGATCAAATTGTTTCAGGAGGAACAGGCATGCATGCAACCAGACGGGTCGCGATCCTGGGTGGCAACCGGATTCCCTTCGCCCGCTCCAATGGTGCCTATGCCAAGGCCAGCAACCAGGCGATGCTCACCGCGGCCCTTGAAGGCCTGGTGGAGCGCTATCGCCTGCACGGGCTACGCCTGGGTGAAGTGGTGGCGGGCGCGGTGCTCAAGCATTCACGCGACATGAACCTGACCCGCGAGTGCGTGCTTGGCTCGCGCCTGTCGCCACAGACGCCGGCCTACGACATCCAGCAGGCTTGCGGTACGGGCCTGGAGGCGGCGTTGCTGGTGGCCAACAAGATCGCCCTCGGGCAGATCGACAGCGGTATCGCCGGGGGTGTCGATACCACGTCGGACGCGCCCATCGCGGTGAGCGAGGGGCTGCGGCAGATCCTGCTGCAGGCCAATCGTGGCAAGAGCCTGGGCGAGCGGCTGAAGCCTTTCCTCAAGCTGCGCCCAGGCCTGCTCAAGCCCGAGCTGCCGCGCAATGGCGAGCCGCGCACCGGGCTGTCCATGGGCGAGCACTGCGAGCGCATGGCGCAGACCTGGCAGATTGAACGCGCCGATCAGGACGCGCTGGCGTTGCTCAGCCACCAGCACCTGGCGGCGTCCTATCGCGACGGCTGGCAGGACGATCTGCTCACGCCCTACCTGGGGCTGACCCGCGACAACAACCTGCGCCCGGACCTCACCCTCGAACAGCTGGCCAAGCTCAAGCCGGTGTTCGACCGCAGCGGCCTGGGCACACTTACGGCGGGCAATTCCACGCCGCTGACCGACGGCGCTTCGCTGGTGCTGTTGGGCAGCGAGGCCTGGGCCCAAGAGCATGGCTTGCCGGTGCTGGCCTACCTGGTCGATGGCGAAACGGCGGCGGTCGATTTCGTCCATGGCCAGGAGGGCCTGCTGATGGCGCCGGTATATGCAGTGCCACGTTTGTTGGCGCGCAATGGCCTGACCCTGCAGGACTTCGACTACTACGAAATCCATGAAGCCTTCGCCGCCCAGGTGCTGTGCACGCTGAAGGCCTGGGAGGACGCGGACTACTGCCGCACGCGGCTGGGGCTCGAAGCGCCGCTGGGGGCAATAGACCGCAGCAAGCTGAACGTGAAGGGCAGTTCGCTGGCGGCAGGGCATCCGTTCGCGGCGACCGGCGGACGGATTCTGGCGAACATGGCCAAGCTGCTGAACGAGCGTGGCAAAGGTCGGGGGCTGATCTCTATCTGCGCGGCGGGCGGGCAGGGGGTGACGGCGATCGTCGAGCGCTAGGTGAACCGCGCATGACTGATCGAGCTGGACTCCATGGGCGCGGGCGATGGCTGATACCCTTGTCCGTCCCGAGACACAAGGCCCCATCATGCCGATCACCGGACCCCGTGCCATCCCCGCCCTGGAGCGCTTGCCCAGGCCGCTCTACGCCCGCGCCGAAAGCCTCGGCGCGGGCTCCTGGACCACCCGCCACCGACACGACTGGGTGCAGTTTTCGTACGCCATCAGCGGTGTGCTCGGGGTCTATACCAGCGACGGCAGCTATTTTGCGCCACCGCAGTGGGGAGTGTGGATTCCGGCGGGCACCGAGCATGAGGTGGTGACCTCGATGCAGGCCGAGATGCGCAGCCTTTACGTGCGTGGTGATGCCTGCCCATGGGCATCGGCCGAGTGCCGGGTGCTGGAGGTCACGCCGCTGGCGCGAGAGCTGATCAAGCAGTTCTGTACCTTTGCGGTGACCTACCCGGAAGGCGACAGTGCCGAGGCACGGTTGGTGGCGGTGTTGCTGGATCAGTTGCGGACCCTGCCGCAGGTGGGGTTCTCGCTACCGCTGCCACGCCATCCTGGCCTGCTGGCGCTGTGCAACGGGCTGATCGCCGCGCCCGACCAGCCGCAGACCCTGCAGCAATGGGCGGTGCTGCTGGGCGTGTCGGAGAAGACCCTGATGCGCCTGTTCCAGCGTGAGACCGGGTTGAGCTTTCGCAACTGGCGCCAGCGCATGCGCCTGCTGTCGTCGCTGGCGCTGCTGGAGGCGGGGGAGACGGTCACCCAGGCGGCGCTGGGCTGTGGGTATGACTCGACCTCCGCCTACATCGCGGCGTTCAAGCAACTGTTCGGGGCGACACCTGGGGAGCTGAGGTTGTAGTCGCTGCCGGGCACTGGTTCTGCTACGACCTCTGCCGGCGCGGCTTCTTCAGTGGCAGCACCCACCGCCATTGGCCAGGTCCTTGAGGATCGGGCAGTCGGGCCGGTTATCGCCCTGGCAGTGGGCCACCAGTTCACCCAAGGTGTCGCGCAGGCTGACCAGCTCCTCGATCCGCCGGTTCAGCTCATCGATATGCTGCATGGCCAGCGCCTTCACATCGGCACTGGCGCGCTGGCGGTCTTGCCAGAGGGTCAGCAGCCTGGCCACTTCCTCGAGGGAAAAACCCAGGTCGCGGGAGCGCTTGATGAACGCCAGGCTGTGCAGGTCTTCCTGCTGATACAGCCGGTAGCCACTGTCACTGCGCTTGGCTGGGCGCAGCAGGCCGATGGATTCGTAGTAGCGGATCATCTTGGCGCTGAGCCCGCTGCGGCGGGCGGCCTGGCCGATGTTCATGGGGCCTCCTGGTCACGGGTGGTGGGTTTCCAGGTCTTCAGCCACAGGGCGTTGCTCACCACGCTGACGCTGGACAGGGCCATGGCCGCGCCGGCCAGCACCGGGTTGAGGTAGCCGAGGGCGGCGAGCGGTATGCCGATCAGGTTGTAGATGAAGGCCCAGAACAGGTTCTGACGGATCTTCGCGTAGGTCTTGCGGCTGATTTCCAGCGCGGCCGGCACCAGGCGTGGGTCGCCGCGCATCAGGGTGATGCCGGCGGCCTGCATGGCCACATCGGTGCCGCCCCCCATGGCGATGCCGATATCGGCGGCGGCCAGGGCCGGAGCGTCGTTGATGCCGTCGCCGACCATGGCCACCACGCCATCGCGCTTGAGCGTGGCGACCGTGGCGGCCTTGTCCGCGGGAAGCACTTCGGCGTGCACGTCATCGATGCCGAGGGCCTCGGCCACTACTTTGGCGCTGCCGCGGTTGTCGCCGGTCAGCAGATGGCTGCTGATGCCGCGTTCGTGCAAGGCGGCGATGGCCTGATCGGCGCCGGGCTTGAGACTGTCGCCAAAGGCGAGCAGGCCCAGTACGCGTGGTTGGCTGCCCTGCTCGATCAGCCAGGACAAGGTGCGGCCTTCGGACTCCCAGGCCTGGGCGCTGTCGGCCAGGTCGCCTGGCGACAGGTGGCTTTCGTCGAGCAGGCGGCGGTTGCCCAGGGCCAGTTCGCGGCCCTCGACCCGCCCGGCAATGCCACGGCCGGTGAGGGACTGGCTGTCGACCACCTGCGGCACCTGCAGACCTTGGCCGGCACAGGCGTCGAGCACCGCCTTGGCCAGCGGGTGCTCGCTGCCGCGCTGCAGGGCACCGGCCAGGCGCAGCAGTTCGTGCGTGTCACCGCCCGAGGCCTGGCTGTGGACGACGCGGGGGCTGCCGGAGGTGAGAGTGCCGGTCTTGTCGAACACCACGCGGTTTACCGCATGGGCGCGCTCCAGCGCTTCGGCGTCCTTGATCAGGATGCCATGACGGGCGGCGACGCCGGTGCCGGCCATGATCGCCGCGGGCGTGGCGAGGCCCAGGGCGCATGGGCAGGCGATCACCAGCACGGCGACGGCATTGATCAGGGCGGTTTCCAGCGGCGCGCCGGCCAGCCACCAGCCGACCAGGGTGATCAGCGCCACTACCAGCACGGCCGGGACGAACACCTGGCTGACCCGGTCGACCAGCTTCTGGATCGGCGCCTTGGCCGCCTGGGCATCCTCGACCAGGCGGATGATGCGGGCGAGCACGGTCTCGGTGCCAAGGGCCTGGGTCTTCACCAGCAACCGGCCTTCGCCATTGATGGCGCCGCCGGTCACTGTATCGCCGGGCTGCTTGGGTACCGGCAGGCTCTCGCCGCTGATGAGGGCCTCGTCGGCGTGGCTGCTGCCTTCGAGCACTTCACCGTCGACCGGGAAGCGTTCGCCGGGCTTGACCAGCACCAGGTCGCCCAGGCGCAGCTGGCTGATGGCGACATCTTCCTCGTGACCCTCGACCAGGCGTACCGCGCGCTCGGGGCGCAGCGCTTCCAGGGCCCGGATGGCGCTGGCGGTCTGGCGTTTGGCGCGGCTTTCCAGGTACTTGCCGAGCAGTACCAGGGCGATCACCACCGCCGAGGCTTCGAAGTACAGGTGCGGTTCCATGCCGACCGGCGCCTTGGCCCATTGGTAAAGGCTCAGGCCGTAGCCCGCGCTGGTGCCCAGGGCGACCAGCAGGTCCATGTTGCCCGCGCCGGCGCGCACGGCTTTCCAGGCGGCGACATAGAAGCGCGCGCCGAGGATGAATTGCACCGGCGTGGCCAGCACGAACTGTGCCCAGGCCGGCAGCATCCAGTGCAGGCCGAACGGCTGCACCAGCATTGGCAGGACCAGGGGCAGTGCCAGCAGCAGCGCCGCCGCGACGGCCAGGCGTTCGTTGCGCAGACGCCGTTGTGCCTGGGCCTGATCGCCGTGGGCGGTGCGCGGCAGGTTGGCGCTGTAGCCGGCCTGTTCGACCGCGGCGATCAGCGCGCCGTCATCGACGCCATCGAGCACTTCCAGATGGGCACGCTCGCTGGCCAGGTTGACGCTGACCTGCTCCACGCCCGGCAGCTTGCCGAGGGCGCGTTCGACTCGACCCGCGCAGCTGGCGCAGGTCATGCCGCCGATCTGCAGTTCGAGGCTGCGGGTGGGGACGCTGTAACCGGCATCGCGCACGGCATCGACCAGCGCCGGCAGGCTATCGGCGGGGGCCTGGACCCGAGCCTGTTCGGTGGCGAGGTTGACGCTGACGTGTTCGGTACCAGTGACCTTGCGCAGGGCGCGTTCGACCCGACCTGCGCAGCTGGCGCAGGTCATGCCGGCGATCGGCAGATCGAAGGTGGTGGATGCGGGCATGGCTCTCTCCTCCTTGGACAGGCCTGCAGCATCAACCTTGCCATGCGGGCAAGGTCAATAGCCCAGACCGGCTCGCTTCAGCACCAGGCCATTTTGTCCCATGGCGATACGGTATTTATTGATCTGGCCCGCCTGCAGCGTGAGTCGCGTACTGCGCTGGTCCTCGATGCCGGGGGCGCAACCGGGAACCTGTCCGGGCAACAGCCGCAGGCGTACATCGATGGGGCCCGCTGGCAGGTTGAACGAAGTCGACTGCTCCTGGAACAGGCGGCCGGACAGCTGATCGTTGAGGTAGATGCCGATTTCGCAGCTGGTGGCCACCTCCAGGCGTTCCCGGGAAATGATCAGCACGCTGTAGTCCGAATTGCCCTCGGCGCTGGCCGGTGGCACCGCGGCCAGCAATCCTGCGAGGCCCAATACTGCCCTGATCATGAAAAATCTCCTGCTTGCCAGAATCGTCAAAGGCGCAGCTTGGCCGAGGTGCGCCGGGATTTCCAGCCCGGCCGATTCGGGCGGAACTTGACCTTGCCCCGATGGCAAGGCTGAGACTGCGCGAAACCCACAAGGAGGCAACCTCGATGCAAGTGTTCAACGTACAAGGCATGACCTGCGGCCACTGTGTGAAGGGCGTGACCCGGGCCGTGCAGGAGCAGGATGCGGCGGCGCGGGTGGAGGTGGACCTAGCGGCACGGCAGGTGAGGGTGGAAAGTGAGCTGGCGGCGGAGCAGATCCTGGCGGCGATTCGGGAAGAGGGGTATCCGGCCGAGGTGGCCTGAACGGCCAATCGCGCACTTTCCGCGGGCGCGGGCTGGCCTCATCGCGGGGCCAGCCTGATCCCACGCCGATGATGCCCCTGCGTGGTTTCCGACAGGGCACGCCGGATCAATTATTACAAAGGTTTTCAACGCCCCGCGATCCAGTGCAGGTAGACTAGCGCACTTGCTTAGCCTGCTATGGATCCTCCATGAACCTGCGAACCTTGCTGATTCTCGGCGCCCTCAGTGCGTTCGGGCCCTTGGCTATCGATTTCTACCTGCCCGCTTTCCCGGCCATGGCCCAGGCCTTCGCCACCGATGAAAAACATGTGCAGACCACCCTGGCCGCCTACTTCCTCGGCCTGTCCCTGGGTCAGCTCGCCTACGGGCCGGTGGCGGACCGCTTCGGACGACGTATCCCGCTGCTGTTCGGCGTCGCTCTGTTCACCTTGGCGTCCTTGGCCTGCGCCTATGCACCCAACCTCGACAGCCTGATCCTGGCGCGCTTCGTCCAGGCTTTGGGTGGCTGTGCCGGCATGGTGCTGGCGCGGGCGATCGTCAGCGACAAGTGCGACGCGGTGGCCTCGGCCAAGGTGTTCTCGCAGTTGATGCTGGTGATGGGGCTGGCGCCGATCCTCGCGCCGATGCTCGGTGGCGTGCTGGTGAACGTGGCGGGCTGGCAATCGATCTTCCTTGCCCTGAGCCTGTTCAGCGCGGCCTGCCTGGTGGCGGTCGGCCTCGGCTTGCCGGAAAGCCTGCCTGCGCATATCCCGCGCCAACCGCTGTCCGGTGCGCTGCGCCAGTACCTGCGCTTGTTCGGTGACCGAGTGTTCGTTGGCCATGCCCTTACCGGCGGCATCGCCATCGCCGGGATGTTTGCCTACATCGCCGGTTCACCGTTCGTATTCATCAAGTTGTATGGCGTGCCCGCCGAGCACTATGGCTGGCTGTTTGGCACCAACGCCGCCGGTTTCATCCTGATGGCCCAGGTCAATGCGCGCCTGCTGGCCAAACGCGGCCCGGCCTTCCTCCTGGCGCGGGCGGTGTGGCTGTACCTGGCGGCGGCACTGGTGCTGCTGCTGGTCGCGGCGCTGCGTCCGGCGCAATTGTGGCCGCTGCTGGTGCCGCTGTTCGTGTGCATCGCCAGCCTCGGCTGCATCATCCCCAACGCCTCGGCCTGCGCCATGAGCGGACAGGGTGCCCGCGCGGGCAGCGCGTCGGCCTTGATGGGCTGCCTGCAGTTCAGCGTCGCCGCGGGGGCGGCGGCATTGGTCGGGGTGCTGCACGATGGCAGCGCCGTGCCCATGGCCCTGGTGATCAGCCTGTGTGGCGCGCTGGTGGTCAGTGTCGCAGTTCTGACCCGGCGCTTGCAGGCCAGTCGGCCTGTGTGAGTGGATGAGGTGCGCTGAGGCGTGTTTCCAGCAGGGCGACGAACGCCCGTGCCTCGGCTTCGTTGCGAAAACTCACCACATGCTGGTCGAGCTGTACCTGCCAGGGGCAGGCGGGATTTCGGTTCGACGCACTGACGACAATCTTCATCGCGATCCACCTCCAGTGAGCGAGAGCGGAATGAGTTTAGCGCTGTCCCCGGCGCTCGCCATGATCGGGATCAGTGCCCTGACTGACGGTCATGCCGGTTACGGTGTGGGAAGCTTTCTGTTTTGCATGGCGTAGTTTTTGACCCAGGCTGTCGGTCTTGTCGGCCCGCAGGTCGACAAGCGCATCCTGCACCGCGATGAAGCCGCTGTAGGCCGGGAGGCCGTGCATCCGGGTGGCTATCCGCCCAGTGTTGCGGGTCTCGCTCCAACGGCGTCCTACACGGTTTTGTGCTTGCGCAGTCAGCGTCGTCGAGCGGCTTATACTCCCTGCGCATCCAGTGCCAGCGAGCAATGTTTCCCGCTGGCAGTCGAGAGTCATCAGGGAGCTTCAGTTTCATGAGTGCAGTCCGTAGCATCAGTCAGGTCGCCAGCCTGATGGCCGATCCCAAGCGCAGCGCCATGCTGTGGGCGCTGATCGATGGTACTCCGCGAGCGGCGGACGAACTGGCAAGGATGATCGGCCTCAGTACTTCCTCGGCTTGCGCGCATCTGTCGTTGTTGTCGACGGCGGGTTTGCTCAAGCTTGAGACGCGCGGGCGCAAGCGCTATTTCCGCCTGGCCACGCCACAGGTGAGCGCGGCGGTGGAGGCGCTGGCCAGCGTGCAGGTGGAGAGCCGCCCAGTCGCCAAGCGGGCGATGCCGATACAGATACCGCCTTCGATGCGCAGGGCGCGTCTGTGTGGCGATCACTTGGGTGGGGAAATGGCGGCGGCGCTGTTCCAGCGACTACTGGACGTTGGCTGGTTGGTGGGTAACGAGCAGCAATTGTTCGTGAGCCAGGAAGGCAAGGTCCGGTTGGAAGCGCTGGGGGTCTATATCGATGCGCTGGCGCCGGGCACCCGGCGTGGCTGCGTGACCTGCCGCTGCAGTGAGTGGAGTGACCAGGGTGCGCATCTTGGCGGCACCCTGGGGCAGGCGATGCTCAGGTTGTTCCTGCAGTCGGGCTGGGTCCGTGAGCAGGAGGGCAACCGGGCGCTGCAGCTCACATCGCTCGGTGTTCAGCAGATCAACGGCATCGCCCGGATGTCGGCGCGACAGGCCGGTTAGCGTACCAGGCGGGCATCCAGGCTGTTCTGCGCCAGACGCCGGGCCTGAGCCTGGGTCATGCCCAGGTGTTCGTGCAGGGCGTGGAAGTTCTCGGTGACGTAGCCACCGAAGTAGGCCGGGTCATCGGAGTTGACGGTGACCTTCACGCCACGTTCGAGCATGTCGAGGATGTTGTGCTGAGCCATGTGCTCGAACACGCACAGTTTGGTGTTGGACAGCGGGCAGACGGTCAGCGGGATCTGCTCGTCGATGATGCGCTGCATCAGCCGCTCGTCCTCGATGGCGCGCACGCCGTGGTCGATGCGCTGGATCTTCAGCAGGTCGAGCGCTTCCCAGATGTATTCGGGAGGGCCTTCCTCGCCCGCGTGGGCGACCGTCAGGAAGCCTTCGCTGCGGGCGCGGTCGAAGACGCGCTGGAACTTGCTCGGCGGGTGGCCTTTCTCCGAGCTGTCCAGGCCGACGGCAACGAATGCGTCGCGAAAAGGCAGCGCCTGGTCGAGGGTTTTCTGCGCTTCGTCCTCGCTCAGGTGGCGCAGGAAGCTGAGGATCAGGCCGCTGCTGACGCCCAGTTGCGTGTGGCCATCCTTGAGCGCCTGGGTGATGCCATTGAGCACAACCTCGAAGGGTATGCCCCGGTCGGTGTGGGTCTGCGGGTCGAAGAACGGTTCGGTGTGGATGACGTTCTGTGCCTTGCAGCGTTGCAGGTAGGCCCAGGTCAGGTCATAGAAGTCCTGCTCGGTGCGCAGGACATCGGCGCCCTGGTAATAAAGGTCGAGGAACTCCTGCAGGTTGTTGAAGGCATAGGCGCTGCGCAGGGTTTCGACATCGGCCCAGGGCAGGGCGATCTTGTTGCGTTCGGCCAGGGCGAACAGCAGTTCGGGCTCCAGCGAGCCCTCCAGGTGCATGTGCAGTTCCGCCTTGGGCAAGGCGTTCAGCCATTCATACATGTGTGCAATCTCGATCAGGTACGGTTGGCGGCCATTCTACAGGGCCGGGCCGGGCAATGCGCCCGGTGCGGCCACCAGGCGTCCGGTTCACCAGATGAGCGCTTCCCCCTTGTAGTTGATGAAGCGCAGTCCACCGTTGCCGCCCTGCGCCTTGATCTGCTCGAGCATGCCGCGGGTGCTGGTGAGCACATCGATCTCGGCGTTCTCACCGCCCATGTCGGTTTTCACCCAGCCAGGGTGCATGGCCAGCACGCACAGGTCGGGGCGCTGCAGCTCGACCACGAAGCTGTTGATCATCGAGTTGAGCGCGGCCTTGCTGGCCTTGTACAGGCAGATCTCGCCGCCATCGGGCACGGTCACGCTGCCCAGGATCGAGCTCATGAACGCGAGCACGCCGCTGTCTTCACGAATCTGGCCGGCCAGGCGGCGGGCGACGCGAATGGGCGCCACGGCATTGGTCATGAACAGGTCGCCGATCTGCTGCACCTGGACGCTCTCCAGATCCTGCGGCAGCGGGCCCATGACCCCGGCATTGACGAACACCAGGTCGAACACTTCGCCGTGCAGGCGTTGCTTGAGGCCATCGAGCTGGGCGGTGTCGTTCATTTCCAGCCGTTCGATGCGTACCCCAGGAATGTCACCCAGGGTTCCTGGCTGTTGCGGGTCGCGCACGGTGGCGACGATGTTCCAGCCATCTTCGTGCAGGCGTTGCACCAGGCCGAGGCCGAGGCCTCGGGAGGCGCCGATGATCAGGGCGGTCTGGTTGGTGTTCATGGGGTGGCTCCTTGGATGGGCGAAGCGGAAACGGCATCGCGGGCGTAGGCCGGACAGACGAGCATATCCCAGGTTTTCCACAGCTGCTCTTTCCCTGGTCGCAGCTGTTCAAAAAATGCTCAGCGCGCCGACGAGCCCATGGGGACGGGCTTTGCTGGGGTGGTTCACGGGTTATCCACAGCCTGCTCCACAGTATCTGTGCGCAAGCGTAGCGGCAGGGAAAAACCGCTATTCAGGTTGTGGCGATGCAAAGCGGCTGGGGATAACTCACCGACTTTCAGTCACTTGAGCTCCTGTCACAGGATTGTGATCAAAATATGCTCAATGTTGCCGAGGCCTTTGGTGGCGAGGCTTCCAGGGGTATACCCCAAGGTTGTCCACAGGCAGGCCCACAGCAGTTGTGGGCAATGTTCAGCGACGTTCCAGCACGATGCGTCCACGGCTGAGGTCGGCCAGTTGCTGCTGCAGGATTTCCAGATGGCTCTCGCCCAAGGCGATCCGCAGGTCGACGCCATTGGCAGTGAATTGCTCGTCCATTACCAGCCCGTGCGCTTCGGCCAGGCGCAGCTTGAGCAATGCCAGTTCGCTGAAGGTGCAGCTGCAGCTGAATTCGCTACGTTGCACCAACAGTCGCTTGGGCGCTTGCTGCAGGCATTTGTTGGCGCCGCCGCCATAGGCCCGGGCCAATCCGCCGGTGCCCAGCTGGATGCCGCCGTACCAGCGAATCACCAGCACCACCACCTGGTCGCAGTCCTGTGCCTCGATGGCGGCGAGGATCGGTCGTCCGGCCGTGCCGCCGGGCTCGCCGTCGTCGCTGCTGCGGTACTGGGCGCCAAGTTTCCAGGCCCAGCAATTGTGGGTGGCGGCCAGGTCGCTGTGGCGTTCGATGAAGGCCATGGCCTCGGCGGCACTGTCGATCGGGCCGGCGAGGGTGATGAAGCGGCTCTTGCGGATTTCCTCGCGGAACTCGCAGAGGTCGAGCAGGGTAGAAGGCATAGGTCCGGGTCAGGCGGGCGTGGCGATGCCGCAGCCTTTGAGAATGATGTGGATAAGGTTGTTGCTGGCGTCTTCCATGTCTTGCTTGGTCAGGCGGCTGCGGCCGGTGACCTGGCAGATCTGGGTGGCGAAGTCGGCGTAGTGCTGAGTGCTGCCCCAGAGCAGGAAGATCAGGTGCACCGGGTCCACCGGGTCCATCTTGCCGGCTTCTATCCATGCCTGGAACACGGCGGCGCGGCCACGGAACCATTCGCGGTAGTCGGCGCTGAAGTATTCGCTAAGGCACTCGCCGCCGCTGATCACTTCCATGGCGAAGATCCGCGAGGCCTGCGGGTTGCGCCGGGAGAACTCCATCTTGGTGCGAATGTACTGGCTCAACGCCTCGGCCGGGTCGTCCTCGACGCTCAGGGCGTTGAAGGTGCTGTCCCACAGCTCGATGATGTTGCTCAGCACCGCGATGTACAGGCCCAGCTTGTTGGTGAAGTAATAGTGCAGGTTGGCCTTGGGCAGCCCGGCCTTGAGGGCGATGGTGTTCATGCTGGTGCCCTTGTAGCCGTGGCGGGCGAACTCGTCTTCGGCGGCCTGGATGATGGCCTGCTCGTTCTTCTGGCGGATGCGGCCGGCGGGCTTGCCCGAGGCGGGGGAGCGATGCGCAGGGACTTCTAGGGTCATGGACGATTCCGGACGGGTCGTTACGAATGTCCGACAGATTACCTGCCTGCGCCGAAGTGACAAGCATTTGCGTCAGAGATACGTATCAGCGTGTCGCAGCCAGGCTTTCGAGGAAGCTTTCCAGCACCAGATTCGGCCGCCGGCCCTTGCGCGTCACCCAGCTCAGGCTCAGGTCATAGAAGCGTTGCGCGGGCTTGAGCGCGCGCAGCCGGCCCTGCTGGACCCAGAAGCTGGCGTAGTGGTCGGGCAGGTAGCCGATGTAGCGCCCGGTGAGGATGAGAAAGGCCATGCCCTCGCGGTCCGAGGCGCTGGCGGTGCAGTGCAGCGCCTGGTAGTGCGCCTGGATCTCGGCGGGCAGGCGGAAGGTCGGGGCGATGGCATCCTGGCTGTTGAGGCGGTCGTCGTCGATCTGCTGATCGTCGGCGTAGAACAAGGGGTGGCCGACGGCGCAATAGAGCAGCGAGCGCTCGCTGTACAGCGGCTGGTAATCCAGCCCGGACAGCGGACTGGTCTGGGGCACCACGCCGACATGCAGACTGCCGTCGAGCACGCCCTGCTCGACCTGGCTCGGGGCGATCATGCGGATCTGGATGCGCACGTCGGGGCCGCGATCCTTCAACTCGGCCAGGGCATGGGTGATGCGCATGTGTGGCAGGGTCACCAGGTTGTCGGTCAGGCCGATGTTCAACTCGCCGCGCAGATGCTGGTGCAGGCCGTTGACCTCGGTACGGAAGGTTTCCAGCGCGCTGAGCAACTGCAGCGCCGAGTGGTAGACCTCGCGCCCCTCTTCGGTCAGCGAGAATCCGGCACGGCCGCGCTGGCACAGGCGCAGGCCGAGGCGTTGCTCGAGGTCGTTCATCTGCTGGCTGATCGCCGAGCGGCCAATGCCGAGCACGTTCTCCGCGGCCGAGAAACCGCCGCATTCGACGACGCTTCGGTAGATTTTCAACAGGCGGATATCGAAATCGCTGACTTGGGCGAGGGGATCGGGACGTCGGCTCATAAGTTTAGTCCACTGCTGACTGAAGATTAGAAATGCAGGATTTTTCGAACTTTATAGGCATGACAATTTAGCTGCAACAACACCCATCGTTGCCTAATCGTCTTTCGAGGAACCGCCCGATGAACATGCCCGAAACCGCTCACGCCGGTCTGGCCAGCCAGCTCAAGCTGGATGCGCACTGGATGCCTTACACCGCCAACCGCAACTTCCAGCGCGACCCGCGCCTGATCGTGGCGGCCGAAGGCAACTACCTGGTCGACGACAAGGGCCGCAAGGTGTTCGACGCGCTGTCGGGCCTGTGGACCTGCGGGGCTGGGCATACCCGCAAAGAGATCAGCGAGGCGGTGGCGCGCCAGGTCGCCACTCTCGACTACTCCCCGGCCTTCCAGTTCGGCCATCCGCTGTCGTTCCAGCTGGCCGAGAAGATCGCCAACCTGGTGCCGGGCGACCTGAACCACGTGTTCTTCACCAACTCCGGCTCCGAGTGCGCCGACACCGCGCTGAAGATGGTTCGCGCCTACTGGCGCCTGAAAGGCCAGGCCACCAAGACCAAGATCATCGGCCGTGCGCGCGGCTACCACGGCGTGAACATCGCCGGCACCAGCCTTGGCGGTGTCAACGGCAACCGCAAGCTGTTCGGTCAGCTGCTGGATGTCGACCACCTGCCTCACACCGTGCTGCCGGCCAACGTCTTCAGCAAGGGCATGCCGGAAGAAGGCGGTATCGCCCTGGCCGACGAGATGCTCAAGCTGATCGAACTGCATGACGCCTCGAACATCGCCGCGGTGATCGTCGAGCCGCTGGCTGGCTCCGCCGGCGTGCTGCCGCCGCCGAAGGGCTACCTCAAGCGCCTGCGCGAGATCTGCACCCAGCACAACATCCTGCTCATCTTCGACGAGGTGATCACCGGCTTCGGCCGCATGGGCGCCATGACCGGTGCCGAAGCCTTCGGCGTGACGCCTGACCTGATGTGCATCGCCAAGCAGGTCACCAACGGTGCGATCCCCATGGGCGCGGTGATCGCCACCGGCGAGATCTACCAGACCTTCATGAACCAGCCGACGCCTGAGTATGCGGTGGAATTCCCCCACGGCTATACCTATTCGGCGCACCCGGTCGCCTGCGCCGCGGGTATTGCCGCGCTGGACCTGCTGCAGAAAGAGAACCTGGTGCAATCGGCCGCCGAGCTGGCGCCGCACTTCGAGAACCTGTTGCACGGCATCAAGGGCACGAAGAACGTCGTCGATATCCGCAACTACGGCTTGGCTGGCGCTATCCAGATCGCCGCGCGCGACGGCGACGCCATCGTCCGCCCATACGAGGCAGCCATGAAGCTTTGGCAAGCGGGCTTCTATGTGCGCTTCGGCGGCGACACCCTGCAGTTCGGGCCAACCTTCAACACCCAGCCGCAGGAGCTGGACCGCCTGTTCGACGCGGTGGGCGAAGCCCTGAACAAAGTCGACTGACTTTTCCGAATTCGATGTCGGGCGCGTGAGTTGCACGCGCCTGTCTCTACCTTCTTTATATGGAGTTCTGCATGAGCATTGTTCAGCACCTGATCCACGGCGAACTGGTCACCAAGGGCGAGCGCACCGCCGATGTCTTCAACCCGTCCACCGGCCAGGCCGTGCGCAAGGTCGAACTGGCCAGTCGCGCCACCGTCCAGCAGGCCATCGATTCGGCCAAGGCCGCCTTCCCGGCCTGGCGCAACACGCCGCCGGCCAAGCGTGCCCAGGTGATGTTCCGCTTCAAGCAGTTGCTTGAGCAGAACGAGGCGAAGATCTCGCAGTTGATCAGCGAGGAGCATGGCAAGACCCTCGAGGACGCCGCTGGCGAACTGAAGCGTGGCATCGAGAACGTCGAGTTCGCCTGTGCTGCCCCTGAGTTGCTCAAGGGAGAGTACAGCCGCAACGTCGGCTCGAACATCGACGCCTGGTCCGACTTCCAGCCGCTGGGCATCGTTGCCGGCATCACGCCGTTCAACTTCCCGGCCATGGTGCCGCTGTGGATGTACCCACTGGCCATCGCCTGCGGCAACGCTTTCATCCTCAAACCGTCAGAGCGTGACCCGAGTTCGACGCTCTATATCGCTCAATTGCTGCTCGAAGCCGGCCTGCCGAAGGGCATCCTGAACGTGGTGCATGGCGACAAGGAAGCGGTGGATGCACTGATCGAGGCGCCAGAGGTGAAGGCCCTGAGTTTCGTCGGTTCGACGCCGATCGCCGAGTACATCTATGCCGAAGGCACCAAGCGGGGCAAGCGCATCCAGGCGCTGGGCGGGGCGAAGAACCACGCGGTGCTGATGCCGGATGCCGACCTGGACAATGCGGTCAGCGCACTGATGGGCGCGGCTTACGGTTCCTGTGGCGAGCGCTGCATGGCGATCTCGGTGGCGGTGTGTGTCGGCGACCAGGTGGCCGATGCCCTGATCGCCAAGCTGGAGCCGCAGATCAAGGCGCTGAAGATCGGTGCCGGTACCTCCTGTGGCCTGGACATGGGGCCGCTGGTGACGGCCGCCGCCCGTGACAAGGTTGTTGGCTATATCGATGATGGTGTGGCCGCAGGTGCCAAGCTGGTGGTCGATGGCCGTGGCTATCGTGTGGCGGGCAATGAAGATGGCTACTTCGTGGGTGGTACGCTGTTCGACAACGTCACGCCGCAAATGCGTATCTATAAGGAAGAGATCTTCGGGCCGGTGCTGTGCGTGGTGCGGGTGAACAGCCTGGAGAGCGCGATGCAGTTGATCAACGAGCATGAGTACGGCAACGGTACCTGCATCTTTACCCGCGACGGTGAGGCGGCGCGGCTGTTCTGCGACGAGATCGAAGTGGGCATGGTCGGTGTGAACGTGCCGCTGCCGGTGCCGGTGGCCTATCACAGCTTCGGTGGCTGGAAGCGTTCGCTGTTCGGTGACCTGCATGCCTATGGCCCGGATGGTGTGCGCTTCTATACCCGCCGCAAGGCGATTACCCAGCGTTGGCCGCAACGGGCCAGCCATGAGGCCTCGCAGTTCGCCTTCCCGAGTCTGTAAGGGGCAGGCACTGGAAGCGGGGCGGCCAGCAGGTCGCCCCGTTTTTTATGGGAGGCAGGCGCTGCTGTTGAAAGCTGTCCGTCTCGATCACGGTATTTCTCTAAATATC
>NZ_JAOEBG010000037.1 GCF_029836165.1 Pseudomonas sp. GD04091
CGCGACACAAGGCCGCTCCTACAGGGGTATGCGTAACCCCCTAGCATTCACAAAAAAGGCGACCCGCAGGTCGCCTTCTTCATTTCATACCGCGATCAACGCGCCGGGCCTTCGGCCACACCCAGGTCGTCGGTCGGACGAGGGTCGACCAGCGGCGAACCGCCGGAAGCCAGCTCCGACTGCAGGGTGTCGGTGTCCAGCTCCTTGACCCACTTGGCGACGACCACGGTGGCCACGGCGTTGCCGATCAGGTTGGTCAGGGCGCGGGCTTCGGACATGAAGCGGTCGATACCCAGGATCAGCGCCAGGCCCGCCACCGGCAGGTGGCCGACGGCCGACAGGGTCGCGGCCAGGACGATGAAGCCCGAACCGGTCACGCCGGCAGCACCTTTGGACGCGACCAGCAGTACCAGCAGCAGGGTGATCTGGTGGGTAATGTCCATGGGGGTGTCGGTGGCCTGGGCGATGAACACCGCGGCCATGGTCAGGTAGATCGAGGTACCGTCCAGGTTGAACGAGTAGCCGGTCGGAATCACCAGGCCCACCACGGATTTCTTCGCGCCCAGGCGCTCCATCTTGGCCAGCATGCGTGGCAGGGCCGACTCCGAGGACGAGGTGCCCAGCACGATCAGCAGTTCTTCACGGATGTAGCGGATCAGCTTGAGGATGCTGAAGCCATGGGCGCGGCAGATGCCGCCCAGCACGATCAGGATGAACATCACACAGGTGATGTAGAAGCAGGCCATCAGGTAGCCCAGCTGCACCAGCGAGCCCACGCCGTACTGGCCGATGGTGAAGGCCATGGCGCCGAAGGCACCGACCGGGGCCAGCTTCATGATCATGTTGATGATGTTGAACATCACGTGGGCGAAGCGGTCAATCAGGTCCAGCACCGGCTTGCCGTAGCTGCCCAGGCGGTGCAGGGCGAAGCCGAACAGCACCGAGAACATCAGCACCTGCAGGATGTCGCCGTTGGCGAAGGCGCCGACCACGGTGTTGGGGATGACGTTGAGCAGGAAGCCCACGGTGGTCTGCTGCGCGCCGGCTGCGGCGTAGGCGGCCACACTGCTGGCGTTCAGGGTGCTGACGTCGACGTGCATGCCGGCGCCCGGCTGGACCACGTTGACCACGACCAGGCCAATGATCAGGGCGATGGTGGAGACGATCTCGAAATACAGCAGTGCGTAGCCGCCGGTCTTGCCGACCGACTTCATGCTCTGCATGCCGGCGATGCCGCTGACCACGGTGCAGAAGATGATCGGGGCGATGACCATCTTGATCAGCTTGACGAAGCCGTCACCCAGGGGTTTGAGGGCTACACCGGTTTCCGGGTAGTAGTGGCCGAGCAGGATACCGATGGTGATGGCGACGATCACCTGGATATACAGCGATTTGTACAGCGGCTGACGAGTCGTCATGGCTAGATTTTCCTCAAGTGGGCCGGCGCATCCTTTTCTGGATGTCGGGGCACCTGAATCGCGAACCCTCCTGTACCCGGAGGGATTTGTCGTTGTGTTCGAGCGCCTGGGCAGGCCTCTGCCAGCTGAATAGCAAGGGCGATGCCAAAGTGCCCGCTTGAGGGGCGCAACCAATGTTTACTGGGTGTGAATGCCCTGGGATGGGGCGTAGAAACAGGCGGGGGATGGCGGATTTCCGCCCGATGGCGGAAATCGTACAAGCTGGGTTGGCGGGAATCCGCCTCAGGGGTGTCCGGTGGGAGCTGACATCACGGGGCAAGCCCGCTCCCATGCACCGCGACCCTAGGCCAGGAAGCCTCGCACAATCAATCGAGCCGAAAAGCGATGCGGAACGCAGCCCCGCCCAACGGCGAATCACCCAGGCTCAACTCGGCGTCATAGCTGTCGATGATGTCCTTGACCACCGCCAGGCCGATCCCCTGCCCCGGATGTTGGCGGTCCAGCCGCTCGCCGCGCTCGAGAATCCGCTCGCGCTGGTCCGGCGGCACGCCCGGCCCATCGTCCTCGACGCACAGTTCCAGCAGCCCCGGCGCTTGATGCAGGCTCACCCGCACCCGCCCCAGGCACAGCCGGTAGGCGTTCTCCAGCAGGTTGCCGAGCAGCTCCAGCAAGGCGCCCTGCTCCATGGGCACACGCGCCCGGGCCGGGATGTCGAGGCTGACCTCGACACGCTTGTCGCGATAAACCTTGGCCAGGGTACTGCACAGGCTGTCGAGCAGTGGCTTGAGCTCGACCTGATGGCGTACCAGGCCGCTCTTGCGCAGGCTGGCGCGCTGCAGCTGGTAGTCGATCTGCTGGCTCATGCGCTCGATCTGGCTCTGCAGCACCCGCGCCTGCTCGCGATCGCCCTGCTCCATGCTCTCGCCCACGCCCTGCAGCACCGCCAGCGGGGTCTTGAGACTGTGGGCAAGGTCATCGAGCGAATCGCGGTAGCGCTGGCGCTGCTCGCGCTCGCTGCGCAGCAGGCGGTTCAGCGAGCCGGTCAGGCGTAACAGCTCGCGTGGGTGCTCGCGGCTGAGCCCGTCCCGCGCACCGCTCTCCACGTCGTCGAGCTCGGAGCTGAGCCGGCGCAACGAGCGCAGCCCCCAGGTCAGGCCGGCCCAGAGCAGCACCATCAGCGCCAGCAGCGCCGCGCCGAAACCGAAGTACAGCTTTTCGCGCAGGCCATTGAGGGTGTCCTGGTACTCGCGCACCGGCTGCAGGGCGACGATGCTGAACGCCGCGCTCTTGCCGCCGAGCAGCTTGACCTCGACGTCGTAGACGAAGAACTCCTCGCCGTCGTCCTGATGAATGCGAGCGAATTCGTTGCCGCGCCCGTCGTAGCGCGGGTGATAGTTGATGTTGCGGTTGCGCGTGGCCCGCGATTGCCAGACCAGCTTGCCCTGGCGATCGAAGATGTAGCCGAGCAGGCCGGTGTAGGGCAGGTTGTAGCGTTCGTCGGGCAGCAGCGCCGGCATCTGCAACTGGCCGCGCTCGACCCGCGCCGCGGAAATCAGGGTTGTCACGTCCGAGGCCAGGCGCTGCTCAATCGACTCCTGCAGCGCCAGGCTGAACGCCTTCTGCAACGCCGGCAGCAGCGCCAGCATGAACAGCAGCGCCAGCAGCGCCGCCGCCAGCATCAGGCGTACGCGCAGCGACCGGATCATCGGCAGCGCTCGGTGAACAGGTAGCCCAGGCCACGCACGGTATCGATCGGCTTGAAGCCGTTGTCGCCTTCGAGCTTGCGACGCAGGCGGCCGACCAGCACCTCGATGACATTCGGATCGCGCTCCTCGTCGTCCGGGTACAGCTGCTCCATCAGCCGGTCCTTGGCCACCACCTGCTGGTGATGACGCATGAGGTATTCGAGGATGCGGTATTCGTAGGCGGTCAGCGCCAGCGGCTGCTCATCGAGGGTGGCCTGCTTGCGATTGAGGTCCAGCACCAAGGGGCCGGCGGCGATGGTCGACTGGGTGAAGCCGCTGGAGCGACGCAGCAAGGCGTTCAAGCGCGCTTCGAGCTCTTCGAACTGGAAGGGCTTGACCACGTAGTCGTCGGCACCGGCGGCCAGGCCTTCGACCTTGTCCTGCCAGTTGCCACGGGCGGTGAGGATCAGGATCGGGAAGGTCTGACCGAGGCTGCGCAGCTGGCGGATCAGGTCCAGGCCGCTCATGCCCGGCAGGCCCAGGTCGATCACCGCCAGGTCGTGGTTGTACTGCTCGGCCTGGTACAAGGCTTCCTCCGCGTTGGCCACCGCCTGCACCACGTGGCCGCCCTCACCCAGGCGGGTGAACAGGTGATGACGCAACAGGGCCTCGTCCTCGACCACCAGCAATTTCATGCAGCTCTCCTTTTTCGGTTGCCTGTGCGGGCCCTTTCGCGGGCAAGCCCGCTCCCACGGTTAATGCATCGCGAAAGGGCCGGTACAGGATAACAGCGACCTCAGAACTTGTAGGTAGCCGCCAGGTAGGTCTGCGCGCTGCTGGTCAGGCGCAGGGTACCGGCCTTCGGCCCACCGTGGTCACCGATCTCGGTGGCGGCATTGCTGCGCAGGTAACGGTAGCCCAGCTCCACCGAGGCATTGTCGGTCACTTCCTGGATCACGCCGGCCTGCAGGCCGACAGCGTAGCCATAGTCGGTGTCACGGCTCGCGCCTGGCGAGTCCTGGGTCAGCTTGGTCATGCCCAGGCTGCCGCCACCGAACAGCTTGGTGGTATCGCCGATCGGCAGGAACAGGTCGTAGCTGCCGAGCAGGTTTTCCTGGCGCAGCTTGACGCCGCCGTGGTCGCCCGACACGTTGTCGTAGGTCAGGTAGTAGCGGCCCTGGTCGTTGATCTTGCCCAGGCGCACGCCCCAGGTGTCGTCCTTGCCGATGATGCCGTCGGCGTTGAGGTTGTCGGTGTTGCGCTGCAGCAGGCCGGACTTGCGGACCTTGTCGCTGGTCTGGCCGTAGGTGAGGCTGGCGAAGTTGTCATCGGCCTGGGCTGCAGTGGTGAGGCCGGCGGCGCAAACCGCCATGGCGGCGATCAGGGTGTTGAGCGTTTTCATGGTTCAGGTACTCCGGGTTGGATGCGTTGTTTCTGTCTGGGGGCTAGAGTAGGGAGGGCGCCCTGAACCGCTGCTGAACCCAGCCTGAACCCCGGCTGAACGAATCGATCATCGCCGTAGAAGGAGCTCGACCATGCGTACCCTGCTTGCCCTGGCCTTGTTGTGCAGCGCCACCCTCGCCCAGGCGGCGGTGCAGACCCGCGAGATCCCCTACCAGGACGCCGACGGCAACCGCCTGGTCGGCTACTACGCCTACGACGACGCGATAACGGGCAAGCGCCCGGGCGTGGTGGTGGTGCATGAATGGTGGGGGCTGAACGACTACGCCAAGCGCCGTGCCCGCGACCTCGCGGCGCTGGGCTACAACGCCCTGGCCATCGACATGTACGGCGATGGCAAGAATACCGAGCACCCCGCCGACGCCCAGGCGTTCATGGCGGCGGCCATGAAAGACCCAGCAGCGGCGGCCCGGCGCTTCGATGCCGGGCTGGAACTGCTGAAGATCCAGCCCAACACCAACAAGCACCAACTGGCGGCCGTGGGCTACTGCTTTGGCGGCAAGGTGGTGCTCGACGCCGCGCGCCGGGGCGAGAAGCTCGATGCCGTGGTGAGCTTCCACGGTGCGCTGGTGACCCAGACCCCGGCCAAGCCCGGCGTGATCAGGGCGAAGATCCTGGTGGAGCACGGCGAGGCCGACAGTATGGTCACCCCGGAGCAGGTGGCGGCGTTCAAGGCAGAGATGGATGCGGCCAAGGCCGACTACAAGTTCGTCGGGATTCCGGGGGCAAAGCATGGGTTTACCAACCCGGATGCGGATCGATTGGGCCATGGGGGGCATGGCGGGCCGGATATCGGGTATGACAAGGCGGCTGACGAGAGCTCGTGGAAGGATATGCAGGCGTTCTTCAAGACGGCGTTTGACTGAGGATTTTGGGGCTGCTGCGCAGCCCTTTCGCGACGCAAGGCCGCTCCTACAGGGGTACGCGTTCTTCTGCAGGAGCGGCCTTGCGTCGCGAAAGGGCCGCAAAGCGGCCCCAAAATCTGTGCTCCACCACCAGCCATCAGGCTGGCACAATACCGACCATGAACAGACTCCCCACCTGCTGCGCCCCGCTCCAGCACCACTGGCCCCTGCCCCGCCCGGTTCCCGGCGCGGTGCTGGTCAGCTGCGCCTTCGACCCGGCCCGCCTGGCCGCCGACGACTTCCAGCGCGCCGGCATCGAGCAGACCGCCAGCCTGCAGCGCTCGGTGGCCAAGCGCCAGGCCGAATACCTGGCCGGTCGGGTCTGCGCCCGCGAAGCCCTGCAGCGCCTGGACGGTCGCGACTATGTGCCCGCCACCCATGAAGACCGCGCCCCGATCTGGCCCGCCGGCATCCACGGCTCGATCACCCACGGCCAGGGCTGGGCCGCCGCCGTTGTCGCGACCGACGGCCAATGCCGTGGCTTGGGCCTGGACCAGGAAACCCTGCTCAGCGAAGAGCGCGCCGAACGCCTGGCCGGGGAGATCCTCACCCCCGCCGAACTGGAGCGCCTGGACCGCAGCCAGCAGGCCCTGGCCGTGACCCTGACCTTCTCGCTCAAGGAAAGCCTGTTCAAGACCCTCTACCCGCTCACGAAACAGCGCTTCTATTTCGAGCACGCCGAACTGCTGGCGTGGTCCGCCGACGGCCGCGCCCGCCTGCGCCTGCTCTCCGACCTGTCGACCGAATGGCGCCACGGCGTCGAGCTCGATGGCCAGTTCTGCCTGCAGGACGGCCACCTGCTCAGCCTGATCAGCGTCTAGTCGCGCGGCTGCTCGCGCGGCCAGCTCAGGCTGAAGCACGCCCCGCCCAACTGTTCGCTGCGCCCGACCAGGGCGCGGCCGCCGTGCCAGTAGATGATCCTGCGCACGATCGACAAGCCCAGCCCATGCCCGCCCGAGGCGCGGGTGCGGCTATCGTCGAGGCGGGTGAACGGGGTGAAGATGCGGTGCCACACCCCTTCGGGAATCCCAGGGCCATCGTCCTCGACGTCGATGCGGCAGCGCTGCTGCCCCAGCTGATAGCTCAGGCGCACTTCGGATTCGGCATGGCGCATGGCATTGCGCACCAGATTCTGCAGGGCCCGGTGCAGGTAGCGCGGCTCGGCCTCGACCCGGGCGTCGCCCCCTTCGAGCCCCTGGCATTCGCCGCGCACCACCCGCACCTCGGCCCGCAGCGGCGCCAGTTCCTCGATCACCCGCGCCAGCAGCTCGTCGAGGTCCACCACCTGGAAATGCAGGGCCGGCGCGCCCTGCTCCAGGCGGGCGTAGGTCAGCATCTCGTCGACCAGCTTGTCCAGGTCCTGGATATCGCCGTCCATGCCGGCCAGGTGCTTGGCCCGGGCCTGTTCGGTGCTGGCGCTTTCGATCATCTCCAGACCGAAGCGCAGCCGCGCCACCGGGGTGCGCAGCTCGTGGGACACCGCCCGCACCAACTCGCGCTGCATGGTCAGCGAGCGCTGCAGGTGCTCGGCCATGCCGTTGAACGCCTCGGCCAGGCGCCCGACCGAGTCGGCGTCACCGGCTGGCACGCGGGTGTCCAGGCTGCCCTGGGCGATACGCGTGGCGGCCACCTCCAGCCCCGACACCCGCCGCTCCAGCTGTCGCACCAGCAGGTAGACCACCAACCCGATCAGGCACAGGCCAAGGAAGGCGATCAGGATCAGCAACTGCGGCGGATAGGGGTTGAGCTGGTACAGCGGGCCGATCTCCAGGACCCAGGGCGACCCGGCGAGCCCCGAGAACACCTGGATGGAATCGCCGTCCTTGCCCAGCGCCATCACCGTGTCACCCTCCTCCACACGACGCCGCTGGTCGTCGTCCAGCGCGGCGCGTTCGATGCGCTGCAGGGCGACATCGAAGCCGAAGCCCTTGCTCTGCCTGAGCTGCGCCAGACGGTTCTGCTGCTCGGTCACCGGGTAGCGCACCAGCTCGTCCGCCAACAGGTACAGGGTGGCCCGGGCCAGCTGTTCGCTGATCTGCTTCACCTCGGCCACCAGCAGCAGGTCCTCATGCCCGATCCGGCGCAGCACCCGGGCGGCATGCGGGCCGGTCTTCTCCACCACCACCAGGTCGCGATACAGGCGTGCGCGCTGCCCGCCATCGAGGGTGAACGCCGACATCGGCTGCAGATCCAGCGGCACGCCGAGCAGACGCTCCCAGATCACCAGCGAGCGCTTGCGCTCCACTTCGTTCTGCTGCGCCAGGTTGTCGGCCATCAGGCTGAAGGTGCCCTGGGCCAGGCGCTCGCGGTGCTGGCCGGCGCGGATCTCGTTGACCAGGTGCAGGCTGAGCACACCAAGCACGGCCACCAGCACCAGCACCGCGAGCATGCCGCCATAGATGCGCAGGAAGATCGAGTTCATGGCGCCTCGCCGACGAACAGGTAGCCCTTGCTGCGCAGGGTCTTGATCAGGCGCGGGGTGATCGGGTCGTCGCCGATCTTGGGACGGATCTTGGAGATGCGCACGTCGATGGAGCGGTCCTGGCCGTCGTAGCCGACGCCGCGCAGCGAGGTGAAGATCTCCTCGCGGGACAGCACCCGCCCGGCATTGCTGGCCAGCAGCCAGAGCAGGTCGAATTCGGCGCCGGTCAGCTCGATCAGCTGACCGTTCAGCCGCGCTTCGCGCTGGCGGCTGTCTATCTGCAGCGGGCCGAAGGTCAGTTCCTGGCGCCGCTCCGGGGCCTCGCTGCGGCGCAGCAGGGCGTTGATACGCGCCAGCAGCAGGCGTGGGCGCACCGGTTTGCAGACATAGTCGTCGGCGCCCTGGTCCAGGCCCTGCACCTGGTCGAGTTCGTCGCTGCGGGCGGTGAGCATGAGGATGGGCCCGGCGTACTGGCCGCGAACCCGCCGGCAGATGCTCAGTCCGTCCTCGCCGGGCAACATCAGGTCGAGAATCACCAGGTCTGGCTGGCTGTCGATGATGCGCCGGGCGGCGCGACCGCCGTCGCCTTCCACCGCCACCTCGAAACCGTTGGCCTGGAGGTACTCGGCGGTGAGCTCGGCGAGACGCTGATCGTCCTCGACGATGAGGATGCGGTTGATTGGCTGGTCCATGGCCTCCCCTTGTGTGCTGGTCTTTTATTGTTGTTCTTGCGTTGACCGCACTGGCCTCATCGCCGGCAAGCCGGCGATGAGGCCAGTGCAGGCAATGTAAATGCCTGATCCTACGGAAATTCCCTTTCACCAAAGCGCAACATCTGCCTTGGATACTACGTCCCGCCCCCACCCCTGCCAACCACCGAAAACAGCCCTCGACTGAACCGTTTCTTGTGATAGGGTGCGCGCCCGAAAAAAACCTCGCCCAGACGCGGAAACGGCAAAAAAGGGTGCAAACCACTTGGGACAAGGCCTACAGCGAATACCCACGGATGACTCACAAAGTACCCACAAGTTATCCACAGACGCCATCCTTGCAAAGCCCCCAAGACCGCATTATCTTGTATCCCCATCGCAGCGAACCACTAGATATTGGGTTTCGCGCAAAATCACAAACACAAGTCGGCAGGCAAGTTCAAGCGAATTTTCTGTCGGAACCAAACGTGATTTCAGCAGCCAAACCGCTCCTGCGGAGGCGACCGAGGCAAGCCCCCAGATGGCCTTGTTCGGGTATGAGTGTTGCAGGCCCCGCCTCACGCTCATCAGCAACAGATTTTGGGCTCGGCCCAGAACCTTTGACTTCGGCCAGGGAGCGGCAGGTTATTGCCCCTTATTCCTGAGTCTGTCCCGAAGTCGGTAAGCCCGAGCGGGCGCATGCGCGTGCATGACGCATCCCCGCCCGGGCCATCGAGCAAGTGGACGGAACGGTGGGCGCCGAACAGGCGCCTGAACATATAGAAACTGTGGAGACACCCACCCATGCAAACCGACACGACTCGCGAGAACCCGCAGGCCAAGGCGCCGCCGGCCGAATCCAGCCAGGATCTGGCCGCCACCGCCCCGGGCCAACTGCGCGTGATCAAGCGTAACGGCACTGTCGTCCCCTACACCGACGACAAGATCACCGTGGCCATCACCAAGGCGTTCCTCGCAGTCGAGGGCGGCACCGCTGCCGCCTCGTCGCGCATCCACGACACCGTCGCGCGCCTGACCGAGCAGGTCACCGCCACGTTCAAGCGTCGCATGCCATCGGGTGGCACCATCCACATCGAAGAGATCCAGGACCAGGTCGAACTGGCCCTGATGCGCGCCGGCGAGCAGAAAGTCGCGCGTGACTACGTGATCTACCGCGACCAGCGTGCAAAAGAGCGCGCCACCCGCAGCAACGCCGACGCCGTGGTCGAGCCGCACCCAAGCATCCGCATCACCCTCGCCGACGGCAGCCTGGCCCCTCTGGACATGGCCCGCCTGAACACCATCATCAGCGAAGCCTGCGAAGGCCTGGCCGAAGTCGATGGCGACCTGATCCAGCGCGAAACCCTGAAGAACCTGTACGACGGCGTGGCCCTGAAGGACGTCAACACCGCCCTGGTCATGACCGCCCGTACCCTGGTCGAGCGTGAGCCGAACTACTCGTTCGTCACCGCCCGCCTGCTGATGGACACCCTGCGCGCCGAAGGCCTGGGCTTCCTGAACGTCGCCGACAGCGCCACCCACCACGAGATGGCCGAGCTGTACGCCAAGGCCCTGCCGGCCTACGTCGAGAAAGGCGTCGAGTTCGAGCTGCTGGACCCTGCGCTGAAAGGCTACGACCTGGAGCGCATGGGCAAGGCCATCGACCACGAGCGCGACCAGCAGTTCACCTACCTGGGCCTGCAGACCCTGTACGACCGCTACTTCATCCACAAGGATGGCGTGCGCTTCGAACTGCCGCAGGTGTTCTTCATGCGTGTGGCCATGGGCCTGGCGCTGGAAGAGAAAGATAAAGAAGCCCGTGCGATCGAGTTCTACAACCTGCTGTCGTCCTTCGACTACATGGCCTCGACCCCGACCCTGTTCAACGCCGGTACCCTGCGTCCGCAGCTGTCCAGCTGCTACCTGACCACCGTGCCGGACGACCTGTCGGGCATCTACCACGCGATCCACGACAACGCCATGCTGTCGAAATTCGCCGGTGGCCTGGGCAACGACTGGACCCCGGTGCGTGCCCTGGGCTCGTACATCAAGGGCACCAACGGCAAGTCGCAAGGCGTCGTGCCGTTCCTGAAAGTGGTCAACGACACCGCCGTCGCCGTGAACCAGGGTGGCAAGCGCAAGGGCGCCGTGTGTGCCTACCTGGAAACCTGGCACCTCGACATCGAAGAATTCATCGAGCTGCGCAAGAACACCGGTGATGACCGTCGTCGTACCCACGACATGAACACCGCCAACTGGATCCCTGACCTGTTCATGAAGCGCGTCTTCGACGACGGCAAGTGGACCCTGTTCTCGCCGTCGGAAGTGCCTGATCTGCACGACCTGACCGGCAAGGCCTTCGAAGAGCGCTACGAGTACTACGAAGCCCTGACCGAGTACAACAAGATCAAGGTGTTCAAGACCATCCAGGCCAAAGACCTGTGGCGCAAGATGCTCTCGATGCTGTTCGAGACCGGCCACCCATGGCTGACCTTCAAGGACCCGTGCAACCTGCGCAGCCCGCAGCAGCACGTGGGCGTGGTCCACAGCTCGAACCTGTGCACCGAGATCACCCTGAACACCAACAAGGACGAGATCGCGGTCTGCAACCTGGGCTCGATCAACCTGCCGAACCACATCAATGACGGCAAGCTGGACACCGCCAAGCTGCAACGCACCGTGAACACCGCCGTGCGCATGCTCGACAACGTGATCGACATCAACTACTACTCGGTGCCGCAAGCGCGTAACTCGAACTTCAAGCACCGCCCGGTCGGCTTAGGGATCATGGGCTTCCAGGACGCGCTGTACCTGCAGCACATCCCGTACGGCTCGGACGCTGCCGTCGAGTTCGCCGACAAGTCGATGGAAGCGGTCAGCTACTACGCGATCCAGGCTTCCTGCGACCTGGCCGACGAGCGCGGCGCCTACGAGACCTTCCAGGGTTCGCTGTGGTCCAAGGGCATCCTGCCGCTGGACAGCCAGCAGATCCTGATCGAGGCCCGTGGCCAGAAGTACATCGACGTCGACCTGACCGAGAGCCTGGACTGGGCCCCGGTGCGCGAGCGCGTGCAAAAAGGTATTCGTAACTCGAACATCATGGCCATCGCGCCGACCGCGACCATCGCCAACATCACCGGCGTGTCGCAGTCCATCGAGCCGACCTACCAGAACCTGTACGTGAAATCGAACCTGTCGGGCGAATTCACCGTGATCAACCCGTACCTGGTCCGCGACCTGAAGGCCCGCGGCCTGTGGGACTCGGTGATGATCAACGACCTGAAGTACTACGACGGTTCGGTGCAGCAGATCGAGCGCATCCCGCAAGAGCTGAAGGACCTGTACGCCACCGCGTTCGAAGTCGAGACCAAGTGGATCGTCGATGCCGCCTCCCGTCGCCAGAAGTGGATCGACCAGGCCCAGTCGCTGAACCTGTACATCGCCGGCGCTTCGGGCAAGAAGCTGGACGTGACCTATCGCATGGCCTGGTTCCGTGGTCTGAAGACCACCTACTACCTCCGTGCCCTGGCCGCGACCAGCACCGAGAAGTCGACCATCAACACCGGCAAGCTCAACGCCGTGTCGAGCGGCGGCGACAGCGCCCCGGTCCAGGCCGCGGGCCCTGCCCCGGTACCGAAGGCCTGCGCCATCGACGAGCCGGATTGCGAAGCCTGCCAATAAGGGCCTGATGCCGCAGAGGGGTGCCCAAGGGTGCCCCTCTGCGGCATTTTTGCATCCGCGCAATGACCTGTTGAAGCGCAGTCCTGTAGGAGCGGCCTTGTGTCGCGAAAGGGTCGCGCAGCGGCCCCAGGATCTCAGCTCTGGCGCAAGATCGCTGGGGCGGCCATGCCGCCCTTTCGCGACACAAGGCCGCTCCTACAACAACCGCGAAACCACAACATCCTGTACCAACAAAATAAAAACACACAACATGTAGTGCTAGGCACTATTTGCCGCTAAACTCCCTTCCCGTATAAAGACAACACGAGTTACCGTGAACGGACGCGCAAAAAACCGGTCGAAAAATTACCCTCGCCCGCCAGACTCGCGCCCCGATCGAAAGCGAATTCCGGTATACTCCGCCCCTCTAAAAAGGGCACCCTTTCAAGTCCCTGGCCCCTCCCCGAGGCCTGGCCAGGCACGAACCCAGATGTAACGAGAGTCAGCCTCTCGAGCTGTCCATTCGCCGTAACGGCCTTGCGTCAGGCATCACATTCTTAAAATCCAACCGGTTGCCCCGCGCAACCCTCTAGCAGGAGCCAGGACCATGCTGAGCTGGGACGAATTCGACAAAGAAGACGGTGAAGTCGCCGCCAAGGCCAACACCCCCGCACAAGCCGCAGCCGCCACCACCCTCGACAAGCTCGACAGCGCCGGCGGTGCCGCCGCCCTGGAAGCCCGCGCCGCCACCGCCGCTGACTCCGATGCGGTCAAGCGCGCCAAGGCTGCCCTGGACGCCCTGGACATCGCCGAAGGCCTGGCCGAGCTGGAAGGCTCCTCGGCCCGCGTCGCGGTCGATGAAAAGCGCATGATCAACTGCCGCGCCGACCTCAACCAGCTGGTCCCGTTCAAGTACGACTGGGCCTGGCAGAAGTATCTGGATGGCTGCGCCAACCACTGGATGCCGCAAGAGGTCAACATGACCGCCGACATCGCCCTGTGGAAGAGCATGGACGGCCTGACCGAAGACGAGCGCCGCATCGTGATGCGCAACCTCGGCTTCTTCTCCACCGCCGACTCCCTGGTGGCCAACAACCTGGCCCTGGCCGTGTATCGCCTGATCACCAACCCCGAGTGCCGCCAGTACATCCTGCGCCAGGCCTTCGAAGAGGCGATCCACACCCACGCCTACCAGTACTGCATCGAGTCGCTGGGCATGGATGAAGGCGAGATCTTCAACATGTACCACGAGATCCCGTCGGTCGCGAAGAAAGCCGCCTGGGGCCTGAAGTACACCCGCGCCATCTCGGATCCGGAGTTCAACACCGGCACCGTCGAGACCGACAAAGAGCTGCTGCGCAACCTGATCGCCTACTACTGCGTACTGGAAGGCATCTTCTTCTACTGCGGCTTCACCCAGATCCTGTCCATGGGCCGCCGCAACAAGATGACCGGCGTCGCCGAGCAGTTCCAGTACATCCTGCGCGACGAGTCCATGCACCTGAACTTCGGCATCGACGTGATCAACCAGATCAAGATCGAGAACCCGCACCTGTGGGATGCCGCGATGAAGGAAGAGGCTACCCAGATGATTCTGCAGGGTACCCAGCTGGAGATCGAATACGCCCGTGACACCATGCCACGCGGCGTACTGGGCATGAACGCGGCGATGATGGAGGATTACCTCAAGTTCATCGCCAACCGTCGACTGACCCAGATTGGTCTGAAGGAAGAGTATCCGGGGACCACCAACCCGTTCCCATGGATGAGCGAAATCATGGACTTGAAGAAGGAGAAGAACTTCTTTGAGACTCGGGTGATCGAGTATCAGACGGGTGGGGCTTTGAGCTGGGATTGATCGGCTCTGCTACCTAGTGAGGCTGCCTGAGGGCAGCCTTTTTTGTTGCTGCAAACTGATGCGGACATTTAACAGAAACAAAAACCTTGAATCGCCGCAGGGGCTTGGACCGCGAAGCCGGTGCCATCCTTCGCGGAACAAACCCGCTCCCACGCCCTCATCTGCTCACAATGGACTTAGTGAGCGACATCCAGCGGCATCCGGTACTCGATCACTCCCGGCTTCTCGGCAATCCAGTCATACAACCGCTGCGCAGTCCGGTTGGTCTCCTGGGTATGCCAGTACAGCCGGTCGCACTGCTGCTGCCGGGCCTGGTCCTGGACGTACTCGATAAGCCGTTTGCCGACCGTTCGGCCTCGTGCGCTCGGGCATACGAACAGATCTTCCAGGTAGCAGAAGTCGTTGCGCCCCCAGGTCGAGCGGTGGAACACGTAGTGGACGAAGCCGAATATCTGCTCCCCATCGGTGGCCACGGCGCAGTGCATGGGCTCGGCCGGGTCGAAGAAGCGGGCCCAGGTGCGCTCGGTGATGGCTGGGCCCAGGTCTACTTGGTAGAAGGCCTGGTATTGCGCCCAGTGGTCGCGCCAGGGCTGCAGGTCGGCTTGCTTAGCTTCGCGAATGAAAACGGGCAGTTGGGTGGTGGTCATTGGTGGAACCCCTTTTGGGCAAAGCAGTGTGAATGAGTGAGGGGGCCGGCCTGCCCGTAGCGCTTGCCTTCCGTGGTGGTTGCTTGCGGGCTTGGGTTTTATAGCGGATAAATGGTTGGTTTTTACCTGCCAATTAATCAGAAATAGCCAGACCAATTTGGAATTCTGGATAGGGGTAAGGCTTGAGATTGTCGGGGGCGCTTTGCGCCCCTTTCGCGACACAAGGCCGCTCCTACAGGAGGGGCGCGCGGCCGCCTGTAGGAGCGGCCTTGTGTCGCGAAAGTGCTGCAAAGCAGCCCCGGCATTGGCAGCCATTAATCAGCCCCATCAGCCAGGGAATCATGCCAATGTTCAAACACGCGCAGCTGGAATCGGTGAAAGCCTGGATCAACGACCCCGCCCACGGCGCGTTGGCCTTGCATGTGCGCATCCAGCGGGCGATCCGCCAATTGATCCTCGACGGTGCACTGCCAGCGGGCAAGGCGCTGCCCGCCTCGCGCCCGCTGGCCCAGTCCCTGGGCGTCTCGCGGGATACCGTGGAGTCGGCCTACAGCCAGTTGCACGCCGAGGGCTTCATCGAGCGGCGCGTGGGCAGCGGCAGCTTCGTGTCGCAACGGGCCCGCTGCCTGCCGTCGCGCAAGCGCCAGCGCCCAGTACATCAGGAAGCCCCGGTGCAGTTGAGCCGCCGAGGTGAAGCGGTGTTGCACAGCGGTGGCGTCCACAACTTCCAGTCGCCCCGCCCCTTCGCCCCGGGGGTGGCCGAAACGCGGCACTTTCCCCTGGCCATCTGGGAGAAGCTGGAGCGGCAGGTGTACAAGGAGTACGGCACGCGGGCGCTGGAACACAGCGAGCCGCAGGGCATGGCCCCGTTGCGCAGGGCAATCGCCGACTACCTCAACCTCGAGCGCGGGGCCCAGGCCTCCGCCGAGCGCATCCTGATCCTCACCAGCTCGCAACAGGCCCTTGGCCTGTGCGCCCAGGTGCTCATGGACGCAGGTGACAAGGTCCTGGTCGAGGACCCGCTGTACCAGGGCACCCGCAAGGCTGTCACTGCGGCTGGCCTGGAGTGCGTACCAGTCCCGGTGGACGCGCACGGCCTGCAGGTGGACGCCATGGCCCGGCTGGCGCCGGATGCCCGGGCGGTGTTCCTCACCCCTTCGCACCAGTACCCGACCGGCGCGACCCTGTCGCTGGACCGACGCCTGCTGGCGATCGAATGGGCGCGCCAGCAACAGGCCTGGATCATCGAAGACGACTACGACAGCGAGTTCCACTACGCCGGCCGCCCCACCGCCTGCGTGCAGGGCCTGGACCCGCATGAACGCACGCTGTACATCGGCACCTTCACCAAATCGCTGTTCGCCGGCCTGCGCATAGGCTATCTACTGCTGCCACCTCAGCTCGTCGCGCCGATGACCGCCGCCCGAACACTGCAGGACGGACATAACGCCTCCATCGCCCAGCTGACCCTGGCCCGGTTCATGGAGGGCGGGCACTTCAACGCCCATGTGCGGGCCATGCGCGCGCGCTACGCCGAGCGGCGGGATGTGCTGGCGGATCTGCTGCGCAGGCACCTGGGGGCGTTTCTCGTGCCGCAGGTGCCCGCCGGCGGGCTGCAGATGCCCTGTCACTTCGTGCAGGGCTTGCCTGAAGACGCCGTGATCAGGGCAGCACGCGGGGTGGGGATCGATCTGCTGGGGCTGGGCAGCTTGTATGCAGCGCCGAGAAATGACGCCGGGTTGCTGATGGGGTTTGCAGCACTGACACCTGCCGAGATGAAAACCGCAGTCGTGAAACTGCAGAATGTGCTGGCAAGACTGGCCAGGTAAAGACGCCCAGTCTCACGTGTATTGGAAAACGCCCGCCCTCTGTATCTATTGCAGGTTCTCCCTTCCTTCCACCATCCCCTCCACACTCCCCGGATGGCTGAAGGAACCCGCATCATGGCTGCCCTGCTGCTGCAAATCTCCCCCATAGGCCTGGTGATCGCCCTGATCCTGCTGCTGCGCCGTCCGCCCGTGCAGGCGGCGCTGGCCGGCGTGGCCGGTGTCCTGCTGCTGTGGGGCCTGGGCGCCGCGCAGCCGCTGTCGGCGGCAGTGTCGGCGATGATCCTGCAGGACACCCTGGTGTTGTTCCTCAGCATTGGCTGCGTCATCGTTCCGGGCCTGGCCTTCGTCATCCTGGTCGAACGCACCGGGGCGCCGCAGGCGATCGGCGCCTGGGTGCGGGAACTGGGCTGGACGCCGCCGATGCAGGTGACCTTCATTGTGCTGGGCCTGGCGCCACTGCTGGAGGCGATGACCGGCTTCGGCGTGTCGCTGATCGCCACCGTGCCGCTGCTGATGGGGCTGTTTTCGCGCCAGGTCGGCATGAAGATCGCCTTGGCGGGCATGGTGGTGATGCCGTGGGGCACCCTCGGGCTGGCCACGGTGATCGGTGCACTGCTGGCCCATGTCCCGGCGCAGGCGCTCGGTAGCCACTCAGCCTTGGTCAGCGCGCCGGTGTTCCTCGCCCTGGCCGCGGTGGCGTTCGCATTGGCGCGGGTCCGCAGCGCCCAGGCGTGGCTCGGGCTGGTGCTGGTCTCATTGCTGTTCAGTACCGTGCTGTATGCAATCAATCGCTGGATCGGACCGGAAACCGCGGGTGTGTTGGCCGGGCTCGCGGTGGCCTGCGTCGGGCTGGGAATATCCTGGGCGAGGCGCGGGGCGTTGCTGCGCTGGCCACAGACGGCATGGCCATACCTGGCACTGCTGGGGGTGATCATCGCATCGCGAGGCGTGTTCCTGCTGTCGGGCTGGGATGGCCTGTGGGTGGTGCAAGGCGCCAATGTGTCATGGAAGCCGCTCGCCTCGCCGGGCCTGGCCCTGCTGCTGGTGGTGCTGATGATGATCGGGCGCCAGGGCTCGCGCTTCCCGTGGCAGGCGCTGGTGACACGGGCGCAGTTTCCGCTGGCGACGATCTTCCTGTTCCTGCTGCTCTCCCAAGTGATGGTCAAGGCCGGGTTCCTGGTCGAGGCGCAACGGGCGTTGCAAGCGCTGTCCGGGGCCTCGCTGGCCTCGACGGTATCGCTGCTGGCGGGCCTGGCCGGTTATGTCACCGGCTCCAGTGTCGGCGGCACCACGCTGGTGATGCCTGCCATCGCGGCCTTGTCCGGCACCCACGGTCCCTGGCTGACGGCCATGGCCAACAGCGCCGCGGGGCATGGCGCGCTGGGCTCGTTGTCGATCCTGTCGCTGATCATCGGGCTGGCCGGGGCCAACCGCGAGGAAGAACACGGGCTGATCCGTTTCGGCTTTGCCCTGGTGCTGCTGAACATCGTCATCGTGGCTGCAACCGGCGTGGTTTTGCTCTACCTTTCGGGAGCCCCCGCCTGACACGACACAAGGCCCCCATGGACCGAAACCGCAAGCCCGACAAACGCTGGCACGCCATCAACGCCTGGCTGCTGCGCCAGATCGACAGCGGCGAATGGCCCAGCGGCACGCAACTGCCCTCGGTGCGCGAGCTGGCGCGGCTGTTCGACAGCAGCATCACCACCGTGCAACGGGCCCTGGCGGAGCTGGAGACCAATGCCTATGTGCAGGCCACGCCACGGGTGGGCTATTTCGTCGCCAAGGGCGCGGCGCAGGCGCCGGGCTTCGATCTGGCCAGCGTGAGCGTCAACGTCAACCGTGCGGTGGTCGCCATGCTCGCCCAGGCGGCCAGCAGCACCACGCTGTCGTTGAGCTCGGCGGTGCTGCATGACGAGCTTACGCCCCAGGTACTGCTGAACAAATGCCTGCTGGCGCTGGCCGGCAAGGCCGATCAACCGCTGGCCGGCCTGATCGCCCCGCCCGGCCTCGCTTCGCTACGCCGACGTATCGCCGGGCTGATGCTGCAACGCGGCGTGGCTTGCAGCCCCGACGATATCCTGGTGACCTCGGGCGACACCGTGGCCCTGGAGCTGGCCCTCGAAGCCGTCGCCCGGCCAGGTGCCACGGTCGCCATCGAAACCCCCACCTACTACGGCATCCTGCAGGCCATCGAACGCCTGGGGATGCGTGCCCTGCCCATTCGCACCCACGCCGGCAGCGGCATCGACCTCGATCACCTCGAACGGGCGGTGAAGCAGCGCAAAGTGGATGTGATCTTTCTCAACCCGACGCTGCAGAACCCGCAAGGCTTCATCATGCCCGACAAGGCGCGGGCACGGCTTTCGGGGCTCGCGCGGGAGGCGGACGTGCCGATCATCGAGGACGATATCTTCTTCGACCTGGCGGATGAGGCGCAGCGCCCCAAGGCCATCAAGCACTACGACACCACCGGGCAGACCCTTTACTGCTCTTCGTTCTCCAAGACCGTGGCACCGGGATACCGGGTGGGCTGGTGCGTGGCGGGGCGCTATCGGGATGCGGTCCTGGCACAGCTGTTCTCGCGCAACCTGGCGGTGTCGAGCCTGGCGCAGCGGGTGCTGGATGAGTTCATTGGACGGGGGTACATGGAGGCCCACTGCGCGAAGCTGCGCGGGCGGCTGGCGGCGCAGAGCGAGGTGGTGGAGGCGCTGGTGCGTTCAGTGTTTCCGGCGGGGACGCGGTATGTAGCGCCGCAGGGCGGCTTTATCCATTGGATCGAGTTGCCGGAGGGGACGGACATGGCGGCGCTGCAACGGCTTGCCGCGGAGCGTGGCTGCAATGTGGGCGCCAGCGGGATGTTCTTTGCCGATGGGGAGTGTGGAACAGGGTTGCGGGTGTGCCTGGGGCGGGTGATTACGCCGGAGGTGATGGGCGGGTTGAGGGTGCTGGCGGAGTGTGCCGCGCTCTCGAGGTCTTGATTGCGCTTGAGGTACTTGGGGCCGCTTCGCGCCCCTTTCGCGACACAAGGCCGCTCCTACAGAGGTACGCGCTCCCCTGTAGGAGCGGCCTTGTGTCGCGAAAGGGCTGCGCAGCAGCCCCAGCTTCGAGGATCAGGCCAAGTGCGCCTGGCTGCGCAAATGCTCGGCCAACATATCGATAAAGGTACGCACCTTGGTCGAACCATATTTGCTCTCGCGATGCAGGATATGGATCGGCCACGGCGCTTCCTCGTACTCCGCCAGGATCACCTGCAAGCGCCCGGTCGCCAGCTCGTCGGCCACCTGGTACGACAGCAGCCGCGCAATCCCGAGCCCGGCGCTGGCCGCAGCGATGGCGGCATCGTTGCTGGTCACGGTCAGACGCGGCTTCATGCGGATCAGCGTCGGATCATCGATGGCGCCAAAGCGCCAGTCGGTGCGGGGTGACAACGTCCCGGCGGCGATGACCTCGTGCTTCTGCAACTCCGAAGGGTGGCGCGGCGTGCCGTGGCGTTCGAGGTACTCGGGCGAGGCGCACAGCATCCGACGCATCCGCCCCACGCGCAGTGCCTTGAGGCCGGAATCGGGCAACTGGCCGATGCGCACCGCGACATCCATGCCCTCCTCCACCAGGTTCACCACGCGATCGAGAAAATACGCCGACACATCCACCTCGGGATACTGCTGCAGGTAGCGCACGATGCAGGGCATGACGAACTTCCTGCCGAACAGGATCGGCGCGGTCACCGCCAGGTCGCCCTTGGGCGCGGCGTTGATGCCGGCGGCGGCTTCGTTGGCTTCGACGATGCTGGCGAGAATGTGCCGGGTGTCTTCCAGGTAGCGCCCGCCCGCCTCGGTCAGGCGCACGCTGCGGGTGGTGCGCAGCAGCAGCTTGACCCCGAGCTGTTCCTCCAGGGCGCTGACGGCGCGGGTCACCGCCGCCGGCGAGATGGCCAGGCGGCGGGCGGCGGCGGCGAAGCTTTCCAGCTCGCCCACGGCCACGAACACTTTCATCAGGTGGATCTGGTCCATGCCGCGCCCCACGCGTTGTCGTGGAGCGATTATTCCAGCGCTCACGCTAGAGCTCCAGCACCAAGGATGGCGTGCCGTCCTGGGTCTGGGCCGGCACCGCGCAGCAGATCAGCACACTGCCGGGCTCGGGCAGCTCGGCGGGCGGGTTCGGGTAATGCACCTGGCCGCTGACCAGCCTGGTCTTGCAGGTGCCGCAGGCGCCACTGCGACAGCTGAAGTCCGGTGACAGGCCGCGGCGCTCCGCCAGTTCCAGCAGCGTGCCGCTGTCGGGTGTCCAACGGGCTTCCTTGGCAGAGCTGGCGAAGTGCACCGGCACAGGTTCAGTGGCAGGCGGGGGTTGTTGCAGAGCGGGTCGATCGTCGTCAGTGCGACGGCGCAGGGTCGAGGGGCCGAAGGCTTCGGCGTGAATGCGCGCGTCGGGCACGTGCACGGCGCGCAGGCCTTCGTACAGGTCCTGGATGAAGCTGGCCGGGCCGCAGAGGTAGAAGTCGTAGTCGTCCAGTGCCAGCGTGGCCTTGATCTGATCGATGCCCAGACGGCTGGCGAACGCGTAGTCACGGCCCTGAACGGCGTGTACTTCCGGCTGGCTCAGGGCGCGATGGATGCTCAGTAGGCCATCGGATTGCTGTTCGAGGGCGGCAAGCTCCTGCTGGAACGGCAGGTCGGCCAGGGTGCGCGCACCGTGGAACAGGTAGATGCGGCGTGCCGACTCCCGGGCCAGCTGCTCGCGGAGCATGGCGATCAACGGTGTGATGCCGACGCCCGCACCGACCAGCACGATAGGCCGGTCGCTCTGCTGGTCGAGGGTGAAGTTGCCCATGGGCAGGCGCACGTCCAGAGGGTCACCGACCTTCACCTGCTCATGCAGGTATCGCGATGCAGGCCCCTGCGCCTTGACGCTGATGCGCAGCTGACCCGACGACGGTGCACTGGACAGGCTGTAGGTGCGAATCAGCGGTGCCTGGCCATCGAGCCGCAGACGCACGGGGATGTGCTGTCCGGGGGCAAAGGCCACGGGTGCACCATCGTCGGGCTGAAGGTAGAACGAGCGGATATCGCGACTCTCCTGCTCAATGCGCTGTACTCGCCAGGTGAGCCATCGACGCTGCCGTTCGCGCTGTTGCAGGCGCTGCTCGGCCTCGGCCCAGGTGCCGGTCATCAAGCTGGTCGGTGCGTACTCCTGGAAGGCCCAGCGCAGCGATACGGCCGCCGGACGGAACACCACGTGCTCGATATCCAGGGTCCAGATCCGTTCGGCGCCTTCGAAGGCACTGGTCAGCGGGCTGTCGAGCATGACCTCGGCGCGCCCGCAAACCTGCAGCGCATCGCCGGTGACGAAGTCGACGAACAAGAGGCCCGCGACCGGGTTCAGCAACAGGTTCCCGAGGGTGTTGAAATGCAGGTTGCCGGCATAGTCGGGAATGGTCAGGCGATTGCCCTCGACCCTGACGAAGCCCGCTCGACCACCTCGATGGGACACGTCCACCGAGCGCTGGCCATTCGCCTGTTCGACGTAGCTGGCGACGAAGAACGTGTCGGCGCTTTCGACCCTCGCGCGGGTATCGGCATCGAGTGTCGTCGAGTCGTGGCGCCCCTGGGCAGGCGCGTCGACACGGGTGTATTCGCGCCGCTGGATGTACTGCGGGCAGTTGCCGAAGGACTGTTCGACCACCACTTCCAGCTGACCGGCGCTGGCGCCACGGATCAGGCCATTGAGACGATTGCGCCGCCGCGTATGCAGCTCGATCCCCAGCAGGCCGATCGCACCGCCGGCAACCAGGCCCGGGGTGGCCGGATCATCGACGGCAGGGGCGACGCCGATCAGCAGTTGCCGTGGATCGGGCGAGCTGACGAAGCCTTCCGGACCTTCGAGCAGCGTCGCCCAGGGCCTGCCAGCGGCGTCCACCGCACCGGCCACCAGGAACGGCAACTGATGGTAGAACGCGCGATGCTGCTCGGGCATGTAGTCGCGGATGACCTTTTGCCCGAACACCTCCATGCGCTCGGCAACGCCGACTTGCTCCTGCAGCCGTTTTTCACCTGCATGCCAGGGAGAGCGCATGGTGGCATTCCTCAGGGCTCAGAGAGTGGTCTGCAAGCCGATGACCGTGCGAGGCATCGGCACGAAGCCCGGCAGCGCCTCGATACGGGCCAACCAGGCGCGCACATTGGGGTAAGCCTCCAGCGACACGTTGCCCTCCGGCGCATGGGCGATGTACGAGTAGTTGGCAATGTCGGCGATGGTCGCCTGGTCACCGACCAGGAATGGGCCCTTGGCCAGTTCGGCGTCGATCACCTTGAGCAGGGAGTGGGCGCGACCGATGACTTCATCGGTGTTGAACGAGGCGCCGAACACGGTCACCAGGCGCGCGGCGGCCGGGCCGAAGGCCAATGGACCGGCCGCGACCGACAGCCAACGTTGCACACGGGCGGCGCCGACCGGATCCTGGGGCAGCCAGCGCTCGCCCCCGTAGGCCTTGGCCAGGTAGACCAGGATGGCGTTGGAGTCGGCGATGACGGTGCCGTTGTCATCGATCACCGGCACCTGGCCGAACGGGTTGATGGCCAGGAACTCGGGCTGCTTGTGCTCGCCCTTGGCCAGGTCGACGAACACCAGTTCGGTAGGCAGTTCGAGCAGCGACAGCATCAACTCGATGCGATGGGCGTGGCCGGATTTGGGGAAGTTGTAGAGCTTGATCGGGCTTGGCATGTGCAGGGCTCCGGATCAGCGCCGGGAGTGGCGCTGCTGGAGGACATGCTGCACTGGATCGCCCGACAGCAGAATCAGTGCCGGGAACAATCCAGTATTTCGGCAAATGGAATAATCGCTTGTGGGAGCGGCGGTGCGCCGATGCGACTTGCCCCGCGATTACCCAATCAATGCCGCTGTTGTCTCTGGTACTGATACAACCCCCGCGCCGCCTCGACCACCAACGGCACACAGGCCTGATGCTCATCGAAGCTCATCGAATCGAGCAGCTCGAAATTGTCTTCCAGCCCATGCAGGGAAATGGCCTTGAGCAGACGATCCTGCTCCGGCGGCAGCTCGCTCCACTCGGCCACCTGGGTGCCACGCATGTAGCCAAAGCACCATTCCTCGAGAATGATTGTCGGGCCCTCCTCGCCTTCGCTTTCCTCAAACAGGGGTTCGAAGTGCTCAAGGTCATCGGCCAATTCTTCCGCCACCTGGCTGGCATAACGCAGCATCAGCGCGGTGTAGGCCTCTTCATGGGCGGGCTTCTTGAACTTGGGAACCTTGCCGCCAGCGACAGCGGGCAGCCATTGTTCGGGGTTGACCTTGCTGGGGGAGCTGGCCAAGGCAGTGAAGAAACCATTGAGCTCGGCGAGATTGAGCACCGAATAGTCGTTGCCGTAGGTGATCAGCAGGTCTTCGAGGCGGTCGAGTTCTTTTTCGCTGAGCGCAGGGAGCATGGGCGGGTGTCCTAGGGTGGAATTTTGGGTGCACCCTAGCACATGAGGAAAGACATCGAGGGAAATGTGACCAGAACAAAAGCTATCGCGGGTCAAGCCCGCTCCCCAAAAGCCTATATTGGCTCTGTGGGAGCGGGCTTGACCCTCGATAGAGGCGTGTTAGCCCTTAGACCGCCAGCGCGCGCTCACGCAGCTCGCTGTTGAGGATACGGTCGTTTTCGCTGTAGTCCACCGGGCAGTCGATCACGTGCACGCCCGGGGTCTTGATGCAGTGCTCGAGCAGCGGCAGGAAGCCTTCGGCACTTTCCACGCGGTGGCCATTGGCGCCGTAGGCTTCGGCGTACTTGACGAAGTCCGGGTTGCCGTAGTCCAGGCCGAAATCGGTGAAGCCCATGTTGGCCTGCTTCCAGCGGATCATGCCGTAGCCGTCGTCACGCAGGATCACCACGGTCAGGTGCATGCCCAGACGCACCGCAGTTTCCAGCTCCTGGCTGTTCATCATGAAGCCGCCGTCGCCACATACCGAGATCACCGGGCGATCCGGGTAGACCAGATGCGAGGCCATGGCCGATGGCAGGCCGGCGCCCATGGTTGCCAGGGCATTGTCCAGCAACACGGTGTTGGGCTTGTGCGCCTTGTAGTTGCGGGCGAACCAGATCTTGTAGATACCGTTGTCCAGAGCAACGATGCCTTCGGACGGCAGGGCGCGGCGGATGTCGGCGACCATGCGCTGTGGGTAGATCGGGAAGCGGTCGTCGTCGGCGCCTTCAGCGATCTGCGCTTCGTTGGCTTCACGGATGGCCATCAGGCGGGTGAAGTCCCAGTGACTGGTGTCGGTCAGCGCTTCGCTGATCTGCCACACGGCGTTGGCGATGTCGCCGATCACTTCCACCTGCGGGAAGTACACGGCATCCACCTCTGCCGAGCGGAAGCTCACGTGGATCACTTCGGTACCGCCGCGCACCATGAAGAACGGCGGCTTCTCGATCACGTCGTGACCGATGTTGACGATCAGGTCGGCGGCCTCGACGGCGCGGTGAACGAAGTCACCGGAGGACAGCGCGGCGTTGCCCAGGAAGCGCGGGTGGCGCTCGTCGACCACGCCTTTACCCATCTGGGTGGTGATGAACGGGATGCCGGTCTTGTCGATCAGTTGCTTGAGAACCTTGGCGGTCATCTTGCGGTTGGCGCCAGCGCCGATCACCAGGATCGGATTACGGGCGTTCTTCAACTTTTCGACGGCAGCTTCAATGGCCACGTGCTCGGCCAGCGGGCGACGGTGCAGGCTTCGCGGGATCGGCAGCGCGTCGGTCTGTTCGGCGGCGATGTCTTCCGGCAGCTCCAGGTGCACGGCGCCTGGCTTCTCTTCCTCGGCCAGACGGAAGGCCTCACGCATGCGGGCCGGGATGTTATCGGCCGAGGCGAACTGGTGGGTGTACTTGGTGATGGGGTCCATCATGCCGCACACGTCGATGATCTGGAACCGACCTTGCTTGGACTTCTTGATCGGCTTCTGGCCGGTGATCATCATCATCGGCATGCCGCCCAGGTAGGCATAGGCACTGGCGGTCACCAGGTTGGTCGCGCCAGGGCCGAGGGTCGACAGGCTCACACCGGTCTTGCCGGTCAGGCGGCCATAGGTGGCGGCCATGAAGCCCGCGGACTGCTCGTGGCGAGTCAGTACCAGCTTGATCTTCGATTTGCGCAGGGACTCGAGCAGGTCGAGGTTTTCCTCACCGGGAATGCCGAACACATATTCGACACCTTCGTTTTCCAGGCATTGCACAACGACATCGGCGGCCTTGGCCATCTTGCTTCTAACCTCAATTAATAGGACGGTGAAAGTCCAGAAATGCGCAGCACGGTACGCTGGCATCGCTCGGTCCGGGTGCCAGATTGCCCCGAACCTAAGCCTTGACGCAGGGTAGGTACGGGGAAGTCACGTAATGTGACGGCAATATTGTCGCACCTGTGACGCGGCGGTGTGAGGTAGCCGACGAGCAAAGGATATTTGCATGATCGTCAGCAAACGAATCCCTGTGTAGGAGCGGCCTTGTGCCGCGAAAGCGCCGCAACGCGGCCCGGACAATCCTGAAACAGATCCAAGATCCTGGGGCCGCTACGCGTCCCTTTCACGACACGAGGCCGCTCCCACAGGATTTTGGGAATACAGG
>NZ_JAOEBG010000038.1 GCF_029836165.1 Pseudomonas sp. GD04091
CCCTTTCGCGACGCCAGGCCGCTCCCACAGGGTCGAGTTAAATCAATAGATTACGAATTTTCCATCAGAGCGGCCCATACCGGTAGTCACGGCTCGACCCTGACCACGCAGTTGCGCCCGGCATGCTTGGCCCGGTACAGCGCTTCGTCCGCCGCGCTGGCCATGGTCAGCGCGTCGAGCTCGTGGTCCAGCTGCACCACTCCGGCGCTGAAGGTGCACTGCAGGTCATGGGGCTGGGCGGGATAGTGGATTTCGGCGAATCGCCGGCGGATCTCGTCCAGCACCTTGTGGGCGGCCTCGAGCCCGGTGCCGGGCATGACGATGGCGAACTCCTCGCCGCCATAGCGGCCGATGAAGTCGGTCTTGCGCAGCCGCTGTTTGAGGAACAGCGCCAGGCTCTTGATCACACGGTCGCCCATCGGGTGGCCATGGCGGTCGTTGATCTTCTTGAAGTGGTCGATGTCGAGCATGGCGAAGCTCAGCGGCTGCGCTTCGCGGCGGGCGCGGAAGCTGCAGTCCTCGAGCAGTTGCAGGATATGGGTATGGTTGTACAGCCCGGTGAGGCTGTCGCGCACCATCCGCGCCTTGAGGTGGCGGGCGCGGGCGGCGCGGTTGCGCACGGTGGTGATCAGGTGGCGGGCGCGGATCGGCTTGGTGAGGAAGTCGTCGCCGCCTTCGCTCATGGCATCGAGCTGCTTGTCCAGGTCGTCCTCGGCCGACAGGTAGATGATCGGCACGCTGACGTAGCGATCGTTATGGCGGATCACCTTGGCCAGTTCGGTGCCGGTGCACTCGGGCATGTACATGTCGAGGATGATCAGGTCGGGCTGGAAGTCCGCCAGCTCGCTCATGGTGCGGATCGGCTCGGTGAGCGTACGGGTGATGATTCCGGCGCTGTTGAGCAGGCGCTCGGTGTGCATGGCCTGGGCGCGCGAGTCGTCGATCACCAGTACGCGGAACGGATCGTACTGGGTGGCGCTGGTCAGCAGTTCGAGCTTCTCCAGCAGGCTGGAGGCGTCCAGGGTGCCGGTGAGAAACTCCTGGCCGCCGGCACGCACGGCGGCCAGGCGGGTGGGGGTGTCGGTTTCGTGCAGGCTGAAGAACAGCAGTGGCACCGGCAACTCCAGGCCTTGCTGGGCCTGGGCCGCCAGCTGCAGGCCGCTGCCGGGACCGGTGAAGTCGACATCCATGACGATGGCCGAAGGCAGGCGTTCGCTCATCGATGCCCGGAACGCCTCGGCGCTGAACAGCGCCTGCACGGTCAGGCCGAAGAACTCCAGTTGCTGGGCCAGGCGCTCGGCGCGTTCGTGGTCCTGCAGCACGACGTACACCGGCTTGCGCAGCGGCGGCAGGGGCACGTTTTCGAGCTGGTCGCCCTTGCGCAGGCCGGTGCGTGACAGACGCTGCATCAGGCGGTTGAGTTCGCTGATCAGTTCGGAGTTGAGCCGGGCGCTGTTGGCCTCGATGGCGCGCAAGGTCTGGCCGATGGCCGACGACAGGCTGCCGTGCTCGGGCTGCTCGAACCGCTCGGCATAGCGTTGCAGGCGCAGGTTGGCCTCGCACAGCTCGCCCAGGTCACCGTTGGACCACTCGCCACGCTGCAGGCGCTGCCAGATCTCGAGCATCTGCCGGGCCTGGTGGATCACTCGCTGGGCAAAGTGCTGCTTGAGGCGTTCGTGGCTCGGCTCGGCTGGCTGGGTCATGTCCTGACTACTTATTAGTGGGAGGGCGCAGGTTCAATGATGGCTCTATGCTAGCACCGCTTTTCCGACAAGCGAGTGCGTCGGGTCAACAAAGTGTTCAGGGACCATTATTCAGTTGGCGACCCGTTGGTCGCTTATACGAATGGCGGCGTCTGCTTTATAGTGCTGTGACGTGGGTTTGTCGTGGCACCCTGGCCGAGGCCTGCGGTCCAACCCCTGAACCGTTCGTGACTGATTAAGGACAATGCCATGCTGGATTGGAAAAATCGCGAGGCCAAGGCCGAGCCCCGTGAGCGGGTCGATACCCGTGGCGCCGCCACCCGTAGCTACCTTGGCGGCCTGTGGAGCCGCGCGCTGGGCACCCTGATCGGCCTCTACCTGCTGGTGTGCATCGGCCTGGGCTGGTACTGGAGCCAGGAGCCGGAGCTGTTCCCGGTGCAGCAGAACGCCCAGGCCTCGGCCGAGCGCAACGGCCAGCAGATGGTGGTCGGCTACACCACCGTCGAAACCCTCAAGACCGTCGCCGGTACCTTGCTCGACAAGCCGGGCGGCTACATTTCCAACGACCGCTTCCCGCCAGGGCTGTGGATGGACAACATGCCGAGCTGGGAGTACGGCGTGCTGGTCCAGGTGCGCGACCTGTCCCGCGCCCTGCGCAAGGACTTCGCCCGCTCCCAGTCGCAATCGACCGAGGACGCCGACCTGGCCAAGGCCGAGCCGCGCTTCAACTTCGACAACAAGAGCTGGATCCTGCCGTCGAGCGAGTCGGAGTTCGAGGAAGGCATCAAGTCGCTGAATCGCTACCAGGTTCGCCTGGCCAAGGGTGACCAGGGCGCGATCTTCTACACCCGCGCCGATAACCTGAACAACTGGCTGGGCGATGTCGCCACCCGCCTGGGCTCGCTGTCGCAGCGCCTGTCGGCCAGCGTCGGCCGGGTCAAGCTCAACAACACCCTGAAGACCGAGTCCGTGGCCCCGGGCCAGGCGCCGCAGGTCGACGAGGAAGTGGTCGAGACCCCGTGGCTGCAGATCGACAACGTGTTCTACGAGGCCCGCGGCCAGGCCTGGGCGCTGTCGCACCTGCTGCGTGCCATCGAGGTGGACTTCGCCGACGTGCTGGCGAAGAAGAACGCCACGGTCAGCGTGCGGCAGATCATCCGCGAGCTGGAAGCCTCGCAGGAGGCGCTGTGGAGCCCGATGGTGCTCAACGGCAGCGGTTTTGGCATGTGGGCCAACCACTCGCTGGTGATGGCCAACTACATCTCCCGGGCCAACGCCGCGGTCATCGACCTGCGTCAGCTGCTGTCGCAGGGTTGAGATGGCGATCAACCCCGCCGAGGTCGCGCATCGCGCGGCCTCCGACGCCGAGCTGGTGGCCTGGGTCGACGATCACGACCAGTTGCTCGGCGCCCTGCCACGGGCCGAACTGCGTGAGCGTGGCCTGATCGGGCGCTGCACCTTCATCCTGTTGTTCAACAGCGCCGGCGACCTGTGCGTGCACCGGCGCACCCTGAGCAAGGCACTGTATCCCGGTTACTGGGACGTGGCGGCGGGGGGGATGGTCGGCGTGCAGGAGTCCTACGCCGATTCGGCGGCCCGGGAGCTTGCCGAGGAGCTCGGGGTGAGCGGCGTAGAGCTGCGCTTTCACGAAACCTTCTACTTCGAGCAGCCGGGCAACCGCTTGTGGTGCGCGGTGTATTCGGCGGTGTGGGACGGGCCGCTGCGCTTGCAGCCCGAGGAGGTCATCGAGGCGCGGTTCATCAGCGTCGAGCAGGCCCAGGCCGAAAGCGCAAAGCAGCCGTACTGCCCCGACTCGTTGGTGGCGTTGCAGCGGTACCAGGCTGGCCTGATCTGATGGGCTGCGCTGTCCCAGTGGGAGCGGCCTTGCATCGCGAAAGGGCTGCGTAGCAGCCCCAGTGGCCCGAAGGTCGCAAAACTTTCGTAAAATGGCGCAATCCTGTACTTAGCAACAGCCAGATTTATCGTTACACTGCGCGCCCTTTTCGGGCTGTCGCAGGATCTTGCGGCAGTAGCGCCGCCCCTGCCAGAGTGGGGCTTCGCGGTCGGCTCCCGCCGACCAGTTTTTGTCCTCAGCACAGAGGAACAAAAGTGGCCAAGAAAGCTTCTTCCTTCGCCGCCCTTGGCGGTCTTGTTTATTCCACCGATGCCGGTCGGCACTGCCCTGACTGCGGTCAGCCGGTGGACGCTTGTGTCTGCAAGCAGCAGGTCATCCCCGAAGGCGACGGCATTGCCCGTGTGCGCCGTGAAAGCAAAGGCCGTGGCGGCAAGACCGTGACCACCATCACCGGTGTGCCGCTGGCGCTGGAGCCGCTCAAGGAGCTCGCCAGCACGCTCAAGCGCCGCTGCGGCACCGGCGGCGCGCTCAAGGACGGCGTCATCGAAATCCAGGGCGACCACGTCGAGCTGCTGCTCGCCGAGCTGATCAAGCAGGGTTTCAAGGCGAAGAAATCCGGCGGCTGAATGCCGCCGCGCGATTTTTTGTCCAGTGCTTTCTAAACTCGTTCCGGTGGTCAGGGTCTATCCCAGGGCACGGAAGAATCGTCATTTTCAGTATCTACACTGCCTGCGCCCCGAAGCGGGGCAGTGTTATCGACTTTTCATACAGGGGACTTGAATGTCCGTACGACGCACACGCAAAGACGATGGTAGCCAATGGACCGTGGCCGACAGCCGCAGTGTTTATGGCATCCGCCATTGGGGCGCTGGTTATTTCGCCATCAATGATGCCGGGCGCGTCGAAGTGCGCCCCAACGGCCCGGGCAGCGCCCCGATCGACCTGTTCGAACAGGTTCAGGAGCTGCGCCAGAGCGGCCTGTCGCTGCCGCTGCTGGTCCGTTTCCCCGACATCCTGCAGGACCGCGTGCGCCAGCTGACCGGTGCCTTCGACGCCAACATCGCGCGCCTGGACTACCAGAGCCAGTACACCGCGCTGTACCCGATCAAGGTCAACCAGCAGGAGGCGGTGGTGGAGAACATCATCGCCACTCAGAACGTCTCCATCGGCCTGGAGGCGGGTTCCAAGCCCGAGCTGCTGGCGGTGCTGGCGCTGGCGCCGAAGGGCGGCACCATCGTCTGCAATGGCTACAAGGACCGTGAGTTCATCCGCCTGGCGCTGATGGGCCAGAAGCTGGGTCACAACGTGTTCATCGTGATCGAGAAGGAGTCCGAGGTCGCCCTGGTGATCGAGGAAGCCGCGGAGCTGAAGGTCAAGCCACAGGTCGGCCTGCGCGTGCGCCTGTCGTCGCTGGCCTCGAGCAAGTGGGCCGACACCGGGGGCGAGAAGTCCAAGTTCGGCCTGTCCGCCGCCCAGCTGATCTCGGTGGTGCAGCGCTTCCGTGACGCCGGACTCGACCAGGGCATTCGCCTGCTGCACTTCCACATGGGGTCGCAGATCGCCAACCTGGCCGACTACCAGCACGGCTTCAAGGAAGCCATCCGTTACTACGGCGAGCTGCGCGCCCTGGGGCTGCCGGTCGACCACATCGATGTCGGCGGTGGCCTGGGCGTGGACTACGACGGCACCCACTCGCGCAACGCCAGCTCGATCAACTACGACATGGACGACTACGCCGGCGTGGTGGTCGGGATGCTCAAGGAGTTCTGCGATGCGCAGGGCCTGCCGCACCCGCACATCTTCTCCGAGAGTGGCCGCTCGCTGACCGCGCACCATGCCATGCTGGTGATCCAGGTGACCGACGTCGAGAGCCACAACGACGAGGTACCGACCATCGAGAACAAGGAAAGCCTGCCCGAGACCGTGCAGTGGCTGGCCGACCTGCTGGGTCCGACCGACATCGAGATGGTCACCGAGACCTACTGGCGTGCCACCCACTACATGGGCGACGTGGCCGCGCAGTACGCCGATGGCAAGCTGACCCTGGCCGAAAAGGCCCTGGCGGAGCAGTGCTACTTCGCCGTGTGCCGTCGCCTGCACAACTCGCTCAAGGCCCGCCAGCGCTCGCACCGCCAGGTGCTGGACGAACTGAACGACAAGCTGGCCGACAAGTACATCTGCAACTTCTCGGTGTTCCAGAGCCTGCCCGACACCTGGGCCATCGGCCAGGTGCTGCCGATCATCCCGCTGCACCGCCTCGACGAAGAGCCCCTGCGCCGCGCCGTGCTGCAGGACCTGACCTGCGACTCCGACGGCAAGATCAACCAGTACGTCGACGAGCAGAGCATCGAGACCAGCATGCCGGTGCATTCGGTCAAGGATGGCGAGGACTACCTGCTGGGCGTGTTCCTGGTGGGCGCGTACCAGGAGATCCTCGGCGACATGCACAACCTGTTCGGTGACACCGACTCGGTGAACATCTACCAGAACGCCGATGGCAGTGTGTACCACGCCGGTATCGAGACCCACGACACCATCGAGGACATGCTGCGCTACGTGCACCTGTCGCCGGAGGAGCTGATGACCCACTACCGTGACAAGGTGGCCAGCGCACGGATCAGCGCGCGTGAGCGGACCCAGTTCCTCGATGCGCTGCGGTTGGGGTTGACCCGGTCCTCGTACCTGTCTTCGTAAGCTGGGGCCCGCGTTGCGGGCCTTTCGCGACACAAGGCCGCTCCCACAGGATGGCACCGTCCACTGTGGGAGCGGCCTTGCGTCGCGAAATGAGGGCGAAGCCCTCACCGAATTCACATCGAGCAATAGTCCAGTAGCTGTGCACCCTGCCACCACGGCTAACTTTGAATGCAATGTTCAAAGGAGCACGACATGGACAGTCCACGTTCTCGTCTTTTGCGTAGAGGCCGATTTTCCGAACCCGGGCGCCTCTATTTGCTGACAACCACGACCCGTGACCGCAAACCATTGTTTGCTGATTTCAACCTCGCCAGAGTCGTGGTCAATCAGATGCGCCTTTGTGATCAGCAGCATGCTTGTCGCACCTTGGCTTGGGTCTTGATGCCTGACCATGTGCATTGGCTTGTCGAGCTTGGGCACGCCCGCTTGAGCACACTGATGTGTGCGTTCAAATCTCGTAGCAGCAATGCGCTTTACCGTGAGTGTGTCGAGCGGCGGCACATCTGGCAGACCGGTTATCACGATCGGGCATTGCGGCGGGAAGAGGATGTCAAAGCGGTTGCCCGGTACATTGTTGCCAATCCCATTCGTGCGGGGTTGGCCAAGCATGTTGGCGAGTATTCACATTGGGATTGTGTGTGGCTGTAACCCCGCAGGTGAGGGCTTCGCCCTCATTTCGCGACACAAGGCCGCTCCCACAGATGCTGCATATCCCTTGTGGAAATCCCTGCGCCTGTGGGAGCGGCCTTGTGTCGCGATAGCGCCGCAACGCGGCCCCAAGCTTCACCGAATCCAACGATCCCGCAGCTGCAACCGCCACCCCACCCACCCCAGCGTCACCGCCCGCAATGCCATGAAACCCAGGAATGCCAGCCACAACCCATGGTTGCCGAACCCGCGCATGGCAAACGCCACGGGCAGGGCGATCGCCACCGACAGCAGCATCGCATTGCGCATCTCCCGCGCCCGTGTCGCGCCGATGAACAAACCATCGAGCAGGTAGCTCCACACCGCCACCAACGGCAGCACCGCCAGGTATGGCAGGTACGGATACGCCGCCTCGCGCACGCCGGCGATATCGGTCTGCAGGTCGATGAACAGGTGTCCACCGAGCAGGAACAGCACGGCAAAGCCCAGGCTGACGATCAGCGACCAGCCACAGGCGACCACCAGTGCCCGCCTCAAGGTCTCGCGGTCGCGCGCGCCGATGGCGTGGCCGCACAAGGCCTCGACCGCGTGGGCCAGGCCGTCGAGGGCGTAGGCTGTCAGCATCAGGCCATTGAGCAGCAGCGCATTGGCCGCCACCGTCGCTTCACCCAGGCGTGCGCCCTGCAGGGTCAACAGCAAAAACACCAGCTGCAACGCCAGGCTGCGCAGGAAGATGTCGCGGTTCACCGCCAGCAAAGGGCGCCAGGCCTGCCAGCGCCTCAACGCGGCCCACGCTATGTGCCCGGGGTAGGCGCGCAGCGCCGGGCGGGTGAGGGCCAGGCCGAGCAACGCGGCGCTCCACTCGGCGATTACCGAGGCCCGGGCCGAGCCGACCACGCCCCAGTCCAGGCCGAGGACGAACCACAGGTTCAAGACGATGTTCAGCAGGTTGGTGGCCAGCAGGATCGCCAGCGGCGCCCGGGCGTTCTGTGTGCCGAGGAACCAGCCGACCAGGGCGTAGCTGGCCAGCGCCGCCGGCAGGCCGAGCAGGCGGGTGTGGAAGAACGCTTCGGTGGAGGCATGCAGTGCCTCGCTGGGCTGCACCGCGTGCAGCGCCAGCTGGCTGAAGGGCAGGGCGAGCAGGCCGATCAGCAGGGCGAAACCCAGCGCCAGCAGCAGCCCCTGCACCAGCACCTGACGCAGCGCCGCGCCGTCGGCGCGGCCAGCGGCCTGGGCGGCGAAGCCGGTGGTCCCCATGCGCAAGAAACCCATCAGGCCGACCATGAAGGTGAACAGCGTGGCGCCCACCGCCACCGCGCCCAGCTGGTGGGCATGGGGCAGGTGGCCGATCACCGTGCTGTCGACCAGCGCCACCAGCGGCACCGAGACATTGGACAGGATCATCGGCGCGGCCAGGGCCCAGACCTTGTGATGGGTGGGGCGGTCGCGCCAGGCAGTGGACAGAGAAGACATGCGAAGTCCTGAGGAACTCGGGGCTGCTGCGCAGCCCTTTCGCGGCACAAGACCGCTCCTACAGGAAACTGCATGCCCCTGTGGGAGCGGCCTTGTGTCGCGAAAGGCGTGCGCAGCGCGCCCCATAGACGAATGGCCAGCATTCTACCCGCCCGGCAACCAATCCGCGCGAACACGGTCTCACTTGCCGCGCACCGCCGGGAAAGCCTGGCACCGTTGCGCTATAGTTGCCCCCCTTACGTACACGCTGCCGAAGAGTTCTCTCTCAAATGCTCAACAAAGGATTGTTGCTGGCCTGCGCGCTGGCCCTGCTCAGTGCCTGTGATTCGTCCACCCCGGACAAGCCATCGGCGCCCTCCGAAGCCGCCACCGTTGCCGCGCCGGTCGAGACGAAAACGGCCAGCCGCGAAGACCCGGCCGTGCTCGCCAAGCGCTATGCCGGCCGCGAGCTGACCGTGCTGGACGTCTCGGAAGTGCAGCTCGACGGTGCCAGCACCCTGTCGGTCAGCGTCTCCGCGCCGCTGGATGCCAACCAGGACTTCACCACCAAGCTGCACCTGGTCGACACCGTCAAGGGCAAGGTCGACGGCGCCTGGGAGCTCTCCGACAACCAGATGGAACTGCGCCTGCGCCACCTGGAACCGCAGCGCAAGATGGTCCTGACCATCGACAAGGGCCTGCTCTCGGTCAACGGCAACCAGCTGCAGGCGGAGTCGGTCAGCCGCTTCGAGACCCGCGACATGCAGCCCACCGTGGGCTTCGCCAGCCGCGGCTCGCTGCTGCCCACCCGCCTGGCCGAAGGCCTGCCGGTGATCGCCTTGAACGTCGACAAGGTCGATGTCGAGTTCTTCCGCATCAAGCCGGACATGCTCTCCAGCTTCCTGGTCAACTGGGGCCGCAACAGCAGCCTGTACTACTACCAGTCCAAGGAAACCCTGGAGATGGCCGAGCTGGTCTACAGCGGTCGCTTCGACCTCAACCCGGCGCGCAATACCCGTGAGACCGTGCTGTTGCCGATCGCCGGGATCAAGCCGCTGCAGGAGCCGGGTGTGTACCTGGCGGTGATGCGCGCCTCGGGCACCTATGACTATTCGCAGCCGGCGACCCTGTTCACCCTGAGCGACATCGGCGTCTCCGCGCACCGCTACCGCGACCGCCTGGACGTGTTCAGCCAGGCCCTGGAGGGCGGCAAGGCGCTCAAGGACGTCACCCTCGAACTGCACGACGACAAGGGCAAGCTGCTGGCCCAGGCCAAGACCGACGGCGACGGTCATGCCCAACTGCCGATCACCGCCAAGGCCGACACCCTGATCGCCACCCAGGGCGTGCACACCACACTGCTGCGCCTGAACACCGCGGCCCTGGACCTCGCTGAGTTCGACATCACCGGCCCTCAGGCCAACCCGTTGCAGTTCTTCATCTTCGGCCCGCGTGACCTCTATCGCCCGGGCGAGACCGTGCTGCTCAACGGCCTGCTGCGCGACCAGGACGGCAAGCCGGTCAAGGCCCAGCCGGTGAATGTGGAAGTGCGCCGCCCGGACGAGCAGGTCAGCCGCAAGTTCGTCTGGGAGGCTGACCAGAACGGCCTGTTCCAGTACCAGCTGCAACTGGCCACCGAGGCCCCGACCGGTCGCTGGCAGCTGCTGCTCGATCTGGGCGGTGGCCGCAAGCAGGTCTACGAATTCCTCGTCGAGGACTTCCTTCCCGAGCGCCTGGCGCTGGAGCTCGAGGGCAGCAGCACGCCGCTGGCGCCGGATGAGACCGCCGCCATCCAGGTCAATGGCCGATACCTCTACGGCGCGCCGGCCGCCGGCAATCGCCTCAGTGGCCAAGCCTACGTGCGCCCACTGCGCGAAGCGGTCAAGGCGCTGCCGGGCTATCAGTTCGGCGCGGTCACCGAGACCGACCTGAACCAGGACCTGGAGCTGGACGAAGTCACCCTCGACTCGAACGGCAAGGCCCGCATCGACATCGAAAGCCGCTGGGCCGAGGCCCGTTCGCCACTGCAACTGACCGTGCAGGCCAGCCTGCAGGAGTCCGGCGGCCGGCCGATCACCCGCCGCCTGGAGCAGCCGATCTGGCCCGCCGAGCGCCTGCCGGGCCTGCGCGGTCTGTTCGATGGCGAGGAAACCGACAGCGACGGCCCGGTGGAATTCGAGTTCCTGGTGGCCGACCGCGACGGCCGCAAGCTGGCCGCCGACAACCTGAAGGTGCGCCTGATTCGCGAGCGTCGCGACTACTACTGGAACTACTCGCAGAGCGACGGCTGGAGCTACAACTACAACGAGAAGTTCCTCACCCAGGCCGAAGAGACCGTCAGCGTGAAAGCCGGCTCCACCGCCAAGCTGAACTTCCAGGTGGAATGGGGCCCGTACCGCGTCGAAGTGGAAGACCCGCAGACCGGCCTGGTGTCCAGCGAGCGCTTCTGGGCCGGCTATCGCGCCCAGGACAACGCCGAAGGCGGCGCCGTGCGCCCCGACCAGGTCAAGATCGCCCTGGACAAGCCCGCCTACCAGGACGGTGGCACCGCCAAGGTCACCGTCACCCCGCCGGCCGCCGGCAGTGGCTACCTGATGATCGAGTCCGCCGATGGCCCGTTGTGGTGGCAGGAGATCGAAGTGCCGGCCGAGGGCAAGACCTTCGATGTCGAGCTGGACAAGAAATGGGCGCGGCACGACCTGTACATCAGTGCCCTGGTGCTCCGCCCGGGCGAGCGCAAGGCCAACGCCACGCCCAAGCGCGCGGTGGGCGTGCTGCACCTGCCGCTGGACCGCGCCGAGCGCAAGCTGGCCGTGTCGCTGCAGGCTCCGGAGAAGATGCGACCCAAGCAACCGCTGACCGTGAAGGTCAAGGCGGTCAACGCCGACGGCAGCGTGCCGAAACAGGTGCACGTGCTGCTGTCCGCGGTGGACGTGGGCATCCTCAACATCACCGATTTCAAGACCCCCGACCCGTTCGCCAGCCTGTTCGGGCGCAAGGCCTACGGCGCCGACCAGCTGGATATCTACGGTCAGCTGATCGAAGCCGGCCAGGGTCGCCTGGCCAGCCTGGCCTTTGGTGGTGACGCCGCCATGGCCAAGGGCGGCAAGCGCCCGAACACCACGGTGACCATCGTCGCCCAGCAGAGCCTGCCGGTGACCCTCGACGACAAGGGCGAAGGCCAGGCCACGGTCGATATCCCCGACTTCAACGGCGAACTGCGCCTGATGGCCCAGGCCTGGACCGAGGAACACTTCGGCATGGCCGAAGGCAAGACCGTGGTCGCCGCACCCCTGATCGCCGAGCTGTCCGCGCCGCGCTTCCTGGCCGGCGGCGACCGCACCAGCCTGGCGCTGGACCTGGCCAACCTGTCCGGCCGTGCCCAGCAACTGACCGTGCAACTCGCCGCCGAAGGACAGCTGAGCCTGGCCGCTGGCGCGTCGCAAAGCGTTGCCCTCGCCGAGGGCCAGCGCACCACGCTGATGATCCCGGTGCAGGCCCAGGGTGGCCTGGGCCAGGGCAAGGTGCGCGTGCAGGTCAATGGCCTGCAACTGCCGGGCGAGCCGGCCAACGCTTTCCAGCGTGAGTGGACCCTGGGCGTGCGTCCGGCCTACCCGGCGATGCTCAAGCACTACCGCGTGGCCCTCAAGGACCAGCCCTGGAGCCTGCCGGACAGCGACCTGGCCGAGTTCGAGGCGGCCGGCCTCGAAGCCAGCCTGGCGCTTTCCAGCCGCCCGCCGCTGAACCTGGGCGAGCAGATCCGCGCCCTGGAAGCCTACCCCTACGGTTGCCTGGAGCAGACCACCAGTGGCCTGTACCCGTCGCTGTACGCCGACGCCGACAGCCTCAAACGCCTGGGGATCAAGGGCGAGCCGGCCGATGTGCGCAAGCGCAAGATCGAGATGGGCATCGAGCACCTGCTGGGCATGCAGCGCTACAACGGCAGCTTCGGCCTGTGGGGCTCGGACAGCGAGGAAGAGTACTGGCTGACCGCCTATGTCACCGACTTCCTGCTGCGCGCCCGCGAGCAAGGCTACGGCGTGCCGGCCGAAGCGTTGAAGAAGGCCAGTGAGCGCCTGCTGCGTTATGTGCAGGAGCGCAACCTGATCGAAGTCGACTACAGCCAGAACGCCGACCATACCCGTTTCGCCGTGCAGGCCTACGCCGGCCTGGTGCTGGCGCGCAGCCAGCAAGCGCCGCTGGGTGCCCTGCGCGCTCTGTTCGAGCGCCGCGCCGACGCCCGCTCCGGCCTGCCGCTGGTACAGCTGGCGGTGGCGCTGGACAAGATGGGCGACAAGCAGCGTTCGCAACAGGCGCTGCAGGCGGGCCTGGCCGTCAGCCGTGGCAAAGGCTGGATGGCTGACTACGGCAGCGCCCTGCGCGACCAGGCGCTGATTCTGGCCCTGCTGCAGGAGAACAACCTGGCCGGCAACCAGGTCGACCAGCGTCTGTTCGCGCTCTCCGACGAACTGGCCGCCAACCGCTGGCTGTCCACCCAGGAACGCAATGCCCTGTTCCTCGCCGGCCGTGGCCTGCTGGGCAAGCCGGAAGGCAACTGGACGGCACGCCTGGACAGCGCGGGAGAGGTTCGCGAGTTCAACAACGCCGACTCGGGCATGAAGCTCGAAGGCCCGCTACTGGCCTCGCCGCTGACCGTGCAGAACCAGAGTGGCGACACCCTGTACCAGCAGCTGACCTTGTCCGGTTACCCGCGCCAGGCCCGGGCCGCCAGCGGCAACGGCATGGAGATCCGCCGCGAATACCTGGGCATGAACGGCCAGCCGCTGGATGTGCGCAACCTGCGCAGCGGCGACCTGGTGCTGGTGCACCTGGCGCTCAAGGCTCAGGACCAGGTGCCGGATGCCCTGGTGGTGGACTTGCTGCCGGCGGGCCTGGAGCTGGAAAACCAGAACCTGGCGCAGAGCGCCGCCAGCCTGGACAACGCCAGCAGCGCGGTGAAGCAGTGGCGCGAGTCGATGCAGAACGCCAGCGTGGTGCACCAGGAGTACCGTGACGACCGCTATGTGGCCGCGCTCAAGCTCGACAGCTACGGCACCACCCACCTGCTGTACCTGGCCCGCGCGGTGACCCCAGGCAGCTACCGCATCCCGCCGCCGCAGGTGGAATCGATGTACCGGCCGAACCTGCAGGCGATCGGCGAGAGCCAGGGCGAGATGGTGGTGCGCGCCCGCTGAGGCAACGCACCCCTTGTAGGAGCGGCCTTGTGTCGCGAAAGGGCCGCGCAGCGGCCCCCCGATCTCGACGTCAATGCGAGAATCGCTGGGGCTGCTACGCAGCCCTTTCGCGACACAAGGCCGCTCCTACACCGGGCTGCGCAGGGCGTTCAATGGACGACCCAACTCAACACCCACAACCCCAGCAACGCCCAGATGATCCCGAGTATGATCGACGCCCGCATGAACGCGCGGACCGCCGAGTACAACAGCATCAGGCCGACGATGAGTGCCAGGATGCTGACCAGCGAGGTGTCCATGCCCAGCGTGCGCGCCAGACCGTCGATGAAATTGCCACCGGCGTTGGCCAGCAGGTTGAACAACCCGCTCAGGCCGTCGACGATGAAACGGATCAACGAACCCAGCGCCTGGCCCAGCCACTCGAAAAAACCTTCTACATGCATAGTCGCTTCCTGATCAACGAATCGGCGATTCCCAGCCTTTGGCCATGCACAGGCCCGCTCGGTTCCCGATGCCTAGCTTAGCGCGCCCGCGCCTGCCGAGGCTGCTGCGGCGTGTCGCCGTCGCGTTGCTGGTGGCCATGGCCCTGCTGTGGCTGGCCGACCGCATCTGGCCGTTGCCCATGCCGGGCGACGACCTGGCGCGGGTGGTACTGGCCGAGGACGGCACGCCGCTCTGGCGCTTCGCCGACGCCGAAGGTGTGTGGCGCTATCCGGTCAGCCCGGACGAAGTCTCGCCGCTCTACCTCGAAGCCTTGCTCGCCTACGAGGACCGCTGGTTCTATCAGCATCCCGGGGTGAATCCCATGGCCCTGGCCCGGGCGGCCTGGCTCAACCTGCGTGGCGGCCGGGTGGTGTCCGGTGGCAGCACACTGTCGATGCAGGTGGCCCGGTTGCTCGATCCACACGATCGCACCTTGCCCGGCAAGCTGCGCCAGCTGTGGCGCACGGCGCAGCTCGAGTGGCACCTGTCCAAGGCCGAGATCCTGCAGCTCTATCTCAACCGCGCGCCGTTCGGCGGCACCCTGCAGGGCGTGGCGGCGGCCAGCTGGGCCTACCTGGGCAAATCGCCGAAACACCTGACCCCGGCCGAGGCCGCGTTGCTCGCCGTGCTGCCCCAGGCGCCGAGCCGCCTGCGCCCGGACCGTCATCCCGAACGCGCCCAGCGGGCCCGGGACAAGGTGCTGCAGCGTCTGGCCGAGTACCAGGTGTGGCCGGCCCGGCGCATCGACGAGGCCCGCGAAGAGCCACTGTTGCTGGCGCCACGCCAGGAGCCGGCGCTGGCACCCTTGCTGGCCCGGCGGCTGAACACGCCGAACAGCCCGCCGCTGATCCGCACCACCCTCGACGCCGCCCTGCAACGCCGCCTCGAAGACCTGTTGCTGGGCTGGCGCGCTCGCCTGCCGGAGCGCACCTCGGCGGCGCTGCTGGTGGTGGAGACCCAGAGCATGGCGGTGCGCGCCTACCTGGGCTCGATCGACCTGAGCGACGCGCGCCGCTTCGGCCATGTGGACATGATCCATGCCTTGCGCTCGCCCGGGTCGACGCTCAAGCCGTTCCTCTATGCCATGGCCATGGACGACGGCCTGATCCACTCCGAGTCGCTGCTGCAGGATGTGCCCCGGCGCTATGGCGACTACCGTCCCGGCAATTTCTCCATGGGCTTCAGCGGCCCGGTGTCGGCCAGCTCGGCGCTGGCGCTGTCGCTCAACCTGCCGGCGGTGCAGCTGCTCGAGGCCTATGGCCCGAAACGCTTCGCCGCGCAGATGCGCATGGGCGGCATGCCGCTGGTGCTGCCGCCGCTGGCCGAGCCGAACCTGTCGCTGATTCTTGGCGGCGCCGGCAGCCGGCTGGAGGATCTGGTCGGTGGCTACGCCGCGTTCGGCCGTGGCGGCAACAGCGCGAAGATTCGTCTGCAGCCCCAGGACCCGCTGGTGGAGCGGCGGCTGTTGTCGCCGGGCTCGGCCTGGATCACCCGGCGCATCCTCAGCGGCCAGGCCCGCCCGGACCGCGACCCGCACGCCGAGCTGGTGCAGCGCCCGCAGCTGGCCTGGAAGACCGGTACCAGCTACGGCTTTCGCGATGCCTGGTCGGTGGGGGTCGGCCCGCGCTACCTGATCGGCGTGTGGATCGGTCGCCCCGATGGAACCCCGGTGCCGGGCCAGTTCGGCCTGGCCTCGGCGGCGCCGCTGATGCTGCAGGTGCATGACCTGCTGAGCAACCGTGACAGCCAGCGCGGTATCGAGGCGCCGGTGGAGCCGGTGCCGGCGTCGGTGGGCGTGGCGGCGATCTGTTGGCCATTGGGCCAGCCGATGAGTCGCCAGGATCCCAACTGCCGCCGCCAGCGTTTCGCCTGGACCCTGGACGGCACCACCCCGCCGACCTTGCTGGCGGCCGACCAGCCCCTGGGCCTGGGGTTGCGCGAGACCGTTTGGCTCGACGACCAGGGCTTGCGTGTCGATGCCAGTTGCACCGGGGCCAAGGCCCATGACATCGCCCTGTGGCCGGCGCCGCTGGAGCCCTGGTTGCCACGGGCCGAACGCCGTGCGGCGCGGCTACCGGCCGTGGATCCGGCCTGCCCGCCACAACAGGTGGCCAGCGCGCCGCCGTTGTCGATCGTCGGCGTGCGCGCCGGCGACAACCTGCGTCGCCCGGCCACCAGCCATGAGCCGCTGCAGTTGCGGGTGTCGGCCTTGGGGGGCGCGGGGCGGCGCTGGTGGTTCCTCAACGGCCAGCCCCTGGGCGAAACCCAGGGGCAGGACAGCTTGCCGGTGCGTTTCGAACAGGCGGGCAGCATCGAGTTGAGTGCGCTGGATGAGAGCGGTGAGACGGCGCGGGTGGCGTTTCAGGTCGAGTGAGTCGACCTCGTATCCTCGAACCGCGGAGCGCCTGCTTCGCGGGTAAACCCGCGAAGAGGCCGGCACTGACAGTACAAATCTCAGTGCTTCATGCCGAGCTCGGCATCATCCATCAGCGCCTTGGCCAGCGCGCTCAGGTAATACGACGCCCAGAGCAGTTGAGGCTTTTCCTCCATGATCCCGGTGATGGTCAGGTCACGCACGCAGCCCATCAATTCCGAGGCTTGATCGCGGGCATGCTGGCAGGGAATGCCGGGCTCGATGCAGAACAGCGGGTCGGTCATGCCCTCGCCCTGGTAGAACTTGGTCTTGCCGACAGTAGTCTTGGTGTCGTCTGTGGTCACGGTTGTTCTCCCTGAAAGGGTGGGTGCCTGTGGCTTAATGCGACATCGTCGCCTGATCCGGCATCTGCACCTGAATCAAAGCCGCTTCGAGCAACACACGCAGTGACTCCATCTCATGCATCGACGCCATCATCAGGATGGCGGCAGGCGACCTGGGTTTGAGCTGCACGGCCTGATGGGCCACGGTCAACGCGCACAGGGCGTACTCGGTGGCCTGGATGAGGGTGTCTTCGAGGGAATGAGGGTTGTGGGGTGGGTCGGGGACAATCTTCAGCATGGGAATGGCTCTCTCTAAAGTGAGCCACCACCGACTGCTGTCAAACAAGAGGGTGGCAGCTGTACGTGGGTTGACAGACCGGTGAGAGAACCAAACCCGGCGCACACGAGGTGCCCCACGCACAGCCGCCATAGAGCGAAAGCCATGCGTCAGGTTCTCAGCAGCCTGTCAAAGCCGGTCGCTGATTTTGCAGCGACCGGCCGAGACTAGAGACCAGCCCAGACCACCGCAATGGCTTGAAAGGGGTTCGGATTATGTTTGGGAAATGGACTACAGGGAATGGGGAAAATCTTAATAAGCCGGTGGTCTATTCGAGGCCCTCGCATTTCGCCAGCCACTCGTACTAATGACTTACGACTATGCCTTTGGTGACCGAGCGCCGATCGCACGATGAAACCGCTTGAATACCATAGGTTTGCGCGGCCTCTTCAGCCCCCTGCCACAGGTACTAACACCAAGTTGTGAACTACCCGTTTCGCCCCCCTCGGCTTTCACTTCTGGTTGCAAGAACAATAACCAGCAGCGGGAGTCTTCCCATGAACACTCAAGCGTGGATCAAGGCAGCAACGGCGCTGACGATGATCATGTCCCTGGGCCTCAGCGGTTGCAGCAGCGGTGGTGGCGGGCATCACAGCGAGGTCGACGGCTCCTCGGCCGATGGTGGTGCCGGCGCGGGTGCCGGAGGCACGGATGGAACCGGAGGCGCAGGAGGTACAGGCGGCACGGACGGAACGGGAGGCACGGGTGGTACTGGAGGTACGGGCGGAACGGGAGGCACGGGTGGTACTGGAGGTACGGGCGGTGGTACCACGCCGGGCGATGGCAGCGCTGGCACAGGTGGCGGTACTGGCGGCGGAGGTACAGGTGGTGGCACCACACCCGGTGGCGGTGATGGCGGCACAGGAGGCGGCACGACGCCCAGTGCCCTGGTCACCGGCCAGGTGATCGACCAGTTGGGCAATACCGTTTCCGGGATCGGCGACGGTGTGAGCAACCTCGGCCAGGTCGTCGGCGGCTTACCCATCGCTGGCAATACTTCGCTGACAGGAGGGGTGGGCACGCTGGTCTCGTCCACCGGCAATGCCGTCAACAGTGTCGGCAGTGGCCTGAGCAATGGGCTCGGGCAGCTGGGCACGGGCAACAACGCGGTCGGCACCACGGTCGGCGTGGTCGGCGCCGCCACGGCGAACCTGGGCACCGGCGTTTCCGGCCTCGGACAAGGCGTGGCCGGGCTGGCGAGCAGCGGGCCGGTGGAACAGGTGCCATTGGTCAACCAGGTGGTCGCGGGGGCCGGGCAGGGAGTCGATCGCGTCGGCCAGGCCGTGACCATGCTGGGCAACACACTCACACCGGTCGGCACCAGTGGCCCGCTCGCGGGAGCCACCCAAGGTGTCAGCAATGCCCTGGTGCCTGTGGTTTCGCTGGTGGAGAACAGCACGGCCAACGTCACCCGCCAGACCGGTCTGGCCGCACCGCTGAACCAGACCCTCAGCCAGGTGGGCGGGGCGTTGAGCCAGGCGGGTCAGCAGGTCGCCAGTGCGGGCAACGGTAACCCTCTGACCACCCCGCTCGGGCAACTGGTCGGCAATACCGGCACCACGGTCACCACTGCCAGCGGGCTGGCACCGACCACGGGCGGCCCACGGAGCGGGTTGCTGGAAACGGTCGGCGGCGTGGTGGCCGGCGCAGGCAGCGGGCTGACGAGCAGCACTGGCAATTCCGCGGTGGCCGGTGTCAGCGCCAGCACGGCACAGGCCGGCAACACGGTCGCCAGCCTGGGTACCGTGCTCGGCGGCAATGGCGTGACCAACACCGCTGCCGGCGCGCCGGTTGCGGCCTTGACCCAACAAGTGGGCACGGGCCTGGCCCCGGTCGTCGCGGGCGTGGCCAGCGTGACCCAGCAGGTAGGCGCCAGTACCGGCGCGGGCGCGCCCGTGGCCGGGCTGCTGAACCAGGTGGGCGGCGCGGTCGGCGGCGTCGGCACGCAACTGAGCGGCGCCACGGCCAACCCGGTCGTGAGCCAGGTCGGTGCCACGGTGAGCGCCGCGGGCGGCGCGCTGGGGCAGGCCGGTACGTTGGTCAATGGCGGCTCGGCGCAGCCCGGTGGGCTGGGCGGTGTGCTCAACGGCGTCGGCGGCGCCCTGGCAGGCGGGCAGCGCTGATACGACGGGCTACGCTCTAGGTGAGGTGCCTGCGCGGTCGCGGCCGCGCAGGCATCTGTGCCAACCCTGGATCATGGAGTGTCCTGATGCGTCTACTGCTGGTGACGATGCTGGCGCTGACCTGGGCTGGCCTGGCCCGCGCCGAGCCTCTGCCGAGTTTTCTCAACAGCAACGAAACCGAACGCCGCCTGCCCACGCCCAACCTGCCGGTGGACGCCTACCGCCCAGGCGCGACCAGCCCGCAGGTTCCCACGCCGGATGCCACGGGCCAGCAGCCCCTGCTGATGAGCACCCGCGTGACGGTGCGCAAAGTGCGTTTCGAGGGCGGTACGGTCTATCCCCTGAGCGAGCTGCGCGATCATTACCAGCCGGTGATCGGTCGTGATGTCAGCCTCGCCGAGCTCATCGACATCACCCGCCGCCTGACCCAGCGTTACCAGCAGGATGGCTACCTGCTGTCCTACGCCTACCTGCCGCCCCAGGATTTCGCCGATGGTCGGGTGCGGGTCGTACTGGTGGAAGGCTATATCCGCGATTACCAGGTCGAGGGCGATGTCGGCGGCGCCCGGGCCTATCTGGAAAAGCTGCTGGACAGGCTCAAGGCCGAGCGCCCCCTGACCCGCAAGAGCTTCGAGCGTTACACCAGCCTGGCCGGGCGCATCCCCGGGCTGACCTTCCAGGCCCAGGTCCCGCCACCGGGAACCACCGATGGCGCGACGCGGCTGGTTGCCCAGGTCTCGCGCAAGCCCTTCACCACGACCCTGAGCCTGAACGATGGCAGCCGCGATGACCTGCAGGCGCTGCTGGGCGCCAGCAGCAACGCCCAGACCCGTTTCGCCGAGCAGCTGAGCGCCAGCGTGCTGGTGCCGCCCGGCGAGGACAAGGAACATTACAATCGCCTCGACTACAGCCAGTTCCTCGACGCCGAGGGCTCGCAATTGTTGCTGTCGGCCTCGCGTTACCGCAGCGACCCCAAGGCCCGCATCCGCCTGGACAATGGCATCGACCTGACCCAGCACCGTGAGAACGAACGCTATTCGCTGGGCATCAGCCAGTCGCTGATCGCCTCGCCCAGCGAATGGCTGGAGGTGGTCGGGCGCTTCTACGTGGTCAACGATCGCATCGACTACCAGGTGGTCGGCTATCCGTTGCAGCTGGACAGCCGTACCGACATTCGCGCGCTGTCCTTCGAAGGGGACTGGCGCAAGGCCGAGGCGCGGCGCCTGCGCATACTCAGCGCGGGCGTCTACCAGGGGCTCGATCGCCTGGGGGCAAACACCAACGCCGGCTACGACCTGGATTTCCTGCGCCTGCGGGTTTCGGGCGTGCAGAGCGACAACTTCACCGACAACTGGCAGGGCGTGGCCTCGGCGGCGGCCTACTGGAGCAACGACAGCCTGCCCGACAGCGAGCGCGCGGTGTTCGGCGGGCAGAATTTCGGGCGTGGCTACCCCAGTGACCAGGGCTCGGGGGACAAGGGCTGGGGGCTGGCCTATGAGTTCAACTACAGCGTTCGGCGCGACGCGGGCTGGTTCAAGGTCGTGCAACCGTACGTGGCGCTCGACATGGCAAGGGCCTGGTTCAACGAACTGGACGTGAAGGACACGAAGATGTCGTCGGCTGCGCTGGGGCTGCGGTTTGGCGATGCGCGCTACTACAACATCGCGGTCGAGGTGGCCAAGCCGATGTCGGACATCGCCCTGGACAGTTTCAACCGGCGGCCGCGGCTGAACCTGAGTTTCAGCTATCAATTGTAGGAGCGGCCTTGTGTCGCGAAAGGGCCGCA
>NZ_JAOEBG010000039.1 GCF_029836165.1 Pseudomonas sp. GD04091
CTCAACCCGCTATCGTCCAACCCCAAGCCAAATTCATCCGATGACTGGACGTACCCATCCCTTGACCCCGCTCATCAAACGCTCCCTGGTAGAACAAGCCGTAGACCAGCTCCGCGACCGCATCGCCAAGGGCATCTGGTCGGTAGGCCAGCGCCTGCCCACCGAACCGGAGCTGGCCAGCGACCTGGGCATCAGCCGCAACACCGTCCGCGAGGCCATGCGCGTCCTGGCCTTCAGCGGTCTGGTGGAAATCCGCCAGGGCGACGGCAGCTACCTGCGTACCGCCGTGGACCCATTGCAGGCCGTGCAGGTCATGTCCCGCTGCGCAGTCGAACACGCCCGCGAAACCCGCCATATCCTCGAAGCGCAGGCCATCGGCCTGGCCGCCGTGCGCCGCACCGACGCCGACCTCAAGGCCCTGCGCGAGTCCCTGCAGCACAGCGCGCAGCACTTCCATGGCGATGTCGACGCCTACGTCGAATGCGACCTGGTCTTCCACCAGCGCCTGGTGGACGCCGCCCACAACCCCGCCTTGAGCGAGCTGTACCGCTACTTCTCCAGCGTGGTACGCGCCGCCCTGCAGCACAACATGACCAGCGTCCCCCGTTGCCAGGCCGTGTTCGACCTGCACGGGCAGATCCTCGACGCCCTCGAACAACGCGATCCGGAACGGGCCAAGCACCTGAGCCGGACCCTCATCGAATCCTGACAGCGAGAAGGTCATGACCGAACAACGTGAAACCGCTCCCCGTCAGACGGAGCTCGACGAACTGCTGATCGACGCTGAGGCCGACGACGAACAGGTTCAGCAACACCCCGTGCTGTTGCGCCGGCCCTGGTTGCTGTTGCTGGGCCTGGTGCTGGTGGCGTTGAACCTGCGTCCGGCACTGTCGAGCATGGCGCCAGTGCTGGGGCAAGTCGCCGATGGCCTGGGCCTGAACGCTTCCCAGGCCGGACTGCTGACTACCTTGCCGGTCCTGTGCCTGGGGCTGTTCGCACCGCTGGCGCCCATTCTGGCGCGTCGTTTCGGTAGCGAGCGGGTGATCCTCGGCATTCTCCTGATGCTGGCGCTGGGCATCCTGGTGCGCAGCACGCTGGGTGTGGCAGGAGTATTTCTCGGCAGCCTGATGGCGGGCGCGAGCATCGGCATCATCGGCGTGCTGCTGCCAGGCATCGTCAAGCGCGACTTCCCGCAGCATGCCGGCACGCTGACCGGTGTCTACACCATGGCGCTGTGCCTGGGTGCGGCGATGGCCGCCGGCGCAACGGTACCGTTGGCCCATCATTTCGATGACAGCTGGGCACTGGGGCTGGGTTTCTGGCTGGTGCCGGCGCTGGTGGCGATGCTGTTCTGGCTGCCCCAGGCCCGCCAGGGGCACGGCCAGCACAAGGTCGCCTACCGGGTGCGTGGCCTGTGGCGTGACCCGTTGGCCTGGCAGGTGACGCTGTACATGGGGTTGCAGTCGTCGCTGGCCTACATCGTGTTCGGCTGGCTGCCTTCGATCCTCATCGGCCGCGGGCTGAGCCCGACCGAGGCGGGGCTGGTGCTGTCCGGCTCGGTGATCGTGCAACTGGTCAGCTCGCTGAGCGCGCCCTGGCTGGCGACGCGCGGCAAGGACCAGCGCCTGGCCATCGTCGTGGTGATGCTGGTGACCCTGGCCGGGCTGTTCGGTTGCCTGTATGCACCGATCGACGGATTGTGGGGTTGGGCGATCGTGCTTGGTCTGGGGCAGGGCGGTACCTTCGCCCTGGCATTGACGCTGATCGTGCTGCGCTCCAAGGACGCCCATGTGGCGGCGAACCTGTCGAGCATGGCCCAGGGTGTCGGTTACACGCTGGCGTCCATGGGGCCGTTCGCGGTCGGGCTGGTGCATGACCTCACCGGTGGCTGGAATGCGGTGGGGTGGATCTTCGCGGTGCTGGGCGTCGCTGCGATCGTGTTCGGTCTTGGCGCCGGGCGGGCGCTGCATGTGCGGGTGAACAGCGAGCGCGTGTAGGGCGGACTTGCTCCGCGATCGTCATTCACGACGCGAATGGGCATGGTGTTGCTGGCATCCAGGCAGTATCTTGCGGGTTCCGTACTCGTGCAGGAACAATCCATGAGCGATGCCAACAGCGCCCTGATCACCCGCTTCTACCAGGCCTTTCAGCGCCTGGACGCCGAGGCCATGCTGGCCTGCTACAGCGATGACATCGTTTTCAGCGATCCGGTGTTCGGCACCCTGCGCGGGCGTGACGTTGGCGACATGTGGCGGATGCTCACCTCCCGGGCCAAGGATTTCACCCTGACGTTCGACAATGTGCGCAGCGATGGCGCGCATTGGGTCGCGACCTACCTGTTCAGCCAGACCGGACGGGTGGTGGTCAACGATATCCAGGCGCGCTTCGTGATTCGTGACGGGCTGATCTGCCAGCACCACGACAGCTTCGACCTGTGGCGCTGGGCGCGTCAGGCGCTGGGCATGCCGGGGGTGCTGCTGGGCTGGACGCCGATGCTGCAGAACAAGGTGCGCCAACAGGCATTCAAGGGGCTGCGCGCATTCCAGCAGGCGCGCTGAGGGGGTAAGCTGGCGACCTTCTTCCGTCGTGCCGAATCGAGCCGTGAGCGAAACACCGACACCCACCGATTGCAAACCCTGGTACGTCTACCTGGTGCGTGCCGCCAATGGCTCGCTGTACTGCGGCATCAGTGACGATCCGCAGCGGCGGTTCATCAAGCATCAGAAGGGGCAGGGCGCGCGGTATTTCAAGACCAGTCCGGCGCAGGCGCTGGTGTATGTGGAGCAGTGGCCGGACAAGGGCGAGGCCTTGCGCCAGGAGCGGCTGGTGAAGAAGCTGCGCAAGGCGGCGAAGGAGGCGTTGGTGGCGTCCTATGTCGGTGTCGGGGGGGTAGTGGTCTAGCCGACGGTGGACCGGGTGTCGTCTGTGGTCCTGATAGATCGCTGGGGCTGCTTTGCAGCCCTTTCGCGACGCAAGGCCGCTCCTACAGATGAACGCGTTTCCCTGTAGGAGCGACCTTGTGTCGCGAAAGGGGCGCAACGCGCCCCCGGCGATTTCAGTCCTTGCGCCGTTTCAACTGATCGATCAGTTGCGTTGGCAAGCCCTTGATCACCAGCGTTCCGGCTTCCTCGTCATACTCGATCTTCGAGCCCAGCAAATGCGCCTCGAAGCTGATCGACAAGCCTTCGGCCCGCCCGGTGAAGCGGCGGAACTGGTTGAGCGTGCGTTTGTCGGCCGGGATTTCCGGTGACAACCCATAGTCGCTGTTGCGGATGTGGTCGTAGAACGCCTCGGGACGGTCCTCGTCGATCAGGCTGGAGAGCTCTTCCAGCGTCACCGGTTCACCCAGTTTGGTCTGGGTGGTGGCGTAGTCGACCAAGGTCTGGGTCTTTTCCCGGGCCGACTCTTCCGGCAGATCCTCTTTTTCGACGAAGTCGCTGAAAGCCTTGAGCAGGGTGCGGGTTTCGCCCGGACCGTCGACGCCTTCCTGGCAGCCGATGAAGTCGCGGAAGTAGTCCGAGACTTTCTTGCCGTTCTTGCCCTTGATGAACGAGATGTACTGCTTGGAGTTCTGGTTGTTCTTCCACTCGGACAGGTTGACCCGCGCCGCCAGATGCAGCTGGCCCAGGTCCAGGTGGCGCGACGGGGTGACGTCGAGCTCGGCGTTCACCGCCACGCCTTCGCTGTGGTGCAGCAGGGCGATGGCCAGGTACTCGGTCATGCCTTGCTGGTAATGGGCGAACAGCACGTGGCCGCCGGTGGAGAGGTTGGATTCCTCCATCAGCTTTTGCAGGTGCTCGACGGCGACGCGGCTGAAGGCGGCGAAGTCCTTTTCCTCATCCAGGTACTGCTTGAGCCAGCCGCTGAACGGGTAGGCGCCGGACTCGCCGTGGAAGAAGCCCCAGGCTTTGCCCTGCTTGGCGTTGTAGCTGTCGTTGAGATCGGCCAGGAGGTTTTCGATGGCGTCGGACGCTGCCAGTTCGCTGTCGCGCGCATGGAGCACGGCGGGGCTGCCATCGGGCTTCTTGTCGATCAGGTGAACGATGCAATGACGGATAGGCATGGAATTCTCGGTGGTCTGAGCGGTGCAAGGCCGCGCTGCAAAAGGCGCTCAGTTTACCTCAGGGTGGGGGTGGTGCAGTGGCCAGATGTTGGCGCAAATGCCGGTTGTTCGTTTTTTGTGCAAAAAAATGCGAATTTTCCGAAAACCCCCGAAAAACCTGCACAAAATCAACGTCGACAGCGGATATTTATCGATTCCTGTGGTAGCTTTGCGCCGTCTTGCGCCCCTTGGGTGGCGCATTGCTGGCAGATCGCTTGCGCGGTGTCGAACCAAACGCCGATTTGCGTATCTACATACGCGATCGACGCGGCCTCTGGAATGTTCCGGGCTGGCCCGACCACCGACCAAGCATGCTGCACAACCTCTGATTTGATAGGGAAGGAACACCACCATGGCACTGACCAAAGACCAACTGATTGCCGACATCGCTGAATCCATCGACGCGCCGAAAACCACCGCGCGCGCTGCTCTGGAGCAACTGGGCCAGATCGTTGCCGACCAACTGGAAAACGGCGCCGAAATCACCCTGCCAGGCATCGGCAAGCTGAAAGTCACCGAGCGTCCTGCCCGCACCGGCCGCAACCCTTCGACTGGCGCCGCCATCGAAATCGCTGCCAAGAAAGTCGTCAAGTTCGTTCCAGCCAAAGTGCTGACCGACTCGATCAACAAGTAATTGTTGATGCGTTGACGAAACCGCGCCCGGCTTGCCCGGGCGCGGTTTTTTCATGCCTGTGATTTACGCGAGGCATGCCATTGCTGGCGCGCCGCGTCGTCCTGGAAACTCCAGGCGACCATGCGGCTCTGCTTCTGCCCCTGGCCCATCTCGACGATGCGCAGGGCCTTCACCCCGGCCTTCTTCAAGGCTGCCTCGATACCCGGCAGGTTGCTGGCCTTGGACACCAGGCTGGTGAACCACAATACCTGGGCCGCGTACTGGGCGCTTTCGCTGACCAGCTGGCTGACGAAGCGGATCTCGCCGCCCTCGCACCACAGTTCATTGTTCTGCCCGCCGAAGTTCAGCACCGGCAGCTTGCGCTTGGGATCCTGCTTGCCGAGGTTCTTCCACTTGCGCTGGCTGCCACGGGTGGCTTCCTCGCGGGAGGCATGGAAGGGCGGGTTGCACAGGGTGACGTCGAAGCGCTCGTCGGCCTGCAACAGACCGCTGAGGATGTGCTTGGGCTGCGCTTGCTGGCGCAGGCTGATGGCCTTGTCGAGCTTGTTGGCCTGGACGATGGCCTTGGCCGAGGCCAGGGCCACGCCGTCGATGTCCGAGCCTGTGAAGCGCCAGCGGTAGTCGCTGTGACCGAGCAAGGGGTAGATGCAGTTGGCGCCGACGCCGATATCCAGGGCGCGCACCTGGGCGCCGCGGGGGATCTCGCCGGCATTGTCCTCGGCCAGCAGGTCGGCCAGCACGTGGATGTAGTCGGCCCGGCCGGGGATCGGCGGGCACAGGTAGTCGGTGGGGATATCCCAGTGCTGGATGCCGTACTGAGCCTTGAGCAGGGCGCGGTTGAACACCCGCACGGCTTCGGGGTTGGCGAAATCGATGCTGGGCTTGCCGTAGGGGTTGGTGATGGTGAAGCGGGCCAGGTCCGGGTGCGCCTTGATCAGCGCGGGGAAGTCGTAGCGGCCCTGGTGGCGGTTGCGTGGGTGCAGGGTGGGTTTGTTGGTCATGGTCGGATCCGGTGTTGCAGGCCGTGGGGCTGCTTTGCAGCCCTTTCGCGACACAAGGCCGCTCCCACAGGATAGCGGCGCCTCTCAAACTGGCGCCGTCCCTGTAGGAGCGGCCTTGTGTCGCGAAAGGGCCGCAACGCGGCCCCAGCGGTCTATCAGATTGTTACAGCGCTGCAATCCGCGCATGCTGCTCGGTGAAGTTGGCCAGGGCCTGCTCCGACTCGGCCAGCTTGGCGCGTTCCTTCTCGATCACCGCAGGCGGGGCCTTGTCGACGAAGGCGGCGTTGGACAGCTTGCCACCCACGCGCTGGACTTCACCCTGCAGGCGCTGGATTTCCTTGTTCAGGCGCGCCAGCTCGGCATCCTTGTCGATCAGGCCGGCCATCGGCACCAGCACCTGCAGGTCACCCACCAGCGCGGTGGCCGACAGCGGCGCTTCGTCTTGCTCGCCGAGCACGGTGAACGACTCGACCTTGGCCAGTTTCTTCAGCAGGGCTTCGTTTTCCAGCAGGCGACGCTGGTCGTCGGCGTTGGCGTTCTTGAGGAACAGCGGCAGCGGCTTGCCCGGGCCGATGTTCATCTCGGCGCGGATGTTGCGCAGGCCCACCATCAGCTCCTTGAGCCACTCGATGTCGCCTTCGGCGGCGGCGTCGATGCGGCTCTCGTTCGCTTCAGGCCACGGCTGCAGCATGATGGTCTTGCCTTCGATACCAGCCAGCGGCGCGATGCGCTGCCAGATCTCTTCGGTGATGAACGGCATGAACGGATGGGCCAGGCGCAGGGCCACTTCCAGTACACGCACCAGGGTGCGGCGGGTGCCACGGGCGCGCTCGACTGGGGCGTTCTCGTCCCACAGCACCGGCTTGGACAGTTCCAGGTACCAGTCGCAGTACTGGTTCCAGATGAACTCGTACAGCGCCTGGCTGGCCAGGTCGAAGCGGAACTGCTCGAGCTGGCGGGTCACTTCGGCTTCGGTGCGCTGCAACTGCGAGATGATCCAGCGATCGGCCAGCGACAGTTCGTAGGCCTCGCCGTTCTGGCCGCAGTCCTCGCCCTTGTCCAGCACGTAGCGGGCGGCGTTCCAGATCTTGTTGCAGAAGTTGCGGTAGCCTTCGACGCGGCCCATGTCGAACTTGATGTCGCGACCGGTGGAGGCCAGCGAGCAGAAGGTGAAGCGCAGGGCGTCGGTGCCGTAGCTGGCGATGCCTTCGGGGAACTCGGCCTTGGTCTGCTTGGCGATCTTCTCGGCCAGCTTAGGCTGCATCATGCCGCTGGTGCGTTTTTCCAGCAGGGCGTCGAGGGTGATGCCGTCGACGATGTCCAACGGGTCGAGCACGTTGCCCTTGGACTTGGACATCTTCTGGCCCTGGCCGTCGCGGACCAGACCGTGAACGTACACGGTCTTGAACGGTACCTGCGGGGTGCCGTCCTCGTTCTTGATCAGGTGCATCGTCAGCATGATCATCCGGGCGACCCAGAAGAAGATGATGTCGAAGCCGGTGACCAGCACGTCGGTGGAGTGGAATTTCTTCAGGAACTCGGTCTGCTCTGGCCAGCCGAGGGTGGAGAAAGTCCACAGACCCGAGCTGAACCAGGTGTCGAGCACGTCGTCGTCCTGGCGCAGGACCACGTCGGCGCCCAGGTTGTGCTTGGCGCGCACTTCGGCCTCGTCGCGGCCGACGTAGACCTGGCCGGCCTCGTCGTACCAGGCCGGGATGCGGTGGCCCCACCACAGCTGACGGCTGATGCACCAGTCCTGGATGTCGCGCATCCAGGAGAAGTACATGTTTTCGTACTGCTTGGGCACGAACTGGATGCGGCCGTCTTCCACGGCGGCGATGGCAGGTTCCGCCAGCGGCTTGGTGGAGACATACCACTGGTCGGTCAGCCACGGCTCGATGACGGTGCCGGAGCGGTCGCCTTTCGGTACTTTCAGGGCGTGGTCGTCGATGCTGGCCAGCAGGCCCTGGGCGTCGAGGTCGGCGACCATCTGCTTGCGCGCGACGAAGCGGTCGAGACCGGCGTACTGGGCAGGCAACGAGGTGTCGATGTCATCGATGACGCTGCCGTCGAGGCTGAACGCCTGCACGGCTGCCAGCACCGTGGCGTTCTTGTCGAAGATGTTCAGCAGCGGCAGGTTGTGGCGCTTGCCGACTTCGTAGTCGTTGAAGTCGTGGGCCGGGGTGATCTTCACGCAGCCGGTGCCGAACTCGGGGTCGCAGTAGTCGTCGGCGACGATCGGGATGCGGCGGCCGACCAGCGGCAGTTCGACGAACTTGCCGATCAGTGCCTGGTAGCGCTCGTCGGTCGGGTTGACCGCGACGGCGACGTCACCGAGCAGGGTCTCCGGACGGGTGGTGGCGACCACCAGGTGGTCCTTGCCTTCGGCGGTTTTCGCACCATCGGCCAGCGGGTAGCGCAGGTTCCACAGGTGGCCCTTCTCGTCGTGGTTCTCCACTTCGAGATCGGAGATCGCCGTGTGCAGCTTGGTGTCCCAGTTGACCAGGCGCTTGCCGCGGTAGATCAGGCCGTCTTCATGCAGGCGCACGAAGGCTTCCTTGACCGCGTCCGACAGGCCGTCGTCCATGGTGAAGCGCTCGCGGCTCCAGTCCACCGACGAGCCCAGGCGGCGGATCTGGCGGCTGATGTTGCCACCGGACTGATCCTTCCACTCCCAGACCTTCTCCAGGAACTTGTCGCGGCCCAGGTCGTGGCGGTTCTGGCCTTTGGCTTCCAGCTGGCGCTCAACGAGCATCTGGGTGGCGATACCGGCGTGGTCGGTGCCTGGCTGCCACAGGGTGTCGCGGCCCTGCATGCGGCGGAAGCGGATCAGGGCGTCCATGATCGCGTTGTTGAAGCCATGACCCATGTGCAGGCTGCCGGTGACGTTCGGCGGCGGGATCATGATGGTGTAGGACTCGCCTGCACCTTGTGGGGCGAAATAGTTCTCGGACTCCCAGGTGTTGTACCAGGAAGTTTCGATGGCGTGCGGCTGGTAGGTCTTGTCCATGCGCGGCGGGACCCTATGGCATTTGTTCGGGAAAGCCGGGAAGTATAACCAAGCTGCGCGCTTCAAGACAGGTGTAGCACCCATCGCGGGGCAAGCCCGCTCCCACGTGTTGCCGTGGGAGCGGGCTTGCCCCGCGATCTGGGCGAATGGTTACTCGGAACGCTTGAGCAGTCGTTCCAGCCGCGCATCCAGGCGGCGCTTGATCTCGGTCTCGATATGCGGGGTGAAGTCGTTGATCACGTCCTGCATGATCGACTGCGCGGCGGCGCGCAGTTCGGCGTCCAGGTGCAGCAGGGTGTCCTGGCGGCGGGTCTGGGCATCCTCTTCAGGCGCCGGCGCAGGTTCGGCGACGGCTGGCGGGGTGCCGGCCGGTTCGTCGAGCAGCAGGGGAATCTGCTCGACGGTATCGGTCAGCAGCGGCGGCTGCAGGTCGGAATCACCCAGCAGCTCGCGGATCGACTCGAGGTCGTCGAGCAGGTGGGCGGAATGGGTAAGGGAGTTCAGCTGCTTGTCCATCGTCGTCAGAGTCGCTGTAAGCGGTGGTCTTGCAGAGCATAGCCCTGTTCGCGGTAGAAACGGAATCGCTCGCGAGCGGCCAGACGAATGCCAGGCTCCTCGACGACGATCTCGGCGACCCGTTCGAACTGCCCGACGAATGCAGGAACATCGCCGCCCAGGTTGATCAGCAGGTCGCGGTGTTCACCGGCATCCTTGCCAATACCCAGCGCGACGACGGCATCTTGGTGCCGCTCGGCATGGTCGTGGGGCACGAAAGCTTCGCCCTTGAACTGCCATAGGCGCAGGTCCAGTTCGTCACGCTGCGTTTCGTCCTGACAATGCAGGTAGACGCGGTGGCCAAGCCGCCAGGCTTTCTCGCACAGCTTGCAGGCGAAATCCAGGCGGGCTGACAGCGAGTCGGTGGGCAGGATGTAGAAATCGACTTTGCTCATGATGTTTCAGTGCCGGCCGGTGGCGTTTGGGCGCCACCGGCTGCGCGCCATCAGGCGCCGGCGCGGTCCAGCAGGTACTGGGTGAGCAGCGGCACCGGGCGACCCGAGGCGCCCTTGTCCTTGCCGCCGCTGATCCAGGCGGTGCCGGCGATGTCCAGGTGCGCCCAGTGGTAAGCCTTGGCGAAGCGCGACAGGAAGCAGCCGGCGGTGATGGTGCCGGCCTTCGGGCCACCGATGTTGGCGATGTCGGCGAACGGGCTGTCCAGTTGCTCCTGGTATTCGTCGAACAGCGGCAGCTGCCAGGCGCGGTCGTCGGCACGCTTGCCGGCGTCGAGCAGTTGGCCGACCAACTCGTCGTCGTTGCCCATCAGGCCGGAGGTGTGGCTGCCCAGGGCGACGATACAGGCGCCGGTCAGGGTGGCGATGTCGATCACCGCCTGGGGCTTGAAGCGCTCGGCGTAGGTGAGGGTGTCGCACAGCACCAGACGGCCTTCGGCGTCGGTGTTGAGGATCTCGACGGTCTGCCCGCTCATGGTGGTGACGATGTCGCCCGGACGGGTCGCGCCGCCGCTCGGCATGTTCTCGGCGCAGGCCAGCAGGCACACCAGGTTGATCGGCAGCTGCAGCTCGAGCACGGCGCGCAGGGTGCCGAACACGCTGGCGGCGCCGCACATGTCGTACTTCATCTCGTCCATGCCGGCACCGGGCTTGAGGCTGATGCCGCCGGTGTCGAAGGTGATGCCCTTGCCGACCAGCACGAAGGGTTTTTCAGACTTCTTGGCGCCCTGGTAGTTGAGCACGATCAGGCGTGGCGGCTGGTCGCTGCCCTGGCCGACGGCGTAGAACGCGCCCATGCCCAGGTCCTTGATCTTCTTCTCGTCGAGGACCTCGACCTTGAGCCCTTTGTGGGCCTTGCCCAGGTCCTTGGCCTGCTCGGCGAGGAAGCTCGGGTGGCAGACGTTCGGCGGCAGGTTGCCCAGGTCGCGGGTGAAGGCCATGCCGGTGGCGATGGCGCTGGCGTGTTTCACGGCGCGCTCGGCTTCGGCCTGGCCGGCCTTGGCGGTGAGCAGGGTGACTTTCTTCAGGGCGCGGGGTTCGACTTTCTGACTCTTGTAACGGTCGAACACGTAGTTGCCGTCCAGGAGGGTCTCGGCCAGCAGGCGGTACTTGCCGTAGTGGCCGTCGCGGCCGCTGACGGCGATGTCGTCCAGGGCCAGCACCGCGTCAGCACCGCCCAGCCCCTTGAGCACGCCGGCCACGCTGGCGGTCAGCTTGCGCCAGGCGCGATCGCCAAGCGCTTCGTCCTTGCCGCTGCCGACCAGCAGCACGCGCTCGGCCTTCAGACCTGGCAGGTTGTGCAGCAACAGGGTCTGGCCTGGCTTGCCAGCCAGGTCGCCACGCTTGAGCAGCGCGCTGATGGCGCCATCGGCGGCCTGGTCGACGGCTTTGGCGGTGGCGCCGAGCTTGCGGCCTTCACCCACCGGCACGACCAGGGTGGCGGTCTTGACGGATACAGCGGCTACGCTTTTTACAACCAGTTCCATGTCTGGGGTCCCCGAATGATCTGTCAGTTCGCGCTGTCTCATGCAGGCGCTCGGAATACCGCGGCGGCCAGCTTTGCCGGCCAGCGGAAAAGCTGCCAGTTTGAGCCTGCCGCGACCTCCATGACAACCCCGGTATTCAGTGTCATGCGCGGCCAAGTGACAGGCGCGGTCAATCACAGGATAATGCGCGCACTTTTACATGGAGGTTCGCCTTGGCGAACCGGCATTGGTCTTGGCTGTCCGAATCGTTCGTTTGGCTGTCCGCCCCTGACAACCCAGGAGTGTCTGGTTTGATCGTCTTTCGTTATCTGTCCCGCGAGGTCCTGGTGACCTTGAGCGCCGTCAGCGCCGTGCTGCTGGTGATCATCATGAGCGGGCGCTTCATCAAATACCTGGCCCAGGCGGCCCAGGGCGTGCTCGACCCGGGCGTGCTGTTCATGATCATGGGCTTCCGTCTGCCGGGCTTCCTGCAGTTGATCCTGCCTCTGGGGCTGTTCCTCGGCATCCTGCTCGCCTATGGCCGGCTTTATCTCGAAAGCGAGATGACCGTGCTGTCGGCCACCGGCATGAGCCAGCAGCGCCTGCTGGCGATCACCATGGCCCCGGCCGCGCTGGTTGCCCTGCTGGTGGCTTGGCTGAGCCTGAGCCTGGCCCCCCTGGGCGTGGCCCAGGTGCAGAAGATCATCGCCCAGCAGGATGCCCTGACCGAGTTCGACACGCTGGTGCCGGGGCGCTTCCAGACCCTGCGCGACGGCTCGCGGGTCACCTACACCGAACAGCTGTCCGATGACCGCGTCAACCTGGCCGGGGTGTTCATCTCCGAGAAGCGGTTCAACCAGGACAAGACCAAGGACCGTGCTCCTTCGGTGCTGGTCGCCGAGAAGGGCCACCAGGAAGTTCAGGCAGACGGCAACCGCTACCTGGTGCTGGAGAACGGTTATCGCTACGACGGCAATCCAGGCCAGGCCGACTACCGTGCGATCAAGTACGACACCTATGGCGTGCTGCTGCCCAAGCCGGAAGTTGCCGAAGAGGTGACCGAGCGCGAGGCCATCCCCACCACCGACCTGATCGGCCATGACGGCGTGCGCGAGCGTGCAGAGCTGCAGTGGCGCTTGTCGCTGCCGCTGCTGGTGTTCATCGTGACCCTGCTGGCGGTACCCCTGTCCCGCGTCAACCCACGCCAGGGCCGCTTCCTCAAGCTGCTGCCGGCGATTCTTCTGTACATGGCCTATCTGACGATGCTGATTTCCGTGCGTGGCGCCCTGGAGAAGGGCAAGCTGCCCCTCTCGCTGGGGATCTGGTGGGTCCATGGCCTGTTCCTGTTGATCGGCCTGGCGCTGATGTACTGGGAGCCGCTGCGCCTCAAGCGTGCCGCCCGCCGTGCGGAGGTGGCCCGTGGTTAAACTGGACCGCTATATCGGCAAGAGCGTGCTCCTGGCGATCGCCGCCGTGCTGGGGATCATCCTCGGGCTGGCCTCGCTGTTCGCCTTCATCGACGAGATGGGCGACCTCAGTGACACCTACACCGTGCTGGACGCCAGCATCTATGTGCTGCTGACGGCCCCGCGCCGGCTTTACGACATGCTGCCGATGGCCGCGCTGATCGGCTGCCTGATCGGTCTGGGCAGCCTGGCCAGCAGCAGCGAGCTGACCATCATGCGTGCCGCCGGGGTTTCCATCGGTCGCATCGTCTGGGCGGTGATGAAACCGATGCTGGTGCTGATGCTGGTTGGCCTGCTGATCGGCGAATACGTGGCCCCGGTGACCGAGAACAAGGCCCAGGCCGACCGTTCGCTGGCCCAGGGCGGTGGCGAGGCGCAGAGTTCCAAACGGGGCATGTGGCACCGCCAGGGCGAGGAGTTCGTGCACATCAACTCGGTGCAGCCCAATGGCCTGCTGCTGGGCGTGACGCGCTATCGCTTCGACGCCGAGCGCAAGATCCAGACCTCCAGCTTCGCCCGCCGGGCGCAGTATGTGGAAGGCAAGTGGGTGCTCAATGATGTCTCCACCACCTACTTCCGTGGCGATCACACCGAAGTGGTCAAGGCGCCCGAAGAGGTGTGGGACGTTTCGGTGACGCCGGAGCTGCTCAACACCGTGGTGCTGGCGCCGGAGTCGCTGTCGATCACTGGGCTGTGGGACTACATCCACTACCTCGCCGACCAGGGGCTGAACAACTCGCGCTACTGGCTGGCGTTCTGGACCAAGGTCCTGCAGCCGGTGGTCACCGCCGCGCTGGTATTGATGGCGATCTCGTTCATCTTCGGCCCGCTGCGTTCGGTCACCCTGGGTCAGCGCGTGTTCACCGGTGTGCTGGTGGGCTTCGTGTTCCGCATCGCCGGGGATCTGCTGGGGCCATCGAGCCAGGTGTTTGGCTTCCCGCCGTTGCTGGCGGTGGTGATCCCCGCGGGGATCTGTGCGCTGGCGGGCTTGTGGTTGATGCGCCGGGCGGGTTGATGGCCCGGGCTGCATGAAAAAGCCGACCTCAGGGTCGGCTTTTTTGTGTGAATCGGAACTGTCCTGGTGCAGGAGCGGCCTTGTGTCGCGAAAGGGCTGCGCAGCGGCCCCAGGATTTCAGCGTTCATTCAAAGATCGCCGGGGCCGCTCTGCGGCCCTTTCGCGACACAAGGCCGCTCCTACAGGGCGATCGTCGGCGCGGGCTGGATCATTTCTTGCGCTTGGGCAGGCGCACCAGCTGTGTCTCGGAATAGATGTCGTGCCAGCTGCGCTTGCGTTTGTCGATCAGCGACCAGAAGAACCCCAGCCCCAGGCACAGCCAGGAGGCGATCGACACCACGAAGCGCAGCAGCGCCTGCCACAGGCTGATGGCGCTGCCATCGGCGTTCTGCACGCGCATGCCCCATACCTGCATGCCCAGGGTCTGGCCACCGTGGGTCCAGAACTTGGCGAAAAAGCCGAAGAGGGCGAACAGCAGGATCGTCGACAGCAATGGATCGCCATCCAGCGCCCCGGCTTCGGTGAGCTCGCGCATGCGCGCCTCGCCGATGATCGCCATCTGGATCATCTTGTAGGCGCCGGCGGTGACGATCAGCAGGGCGGTGCACAGCAGGAAATCGTAGAACATCGCGGCGAGCCGGCGACCCAGGCCAACGGGGGGGAAATCACCCTGGGGTGAGAGCAAAGGCTTGGACATGCAGGACGGCTCCGAATGGCGAAGCCGCTATTCTACGGGCAAAAAAAAGCCCCTGCACGGGGTAGGGGCTTTCTTCGAAGTCGTGAGGATTACTCTTTGACTTGAACCTTGTCAGCCTGCAGGCCTTTCTGGCCTTGCACGGCTTCGAAGGTGACTTTCTGGCCTTCTTTCAGGCTCTTGAAGCCGTTGCCTTCGATGGCACGGAAGTGAACAAACAGATCAGCACCGCTCTCAGGGGTGATGAAGCCGTAACCTTTCTCGTCATTGAACCACTTGACGGTACCGTTCTGACGCTCAGCCATTGTCTTATTTCCTATGAAACTTAAATTTTGATGACAGTTTCTTTCACACTTTTTGTCAGTGAAAGAGTACCGGGCTGGGTTGCAGGAAAGTAAGAGACGTCGAACGGGTTGTAGCAGATTGCGGCTACTGGCCCAGGTCACGAACTGTTGCGACCCATGCAAACACAGTGCGATGACTCTACGCCAACTGCCGAGCGAAAAACAAGCCCTGGCGGAGGGTGAAAATCAGGCTTTTCCCGAGAACCGAACGATTTGTCGGAAACGGCGTGGCGCCTGGCCTGGCGCTATGTTCAGAAGTTATTGGACAGGTTCGAAAACGAATATGTCGAACCCGTCCGATCCACTCATTCAGCCTCGGTAGTAACGCTGCGCCACGAAAGGCATTTTGCTGACTCTAAGGGCAACTTGCTTGCCACGCACCACGGCGAACAACGGGGTATCCAGCGCCGCCTGTTCGCTATCGACATAACCCATCGTCACCGGTGCGCCGAGCGTCGGGCCGAAGCCCCCGCTGCACACCTGGCCAACGGTCTTGCCGGCCTGGTCGACGATCTCGGCACCTTCGCGCACAGGCGTGCGTTCCTGCGGCAGCAGGCCGACGCGCTTGCGGGCCACACCCTGCTGCTGTTGGGCGAACACGGTTTCGGCGCCTGGGAAACCACCGGCCCGAGCGCCATCGGCGCGACGGACCTTGGAGATGGCCCACAGCAGGCTGGCTTCGACTGGTGTGGTCTGGGTATTCATGTCGTGGCCGTACAGGCACAGGCCGGCTTCCAGGCGCAGCGAGTCGCGTGCGCCCAGGCCTATCGGCTGGACCTCGGGCTCGGCCAGCAGGCGGCGGGCCAGGGCTTCGGCGGCAGCGACAGGCACCGAGATCTCGTAGCCGTCCTCGCCGGTGTAGCCCGAGCGGCTGACGAAGCAAGCCTCGCCGAGCAGGGTGACCGGGCGGAACTGCATGAAGGTCATATCGGCCACTTCCGGGGCCAGGCGCTCCAGCACCTTGACCGCCGCCGGGCCTTGCAGGGCGAGCAGGGCGCGTTCCTCGAACAGCGGCTGGATCTCGCAGCGGCTGCCGATGTGCTGGCGCAGGTGGGCCAGGTCCTGCTCCTTGCAGGCGGCGTTGACCACCAGGAACAGGGTGTCGTCACCCAGGTTGGCGACCATCAGGTCGTCGAGGATGCCGCCTTGCGCGTTGGTGAACATGGCATAGCGCTGCATGCCCACCGGCAGGTCGATGATGTCCACCGGCACCAGGGTTTCCAGTGCCCGGGCGGCGTCGCTGCCGCGCAGGATGATCTGGCCCATGTGCGAGACGTCGAACAGGCCGGCCTGCTCGCGGGTGTGCAGGTGCTCCTTGAGCACGCCGAGCGGGTACTGCACCGGCATGTCGTAGCGGGCGAAGGGCACCATGCGCGCGCCCAGTTCCAGATGCAGGGCATGCAGTGGGGTCTTGTGCAGTGTTTCGGACATCGGTGACTCCTCAGGTATTGTTCGGGTCAACATTCGATGATGTTGACGGCCAGACCGCCGCGGGCGGTCTCCTTGTATTTGCTTTTCATGTCGGCGCCGGTCTGGCGCATGGTGCGGATGACCTTGTCGAGGGAGACGTAGTGCTGCCCGTCGCCGCGCAGGGCCATGCGCACCGCGTTGATCGCCTTCACCGAGCCCATGGCGTTGCGCTCGATGCAGGGCACCTGGACCAGGCCGCCGATGGGGTCGCAGGTCAGGCCCAGGTTGTGCTCCATGCCGATCTCGGCGGCGTTCTCCACTTGCTGCGGGCTGCCGCCCATCACTTCGCACAGAGCGCCGGCGGCCATCGAGCAGGCCACGCCCACTTCGCCCTGGCAGCCGACCTCCGCGCCGGAGATCGAGGCGTTTTCCTTGTAGAGGATGCCGATCGCCGCGGCGGTGAGGAGAAACCGCACCACCCCGTCCTCGCTGGCGCCGGGGACGAAGCGCATGTAGTAGTGCAGCACCGCCGGAACGATGCCCGCCGCGCCATTGGTCGGCGCTGTGACCACGCGCCCGCCGTAGGCGTTTTCCTCGTTCACCGCCAGGGCATAGAGGTTGACCCAGTCGAGCACCGACAGCGCATCGCGCAGGTTGGCCTCCGGATGGCGGCTGAGCTGACGGTACAGCGCCGGTGCCCGGCGCTTGACCTTGAGCCCGCCCGGCAGGATGCCCTCATGCCTGCAACCCGCCTCGACGCAGTCCTGCATCACCTGCCAGATGCGCAGCAGGCCGGCGCGGGTCTCGTCCTCCGGGCGCCAGGCGGCTTCGTTGGCCAGCATCACCTGGCTGAACGACAGCTGCTGCGTGGTGCAATGGGCCAGCAGTTCCTTGCCGGTCTTGAACGGGTAGGCCAGCACGGTGCTGTCCTCGACGATGCGGTCGTGGCCCGCCGCATCCTCGTCGACCACGAAGCCGCCGCCCACCGAGTAGTACTCGCGGCTGCGGATCTGCAGGCCGGCGGCGTCGAAGGCGCGGAAGATCATGCCGTTGGGGTGGTACTCCAGCGGCTTGCGGATCATCGCCAGGTGCTGCTTCTCGACGAAGCTGATTTCGTGTTCGCCGAGCAGGCGCAGACGGCCGCTGTCGCGGATCGCCTGCAGGCGAGCGGGGATGGCTTCGGTATCGACGGTGTCGGGCTGTTCGCCTTCGAGGCCGAGCAGCACGGCCTTGTCGCTGCCGTGGCCCTTGCCGGTGGCGCCGAGCGAGCCGTACAGCTCGGCTTTGACGCTCACCGTGTCGGCCAGCAAGCCGTCACGGCGCAACCCTTCGGCGAAGCGCGCGGCGGCACGCATCGGGCCGACCGTGTGCGAGCTGGAGGGACCGATGCCGATCTTGAACAGGTCGAAGACGCTCAGGGACATGGTGGTTCCTCCTGAAGATGTTGGGGCCGCTTTGCGGCCCTT
>NZ_JAOEBG010000004.1 GCF_029836165.1 Pseudomonas sp. GD04091
CAAGGCCGCTCCTACAGGGGTTTTGCAATACCTGTTGAAAAATCCACCAATAAAACCAAAAAAGGAAAAACATCGTGGCCGCTGAAATCCAAGATAGCCGCTCCGCCCGTTTTGCCCTGCGCTGCTCCAACTGGGCCGAACGCTGGTTCCCCGACTCCTGGGTGTTCGCCGCCCTGGCCGTCATGCTGGTATCGCTCGGCGCCCTGGTCATGGGCGGCAAGCCGACCGACACCGCCAAGGCTTTCGGCGATGGTTTCTGGAGCCTGATCCCGTTCACCATGCAGATGGCCTTCGTGGTCATCGGCGGCTACGTGGTGGCCAGTTCGCCACCCGCCGCGCGCCTGATCGACCGCCTCGCGCGCTTGCCGAAGAACGGTCGCTCGGCGGTGTGCTGGGTGGCCCTGATCTCGATGCTCGCCTCGCTGCTCAACTGGGGGCTGTCGCTGGTGTTCGGCGGCCTGCTGGTACGCGCCCTGGCGCGTCGCACCGACCTGAAGATGGATTACCGCGCCGCCGGCGCCGCGGCCTACCTGGGCCTGGGCGCGGTCTGGGCCCTGGGCCTGTCTTCCTCGGCCGCGCAGCTGCAGGCCAACCCGGCCAGCCTGCCGCCGTCGATCCTGTCGATCACCGGGGTGATCCCGTTCACCGAAACCATCTTCCTCTGGCAGTCCGGCGTGATGCTGGCCGCGCTGGTGATCGTTTCGCTGATCGTCGCCTATGCCACCGCCCCCGGGCCGAACAGCGCCCGTAGCGCGCAGGACTGCGGCGTCGACCCGAGCTTCACCGCGCCGCCTTCGCCACAGCGCACGCGTCCGGGCGAGTGGCTTGAATACAGCCCGATCCTGATCCTGCTGCTGGTGGCCCTGGCCGCTGGCTGGTTGTACCAGGAGTTCGCCACCAAGCCTGCGATCACCGCGATTTCCGGGCTGAACACCTACAACCTGCTGTTCATCATGCTCGGCGCCTTGCTGCACTGGCGTCCACGTAGCTTTCTCGACGCCGTGGCCCGCGCCGTGCCGACCACCACCGGGGTGCTGATCCAGTTCCCGCTGTATGGCTCGATCGCCGCCATCCTCACCCAGGTCAAGGGGGGCGACGGCGAGACCCTGGCCCACCATATCTCGCTGTTCTTCACCCAGATCGCCACCCATGACACCTATGCGCTGCTGATGGGCGTGTACTCGGCGGTGCTCGGCTTCTTCATCCCCTCCGGCGGTGGCAAGTGGATCATCGAGGCGCCGTACGTGATGCTGGTGGCCAACGACCTGCAGTACCACCTGGGCTGGGCGGTGCAGATCTACAACGCCGCCGAGGCGCTGCCGAACCTGATCAACCCGTTCTACATGCTGCCGCTGCTGGGCGTGCTGGGGCTGAAGGCACGCGACCTGATCGGCTTCTCGTTCGTGCAGTTGCTGGTGCACGTGCCCCTGGTGCTGGTGTTGCTGTGGGCGCTGGGCACGACCTTGCAGTACGTGCCGCCCGTGATGCCGTGACCCTGTAGGCCCTTTCGCTTATTGGCGAGTGAAAGGGCCTCATCCCACGCGAAGCCCCCCTTTCTTTACGTTCTGATGATAAATCGATAATGAATCTCAAACGAGATTCGTTTTCATGTGAATGCCGCCTGCCGGCAGTCAATGGACTTCATCGAAACGAACAAGGAGAAAGGCAGCGATGTTCGCGCCCATCAGCCGTTCCATGACCCTCACCCTGGGCCTGTGTGCCACCGTGGCCAGCCCGCTATCGCTGGCCGAGCAGACCGAGCCCAGGCCTGAAGGCGAGGCCCTGGAACTCGGTTCCACCGAAATCTTCGCCCTGGGCCTGGGCAGCACCACAGAGCACACCGGCTCCTACACCACCGGTAGCATGAGCGCGGCGACGCGGCTTAACCTGTCGATCAAGGACACCCCGCAATCGGTGTCGGTGCTGACCCGCCAGCAGCTCGACGATTTCCAGCTTGGCACGCTTTCCGAAGCGATGGGCCGCGTCACCGGTGTCACCGTACAGCGCCGCGACTCGGAGCGGCCGGCTTACTATTCCCGTGGCTATGAGATCAACAACTTCCAGGTCGACGGGATGCTCAACACCTTCGCCGGGCTCAAGTCCGACTCGGACACCATCATCTACGACCGCATCGAAGTGGTGCGCGGCGCCACCGGCCTGACCACCGGGGCCGGCGACCCGTCCGGGACCATCGCCATGGTGCGCAAGCGCCCGACCGCGCAGCTGGCGGTACAGAGCGGGGTGACTGCCGGCAGCCATGACGACTACCACAGCTACGTCGATGTCGGCGGGCCGCTGGGCTGGGATGGCCGCCTGCGCGGACGCACGGTGCTGGCCTACCGTGACAGCAAATCGTTCATGGACCACTACGCCAGCCAGCGCGAGGTGGCCTACGGCATTCTCGAGGCGGACCTGAGCGACAGCACCGTGCTGGCGGTGGGCTACGACTACCAGAACAAGCATGTGCAGGGCGCCTCCTGGGGCACCGTGCCGTACTGGAACGCCGACGGCGGCAAGGCCAACCTGCCACGCTCGACCAACATGGCCGCGCCATGGTCGTCCTGGCCGCTCAAGGACCAGACGCTGTTCGCCACCCTGGACCAGAACCTGGGCAACGACTGGCTGCTCAAGGCGGCCCTTACCCATCGCTGGAGCGACAGCGACGGCAAGGTCTATTACGGCGGGGCGGGCTTCCCCGCCGCCGACCGCAGCGGCATGGGCGCCTGGTACAGCCATTTCTCCGGCGAGGAGAAGATGACCGCCGTCGACCTGAACCTGGCCGGCCCTTATCAACTGTTCGGCCGCCGCCACGACTTCATGGTCGGCTACGGCGAGTCCGAACGCCGCAACGACTCACCTTACCTGCTCGATCCGGTGGTGCCCGCCGACTACGGCAAGATCCCGGACTGGAAGTACCTGAGCTCGATCGCCAAGTTCCATGACCCGTCCACGGGCCTGGATGGCTCGCGCGATGAAACCCGCCAGAAGGCTGGCTACATCGCCACGCGCCTCAATCCCACCGACCGATTGCACTTCGTGCTGGGCAGCCGCTACGGCAGCTGGGAGACCCGAAGCCGCGAGTGGCGCTACGACGAGAACCTGGTCTTAACGGGCGTGTCGACCAGCTCCCAGACCCACAACGACCAGTGGACGCCCTATGCCGGCGTGCTCTACGACCTCACCGAGCAATACACCGTGTATGCGAGCTACACCGACATCTTCCAGCCCCAGGATGTGCGTGACGTCAATCGCAAGTACCTGGAGCCGGTGGTTGGCAAGGTGTACGAGATCGGCCTGAAGGGCAGCCTGTTCGACGACCGCGCCAACCTGAGCACCGCGGTGTACCGCAGCAAGCAGGACAACGTGCCGGAAATCGACGATTCGGTGCCCTTGGGGCCCAATGGCGAGCAGTACTACAAGTCGGGCGGCAAGGGCGTGGTGGTCGAGGGCTTCGAGGCCGAGCTGGCCGGCGAGGTGATGACGGACTGGCAGATGAGCCTGGGGTACAGCTACACCCATGCCAGCCGCGCCGACAAGACCCGCAAGAACACCGAGCGGCCGCTGAACCTGGTGCGCTTCTCCACCACCTACAAGCTGCAGCCGAAGCTGACCGTCGGCGGCACGCTCGACTGGCAGAGCGACACCTTCGGCACGGGCCGACGCCCGGTGGGCCGCGACGCCGACGGCAACATCGTCACCACCCCGGGGCGCATGACCCAGGATGCCTTCGCCGTGGTCGGGCTGATGGGACGCTACCAGTTCGACGAGCACCTGTCGGCGTCGCTGAACGTGAAGAACCTGTTCGACCAGCACTACTTCAACAACGTCGGCTTCTACAACGGGGTGTACATGGGCCAGCCGCGCACGTTGATGGTGAGCCTGGACTGGAAACTGTAGGACCGTGATCGCGCGCGACGCAGGCGGCTCGCAGCCTGGCACCTGCTGCGCAGGTGTTCGCGGTTGAAGCCGCTCCCACAGGAGTCGCAGCTGCGCTGCTGCCGTGGGAGCGGGGGTGGCCGGCGAAGCCGCGCTAGCTCCCTTGTGACAACGCCTCGAGCAGCGCCTCGAGCTTCACCCGGCCGGGTTCGTCCAACCCGAACACCGGCCGCCGAGGCTCACCCACCGGCAACCCGGTCATGCCCAGGCCGGCCTTGATGGTCGCCGGCAAGCCACCCTTGAGGATGAAGTCCAGCAACGGCAGTTGGCGGTAGAACAGCGCCCTGGCCTGTTCCAGCTCGCCCGCCAGCACCGCCTGGTACAGCCGCTGGTTCAAGCTGGGGATCAGGTTGGCCGCCGCCGTGCACCAGCCCTTGGCGCCCGCGACGAAGGCCTCCAGCGCCAGCGGGTTGCAACCGTTGTAGAACGGTACCTGGCCCTCGCCGAGCAGCTGCAGCTTGTGCATGCGCTGGATGTCGCCGGTGCTCTCCTTGACCATGGTCACGTTGTCGACCTCGCGCACGATGCGCAGGATCAGCTCCACCGGCATGTCGGTGCCGCTGGTGGCCGGGTTGTTGTAGAGCATGATCGGGATATCGACGGCGGCGCCGATGGCGCGGTAGTGCTCGAGGATCTCGGCTTCGCCGAGCTTCCAGTAGGCCGCGGGCAGCACCATCACCGCATCGGCGCCATGCTGCTGGGCGAAGCGGGCGCGGCGCACGGCGCCAGCGGTGGTCAGGTCGGAGACGCTGACGATGCTCGGCACGCGCTTGCCGATGCGCTCGAGACTGTACTGGGCGACCCGCTGCCATTCGCTGTCGCTCAGATAAGCGCCTTCGCCGGTGCTGCCCAGCGGGGCGATGGCCTGGACCTGGCCGTCGATCAGGCGGTCGATGGACTGGCCGAGGGCGGGCAGATCGAGCTGTTCGCCGTCCTGGCTGAACGGGGTGATGGTGTAGCCGATGATGCCGTGGAATTCAGTGGTCATGGTTTTAGGCTCCGCAAGCAAGGCATTCAGGGATCAGTTCAGGCAGTCGGCGTGGGCGCGCAGGGCCTGTCGGGCAAAATAGTTGAACGCGGCGCCATGGCGCTTGGGCCGGTCGATCCAGTCGTGGGCGTCACGGCCCAGCTCCGGGGCGATCGGCTTGATGGTGCCAGCGGCCATGGCCAGCAACTGCAGGCGCGCGGCGCGCTCGATCAACTGGGCGTACACGCAGGCCTGTTCGATGCTGGTGCCGGTGGACAGCTGGCCGTGGTGCGAGAGCAGGATGGCGCGCTTGTCGCCGAGCGCGGCGCTGATGATCTCGCCTTCCTCGTTGCCCACCGGCACCCCTGGCCAGGCCTCGAGGAACGCGCAGTCCTCGTACAACGGGCACAGGTCCATGTGCGAGACCACCAATGGCACTTCCAGCATCGACAGTGCCGCGACATGGGTGGGGTGGGTGTGGATGATGCAGTTGACGTCGGGGCGGGCGCGGTACACCCAGCTATGGAAGCGGTTGGCCGGGTTGGGCATGCCTTCGCCCTCCAGCACCTCGAGGTCTTCGTTGACCAGCAGCAGGTTGCCGGCGGTGATCTCGTCGAAGCCCAGGCCCAGTTGCTGGGTGTAGAAAGTACCGGGTTGCGGGCCGCGGGCGCTGATCTGCCCGGCCAGACCGGAGTCGTGGCCGTGGTCGAACAGAATTCGGCAGGTCAGGGCCAGCTTTTCGCGCACAGTCCACGTATTATCCGCGAGCGAGCCTTGCATCTGCGTCAGCGCCTTTTGCACCAACTGGTCTTTGCCGAGTGTCAGGGTAGTGGCCATGGGCTCAGTCCTCTGTGACGTGATGATGGGTGTCATGGCTGGCCCGCCCCGCTGCTTGGACGGTGGAGGGGCGGTCAACCAAATGACACAAATAATCCTATATGACACAAAGTGTCATAAGCAAGTGCGTTTGTTCGGGAAACCTGCGTTACATGTCTATCCGACTGAAACTGTTGAGAAAGAAACTGGGCATCACCCTTGAGCAGCTGGCCGAGAAGTCCGGCATGACCAAGAGCTACCTGTCCAAGGTCGAGCGAGGCCTGAACACGCCGTCCATCGCTGCCGCGCTGAAGCTGGCACGGGCGCTGAACGTCAATGTCGAGGAGCTGTTCGACGCCGAGCACGCCGACCAGGCGCGCTACAGCCTGGTGCGCCGCGGCGAGCGCCAGGCGCTGGTGGGCAGCGGCGAAGGGCCAGGTTATGCGGTGCTGACCTCGCAGGTCGGCCGGCGTAGCCTGTTGCCGTTCCTGATCCAGCCTCCGACCGAGTTCACTGACCCGACATTCAAGGAACACGAAGGCGAGGAATTTCTGTTCGTTCACGAAGGCCAGGTGGAAGTGGACTTCATGAGCGAGCGGGTGCTGCTGGAGGCCGGCGATGCCCTGCATTTCAATGCCCAGACCCCCCATCGCCTGCGCTCGGTGGGCGAGCGCCAGGCGCAGTTGCTGGTGGTGGTGCAGGGCGGCGAAGGGTGAGGGCAGGGCGATGATCGAGGTCTCGCGGTTCTGGCGCGATCCGGCATTGCCCTTCGTCGAAGCGCGGCGCGTGGGTGACGGGCGCCAGGTGTGCTACGCCGCGCATTCCCACGCAAGCTTTTCCCTCGGTGTGATCACAGGGGGGCGCAGTACCTACCTCACGGGGGATGTCCAGCATGAGGTGGCGGCGGGGGCCACGGTGCTGATGAAGCCCGGCGTGGTGCACAGCTGCAACCCGATCCAGGGCGAGCCCTGGTCGTACCTGATGCTGTTCGTCGACATGCCGTGGTTGAACGAGCGCGACTTCGTGCTGCCCGAGGCGACCCTGAGCTGGTCGCCGGCGCTGTATGGCCGGTTGCTGGAGCTGTTCGCCGAGCTGCTCGACGCCCATGTCACGGCCTTCGACAAGCAGGCGCACCTGGCCGCCTTCTTCGAGGGCCTGCCGGCGCATCTGGACCTGCCGCCAAAGGCTCCTGAAGCGGCGCATGCGTGTCTGGACAGGGCGGCGGCGTTCATCCGCGCGCATTGCCTGGACCCGCTGACGCTGGACGACATCTGTGCCGCGGCCGGATTGTCCCAGGGTTACCTGACTCGCGCGTTCGGCAAGCGTTTCGGGTTGTCTGCGCATGCTTACCTGCTCGACCAGCGGGTACAGCATGCCCGGGCTCAGCTGCGTCAGGGGCGGCCGATCGCCGAGGTGGCGCTGGAGTCGGGGTTCGCCGACCAGGCGCACCTGCAGCGGACATTCAAGCGGCACCTGGCGGTGACGCCGGGGGTTTATCGCCGCGCAGCGCCACGGTCAAACCGATGAGCCGCCCGATCATCCTGCCGCTGGCCGAGAACTACCGCCACGGCGAGCACATCGCGCCGCATTGCCATGACCGTGCCCAGCTGATCCACGCCATCAGCGGCGTGGTCACGGTCAATGCCCGCGAGGGCAGCTGGGTGGTGCCGCCCGGGCGTGGCGTCTGGGTGCCGGCGGCGACCGAGCACGAGCTGCGCATGGCCGGCGTGGTACGTATGCGCACGCTGTTCGTCGACTCCGACGCGCGCCCCGACCTGCCGCTTCAGTGCCAGGTGATCGAGATTTCGCCGCTGTTGCGCGAGCTGATCATCCGCGCCATGGATATCGCCCCCGACCACCCGCCCCAGGGCCGCGATGGGCGAATCATGCAACTGATCCTCGATGAAATCCGTGTCTTGCCAGTGTTCGCCCTGCATGTGCCCAGCCCGCACTCTGCGCACCTTCAGGTCCTGTGCGACGCCTTGCGCCAGGCCCCGGCCGAGGACTGGAGCCTGGCCCGCGCGGCGGCCCACAGTGGCTTGAACCCACGCACGCTGACCCGCGCGTTCCAGCGCGAGACCGGACTGAGCCTGGTGCAATGGTTGCGGCGCATGCGTCTGCTGGCCAGCCTCGATGCCCTGGCTGCGGGGCAATCGGTGCTGGAGGTGGCGCTGGACCTGGGCTACGACAGCCCCAGTGCGTTCAGCGCGATGTTCCGGCGCACGCTCGGGGTCTCGCCGGCGGTGTATTTCGGCAGGATGGTCGAGCGCTGGTAGGCTCGCGAGGCGAGTGGCGCGTCCGTGCGCCGACAGAGGTCAGAAGCTGTATTTGGCGGTGAGCATGAAGTTGCGCGGATCACCGAAGGTGTCGCCACCGTAGTCCACCGACTTGGAGATCGACGAGTAATAGTGCTTGTCGAAGACGTTGTTGGCGTTCAATTGCAGGTCCAGGTGCTGGCTGACCTGGTAGCCGGCCATCAGGTCGGTGACGGCGTAGGCGCCCTGGACCAGGCGGTAGTTGCCGTCGCTCAGAGCGATGTCGTTGTACATGCGGCTCTGCCAGGTGACGCCGCCACCGACTCGCAGTTTCTCCAGCGGCCCCTGGAAACGGTAGGTGGTGAACAGCTTGAACTGGTGCTCGGGGGTATCGGGGTTGAGCGGCTTGTTGATGCTGGCCGGATTCTTGTCGTCCTTGACCGTGTGCACGCGGGCATAGGTGTAGCCGGCGCCGATCTGCCATTGTTCGGTCAACGCCCCTTGCAGCTCGAAGTCGATACCCTGGCTGCGCACTTCGCCGGAGGCGGCGTAGCAGGTCATCTGCGGGCAGTTCGCTACGCCCACCTCGACCTGGCGGTTTTCCTGATCGATGCGGAACACCGCCAGGCTGGCGTTGAGCGCGCCATCGAAGTACTCGCCCTTGATGCCGACCTCGTAGTTCTTGCCGACGATCGGAGTGACCGGCTTGCCGGAAGTGTCGCGGCCGTCCTGCGGGGTGAAGATGTCGGTGTAGCTGGCGTAGACCGAGTGATGGTCGTCCAGTTCGTAGATCAGGCCGCCATAGCGGGTGACCTTGCGGGTCACCTTGTAGTCGCCGGCGTCGTTGTCGCGCTGGTCGTAGTCGTACCAGTCCAGGCGCCCGCCGAGGATCAGCTTGAGCGGGTCGGCCAGGCTCAGGCGAGTGGTGGCGTAGACGCCGTCCTGGTCGATGACGTGGCGGTTGTTCGAGGTATGCAGGAAGTTCGGCTTGCCGCTGCTCAGCGGGTAGTTGGTGTCGTACGGGCTGTAGTTGCGCTCGTTCATGTCGTACAGGCGCTTGCTGGCGCCGAGCACCAGTTCGTGGGTGCGGCCGAAGGCCTGGAACGGGCCGCTGGCGAAGGTGTCGAGCCCCAGCTGGTTTTCGTCGTGCGCCGACTGGTACACCGTTCGGCTCAAGGTCTTGGCGGCGTTCCAGCGCGATTGGTAGGAGCCGCGGAACAGCGCGTTCTGCTCGCTGTAGGTGGCGTTGACCTGCAGCTTCCAGTCGTTGGCCAGGCGCTGGCGCAGCTCGGCGAACAGGGTGTTGATCTCCTGGTCCTTGGACTCCCAGTCGGTGGCCGGGTTGTACGAGCGCGACACGTCCAGGTGATGGCCGTTGAGGTCGGTGGGGATCGCGCCCCAGAAGAAGTTGGTCTTGTCCTTCTGGTGGGAGAGGCCGAGGGTGAGGGTGGTGTCCTCGCCCAGGTCGGCCTCGGTCACGGCGTAGAACAGCCCGTGATCTTCCTCCTGGCCATCGCGGAAGCTGTTGGCGTCGCGGTACGACGTCACCACCCGACCGCGCAGGGTGCCGCTGTCGTTGAGCGGGCTGGAGGCGTCGAGTTCGCCGCGGTAGTTGTCCCAGCTGCCGGCGGCACCGGTGAGGGTGACCTTCTGCTCGGCCAGCGGTCGCTTGCGCACCAGGTTGATCGCCGCCGATGGCGTACCGGCGCCGGTCACCAGGCCGGTGGAGCCGCGCACCACTTCCACCCGGTCGAACATCGCCAGGTTCGGCTGGGCACCGACCACCCAACCGGTGTAGGCGCTGGGGATGCCGTCGTACATGATGTTGTCGACGTCGAAGCCGCGGGCGGTGTAGGACTGCCGGCCTGGGCCGCTGGATTGGTTGAGGAACAGGCCCGGGGTGTACCTGGCCACGTCGTTGATGCTGGTCATGCCCTGGTCGTCCATGCGCTGGCGGGTGATCACGGTCACCGCCTGCGGGGTTTCGCGCATGCTCAGGGGCAGCTTGGTGGCGGTCGACATGGTGCCGGTGGTGTAGGACCGCGACCCTTCGGTGGTGCTGCCCAGGCTGCTGTCGTTGATGGCGGTGGCGCCCAGCTCGAGCACCGCCGGTGCCTCGCCTGGCGGCTGCTCGGCGGCGATGGCGGGGCTGAGGCTGGCCATGCAGATGGCCATGGCCAGCAGGTTGTGCGTGGGCGTGAAGCGGTGGGGCGCAGCGAGCGGTGACATGCCTGACGTGTCCTTGTTGCTAGTAATTATGAGAATGATTAGCAATAAGTTTGTCAGGAATATCGGATCTGTAACAGTCTGAATGGATATTAATTTGACAAGATTTTCACGAAATACACTCAAGTGAATATCTTTGGCGACAGAGCCATACGCAGGCCTTTCGTGACACAAGGCCGGCCCGCCAGCAAACGTGTCAGTCCTGGCCATCATGCAAGGCCGTCGCTCCCGCTTGGTGTGGGCCTATCCGCCTGTTCTGCCGACCACCTGCTTGCCGCGTTGCAGCGCCACTTCACGGGCTTGCCCGTCACGTTGCTTGCCCTGGCGCGCCTGCCCGACCAGCTCGGGGATCAGCGGCCCCTCGGGCAGATTGCGCCAGAACCGCGCAGGCAGGTGCTGACGCAACGCGTCGGGGTTGACGCGCGCCGGGTTGAAGGTGTGCCGGTAGTAGGCCAGCCACAGTTCGGCACCCGGGTCCTCGGCGTTGAGCGCCCACTGGCGCCACTCATCGGGGCAGCGACGCCGATAATCGAGGGCCTGGCCATCGTGACGAATGCCGTCGGTGGGCGTCGCGATCAGCCAGCGCTGGCGCCCCAGGCGCTCGGCGAAATGCCCGCTGGCGCTGTCGAGCACGTCGTGCGCCGGTTCGTGGTAGGCCACCAGGTCCAGTTGCAGGCGCTCGGCGAGGGCCTCGGGCAGCGGTACGAAGCGCACGAAAGCATGCAGGTGGTGGGCCTCGCGGCCGACCTGACGGATGCGCCGTTGCAGTTCGCTGCCCAGGCGGTCACCGGCAAGCATTGCGGTACGGTCACCGTGGGCGACGCGCCAGAGCACTTCGTACAGCAGGTTCCAGCGCTGTTCGCCGCGAAAGCGTGCGGCCTGTTCGAGTTGGGCCAGCAGCGCTGCCGGCACGCGGGCGCGGAACGGGCCCGGGCCTTCGGGCAACGGCGTGGGCTGGGCCAGCAGATCGTCGATCGGGCCCTGGCTCCAGGTCACCTCGGCCGGGTCGATGCCATGGCCGAGCAGCGCGCGGGCTTGCTCACGCCAGGTGGCGAAGTGATCGGCGCAGTCCAGCGCGATCATCCCCACAACCCCATCTGCACCGGCGCCTGGGGTTCGCGCAGGCGTGCGCGCAGCAGGCCGCTGCGCAGCTCGGCCTGGGCTGGGCGGTAATCGCTGGTGACGACGAAGGGCCGGGCTTTCTCCAGTACACAGCGCAACTGGATCAGGTCGTCATAGCGGATACGTCGTTCGCGGCGCAGGGCCACCATGCGCTGCACGCTGCGCAGCCCGATCCCCGGGATGCGCGCCAGCAGCGCGGGGTCCGCGCGGTTGACATCGAGTGGAAACACCTCGCGATTGGCCAGGGCCCAGGCCAGCTTGGGATCGATGTCCAGGGCCAGGTTGCCGGTGTCGCCGAGCAGTTCGCCGGCGCTGTAGCCATAGCCGCGCAGCAGGAAGTCGGCCTGGTACAGACGATGCTCGCGCAGTAGCGGCGGGGCGGCCAGCGGGACACTGGAGGGGCTGTCGGGGATCGGACTGAAGGCGGAGTAGTAGACGCGCTTGAGGCCGTAATCCTGATACAGCGCCTGGGCGTTGCGCAGCAGCGTGCTGTCGTCGGTGGCATCGGCGCCGACGATGACCTGGGTGCTCTGCCCGGCGGGCGTGAAGCGAGGGGCCCTGGGTTCGCCCGCCACCGACTGCTGGCCGTGGTGGATCACCCCCATGGCCCGGCGGATGGTGCTGGCGCGCTTTTCCGGCGCCAGGCGCTCGAGACTGGCATCGGTCGGCAGTTCGATGTTCACGCTCAGGCGATCGGCCAGGCGCCCGGCCTGCTCGATCAGCAGCGGGTCGGCGTCGGGGATGGTCTTGAGGTGAATGTAGCCGCGAAAGTCATGGGTTTCGCGCAACAGGCGCGCCACCCGGATCAGCTGCTCCATGGTGTAGTCGGGCGAGCGGATGATGCCTGAGCTCAGGAACAGCCCGCTGATGCAGTTGCGCCGGTAGAAGTCCAGGGTCACGCGCACCACTTCCTCCGGGCTGAAACGGGCCCGCGGCACATTGCTGGAGCGGCGGTTGACGCAGTACTGGCAGTCGTACAGGCAGAAATTGGTCAGCAGTACCTTGAGCAGCGATACACAGCGGCCGTCGGGTGTGTAGCTGTGGCAGATGCCGGTGCCATCGGTGGCGCCGATTCCGTCGCGGCCGCGGGAACTGCGTTTGGGCGCACCGCTGCTGGCGCAGGACGCATCGTACTTGGCAGCGTCGGCGAGGATGCCGAGCTTGGCGATCAGTTGCATGGGAAGGCACCGAAATACTGAATATTCATACAGTATTTCGAGATTGGGATGATGGCAAGCGCCTGTTGTCAGGGCAAGGCGACGCCAGGGTGGATTGGCAATAAAAAACACGGCAACGATACCCGAGCGGATCGCTCGGCTAAGCTTGATCCCGCAGGCGCACGGAATGTCGAACACGGGAGAGCACATGAACATCAAGAACAAGCCTAAATGGGCGGTGGCGGCCCTTACCCTGGCCCTGGGGCTCCACGCCCACGCCGCGGACAGCAAGCGCGTGGATGTGTTGCTGGTGGGGGGCGGCATCATGAGTTCCACGCTGGCGGTCTGGCTCAACGAGCTGGAACCGGGTTGGTCGATGGAGATGGTCGAGCGCCTGGACAAGGTGGCCGAGGAGAGCTCCAACGGCTGGAACAACGCCGGCACTGGCCACTCGGCGCTGGCCGAGCTCAACTACACGCCGGAGAAGGACGGCAAGATCGACATCAGCAAGGCGGTGGAGATCAACGAGTCGTTCCAGATCACCCGTCAGTTCCTCGCCTGGCAGGTGAAGCAGGGCGTGCTGAAGAACCCACGGTCGTTCATCAACACCACGCCGCACATGAGCTTCGTCTGGGGCGACGATAACATCCGCTTCCTCAGGAAACGCTACGAAGCGCTGCAGACCAGCCCGCTGTTCAAGCCCATGCAGTATTCCGAGGACCCTGTGCAGATCGCCAAGTGGGTACCGCTGATGATGGAAGGGCGCGACCCCAACCAGAAACTCGCGGTGACCTGGACGCCCATCGGCACCGACGTCAACTTCGGCGAGATCACCCGCCAGTATGTGGGCTACCTGCAGACTCGGCCCAACTTCGACCTCAAGCTGTCCAGTGAGGTGGAAAACATCACCCGCAACGACGACGGCAGCTGGCACGTCGAATACAAGAACCTCAAGGACGGCAGCACGTCCGCCACCGACGCCAAGTTCCTGTTCATCGGTGCCGGCGGCGCCGCGTTGCCGTTGCTGCAGAAATCAGGCATCGACGAGGCCAAGGACTATGCCGGGTTCCCGGTGGGCGGCTCGTTCCTGGTCACCGACAACCCGACGATCGCCCAGCGCCACATGGCCAAGGCCTACGGCATCGCCGCCACCGGCGCGCCGCCCATGTCGGTGCCGCACCTGGACACCCGGGTGCTGGACGGCAAGCGCATGATCCTGTTCGGACCGTTCGCCACCTTCTCCACCAAGTTCCTCAAGGAAGGCTCGCTGCTCGACCTGTTCGCCAGCATGTCGCTGCACAACACCTGGCCGATGGTGCGGGTCGGGGTGCGTGAGTTCGATCTGGTGCAGTACCTGATCGGCCAGCTGATGCAGTCCGACGACGACCGCTTCGCCGCGCTGCAGACCTACTTCCCCGAAGCGAAGAAGGAAGACTGGCGTCTGTGGCAGGCCGGCCAGCGGGTGCAGATCATCAAGAAGGACGAGAACCAGGGCGGGGTGCTGAAGCTGGGTACCGAGGTGGTGACCTCCAAGGATGGCAGCATCGCCGGATTGCTGGGGGCATCGCCGGGTGCCTCGACCGCGCCACCGATCATGCTCGACCTGCTGAACAAGGTGTTCAAGGACAAGGTGGCCACGCCTGAGTGGCAAGCGAAGATCAAGCAGATCATCCCGTCCTATGGCATTCGCCTGAACGAGCATCCGGACAAGGTCCAGCAAGAGTGGGCCTACACCAGCGAGGTCCTGCAACTGGCCACGCCCAGCGAGGTGGCCGCACCCTGAATGGCCAGCAGCCACGGGTGCAGCACATGACTTGAGGTCAGCGCGGTCGCAGGGTTCGCTCCACAGGTACGGCGCTTAGCGTCAAAGCGGCGCGTATCCTGTGGGAGCGGGCTTGCCCGCGAACACCGGCGCAGCCGGTGCCAGGTACCGCGTCGCCTGCTTCGCGGGTAAATCGCATCGGCGATATGACGCCCCAGGCGCTGTGAACCACTCGACACTGACGGATTCTTTTTCTCTTCGCTGACCAAGCTCCCGAGTGCTTCGTCCGCCATCCTCCGGAGCGATCGCTCCCGCATCGTCTGTCCGGGCGCCTGGCGACGCTGTCGCAAGCGCAAAAACCACCCCGCGACACCCGAGCTTTTCCCTGCCGAACTCCCGATGTTTTTTCCTCTGGCTGTCACCACAAGCTGCGAATGTTGCCTGCGTGGACAGGTCGCCAGCCCCTCTGGAACAGGGGCTCGGCCTGTGCCATGGCAATGCGCGACCCACTCAACGTATGAACACGACGATAGGAGATTGCTTCATGTTTAAGCGTACTGTGATCGCCGCCTCCCTGGTGGCTGCTACCCTGGCTTCGGCCCAATCCATGGCTGCTGTTGTCGGTGGCGGGGCCACCCTGCCTGAGCCGCTGTACAACGGCAACGCTACCTGGGAAGGCATCCTGCCCAGCGGCTTCAGCTACACCGGCGTGGGCAGCGGCGGTGGCAAGACCGCTTTCCTGACCAATGCGCCTGCGTCGATCAACCAGCCGGCCGGCACCAACGTCGACTTCGCCGGTTCCGACTCGGTGCTCAGCGCCAGCGAACTGTCGACCTACGCGGCCAACCGCGCCGCGGCCTGGGGCAACCTGATCCAGATTCCGGCCGTCGGTACCACCGTCACCATCCCTTACCACCGCAACGGCGTCAGCGACCTGCAGGTCAACGCTTCGCAGCTGTGCGGCGTGTTCTCCGGCAGCATCGCCACCTGGGGCCAGTTGCTCGGCACCGCCGACACTACCCCGATCAAGGTGATCTACCGTTCCGGCAGCAGCGGTACCACTGAGCTGCTGGCTCGCTTCCTGAACGACTCCTGCCCGACCACCTTCTCGGTCAGCAGCACCTTCACCAGCGCCAACGTCGGTGCCGAACCAAGCACCTGGCAGGGCGTGGCCGGCAGTGCCGACGTGATCACCGCCGTCAACGCCACCGATGGCGCCATCGGTTACGTCAGCCCTGATTTCGTCGATACCTCCAACAACGCTCAGGTTGCCCGTGTCAGCAAGCTGGCCACCGGCACCGCCGAGCTGCCCACCGTCGCCAACGCCCAGGCTGCCCTGGAAAGTGCCGTTGCCCCGACCGCCGACCGTGACAAACCGGCCAACTGGGCTGTGACCTTCGGCCGTGGCGCCACCGACAAGCCGGTTCCTGTCACTGGCTATCCAATCGTTGGCTACACCAACCTGCTGGTTGGCCAGTGCTACCAGGACGCCGCCGACGCCGCCGCCATTCGTGGCTTCCTCAACGACCTGTACAGCGGCAACCACGACCTGGCCATCGGTATCCACTCCTTCGTACCGGTTCCGGCTGCCTTCGCCGCCGAAGTCAAGAAAGCCTTCCTGACCAACGAAGGCAACGAAGGCCTGGATATCGCCAACAGCAACGTGTGCAACGGTATCGGTCGCTCGTAATCCACCCATCCCCAGCGGTCCGTACCCCTGGGGTGCGGGCATGGGCCCTGGTGGTGCCTGCGGGCGCCGCCGGGGCCTTTTCATGTTCATGTCTGCGCCAAGGGCACCGAGATCGGTCTGTCCTGGCTTGCGGTGGACACGGGCGCTCGCCATACCCCAGCCCCATGAACTTTGCATGACAAAGCTTCGGTCCGGTGGCGACCCAGGCGCCTTATGGCAAAGCGGCATCATCGCCGCCCTTTGCTGATTTCGAGAACCCGTACAAGGAACCCTGCGATGTCGCTCGGCATGCCCCAGCCAGCCCTTTCAGCCACCGCCGTGCAGCGTCGCGGCAAACCTGCCGGCAGCGAACCGATGCTGCTCAAGCCCCTGGCCCAGGCCATCGCCTTGCTGATGCTGGCGAGCGGTGCCCAGGCCGCCCAGCCGTTCAGCTCGGCGTGGTTCAACGCCAAGGGGGCCTCCGGCGCCCCGGGCGGCGCCGTCGGTGCGGGTGGGGCAGGGCAGGTGCTGCCAGGGTCGCCACCGCCACTGGCCCAGCAGCAACGGCTGAACCAGCAGTTCCAGCGTTCGGTGGGCAACCTCAACAACACGGTGGCCGCCATCGCCGCGCAACAGGCGGCTCAGGCCAATGGTCGCACCCTGGCCCAGGTGCAGCCGCAGGTGGTGCCCAATGGCCTGGGCGAAGGTGGCCTGAAGGTCGACGAGAATCCTCTCACCCAGGGCTGGCTCAACGCCAAGGCGCCACAGCAGAGCCAGGCTGGCGGCAAGACCCAGGTGAGCATCGAGCAGACCGCCGACAAGGCCATCCTCAATTGGGAGACCTTCAACGTCGGGCGCGATACCACCGTGCGATTCCAGCAGCAGGCGGACTGGGCCGTGCTCAACCGGGTCAATGACCCGAGCGCCCGGCCGAGCCAGATCCACGGCCAGATCGAGGCGCCCGGCACGGTGATGCTGATCAACCGCAATGGCGTGGTGTTCAACGGCGCCAGCCAGGTCAACGTGCGCAATCTGGTGGCCGCCGCCGCGCAGATCAGCGACGAGCAGTTCACACAACGTGGCCTCTACGTCGACAACAACGGCAGCCAGGCCACCTTCACCAATGCCGGCGGCAAGGTGGTGGTCGAGCGTGGCGCGCAGATCAGCACCCAGGAACCGCCCAGCTCCACCCAGGGCGGCGGCTATGTACTGTTGCTGGGCAGCGAGGTGGGCAACGACGGGCAGATCATTGCCAGCAAGGGCCAGGCGACCTTGGCGGCGGCTGACGATTTCTATATCCGGCGTGGCCAGGGCACCGAGGCAAACCGCTATTCGACCACGCGCGGCAATGAAGTGGCGGGTAGTCTCAAGGCCGGCAGCACGGCCGGCACGGTGGTCAACAGCGGCCTGGTTCAAGCCACTGGTGGCGACATCACGCTGACGGGGCACCAGGTCCGCCAGCAGGGCGTGGCGCTGGCCAGCACCTCGGTGGACCGGCGTGGCAGCATCCACCTGCTCAACGCTGCCAGCGATGCCACCGGCAGCGTCAGCGTCGGTCCAGGCAGTGTCACCGCGGTACTGCTCGACGACAGCGCGGCGCTCGACAGCCAGCGCGAAGCCTCGCTGGCGCTGGTCAACGGCATCAACGGCAATCTGGCCACGGGCCGCTTCGACAACCTCAGCACCGTGATCGACCGTCCCGAGCAGTCGCGGGTGGAACTGGTCAGTGGTGGCACTGTGCATTTCCAGGACGGCTCGCTGACCCTGGCCACCGGTGGTCAAGTGGCGGTGAGCGCCGGTCGGCGCAGCCTGGTCGACGACGGTGCGCGCATCGATGTGTCCGGCGCGCTCGGGGTCAAGGTGGCGATGGAAAGCAACGTCATCAAGGTCAATGTCCAGGGCAACGAGCAGCGCGACGCTGCCGGCAACCGCGACAAGGGCGGACTGATCAACAGCGATGTGTGGGTCGACGTGCGCGAGCTGGTGCACGTGGCGGCCGGCGTCAATGGTCATGCCAGCGACCGCTGGTACACCGCCGGCGGCCTGCTGGAAGTGGGGGGCTACCTGGGCACGCGCAACCACAGCGTGGGCGAGTGGATGGCCCAGGGCGGTACCGTGACTTTCACGGGCCAGGACCTGGTCACCCGCGGCGGCGCCGAGATCAACCTGTCCGGTGGTACCCTGGCGGTGCAGGACGGCGTGGTGCGGCAAACCTGGCTGCGCGGCGAGGACGGGCGTCTGTACGAATTGTCCCGGGCGCCGGGCGATCTGCTCTACAGCGGTATTTACCAAGGTTTCGAGGACAGTTCGGCGCGCTGGAACCAGACCCGCCTGTTCTACAACCCGCTGATCGCGCCGCAACAACGCTTCGAACAGGGCTACACGGTCGGCCGCGATGCCGGCAGTCTGGTGGTGGCCACCCAGAGCGCGTTGCTCGACGGCTTGCTGCTTGGCCAGACCTGGCAGGACGAGCGTCAGGTCCAGGCGCCGGTGGCCGGCCTGGATGGCTACAAGCAGCTGCACAGTGCCCGCGCCCGTGGCGCTCAACTGGTCATCGGCCAACAGCTGCCGGGCTATCTCAGCGACAAGAAGGGCCTGGCGTTCAGCTTGAGCCCCATGTTGCGCCAGGTGGCCTTGACCGCCGGCAGCCGTGGCGCCAGTGCCGACGTGCAGTTGCTCGCCCCGTTGGCGGACGAGCGACGCGGGCGGCTGGTATTGGACAGCGACCTGCTCAACGCTTTCGCGCTGGGGGGGTTGACCGTGGCCGCCAGTGAGTCGGTCCAGGTCGACGACGCGCTGCGCCTGGCCAATGGCGGCCAGTTGAATCTTTACGCGCCAGAGGTGCGGATCGCTGCCGACCTGACGGCCAAGGGCGGGCAGATGGCGCTGGGCGATGTAATGCGCCAGCGCGATGGCGCCGACCTGCGGGATGTCGCGCTGGCCACGCCGAGCGGCTTGCGCGCGCAGGTGCTGATCGGCGATGGCGTGCGCCTGGATGTCGGCGGTGCGCGCAGCGACCGCAACCTCACCGAAGCCATGGCCTGGCGCAACGCGGGCAGCCTGTCGCTGCGCAGCACCGGCGACGTGCTGCTGGGGCAGGGCAGCGTGCTGGAGGTGTCCGGTGGCGTGGTGCGCGGCGAGCGCAACCAGCTGAGCGGCGGCAACGGCGGTAACCTGACCTTGCATGCCGGCGTGTTCGACACCGGTGGCAACGGGCGTCTGCAATTGGCGGGTGAGCTGCGTGGCTATGGCAGCGACGCTGCCGGTACCCTCGACCTGCAGGGCGATCGCGTGCGCATCGGCGGCATCGCCGATGGCAACGCCGTGCACCTCGGTGAGGAGCTGTTCACCCGTGGCTTTGCCCATTACGCCGTGCGCGGCATTCACCAGTTGACCGTGGCCGAAGGCGTCCAGTTACAGGTCGCGCGGCCGGTGGAGATGCTTGATGCTGGTCTGCCGGTCAGCGACCAGGCGACCTTGTGGTTGCCACCGCAGGTACGCGAGAACCCGATCAAGGGCGAGCTGGGGCTGCGTGGCGGTGCCAGCCTGAGCCTCGTCGCCGGTGACACCCGCCTTGCCCAGGTGGATCGCGAGGCGGCGTTGCTGGAGGTACGGCCTGGCGCCAGCATCCGTGTCGATGCGCTGCAGTCGATCGCCCTGAGCAGCACCGCGCAGTTGAACATGGACGGTTCGCTGTTGGCCGCCGGTGGCAAGGTGAGCCTGTTGCAGGCGCTGCCCGAATCCGTCGCCACCGGGATCCAGGAAAGCCTTCATAGCCGCTCGATCCGTCTGGGCGCCGACGCCTTGATCGATGTCTCCGGCCAGGCGCTCACGGCCCTGGACGGCCAGGGGCGACGCTACGGCCGGGTGACCGCCGGCGGCAGCATCGTCGTCGGCGGGCAGATCGACCACGCCAAGGGCGTCAGTGACGGCGCCTACCTGTTCGTCGATGTGGCGCGTGGCGCCCGCCTTCGCGCCGATGGCGCCAGCGCGGTGCTGGACATCCGAGGCCAGGAGCCATTGCCGATGGCCAGTGCCGGCGGCAGCATCAGCCTGGCCTCCAGCTATGGCCTGCGCCTGGACGGCTCGCTCAGTGCCATGGCCGGCGGCGCAGGTGCCGTTGGCGGCAGCCTCGGTGTGGCGCTCGATACCGGTCTGTACCGCAAGGACAACTTGGATGATGGCCTGAACGTGCCGCGCGAACTGGTGCTCGGCCAGGGGCGCGGCACTGATGACGGGTTGCGCTATGGCCATGCTCGCCTGGATGTGGATGCGGTCGAGCGCGGCGGCTTCGCCAGCCTGGCACTGCTCAGCGACGGGGTGCTGGCCTTCGACGGGTCGCTGCAGCTGACCCTGGCCCAGGGCCTGCAGTTGTATGCCGGCTCGCTGGTGCTGGCCGAGGGCGGTGCCGACGACGCCCGCATCCGCCTGCGTGCCCCTTATGTGCGCTTGGCTGGCAGCAATCATCTGGGGGGGGACCTGACCGTGCGCCCCACCGTCAAGGGCGGGCTGTCGCAGCGGGCGTCCAACGCCCTGCTGCAGGTCGAGGCCAATTTGCTCGAGGTGCGTGACGAACTGAGCCTGGGCGCTCGCGGCAACCTTGCCCTCAGTGGTGGGCAACAACTGCTGTTCGATCGCCGAGGCTTTGCCCTGACCCGACTGCGCAGTGAAGGCGACATCCGCTTCCTCGGTCGGGAGATTGCCTCATCGCCGACCGACTTGAGCGGCAATGCCGACCTGGAGCTGCTGGCCGCCCAACTGTATCCGGTGAGCGGCGCCTATGCCCGGGTGCGGACCACCCAGGATGCCACGCTGCGTGTCGGCCGGGTCGGCGCGGCCACGCCCGATGCACCGTTGTCGGTGTTCGGGCGCCTTCACCTCAGTGCCGGTTACGTGGAGCAGGGCGGGGTGGTGCGGGCGCCGCTCGGCCAGGTGCAGCTGGGTGATGCCGGCGCGCTCGGGCAGGACGTGCGCCTGCTGCCGGGCAGCATCACCTCGGTCAGTGCCGCGGGGCTGCACATGCCTTATGGTGGTACCGTCGATGGCCTGAGCTATCTGTATGACGGCAAACCGGTAGACCTGCTCGGCGGCAGCGGCGATATCGACCATGGCGTGGTTTTGGCTGGCAAGCGTATCGATGTGCAGGCCGGGGCGCTGATCGACCTGGCCGGCGGCGGCGAACTGACCGGTGCCGGCTTCGTCTCCGGGCGCGGCGGCTCCACCGACGCCCGTTACCATCCGCTGTTGCAGCTCGATGGCGACGGTCGCCTGGTGTTGCCGTCGGTGGCGAGCAACCCGGTCTATGCCATCGTACCTGGGCTGGCCGTCGACTATGCGCCGGTGGCCGGCGAGGCAGGCGTGGCCGACCCGGCCATCGGCCAGCGCATCACCCTCGACCAGGGCGTTCCGGGGCTGGCGGCGGGCACCTACACCTTGCTGCCGGCCAGCTACGCGCTGTTGCCGGGCGCCTACCGCGTCGAGCTCAACGGCTTGGCCATGGCGGGCCCGCGCGGCGCAAGCCAGGCCATGCGCAACGGTTCCTGGACCACGTCGGGCAGCCTGTCGGTGGTCAACACCTCCATCCAGCAGCCATTGCCGGGGCAGGTCATCCTGACTGCCGCCGACACCCTGCGGCGCTATAGCCAGTACAACGAAATGTCCTACGCCAGCTTCGTCAAGGCGGACGCCTTGGCCAAGGGCGTTCCGCGAGCGGCGCTCGAGGCCGACGGCAAGTGGCTGACCCTGCGCCTGAAGCCCAATGCCGACCCCGAGACCACGTTCCGCTTTGCCGGTCAGGCCCGTTTCGACGCCGCCCGCGACGGTCGCGGCGGCAGCGTGAGCGTGCTGGGCCTGGATGCCATCGAGATCCTCGCCGATGGCCAGGCCAGCGATTGGAACCAGCCCAATCGGGTTGCGCTGCGCGCCAGCGACCTCAGCGCGCTCAAGGCGTCGCGCCTGAGCATCGGCGCGCGCCCGGAGGTGTTGTATGGCCAGGGTGGCAACATGCTGCGCCTCAAGGAGTCGACCGCGGACATCTTGGTGCGCAGTGGTGCCGAGCTGCGCGGCGGCGAGGTGTTCCTCGCCACCGATACGGCGCGTGGCGCGATCGTCGTCGAGCAAGGGGCCGCGATCATTACCCTGGGCCAAGGCGCGGCGCCGTTCGATGCCAATGACGGCTACTTGATCGACCCCAATGCCCATAGCCTGCTGGCGCTGTCCAACGGTCGCCTGGACGTGCTGCCATCGGTGGCTGGCGACTTCTTCGCGCCAGGCAGCATACTGATCGGGGGCTGCCCGTCGGGCACCTGCGCGGGGGAGACCCGGCTGTATTCGGAGGGCTCGTTGTTCGCCGCGACCGACCGTACCTTCAGCCTCGACGATCAGGTCAGTTTCGGCACTCGCCACCTCGGCCTGGCGGTGGGGCGGATCAACGTCGGCTCTGCCGACGCACTGGCCGCGGCGGCCAGTGCCGGGGTGCTGGGCCAGGGCTTGACGCTCAACCAGCAGGTGTTTGACCGCCTGTTCCAGGGGCGCGCGAGCGACGGCATCCCGGGCCTCGAGACCTTGTCGCTGAGCGCGGCGGATTCGCTGAACTTCTTTGGCGACAGTCGGCTCGACACCTATGACCCACTGACCGGGCGCAACCGGGTACAACAACTGATCCTCGGTACACCGGCCATATACGGCCTGGGTGAGGCCAGCACGCGCGCGACCATCCGTACCGGCAGCCTGGTGTGGAACGGTGCCCGCACAGCGCCCGGCGCACCCATCGCCGGTGGCGCGGGCAGTGGCGACGGCGTGCTCGAGCTGCGCGTGGAAGACCTGACCTTCGGCTACGGCCCTGCCAGCCAGCCTGATGGGACCGCCAGTATGAGCCGTCAGACCCTGGGCTTCAGCCAGGTCGATATCCATGCCAGCCGCCAGGTCACTGCCAATCACACCGGCGCGTTGCAGGTGTATCACCAGCGTGGCGCCTGGCAGCAAGAGGGCGGCTTCCAGTACAGCGGCGGCAATCTGCTGGTGGACACACCGCTGTGGACAGGCGCCGCCGGGTCGATCAATCGCATCACTGCCGGCGGCCAATTGCGCGTGACCGGGGGCGGTGGCGTACTGGCCAGCGGCCGCGATGGCGTAGGTGCCGAGCTGGCGCTCAGCGGCCAACAGGTGAGCCTGGACGGCACCTTCAGCCTGCCCAGCGGCAAGCTGAGCGTCACGGCGCAACAGGATCTGATCCTTGGCGAGCGCGCGCGCATCGACCTGGCCGGGCGCCGTCTGACCTTCAACGACGTGACGCAGTACAGCTGGGGCGGCGACCTGCTGCTGAGCAGCACTACGGGAGACATCCGCCAGGCGGGTGGCAGCGTGGTCGACTTCAGCGCCGGCAACAACCGCGCCGGTCGCCTGAGCGCCACGGCCCTCGGCGGCCAGGTCAGCCTGCAGGGGCAGGTGCTCGGCGCCGCCAGTGGCGACTATGACGCGGGCGGTACGCGGGTGCCTTATGCCCAGGGTTCGCTGGAGATCCGGGCACGCCAGGTCGACGACTTCGCCGGGCTCAACCAGCGCCTGAATCGCGATCAGATATTTGGGGGGCGCAGCTTCCAGATCACCCAGGGAGACCTGGTCATCGGCAGCGAGCTCAAGGCTCGCGCGATCAATGTCTCGCTGGATAATGGCCAGTTGACTGTGAGGGGCACCGTCGATGCCAGCGGCGCCCAGGTCGGCAGCATCCGTCTGGCGGCCAATCGTGGCCTGACCCTGGACAGCGGTGCCGTGCTGGATGCCCATGGCAGCCTGCTGCGGGTCGACAGCCAGGGCGCGATCATCGATGCGCCGAACCGGGCGGTGATCGAACTTGACAGTGGTGACGGGCGGCTGACGTTGAGCCCCGGCGCCCGCCTGGATCTGCGCCACGGCACCGCGGCCACCGCTGGCCAGCACGACGGGCGCGCCCGTGGCACGTTGCTGCTCACGGCGCCACGGGTAGGCGGCGACATCGCCGGCGATATCGCCATCGATGCCCGTGGCCGCCTGGACATCCTGGGCGCCCAGTCCATCGCCGTGGTCGGCAACCAGCGCTACATCGATGCGCCCGACGGCGGCAGCGCGGCCAGTGGTCGCCCGTACCAGTACATCGATCAGGCCTACCTCGATGCCAAGCATGCGCGCAACGTGCTGTTCATCAATGCCGCGCTGGCCAACCGCGACCTGCTGGACAAGCGCCTGGCTGCGCTGAGCGATGCGGCCTACGCCCAGGCCCTGCACCTGCGTCCGGGCCTGGAAATAGCCACCCGCGACGGCCACACCGACCTGGTGGTGCGCGGCGACCTCGACCTGTCCGGCCATCGCTACGCCAGTCTCGACCCGGCCAAGCCGCAGACCGTGGTCCGTGGCTCTGGCGAGGTCGGCCACCTGACGCTGCGCGCCGGTGGCAATCTCGAAGTCCACGGCAGCATCAGCGACGGCTTCCTGCCCCCGGAGCTGGCGAGCGGCAGCGATCGCCTGGATGGTCGTGGCTGGATCCTGGTCCCGGGCACACAGCCGTTCAAGAGCGACCTGGTGATCCCACGCAGCGGTGTCGAGCTGGCTGCCGGCACACGGTACCCGGCCGGCAGCACGTTGAATTTCGACCTGCCGTTCGCCGATACCTCGCTGCCGGCCAACACGCGCCTGCCGAGCGCGTTGACCTTGGCCACGGCCCTGACCCTGCCTGCCGGTACCGTGCTCGACGCCGCGGTGCGCGATGCCGCCGGCAATGTGCTGTATGCCGCCGGCAGCCTGCTCGAGCAGGCGGTGACCCTGGCCGCCGATACCCGGCTGGATGCCGGCAGTCGCCTGCCGGTAAGCGTGGCGGTGCGCGGCGGGGTATGGCGCAAGGGCGTCGCCCTGCCCACGGGAGGGCTGACCCAGCGTGGCGCGCTGGCCCTGGCGGTGGGCGCGCTGCTGCCGGCCGGCACCGACGTCAAGCTACCCACGGGGGTGTTCTGGGTAGACCTGCGCCAGGAAATAGCGGGTCAGCAAGGGCGCAACTGGGCGCTCGGACGGATGCTGCCGGAGGGTTCGCAATCCTGGTCGATCCGCCTGGTGGCCGGTGCCGACCTGGACGCCGCGGATAGCCGCATCACCCGCCCAGAGCCCCAGGCCGGCGCGTTGCGCCTGGCCGATCAGCACTACATCGCCACGCGCGTGGTGGAGACCACCCCGCCGACCATCAGCTATGTCTGGACCAATCAGGCCGTTGGCCGGGTGCCCGGCCAGCCGGTGCCGGCCAACCTCCTGCCGCTGTGTACCGCACGGCCAACCTGGTGCCAGAAGATCGAGACCCCTGGGGGCGTGACCAAGGCCCAGATAACCCCGCAGACCCAGTTGTTCAGTGTGCTGCGCACCGGTACCGGTGATCTCGAGCTGCTCAGCGCCGGCGACTGGCGGATGGACTCGCTGTATGGCGTCTACACCGCAGGCACTCAGGCCCCAGCCCTGTTGCAACAGGGCACAGACCCGCACCAGCTGCCCCGTGGCCTGCAGGCCAACGGCAGCGTGCTTGGCCCCCTGGGCGCGGCCTACGAATCGACCACGGCGCAGTACCGTGCCTGGTATCCACATCAGGGCGGCAACCTGCTGATTGCCGCCGGCGGCGAGCTGACCGGCAACCTGGTCGGCCCCAAGAGCAACGATCTGGTGACCCGTCGCCAGACGCCGTCCGCCGCTGTCGGCAACTGGCTGTGGCGCCAAGGACAGGCCGAGGCAGGCACGCCGGCCGCCTGGTGGCTCAACTTCGGCAGTTTCGCCCAGGATCCGGCCAGCAGCGCGGCTTTGCCGTACCTGGTCGGCTTCACGGGCTTGGGCACGCTTGGCGGCGGCAACCTGGACGTTCGCGTGGCAGGCGCGGCCGGCCTGGTACGGGCCAATGGCGTCGACGTTGTCGCAGTCGAGCGCAGCCAGGGCCTGAACCTGGTGGTTGCCAGCACCGGCCGGGTGACCGCCGATGGCCGCCTGGTGCAAACCGGTGGTGGCGATCTCGACCTGCGCGTAGGGGGCGGACTGAACCCGGGACTGGCAGCGATGACGGCTGCGGACACCTTGATGGACCTGCAGGGCACGTTGGTCAACCTGCGTGGCGCCTTGCAGGTGGAGGCGGCCAGCATCGGGCTGCTGCAGTCCATCTATGGCAGCTACGGGGTCGAGCAGGACAACAGTGAGTCCCGTGCCTACGACCCCTATACCGCCACCCGGGCTAAGGCCTGGGGGGGCGTCACGCTGATGCCAGGCGACAGCGGCGTGCGTCTGCTCAGCCGTGGCGATCTGGTGGTGCAGGGGGTGGCTGATCCGGGGCGGGTACCGACGTTCAACAGCACACCGTTCACGTCTGCCAGTGGTGCATGGATGCCGGGGCGCGGCAACAGTTGGTTCTCACTGTGGACACCCCAGACCTCGGTCGAACTGGTCAGCCTGGGGGGAGACCTGGCGCCGATCGTGCCTAACCGTTCCAGTGTCGCGACCCGCAACCTGACGATCTATGGCGGTCGTGTGTTCTACCCGACGTCACTCAGTGCCAGTGCGATCAATGGCAGCCTGTACTATGGCGACTCGGTGCGCAGTTCGGCGGGCCTGGCATCACCGGAAAGCCTGATGACCGCACCCTCGGCCAACACGCGTCTGCAGTTGCTCGCGGGGGATTCGATCTATGCCGGGGGCTATGCGGTCAGCCAGGCGGGCACCGATGCCTCGGCATTGCCAACGCCGTTGCGCCCGGCTTTCCTGGGCACCAGCACCGGCAACCTCGTGCTGTCGACCAACCTGCACGGCGAGCTGCCGCGCAACGTCTGGGACAATCCGCTTTACAGCTTCGGACTCAACACCTATGCCCAAGGCAGCGTGCGGCCGTTGGAGCCGGTGCGTTTCTATGCCCTGGACGGCGATATTGTCGGTCTCAACACCGGCGAGATCATCGAGTACCCCTTGTTGGGGCGCAAGCTCTACCAGGGCAGCGGGCCGCTACGGATCATGGCCGGTCGCGACATCGTCAACGCCGGTACGGTGCTGGGTAGCCCGCGCGAGGCCGCCAACGGCCTGGTGGCCGGTGGCGGGGGCGCCAACCTGTCTCGCGGCAACCTGATCATCCATGGCGACAGCCAGGATGTCTCGCTGGTCAGCGCGGGCCGCGACATCCGCCTGAGCAGTTTCAACGTCGCCGGCCCCGGTCAGCTCGAGGTGGTCGCCGGGCGCAACCTGTTCCAGTCCGGCCCTGGGGTGGGCTCGACCTACCAGGAGGCGGCGATCACCAGCATCGGCCGGGTCGGTGGCAGTGGTGGCGGCAATGACGGCGCTTCCATCGCCATCATTGTCGGAGCCGGCAAGCAGGGACCGGATTACGCAGGTCTGCTGACGCGCTATCTGGACCCGGAGTCCCTGGCCGATCCTGCCCAGCCACTGAGTGCCCAGTCGGGCAAGGTCGCCAGGGTGTACGGTCAGGAGCTGCTCACCTGGCTGCGCGAGCGCTTTGCCTTCGATGGCGACGGCGAGGCGGCACGGGCCTACTTCGCCACGCTGCCCGCCGAGCAGCAGCGCATCTTCGCCCGGCAGGTCTATTTCGCCGAGCTGCGCGCGGGCGGTCGCGAGTACAACGATGCCGATGGCCCGCGCAGCGGTAGCTATCTGCGTGGTCGCCAGGCGATTGCCGCGCTGTTCCCGGACAGGGACGTGGCCGGCAACCCGATCAGCTACAGCGGCAACGCGACATTCTATGGCGGGGCCGGCATCCACACCGATTTCGGGGGCGGTATCCAGGTACTGACGCCGGGTGGCCAGCAGGTATTCGGTATCGAGGGCGAGGCGCCGCCGTCCTCGGCCGGGGTGATCACCCAGGGCAGTGGCGATATCGAGCTGTATTCACAAGGCAGCATCCTGCTCGGCCAGAGCCGGATCATGACCACGTTCGGTGGCTCGATCCTCGGTTGGTCGGCCCAAGGCGATATCAACGCCGGGCGTGGCTCCAAGACCACGGTGGTCTACACCCCACCCAAGCGCACCTACGACCTGTGGGGCAACGTCGGCCTGGCGCCGAGCGTGCCGAGCACCGGGGCCGGCATCGCCACGCTCAATCCGATCGCCGAGGTGCCGCCAGGCGATATCGACCTGATCGCGCCGCTTGGCACCATCGATGCCGGCGAGGCGGGGATTCGCGTCTCGGGCAACGTCAATATCGCCGCGCTGCAGGTGGTCAATGCCGCCAACATCCAGGTCCAGGGCGACGCCAAGGGCATGCCGGTGGTGGCTTCGGTGAATACCGGGGCGATCGCTTCGGCCAGCGCGGCAGCCTCTTCGGCAACCCAGGCGGCGGAGGAGGCCGGGCGTCAGCAGCAGGCTGCGGCGCGCCAGCGTCAGCCGTCGGTGATCACCGTGCAGGTGCTGGGCTTCGGTGGCGAGCGACTGGTGCCCGGGCGGGATGGCGCGAGCCTGAACCCGCAGTACAACCGCCAGAGCCCGGTGCAGGTGCTGGGCGCGGGTGCGCTGGATGAGCGTGCGAAGGCGCAGTTGACCGAGGAGGAACGCGGCAATCTGTTGCTGTAGCCATTGGGGACAGGCGTGGACCTGCTTGCTGTGCGCCAGTCACGCCAGCAGCAGGTAGCCCGCGCTGGCCACCAGCAACGCGGCCAGGCCACGGTTGAGCAGGCGCATCCACTTTGGCTCCGTGAGGTAGCGGCGTATGACGCTGCCCGCCCAGGCCCAGCTGGCTACCGAGATGAAGCAGATCGGCATGTAGATCCAGGTGAACAGCCACAGCAGTTGCTGTTCACCCCCGGTGTATGCGCCGACGCCGGCCACGGCCGCCAGCCAGGCCTTGGGGCTCAGCCACTGCATGGCCGCGCCATGCCAGGCGGTCGGTGCCCTGTGCGCGCCCTCGGTATCGAGTCGACCATCGTCGCTGGCCAGCTTCCAGGCCATGTACAGCAGAAACAGCACACCACCACCGTGCAACAGCTGTCCCACCAGCGGCCAGCGCAGCAGCAACTCGTGCACGCCCAGGCCGACCAGCACCAGCAACAGGCAGAAGCCAAGGGTCGCGCCGGCCGCGTGCCCGAGGCTGGCATTGAGACCGTGGCGGGCACCGCTGCCCAGGGCGACGATATTGACTGGACCGGGCGAAATGGAGGCGGCCAGGGCGAAGGCGGCCATGGACAGGGCAAGGCTCATGCAGGTGATTCCTGGTGACGGGGAGGTCGGTACATGCTGCGGAGGGGACATGGGTGAGGTATTGAACAAAAATGCCCTGGGCATCGGTTACAGCTTTTGTAATATTTTCGCGCTGTCGGAAAAACCTGCTTCGATTGTAGGATCACCTTCCCAATTTTGTATCAAGGTCTATATGAGCACCTTCGCGGAGCCCCCCAGTCTCTGGCCGTCCCGGCCTTTCTCCCTCCGTCCCCGTGACGTTTCCCTCGTGAGTACCCGCTAATGGAATGGCTAGCCGACCCCACGGCCTGGCTGGGCCTGTTGACGCTTATCGTCCTCGAGCTGGTGCTGGGTATCGACAACCTGGTGTTCATCGCCATCCTTGCCGACAAGCTGCCGCCCCATCAGCGCGACCGCGCGCGGTTGATCGGCCTGTCGCTGGCGCTGATCATGCGCCTGGGCCTGCTGGCCAGCATCTCGTGGATGGTCACCCTGACCGCGCCGCTGTTCGAGATCTTCGACAAGAGCTTCTCCGGCCGTGACCTGATCATGCTGTTCGGTGGTGTGTTCCTGCTGTTCAAGGCCACCATGGAGCTGCACGAGCGCCTGGAAGGGCATGTCATCCAGTCCAGCGGCGCGGTGCGCCATGCCGCGTTCTGGCCCATCGTCGCGCAGATCGTGGTACTGGACGCGGTGTTCTCGCTGGACGCGGTGATTACCGCCGTGGGCATGGTCGAGCAGTTGTCGGTGATGATGATCGCGGTGATCTTCTCCATCGGCATCATGATCGTCGCCAGCAAGCCGCTGACTCGCTTCGTCAACGCCCACCCCACGGTGATCATGCTGTGCCTGGGCTTCCTGATGATGATCGGCTTCAGCCTGACCGCCGAAGGCCTGGGCTTCCATATCCCGAAAGGCTACCTGTACGCGGCCATCGGCTTCTCGTTGCTGATCGAGCTGTTCAACCAGCTGGCCCGTGCCCGCCGCAAGCGCAGCGTGCAGCAGCATCGGCCGTTGCGGGAACGTACCGCGCATGCGGTGTTGCGCCTGATGGGCGGGCGTCGGGTGGAAGCCGACGAGGTGGGCGAGGAGATCGCCGACCTGATCGAGGGCGGTGAAGAGCAGGTGGTGTTCGATCGCCGCGAGCGGGTCATGATCAGCGGTGTCCTCAACCTGGCCGAGCGGCCGATCCGCACGGTGATGACCGTGCGGGCCAAGGTCGACGCCATCGACCTGTCGCAGCCGGCCGAGGCGATCAGCCAGGCGCTGGTGAACTCGTCGTATTCGCGTCTGCCGCTGATCCGCGACGGCCGCATCGAGGAACCGCTGGGCTACGTGCACAAGAAGGAACTGCTCAAGGAGCTGCTGGCCGGCAACCAGCCGTCGTTGGAGAACCTGGCCCGGACGCCGCTGAACCTGCTGGAGAGCTTCAGCATTCTCAACGCCCTGGAGCAGATGCGCAGCCAGTCCACCCATATCGCCTTCGTGGTCAACGAGTTCGGTGATTTCACCGGCGTGCTGACCATTACCGACATCCTCGAGTCGATTGCCGGCGAGTTGCCCGACGCCAGCGAGGTCGAGGGGCCTGGCGTGGTCGAGGAGGAGGACGGCTTCGTGGTCAGCGGCGCCTTGAACCTGGCCCAGGTGCAGGCGCGGACCGGTTTCGCCGCGCGTGCCACCGAGGATTACCAGACCCTTGCGGGCCTGGTGATGAGCCTGCTGGACCGCCTGCCGGTGGTCGGCGATCGCCTGGCCTGGAACGGCTGGACCTTGACCGTGGTCGCGGTGGAGGAGCGCCGGGTGCGGCAGGTGCGCCTCACACAGAGCGTCGCCGCTGACGCAGCAGGTGCTTGAAGCCTTCCAGCACCAGCACCAGCACCGCGGCCCAGATCGGCAGGTAGGTTAGCCACTGATCCGGGCCGATGGTCTCGCCCAGCAGCAGGGCCACCGCCACCAGCAGCACAGGCTCGACATAGCTGAGCAGGCCGAACAGGCTGAACGGCAACAGGCGGCTGGCCAGCACGTAGGCGATCAGGGCGCTGGCGCTGATCGCCCCGAGCAGCGGGATCAACCCGTACAGGCCCGGATGCTCGGCCAGATCCGCCGTCGACAGTGGGCCCTGGATCACGAAATACAGGGCCCACGGCAGCAACAGGCACATGTCGCACCACAGGCCACCCAGGTGGTCGGTGCGGCAACGTCGACGCAGCACGAAGTAGATCGGGTAACCGATCATCACCAGCAACGTCTCCCAGGCGAAACTGCCGTGCTGGTACAGCTCGTGGCCCACACCCAGGGCCGCGCAGCCCACCGCCACCTTCTGCAGGCGCGACAGGCGTTCGCCGTAGACCAGCCGTCCGGTCAGGACCATCGCCAGCGGCAGCAGGAAATAGCCCATCGACACTTCCAGGCTGCGCCCGTGCAGCGGCGCCCAGAGGAACAGCCACAGCTGCACGCCCATCAACCATGAGGTGCCAAGCATGCCGAGCAGCAGCATCGGGGTGTGGCGCACCCGCCCGAGCAGCTCGCCAATCCGTTTCCAGTCACCCGACAGCCACATGAACAGCGTCAGGCAGGGCAGGGTCAGCAAGGTCCGCCAGCCGAAGATCTCCTCGCCGTCGAGGGGCTTGAGGAAGGAGGTATAGAAGTACATCACGGCGAACAGACAGGACGCCATGACCGACGAGAGAATGCCTTTTGACACGAGTGCCTCGGAAACGGGAAGGGGTGAGCGGGTGGATCAGCCGCGCATGATCTCAGGGGCGCTGCCTTGCGGCAACCGTGGGCTGCCGGGGCGCGCGGCCAGGCTCAGGAGCAGCTCGCTGGCCGGCATCGGCCGGGCGAACAGGTAGCCTTGCTGGAAGTCCACGCCGTGGCGTTCCAAATAGTCGCGCTGAACTTCGGTTTCCACCCCTTCGGCGACGATGCCCAGGTCCAGCTTGGCCGAGAGTTCGATGATGGTGTCGAGGATGTGCTGGGACAAGGCATCGCCGCCGATCATGGCGACGAAGCTCTGGTCGATCTTCAGGTAGTCGACGTTGAACTGGCGCAGGTAGTTGAGACTGGATTGGCCCGTGCCGAAGTCGTCGAGGGCGATCATCACGCCCATCGCGTGCAGCTTCTCGAACAGCTCCAGGGTGACCGGCGTCGGTTCGATCAGCTTGCGCTCGGTCAGCTCCAGGGTCAGGACCACGCGTCCGGGCGGGAAATGCTGGAGGAAGGTCTGGCAGTCGTCGAGCAGGCCGAGGTCGCGGCAGTGGTCGGCGGTGATGTTGATGCCGATGTGAAAGCCATCCTCGAGCAGGGCGGCGTGTGGGGCCAGCGCCTGCGCGGTGTTCAGCATCAGGCCGCGGGTCATGGCGACGATCTGCCCGCTGTGCTCGGCGTAGGGAATGAACAGGTCGGGGCGAACCAGGCCCTCGCGCGGATGCTGCCAGCGCATCAGCACCTCGACGCCGGCCCAGCGGTAGTCGCCTTTGCGCACCACCGGCTGGAAGTAGGGCACGAACTCGCCGGCCTCCAGTGCCCGGTTGAGCTCGGCGCGTGAGGAGGTGGCGCGGCGGATCTGCCAGCGGCAGGCGACGGCGGCAATCACGCCGAGGATCAGCAGCAGGCCCAGCAGCGCTGGGTAGCGTGCGCGCATCAGCTCTGCCGGTTTCGACGCGCCGTATCCGCCATGCACGCTGAATGGGTAGCGTGTGGAGGATACGGTCACCGGCGCGCTGGCCGCGACCGCTGGTGTGCCGCTGCGCACCAGGCCGTCCTGCCCCATCCAGTGGTTGCCCACTTGCACCTGCAGTTCATCGTCGTCGCCGAGGAAGCGCAGGGCGGTGAGCAGATGCCGGCCATCCACCGTGCTGATCGCGCCGCGGTCGCCCTGGCTGATGCGGTATGCCAGCAAGGCGTGACCCGGTGTCACCGAGTTGCCATCCATCAGCCACAGCTGTCCATCGGTGTAGTCACGGGCATCCACGGGCTCTTCGAAATCGCCGAACAATGACGTGCAATAGAGGTTGTTGTCGGCGAACAGGTTGGTCGAGCGCACGAACGCATTGCGGGTGACCTCCGTGCGCAATGCCAGCTGCACCTCCTGGCACGGTTTCCCGGCCTTGGGCAGCAAGTGCTGGGTGACCACGGAGAGACTGTCGAGGATCTCCTCGATATGCCCCATCACATCGCGGGCCGTGGCCTGGCTGCTGGCCTGCAGCTCATGCTCGGTCTGCCAGCGCATCACGCCCACGCCGCACAGCAATGGCAGCAGCCCTACGACCCAGGGCAGCAGGGTGCGCCAGCTCCAGCGGGCACGGTGTTTGGCTGTCAGGGGCATGCGTGGGTGAACCTTGTCCATGGCGGGTTTGCAGAGGATAGCCGTTTGCCGGCGTACTCCCAACTTAAAGCGCGACAAACCAATTTACGCAATGTAGAATCGCGTTACGAATACAACAATAAGGTTCTCCGCTTCCCGGGGAATCAAGCCCGCCGAGAATGGGTCCCTATGACATACCATGGGTTCAAGCTGATCATTGGTGACTTCCTTGCCCGCAGCGTGCGCGGCATTCCCTGCTCACCACCACCGCTGTTCGACATCCAAAGCATGTAATCAACCGTTTTTTGCTGCAGATGAGGACACGAACATGGCAGATATCTTCGACAACCCGATGGGCCTGGAAGGCTTCGAATTCATCGAGCTCGCCTCGCCGACCCCAGGCGTGCTGGAACCGGTGTTCCAGATACTCGGCTTCACCAAGGTCGCGACTCACCGCTCCAAGGATGTGCACCTGTACCGTCAGGGTGGCATCAACCTGATCCTCAACAACGAACCCAAGAGCATCGCCTCGTACTTCGCCGCCGAGCATGGCCCGTCGGTCTGTGGCATGGCCTTCCGTGTGCGCAACGCCCATGAAGCCTATGCCCGTGCCCTGGAACTGGGCGCTCAGCCCGTGGAGATCGAGACCGGCCCGATGGAGCTGCGCCTGCCAGCGATCAAAGGTATTGGCGGCGCGCCGTTGTACCTGATCGACCGCTACGAGGAAGGCAGCTCGATCTACGACATCGACTTCAAGTTCATCGAAGGCGTCGATCGTAATCCGGTCGGTGCCGGCCTGAAGATCATCGACCACCTCACCCATAACGTCTATCGCGGGCGCATGGCCTACTGGGCCGGGTTCTACGAGAAACTGTTCAACTTCCGCGAAATCCGTTACTTCGACATCAAGGGCGAATATACCGGCCTGACTTCCAAGGCCATGACTGCGCCGGATGGCATGATTCGCATCCCGCTCAACGAAGAGTCGTCCAAGGGCGCGGGGCAGATCGAAGAGTTCCTGATGCAGTTCAACGGTGAAGGCATTCAGCATGTGGCCTTCCTCACCGATGACCTGCTCAAGACCTGGGACGCGCTCAAGGGCTTCGGCATGCGCTTCATGACCCCGCCGCCGCAGACCTACTATGAAATGCTCGAGGAGCGCCTGCCAGGGCATGGCGAGCCGGTCGACCAGTTGCAGGCCCGCGGTATTCTGCTGGACGGCGCTTTGGAGTCGAACGACAAGCGCCTGTTGCTGCAGATCTTCTCGGAAACCCTGCTGGGGCCGGTGTTCTTCGAGTTCATCCAGCGCAAGGGTGACGATGGCTTCGGCGAAGGCAACTTCAAGGCACTGTTCGAGTCGATCGAGCGTGATCAGGTGCGTCGTGGCGTGCTGAACGCCGAGTAACCTGCCTCAGGAGCAAGACCCGTCGCGGGGCAAATCGCATCGGTGCGCCGATGCAATTTGCCCCGCGACGCTTTTCGGCTACTTCCGCCCGCCCAGGTAGCGCAGCACCGCTTCGGCCACGCCAGCGGTGGATGCTGGGTTCTGCCCGGTGATCAGGTTGCCGTCCTCCACCACGAACGGCGCCCAGGGGTCGTCCGCCTTGCGGTACTCGCCCCCGCGGGCACCCAGTTCGTTCTCGGTCAGGAACGGTACCACCTTGTCCAGCTCCGCCAGTTTTTCCTCGGTGTTGGAGAAGCCGGTCACTGCGCGTCCCCTGAGCAGCAGGCTGTTGTCGCCGAGCTTGATGTTGAGCAGGCCGGCAACGCCATGGCATACCGCCGCGACCGCGCCGCCGTGCTCGTGAATGCGCCGTGCCAGCTCCTGTAGCGGCTGGTTGTCGGGGAAGTCCCACATCACGCCGTGCCCGCCGGTGTAGTAGATGGCGCAGTACTGCTCGGCCTTGACCAGGCCGGGACTCGTGGTGGCGCCAAGGCGGTTCATGAAGGCCTTGTCGTTGTACCACTGCCAGTCCAGTTCCGGCGCCATCTGCAGGCTGTGCGGGTCGATCGGCACATAACCTCCCGCCGGGCTGACATAGTCGACCGCGTAACCGGCCTGCTGCACCTTGTCGACGAAGTGCACGGCCTCACCTAGCCACAGCCCTGTGGCCCGCTTCAAATCCGGATACTTGGCGGTATTGGTCAACACGACCAGAATCTTCTTGTTCATCTGCGCATGCCCGTCGAATTCATGGGAAAACGTTTGGCCAGCGATATTGAAAGCCTTATGAGCATAGCCGGGCATGGCCATGGCGCCATGTGTAACAGGGGATGTGCTAGTCTGCTGCGCACCAGACGCATCAACGGGAGACTCCATGGAACAGGCCACCTCCGCAACTGCGGCATTCATGCAGGCAGCCATCGACGAAGCACGCAAGGGATTGGCCGAAGGCGGTATTCCGATCGGCTCGGTGCTGGTGCACGATGGCCGGATCATCGGCCGCGGGCACAACCGCCGGGTGCAGAGCGGTAGCGCTATCCTCCATGGCGAAATGGACGCACTGGAAAATGCCGGGCGTCAGCCCGCCAGCGTCTACAAGGACGCGACCCTCTATACCACCTTGTCACCCTGCGCCATGTGCAGTGGCGCGATCCTGCTCTACGGCATCAAGCATGTGGTGGTAGGCGAGAACCAGACATTCATGGGCGAGGAGCAGTTGCTGCAAAGCCGGGGGGTGAAACTGGATGTGCGCCACGACGAAACCTGCAAGGCCCTGATGAAACAGTTCATCGAGAATCATCCGCAGCTGTGGAATGAAGACATTGGCCGCTGACCTGGACCCTTCGCCCGGAAGCATTCAGGTCGTTCACCTGGCCCCTCCGGCAACCGAAGCCATCATGCACCACAAGGCCATCGCCTCCTTCGACTGGCGCTGCACGCCGCTGGGGCCCTTGTCGCAGTGGCCGCCCGCCCTGCGCATTGCCGTGGACATGCTGCTGTTGTCGCCGTTTCCGTGCGCCTTGGTCTGGGGGCCGGAAATGACCCTCATTCACAACGACGCCTACCAGGCGTTGCTCGGTAGTCCGGGCGATCACCAGGGAGGGCGTTTCGACATGCTCTGGGCGCGCGCCTGGGACAGCATCGGGTCCACGGTGTTCAAGGTCCTCCAAGGGCAGGGCTGCGTGCTGGAGGATGCGCCGCTGCAAGTCGAGCGGGCCGGCGTGGTGAAAACAGTGTGGGTCACGGGGTGCTATTCACCGATTCGCGATGATCAGGGCCGCGTTGCCGGGTTCCTGCATGCGTTGATCGACACCACCGCGAGTGTCGAGACCAGCCATGAGTGGCGGGAACTGGCCCAATCGTTCGAAGCCCGGCTGCTGAACTACCTGGCCGACCCTGAGCATACCTGGCAATTGTCTCCGGACGTGATGCTGATGCTCGACGTCGACCTGCGTCTGCGCATGGCCAATCCGACGTGGCAGCGTTTGCTGGGCTGGCGCGTCGAGGAACAGTTCGGGGTGGCGCTGCCGGAACTGTTCCACCCTGCCGATCGTACCGAGGCGCGGCTGGCGTTGATGGCGCTGCTGCAGGGCAAGGCCGTGGCGCCCGTGGAGGCGCGCATCCGCCATTGCGACGGTCATTATCGTTGGTTCCGTTGCCATGGCGTGGCGGATCAGTCGATGCCGATGCTGGTCGCCCGGGACATCACCGACGATCGTCAGGCCATCCAGCTTCGGGCCGAGGCGGCGATGCGCGAAAGTCAGCGCATGGAAACCGTGGTCAAGGTGGCGGGCGGCCTGGCGCACGAGATGAACAATGTCTTGTCAGGGGTCGGCAGCAGCCTGGAACTGCTGGAGCGGCGCATCGGCCAAGGACGCATGGAGCGTGTTGAAAGTTACGTGCAGATGGCCCACGAATGCGCCCAGCGGGCCATAGCCCTGACCCAGAACCTGCTGGCCTTTGCCCGTAGCCAGCCTTTGTCGCCGCGCCCGTTGGACGTCAATCGACTGATGCGGCAGGTCACGCCGTTGTTGCAGCAGTCCCTCGGCAGCGAGATGCGCCTGCAGTGCCAGCTCGACGTGGCGCCCTGGCCGGTGTTGCTCGATGCCGACCAGTTACGCAACGCATTGCTGCACCTGTGCAGCAATGCCCGCGACGCCTCACTTGGCCGAGGGGTGGTGTCGATCCGCACTGCCAATGAGCGGCTTGTCGAAACGACCGATGAGCGCAGTGCTCTGGCGGCGGGCGATTATGTCGCGATTTACATTGAAGACAACGGCCACGGCATGTCGCAGCAGGATGTCGCGCGGGCCTTCGAGCCGTTCTTCACCACCAAGCCGCCAGGGCAGGGGGTGGGGCTCGGGCTGCCGATGGTGCATGGTTTCGTCCGCCAGTCGGGCGGGCAGATCTGGATCGAGTCGAAGCCGGATCAGGGCACTCGAGTGGTGCTGATGTTCCCTCGTTATGCCGGCAGCCTGCCGGAGCCGGATTACTCGGAAGTGCCCTTGCCGCAGGCGCGGGGTGAAAGACTGCTGCTGGTCGATGATGAGATCAATCTGCGCGGGGTGATGAAGGAGGCACTGGTCGAGCATGGCTTCGAGGTGTGCGACGTGCCCGATGCCAACAGCGCGCTGGGGCAGTTCCGCCATGGTGAACCTTTCGACCTGGTGATCACCGATATCGGCTTGCCGGGGGGCTTCAGCGGCAGTCAGGTCGCCAGGGCGCTGCGCTTGATCAAGCCCGAACAGAAAATCCTGTTCATCACCGGCTTTACCGAGGATCCGGTGGAGCAGGTATTGCTGGATGAGCCTGGCACCGCACTGTTGCTCAAGCCCTTTTCGCTGGAGACCCTGGTCGCGCAGGTGCTGCGGATGCTGCAACCCTGACGGTCAGCGGCTGCCTCAAAGGCCTTGCTGGAGGAACGGGTCGTCCGGGTTCTGTCGCTCCAGTTCGGCCAGCAGCACCTGGACGTTCTGCAGTTGGCCGGTCTCTTTCCAATACTGGATGAGCAGCACCCGCGCCCGGCGATTGGCCGGTTCGCGGCTGAGTACGGCTTCCAGCTGCTGTTGCGCGGCATCGACCTGCTCCAGCTGGTGCAGGGTGGTGGCGAGGGTATAGCGATAATCGCTGTTGTCCGGCTCCAGTTCGACGGCCCGTGACAGGGCGAGCAGGGCATATTCCTGCTGCTGGTGGCGAATCAGCCACAAGCCCAGTTCATATTGCAGGAACGCCGAGTCGGGGCGCAGGGCCAGCGCCTTGGCCAGGATTTCCCGGGAAGCATCGTGCTGCTCCTGGCGTTCGAGCAGACGTACCTGGGTAGCCAGGGCATCCAGGTTGTCGGGGGCCAGGGCCAGGCTGCGCTGCAGCGCCCTGGTCGCGGGCTCGAACGCCTGCTCGTGCATGTACAGCCTGGCCAGGTGCACCTGTGCCGCGGCATCGTCCGGCTGCCGCTCCAGGGTCTGTTCGTACTGCTCCAGGGCATCCTGCAACGGTCCGAAGTACAGGCCGATGGCGTCGGGGTCGAGCCCCAGCAGCGCGTCCACGGCGGCAAAGCGCACGCTCTGCTCGTCATCCTCGAGCAGCGGGCCCAGTACCAGGCTGCGCTGAGACGCGGGTATGAGCCCCCGAATGCTGGCGATGGCTGCGCGACGGACAATGGGGTCGGCGTGTTCGAGGTCCTGGCTTGCCAGTTTCAGGGCCTGGGGTGAGGGGTAGTTGGGCAGTTCGGCGAACAGCGCGGCGCGGCGGATCGGTGGCAGGTCGTCGCGTTGCAGCTGTTGATACAGCACCCGTGCCGCGCCCGGTTGGCCGTCATGGGCCTGGCGCAGCGCCTTGGCATAGCTGTGGGGCGGCAGACTGGGCGGTGCCGGTTGCGGGGCGCGCCACAGGTAACCGATCGTGACTGGCAGCAGAATCAGCAGCAGCAGGGCGATCAGGATGAGGGGGCGTCTGGGCATCGGACGGTCCGTGGCGGCGGGAACGACAGAGCTTGGGGCAGGAGGGGGGCAAATGCAACGTCCACGGGCGCGGGCCTGGCCGCTACCGGTGGCTGCCGGCTTCGACGGTCATCCTGGCACGGGACCTTGCAAAGCCGGCATTCGCAACACCGCGATCCGACTCAGCTCAATTCGAGCCAGATCGGCGCATGGTCCGAAGGTTTCTCCATCCCGCGCAGCTCATAGTCGACCCCTGCCGCCTTCAACCGTGGCAGCAATCCCTGAGAAGTCATGATCAGATCGATGCGCAGGCCGCGCTTGGGGTCGTCCTCGAAGCCACGACTGCGGTAGTCGAACCAGCTGAAGCGGTCGGCCACCTCCGGGTGCAGATGCCGGAAGCTGTCGACCAGCCCCCAGCCCTTGAGCCGCTCCATCCATTCGCGCTCCTCGGGCAGGAAGCTGCACTTGCCGGTCTTGAGCCAGCGCTTGGCATTGTCCGCGCCGATGCCGATATCGCAATCCTGGGGCGAGATGTTCAGGTCGCCCATCACCACCACCGGCTGACTGTTCTGGAACTCGTTCTCCAGCAGCGCCTGCAGGTCGCTGTAGAAACGCTGCTTGGCCGGGAACTTGGTGGGATGGTCGCGGCTTTCGCCCTGGGGGAAGTAGCCATTCATCACGGTGATCGGCGTGCCGTCGCGGTCGGCGAAGGTGCCCCAGATGAAGCGGCGCTGGGCTTCTTCTTCGTCACTGGCAAAGCCTTTGAACAACGACAGAGGCTTCTCCCGCGACAACAGGGCGACGCCGTAGTGGCCTTTCTGGCCGTGATAATGCACGTGGTAGCCGAGCGCCTCGACGTCGGCCAAGGGGAACTGCTCGTCGCTGACCTTGGTTTCCTGCAGGCCGATCACGTCCGGCTGGTGCTTTTCGATCAAGGCCGCCAGCTGGTGGGGGCGGGCGCGCAGGCCGTTGATGTTGAACGAGACGATCTTCATGGAAAGATGATCCTGGTAAAAGCCTCGGATGCTAGCCGACATCGCCCGTCACGGCCAGCGTGGCGCCGTGGTGCGGGCGCTGCTAACGTGCTGGGGGAGGTGAACGAAGCGCAGTGGAGCACCTCCAAGGCAATGTAATGCCCATTCCAGGAGGTCGCCCGCGATGCCCGATGCCACTGCCACTGCAGCTCCCGCCAAGGTCTGCCTGCTGGACCAAGGCTATGCGCGTGAAGCGCGCTCGCTGCTCTATCATGCCTACCGTCACGAACCGACTTTCGCCTGGTTGTTCGAGGCTCAGCGTCCAGGGTATGAACGTCGTTTGAGAGTGATGGTGCGTGAATGGGCGCGTCAGCATTTTTACCTGCAACTGCCGGCCATCGGCCTGCTGGTGGAGGACCGGCTGGTCGGCCTGGCGCTGATCGTGCCACCGCAACGGCGCCTGGGTGTGGCCGACAGCTGGGCCTGGCGCCTGCGCATGATCCTTGGCACCGGGCTGCGCTGTACCCGGCGCTATCTGGATTACCAGGCCGCGCTGGCCGGCTGTCTGCCGGGCGAGTCGGTGCATGTCTTGCCGTTGTTGGGGGTCCACCCGCAATTCCAGGGCCGACACTATGGCGAGCAACTGCTGCAAGCGGTGCACGACTGGTGCGCCGAGGACCCGACCACCGAAGGCGTGGTGCTGGATACCGGCAATGCACATTACCTGGCGTTCTATGAGCGGCAGGGTTATCAGGAGATTGGTGAGATTGCTGTAGGGCCAATCCGGGAGCGGGTGTTCTTTCATCCCAATCCAGTGTCATCCAAGATCTCAAACCTGTGACAGGCATTTACCAACCGCTCCGTTGAACCTTGTGCTCTGGTAGCATGCGCGGCATGACGTATTCAGGAAGACTTGGCTGGGGCCTGTTGCTATTGGCCGCCAGCTCCATGGCATGGGCGCAGAGCGAATTGCTGGTGCGGGTCAAACCCGCCAACAAGGCACTCAAGTCCAATATCGAAGGCTATATCGGCAGCCTCGGCGACCGCGACGAAGAGGCACTGCTGCGTTTCAGCCGTGGGGCCGAGGAGCAGGCGCGCAAGGCGGCCCAGGCATTGGGCTATTACCAGGCGCGGATCGACACCGAGGTCAAGCCGCCGAGCGAGAAGGACAAGCCCCCGCAACTGATCATCCGGGTCGAGCCCGGCGAACCGGTGCACTTGCGCAACGTCACCGTGCGGATCGAAGGGCCGGCCAGTGAGCTGAAGGTGTTCCGGATTCCTGACAGCAAGGCGTTGCGTCCTGGCGAGCAGCTCAATCATGGCACGTACGAGGACGCCAAGCGGCTGATCCAGAACCAGGCCTCGCGCTACGGCTTTTTCAGCGGTCGCTTCGAGCGCCAGCGCCTGGCGATCGACCCTCAGGCCGGGGTGGCCGATATCGAACTCATCTACCAGAGCGGGCCGCGCTACCGGCTCGGCGCGGTGACCTTCGGCGGCGACACGCCGCTGGATAACGACCTGCTGCAGCGCATGGTCTCGTTCAAGCCCGGCACCCCTTACGATTCGGAACTGATCGCCGAACTCAACAATGACCTGCAGTCCAGCGGCTATTTCGAAGGCGTGCGCGTGGACGCGGCGCCCACTGCCGCAGTGGGCCAGGACATTCCCGTGGACGTCCACCTCGATACCCGCAAACCGCGCACCATGGGCCTGGGCCTGGGTTTCTCGACCGACGTCGGTCCGCGCGGCAAGGCCAACTGGACCCGTCACTGGGTCAACCCGCAAGGCCACAGCTACGGTTGGGAAACCGAACTGTCGGCACCACGACAGAACGTCGGGCTGTGGTACGACATCCCCCTCGACCCGCCGCTGACCGACAAGCTGCGGTTCGCTGGCGGCTACCAGAACGAAGACATCTCCGGCACGGACACCCTGAGCAAGTTGCTCACCGTCGGCCCTGAATGGCACAGCAAGCTGCCCAGCGGCTGGCAGCGGGTGATCTCGCTCAAGTACCAGCGTGAAGAGTATCGCCTGGGCGACGACTCGGGTCTGAGCAACCTGCTGATGCCGGGCGTCAGCTTCTCCTACCTGCGCAGTGACAACCGCATCGACCCGCACAATGGCTACCGCCTGCAGTTTGACCTGCAAGCGGCCAAGGAGGGTCTGGGTTCGGACACCAACCTGGTGCATGGCAACGTGCTGCTCAAGGGGCTGACCACGCTGGGGCAGAACCATCGTCTGCTCGGGCGGGTGCAGTTCGGCGGCAGTGCCACCAACGGCTATCAGCAGAATGTGCCGCCGTCGCTGCGCTTCTTCGCCGGTGGCGACCAGAGCGTGCGAGGCTACGACTACCAGTCGCTGTCGCCGAAGAACAGCCAGGGCGACCGCATTGGCGGCCGTTATCTGGTGGCCGGCAGTGCCGAGTATCAATACTCGATCGCCGAGAAATGGCGGTTGGCCACCTTCATCGATCAGGGCAACTCGTTCAACTCCCTGGAGCTGCCCAGCCTCAAGACCGGCGTCGGTATTGGCGTGCGTTGGGTTTCTCCGGTCGGGCCGCTGCGCCTGGACCTGGCCCGCGCGTTGGATGACGACGGTGGTTTTCGTCTGCACTTTTCCATGGGGCCCGAGCTGTGATGCGCATGTTCAGAATCGTCCTGCTCGCGGTGCTTGGCCTGCTGGCATTGTTCGTCCTGGCGCTGGGAATGGTGCTGGGCACCCAGGCCGGCAGCCGTTGGCTGCTGGAGCGGGTGCCGGGGCTAGAGGTCAGCGATTTCAGCGGTCGGCTGGGCGGCAGCTGGCAAGCAGGCCAGCTGCGTTGGATCGATGGCGGCAATCGGGTCGAACTGCAGGCGCCACAGCTGACCTGGTCGCCTGGCTGCCTGTTGCGTGCCACCTTGTGCATCGAGCGGCTGCAGGCCGAACGTATCGACATGGCCTTCGCGCCCGGCGAGCCCCAGCCCGACAGCGACCCGCTGCAGCTACCGGGCTTGCGCCTGCCCCTGGCCATCGAGCTGGGTGAGCTCAAGGTGGGTCAGCTGCGCCTGGACGGCAGCGACTTGTTGGCAGATCTTCAGCTCGCCGCACATTGGACATCGACAGGCCTGCGTGTGGACTCCCTGAAACTGCAGCGTGATGACCTGCGGCTTGATCTTGCCGGCGATCTGCAGCCTGAGGGCGACTGGCCGGTGGAGCTGCAAGGCACGTTGCAGCTGCCAGAGGTCGAAGGCAAGGCCTGGCAGCTGGCACTGCACGCCAAGGGTGAATTGCAGAAGACTCTTGTACTGGATGCCATCAGCAGTGGTTATCTGCAGGCGCGGCTGAACGGCGAGCTACAGGCATTGGCCGAGCACCTGCCAGCGCGCTTGAGCATTCGCGCCGACGCCTTCAAGCCGGCTACCAGCCTGCCCGATACGCTGCAGCTGAACCAGCTGCGCCTCGATGCCCAGGGCGACCTGCTCAAGGGCTATCAGCTCACCGGTGGCGCCACGCTGCCCGCCGAGCAGGGGCCGATCGGCCTGGTGCTGGCCGGCAAGGTCGACGCCAAAGGGGCCCAGCTTGCGGCGCTGGATCTCAATGCCAGTGACAGCCAGCGCGTGAAGCTGCAAGCCAGCGCGCACTGGCACCAAGGGTTGAGCGCCGACGCCAGCGTCGACTGGCTGGATTTCCCCTGGCTGCGACTCTACCCGATGGAAGCGGCGCCCCAGGTCACGCTGAAGCGCTTCAATGCGCAGGTGCAGTACCGCGACGGCACCTACAAGGGGGCGTTCAAGGGCGATCTGGATGGCCCGGCGGGTGCCTTCAACCTGGCCAGCCCGTTCGAGGGCGATCTGACCCAGATACGCCTGCCGCAGCTCGCCTTGAATGCGGGGCAAGGCAAGGCTGCCGGCAGTGTCGCGCTGCGCTTCGCCGATACCCTGGCCTGGGATGTCGACCTGCAACTGTCTGCGCTCGACCCAGCCTACTGGTTGGCGGAGCTGCCAGGTACACTCGCTGGCCCGTTGCGCAGCCAGGGCGAACTGAAGAACGAGACTCTCAAGCTCAAGGCTCAGCTCGATCTGAAAGGGCGCCTGCGCGGGCAGCCGGCGATGCTCAAGGTCGACGCCGATGGTGCAGGTGAAAACTGGACCTTGGGCAGCCTTGCCGTGCAACTGGGGGCCAACCAGATCAACGGCAGTGCCAGCCTGCAGCAGCGCCTGGCCGGACGGATCGACCTCGACTTGCCGCGCTTGGGCCAGCTATGGCCGCAGTTGCAGGGCCAGGTCAAGGGCCGTCTTGACCTGGCCGGCACCCTGGCGGCGCCACAAGGCACCCTGACTGTGCAGGGCCAGCAGCTCGCCCAGGCGGAAAACCGGATTCAGCGCCTGCAGCTGGAGGCGCGGCTGGACAGTGCCCAGCGTGGGCAACTTCTGCTCGAGGCGGGCACCATTCGCCTGGGCGACACGGCGCTGGGCAACCTCAAGCTGCAGGGCAAGGGCGATATCCGCCAGCAGGCGACGACACTGGCCCTCGATGGTCCGCAACTCAAGCTGGACATGGCCCTCGACGGCGCCTTGAACAAAGGCGATTGGCGTGGACGCCTGGCCAGCGGACGTATCCAGGCCGGTGGCCAGGACTGGCAACTGCAGGCGCCCGCGCGTCTGCAGCGCCTGGCCAGTGGTCAGCTGGACTTTGGCGCCCACTGCTGGCGCTCCGGTCAGGCAAGCCTGTGTGGCGACGACCAGCGCCTGGCGCCGGAGCCTCGACTGCGCTACCACCTCAAGCAGTTCCCGCTGGACAGCCTGGCGCAATGGCTGCCCAAGGATTTCGCCTGGCAAGGGTTGCTCAATGCCGACATCAACCTCGACATTCCGGCCGCCGGGCCCAAGGGCAGCATCCGTGTCGACGCCAGCGGCGGGACCTTGCGCGTGCGCGACAAGGGTCGCTGGATCGACTTCCCATACCAGGTACTGCGCCTGGACAGCACCCTGGCGCCACGTCGGGTCGATACACGCCTGAACTTCCGCGGCGAGCGCCTGGGCGAGCTCGACCTGAGCACCCGACTCGACCCCCTGGGTCGAAACAAGCCATTGTCCGGTGAGTTCCGCCTGGCCGGGCTGGATCTCTCGGTCATCAGACCATTCCTGCCGATGGTCGAGCGCCTGGCCGGTCAACTCAATGGCAGCGGTCGTCTTTCCGGCAGTCTGCTGGCGCCGCAGGTCAATGGCAACCTGGCCTTGAGTGGCGGGCAGGTCAGCGGTGCCGAACTGCCGGTCAGTCTGGAAGATCTGTCGCTGCAGGCACTGATCGCCGGCGAGCATGTCCAGCTCGACGGCAACTGGCGCAGTGGTGACGCCGGACGCGGGCAGCTCACGGGGCAACTGACCTGGGGGCAGGTGCTGGGGCTGGACTTGCGCCTGCAGGGCCAGCAACTGCCGGTGAGCGTGGAACCCTACGCCGCACTGGAAGTGGCGCCCGACCTGACCATTCGCCTGGTCGACGACAAGCTAGCGGTCACCGGCAAGGTGCGGGTCCCCAAAGGCAAGATCACGGTTCGCGAGCTGCCGCCTTCCACGGTGAAGGTCTCGGACGACACGGTGATCGTCGGTCACCAGACCGAGGAGGGCAAGGCACCCATGGCGGTGGCCATGGACATTGATGTCGATGTTGGCAGCGACAAGCTGTCGTTCAGCGGTTTTGGCCTGACCGCCAATCTGCTGGGCCATGTCCATATCGGCGACAACCTCGACACTCGAGGCGAGCTGAACCTGGCGGACGGGCGATACCGGGCCTATGGCCAGCGCCTGACCATTCGCCGCGCACGGCTGCTGTTCGCCGGGCCGATCGATCAGCCATACCTGGATATCGAAGCGATTCGTCAGGTTGACGATGTGATCGCCGGCATTCGTCTTAGCGGCAGCGCCGAGCAGCCGACCACCAAGGTGTTCTCCGAACCGGCGATGAGCCAGGAGCAGGCCCTGTCGTACCTGGTGCTTGGCAGGCCGCTGGGCGGCTCGGGCGAAGACAGCAACATGTTGGCCGAGGCTGCCTTGGGGCTGGGGTTGATGGGAAGTTCAGGCCTGACGGGAAGCCTGGCGTCGAACCTGGGCATCGATGACTTCCAGCTCGATACCCAGGGCTCGGGCAATACCACCAGCGTAGTGGCCAGTGGCAACCTGACCGAGCGCTTGAGCTTGCGCTATGGCGTTGGGGTGTTCGAGCCTGCCAACACCATCGCCTTGCGCTACAAGCTGAGCAAGAAAGTCTATCTTGAAGCCGCCAGCGGCCTGGCCAGTTCGCTGGACATCTTCTACAAGCGCGATTTCTAGACGCGTGTCCTGATCCGCACCGGCCATCGAAGGCCGGTTGCGGATATCTCTGATCCAACTACCTTTTGCCTGATCTGGCGCTGCGGTGCAGTGGTCGGTGCCTGGCGCGTGACTTCAGCGGGCATGGCAGTCCTGGCGACGGATATTGCCGATCTGGCGCAGACTCAATCCGTACTTGTCGGCGAGCAGGCTGCGGGACAGGCCGCTGGCGCTCTCTTTCTGGATTTGCTGGTTGCGCAGTTGGCGCTGGAAATGGTCTGGCTTGGGAATTTCCAGGGCCAGGCCGGCAAAGCGCTGGATCAAGGCGTCGAGCGCCTCGGGTGGCAGCACATCGGCCAGCTTGGTGCGATCACGATGCTTGGGAATGTACTTTGGGCGACCACCGAAGGTACAGGTCAATCGGTAGGCGTTTTCAAGGCCGATGCATTCGATCAGCGACTGCAGCGAGTGAGGGAGTTGGGTGGTCTCGATGTTGCTCAGGTCTGGCATTTCCATGCAGGACTTCCTTTGGCTATGTCGGTTTACCTGACGCCTGGCCCATGAAGCTGGACGTCGCGAGGCGCCACCGTCGGGGTGGCTTGACTCGATTCTCGAACAGCATCGGAGCAGGTCGCTAGGCGGGAATCGGACCGGGGTTTGTAGCCTTTGCATCTTGTTGAGTGCAGGCAGCAGCCCAATTCTGCGTAGGAAATGCCTTCACCCCTGCTCTGCAAGCCCCAAACCACGCAGAGAAGGCTTTCCATGATGGCATTTTGGGTGCGCATACCTATGCAAGTGCATGGGAAATGCTCCCAGGGGCGCCGGCAGCGGGGAGGGCAGTGAAAGGGCTGGAGGGTGAGGATAAAAAAATACGCGCTGGCAGGAATTTCGGCGTAGGAAAAGGTTGCGAGGTATCATGTCGCCGGCTCCGTGGGAGCCTCATGTCCCCCGATGTCGCAAGGAACTTCCGATGACACATGTGCAGCGCCTGAAATACTCGATCCTGATCATCCTGGTAGTGCTGGGAATCATGCTCGGCCTAAGTTACCTGCAAAAGCAGGGGACGATCAGCGAGCAGACGTTCCAATACATCGCCATTGCCATTGCGGTGGTCGTGGTGGTGATCAATGGGATCCTGCGGCGCAAGGTCAAGCCCTGACCCAGGCGGGCCGGCGTATCCATGCCGGCCATGGGCTCAACGCGAGGCGGGTTGCTCGAGCACGGCCCGGGCCTGGGGATTGAGGCTGTAGCACTTGTCGTTGCCGAGGCTGATGACGCCTTCGCTGCACAAGCGCTTGAGCACTTCGCGCACGCTCAGGAACGACAGGGGAATGTCCAGCTGTTCAAGTTGCGCGTGCACCCCGCGCACACCGATGCTGCGGCCGTTGCGGTCGGCGGTATGCAGTGCGTCGATGACCTTCAGGCGGATCAGGCTGGTGCGCAGCCCATAGGCGCGCAGCAGCTCGCGGATCTGCTCGTTGCCCAGGCGTTCCGCCTGCCCGCCGTGGCTTTGACCACCGCTGTGCTCGGCCGGCAGGGACTGTTGCGGGTTATACATGTGAATGCTCCTTTTCGTGGACTGTCCCGAAATCATGGGTGCCTCACTACATAAGACGAATGAGATCGGCAAAACTGCAGTCCCCGTTGAAAAAAATCTGACACGTTCTGTTGAAAACGTTACAGCCGACCCTGGGCCGTAAAATTTTCATCCGGCCACTCGTCTGTTCGGGATGACCCCGATTGCACGAGGAGTGCCTGTGACCCATCTTTCGCGTCCCCTGTTTCGCGTTGGCCTTGCGGCTGCCCTGGTTGCCTCCAGCCTGACCGCCCAGGCCCGGGAAGCGGCTGGCGATGCCTCCGCGCAGATCCGTCGCACCAGTTTCGGCGTGCCGCATATCCTGGCCAAGGATGAGCGCGGCCTGGGCTACGGCATCGGCTACGCCTATGCCCAGGACAACCTCTGCCTGCTGGCCGGGGAGGTACTGACGGTCAATGGCGAGCGCTCTCGTTATTTCGGCGGCGCAGGCAAGACCATCGAGCAACGCGACAATCTTTCCAGTGACCTGTTCTTTACCTGGCTCAATCGTCCAGACCCCGTCGACGGATTCCTGCAGGCCCAGCCGGCGGCGGTGCGTGAGCTTCTGGACGGTTACGCCAGTGGCTATAACCGTGCACTGGGCGAGCGCAGGGCGCAGGGATTACCGGCTGAATGCGGGACGGGCGAGTGGGTGCGCCCGATCACCAGTCGCGATCTGGTCAAGCTGACCCGGCGCTTGCTGGCCGAAGGTGGCGTCGGTCAGTTTGCCGAGGCGGTGGTGGCAGCGACACCTCCCGAGCTGGCGGCACAACGGCCCGTGGTCGACTACAGCGCCGCGTTGGCACGCCAGGCGCGCTTTGCCGCCGAACGCGGCAGCAACGCGGTCGCCGTGGGGGCGGAGCGTTCGGCCAATGGCCGCGGCCTGTTGTTGGCCAACCCTCACTTCCCGTGGGTTGGCGGTTTGCGCTTCTACCAGATGCAACTGACCATTCCGGGCCAGCTCGATGTGATGGGCGCTGCATTGCCGGGGCTGCCGGTGGTCAACATCGGCTTCAACCGGCACCTGGCCTGGACGCACACCGTCGATACCTCGAAGCATTTCACGCTGTACCGGCTGCAACTCGATCCCAAGGACTCGACCCGCTATCTGTACGATGGCGCATCCGTGCCGCTCGAGCGCCAGACCCTGAGTGTCACGGTCAAGGCCGAGAATGGCACCCTGGACCAGGTCGAGCGAACGATCTACGTGTCGAGGTTCGGGCCTGTGGTGCAGATGCCGGGGCAACTGGACTGGGATCGGCAGGCGGCCTTCAGCCTGCGCGATGCCAACCTGGACAACACCCGGGTGCTGCAGCAGTGGTACCGGATCAACCGCGCCGATAGTCTCGACACACTGAAAGCATCGGTCGCGCAGCTGCAGGGTATCCCATGGGTCAACACCCTGGCCGTGGACAGCGCCGGCCATGCGTTGTACCTGAACCAGTCGGTGGTGCCCTATGTCGATCAGGCCATGCTCGAACAGTGCAGCAACCCGGAGGGCTCAGGCCCGCTGGTGGTGCTCGATGGCTCGCGCAGTGCCTGCCAGTGGAAGGTCGATGCGCAGGCGGCGCAGCCAGGCATCTTCCCGGCGCACCTGCTGCCGAACCTCGAGCGTCGTGATTACGTCCAGCATGCCAATGATTCGGCATGGATGGCCAATCCGGCGCAGCCATTGACCGGCTTCTCGCCGCTGGTCAGTCGTGCCGACCAGCCACTGGGCATGCGCAGCCGCTTTGCCCTGCAGCGTCTGCAGGGCAACGGCAAGCTCGGTGCCGCCGAGTTGCAGGACATGGTGTTCGGCGACGAGGTCTACCTGGCGAGCCTGGTCTTGCCGGACCTGTTGCAATGGTGCAAAGGCGTGGCGGCTGACCTGAAAGGCGTGTGCGACAGCCTGGCAGCCTGGAACGGCAAGGCCGATCAGGACAGTGGCATCGGCCTGGTTCACTTCGAAAATATCTTTGACGTGCTGTTGCAGCACCCGGAAAGCTGGCGCGTGCCATTCGATGCAGCCGACCCGCTGCATACGCCGCGCGGCCTGGCGGTAGAGCAGGCCGCGGTCGGCAAGTTGCTGCGCGAGGCCGCGTTGGCTTCGGTCGAGACGGTGCGGCAGGCCGGTGTGACCGCCGACCAGCGCTGGGGGCAGATTCAGCAGGCCGCGGACGGCACGCCGGTGCCGGGGGGGCCGCAGGCGCTGGGTGTGTACAACGCGATGGTGAGCATACCGGTCGGGCCGGGCAAGCGCCTGGTGGTCAGCGGTTCGAGCTATCTGCAGGTGGTCAGCTTCACCGAGCGCGGGCCCGAAGCCCAGGGACTGCTGGCGTTCTCGCTGTCGAGCGAGGCGGCATCGGCCCATGCCGGCGATCAAACGAGGGCGTTCGCGGCCAAGCAACTGGCGCCGATTCCGTTTACCGAAGCGCAGATCAAGGCCGATCCGCAATATCGGCAATATGTGATCAGCGAGCGGGACAAGGCGCAGGTGGCGAGCACCCGGGAATAGGGCAGGGCAACTCCGCTCCCACGAGAGCCGTGGGGGCGGGGTTGTTCAGGCGAACTCGAACGGGGCCAGCTGGAAGCCCTGTTCATCCACCTGCAAGGCCCAGCCACGTCGATCCCAGTCTCCCAGGACGATGCGCCTTGCCGGCTGGCCGTCGACCACCAGTTTGTGGATGGCCGGGCGATGAGTGTGGCCGTGCACCAGGGTGCGTACGCCGTGCGCCGCCATCACCTTGGGCACTTCGTCCGGGGTGACGTCGACGATCTCGGTGTTCTTCATGCGTGTTTGCGACTGGCTTTCGCTGCGCAGCTTGCGCGCCAGTTTCTGTCGCGTGGCCAGCGGCAGATGCCGCAGGATCCACAGGCTCAGCGGATTGCGCAGGTAGCGGCGCAGCTTCATGTAGCCCACATCGCGGGTGCACAGGGTGTCGCCGTGCATCAGCAATACCGCTTCGCCGCCAAGTTCGACGACGCAGGGGTCGTCCAGCAGCGTGCAGCCAGCGGCCTCGCAGAACGCCTGGCCGATGAGGAAGTCGCGGTTGCCGTGCATCAGGTAGATCGCCGTGCCGCTGTCGCTGAGCCGGCGCAGGGCCGTGCAGATCGACTGCTGGAACGGCGTCATGGCATCGTCGCCGATCCACGCCTCGAAGAAATCGCCAAGGATGTACAGCGCCTTGGCGTGCCGGGCGCGGCCGTCGAGCAGATCAAGAAACGCCCGGGTGATGTCCGGGCGTTCTTCTTGCAGGTGCAGATCGGAGATCAGCAGGATCACTCAAATGATCTCGGCTTTCTCGATGATCACGTCGTCTTTCGGCACGTCCTGGTGGCCGGCCTTGGAACCGGTGGCGACCTTTTCGATGGCGTCGACCACTTCACGGCCTTCGGTGACTTCGCCGAATACCGCGTAGCCCCAGCCCTGCACGTTCTTGCCGCTGTGGTTGAGGAAGTCGTTGTCGGAGGCGTTGATGAAGAACTGCGCCGAGGCCGAGTGCGGCTCCATGGTACGGGCCATGGCGATGCTGTACTTGGTGTTTTTCAGGCCGTTGTCAGCTTCGTTCTGGATGCTGGCGCGGGTCTTCTTCTGGCTCATGCCTGGCTCGAAACCGCCGCCCTGGATCATGAAGCCCTTGATCACGCGATGGAAGACGGTGCCGTCGTAGTGGCCTTCCTTGACGTACTGAACGAAGTTCTCGGTGGTCAGCGGGGCTTTTTCGGCATCCAGTTGCAGGACGATGTCGCCGTGGTTGGTGATCAGTTTGACTTTGGACATGCTGAAATTCGCTCTTTCAAGGCATACGGGAAATAGGGTGCGCGCTGCGCTCGGTTAACCTGACGCAGGATCAGGCAAACGCGACACACGCCACTGGGTGGTGATTTTGCCGGATTGTAGACCGCTGCGGCGACAAAACGCGCCACTTTGTCAGTGCTCCGGCTGTCAGCAGCTTGACTGCTTCGGCTATGATAGGCGCTTTGATTCAATCGGCCTACCCGGCCGGCTACCTGCATTCAAGGACACTATGAGCAAGCCCACTGCCGACAACGCGCCAAACGCCGCTGCCAAAGGCGCCCCCGCCGTCCCTGTGAACTTCCTGCGGCCGATCGTCCAGGCCGACCTGGACGCGGGCAAGCACCAGAGCATCGTCACCCGTTTCCCGCCGGAGCCCAATGGCTACCTGCATATCGGTCACGCCAAGTCGATCTGCGTCAACTTCGGCCTGGCCAAGGAATTCGGCGGCGTCTGTCACCTGCGTTTCGACGATACCAACCCGGCCAAGGAAGACCAGGAGTACATCGACTCCATCCAGCGTGACGTCAAGTGGCTGGGCTTCGAGTGGGCGGGCCCGGTGCGCTACGCCTCGGATTACTTCGAGCAGCTGCACGACTGGGCCGTGGACCTGATCAAGTCGGGCAATGCCTATGTCTGCGACCTCACTCCCGAGCAGGCCAAGGAGTACCGCGGCAGTCTGACCGAGGCGGGCAAGAACAGCCCGTTCCGCGAGCGTAGCGTCGAAGAGAACCTCGATCTCTTCGCGCGCATGAAGGCTGGCGAGTTCAAGGACGGCGAGCGTGTGCTGCGGGCCAAGATCGACATGGCCTCGCCGAACATGAACCTGCGCGATCCGATCCTGTACCGTATCCGCCACGCCCACCACCACCAGACCGGTGACAAGTGGTGCATCTACCCCAACTACGACTTCACCCACGGTCAGTCGGACGCCATCGAAGGCATCACCCATTCGATCTGCACCCTGGAGTTCGAAAGCCACCGCCCGCTGTACGACTGGTTCCTCGACAAGCTGCCGGTGCCGGCGCATCCGCGCCAGTACGAGTTCAGCCGCCTGAACCTGAACTACACCATCACCTCCAAGCGCAAGCTCAAGCAGCTGGTCGACGAAGGCCACGTCCAGGCCTGGGACGACCCGCGCATGTCGACCCTGTCCGGCTACCGCCGCCGCGGCTACACCCCAGCCTCGATCCGCAACTTCTGCGAGATGATCGGCACCAACCGTTCCGATGGCGTGGTCGACATGTCGATGCTCGAGTTCAGCATCCGTGACGACCTCGACCGCACCGCGCCACGCGCGATGTGCGTGCTGCGCCCGCTGAAGGTGGTGATCACCAACTACCCCGAGGGCCAGGTCGAACAGCTCGAACTGCCGCGTCATCCGAAGGAAGACATGGGCGTGCGCGTACTGCCGTTCGCCCGTGAGCTGTACATCGACCGCGATGACTTCATGGAAGAGCCGCCGAAGGGCTACAAGCGCCTGGAGCCGGCCGGTGAGGTGCGCCTGCGCGGCAGCTATGTGATCCGCGCCGACGAGGCGATCAAGGACGCCGACGGCAACATCGTCGAGCTGCGCTGCTCGTACGACCCGGACACCCTCGGCAAGAACCCCGAGGGCCGCAAGGTCAAGGGCGTGATCCACTGGGTGCCGGCCGAAGGCAGCGTCGAGTGCGAAGTGCGCCTGTACGATCGCCTGTTCCGCTCCGCCAACCCGGAGAAGACCGAAGACGGCGGCAGCTTCCTCGACAACATCAACCCCGACTCGCTGCAGGTGCTCAGCGGTTGCCGCGCCGAGCCGTCGCTGGGCCAGGCGGCGCCTGAAGACCGCTTCCAGTTCGAGCGTGAAGGCTACTTCTGCGCCGACCTCAAGGACAGCCAGCCGGGCCGTCCGGTGTTCAACCGCACCGTCACCCTGCGTGACTCCTGGGGCAGCTAAGGATTACCCGTGCTTACCATCTACAACACGCTGAGCAAGACGAAGGAAACCTTCAAGCCGCTGGATGGCAACAAGGTGCGCATGTACGTGTGCGGCATGACCGTGTACGACTATTGCCACCTTGGGCACGGCCGCAGCATGGTGGCCTTCGACCTGGTCACCCGCTGGCTGCGCAAGAGCGGCTATGAGCTGACCTATGTGCGCAACATCACCGACATCGACGACAAGATCATCAACCGGGCCAACGAGAACGGCGAGTCGTTCGATGCGCTGACCGCCCGGATGATCGACGCGATGCACGAGGACGAACGCCGCCTGAACATCCTGCCGCCGGATCAGGAGCCCCGTGCCACCGACCATATCGCTGGCATGCACGCGATGATCCAGACCCTGATCGACAAGGGTTACGCCTACGCTCCCGGCAACGGCGACGTGTACTACCGGGTCGGCAAGTTCGCCGGCTACGGCAAGCTTTCGCGCAAGAAGATCGAGGACCTGCGCATCGGCGCGCGGATCGAGGTCGACGAGGCCAAGCAGGATCCGCTGGACTTCGTTCTGTGGAAGGGCGTGAAGCCGGGCGAGCCGTATTGGGATTCGCCGTGGGGGCCGGGGCGTCCTGGCTGGCACATCGAGTGCTCGGTGATGTCCACCTGCTGCCTGGGTGAAAGCTTCGACATCCATGGTGGCGGCAGCGACCTGGAGTTTCCGCACCACGAGAACGAGATCGCCCAGAGCGAGGCGGCCACCGGCAAGCCGTACGCCAACGCCTGGATGCACTGCGGCATGATCCGCATCAATGGCGAGAAGATGTCCAAGTCGTTGAACAACTTCTTCACCATTCGCGATGTGCTCGACAAATATCACCCGGAAGTGGTGCGCTACCTGCTGGTGGCCAGCCACTACCGCAGTGCCATCAACTACTCCGAAGACAGCCTGCGCGATGCCAAGGGTGCATTGGAGCGCTTCTACCACGCACTGCGCGGCCTGCCGCGTCTCGAGGCCAAGGGCGGCGAGGCGTTCGTCGAGCGCTTCACCGTGGCGATGAATGACGACTTCGGCACTCCCGAAGCCTGTGCCGTGCTGTTCGACCTGGTGCGTGAGATCAACCGACTGCGCGACAGCGACCTGGAGGCCGCCGCCGGCTTGGCCGGCCGCCTGCGTGAGCTGGGGGATGTGCTGGGCGTGCTGCAACTGGAGGCTGATGACTTCCTGCGTGCGGGGGCCGAAGGCAAGGTCGACGCCGCTGAAGTCGAGGCGCTGATCCAGGCGCGCCTGCAGGCGCGTACCGACAAGAACTGGGCCGAGTCCGACCGCATCCGTGACCAGTTGACGGCCATGGGCGTGGTGCTGGAAGACAGCAAGGGCGCGACCACCTGGCGCCTGGCTGACTGATCGAGCGCCACTGGGGCTGCTGCGCAGCCCTTTCGCGACACAAGGCCGCTCCTACAGGGTTGCGTGGTACCCCTGTAGGAGCGGCCTTGTGTCGCGAAAGGGCCGCAAAGCGGCCCCGCTCTTTATTGAGCTACCCCAGCCAATGGACAATGCAACACCAATCTCGCCCCACCCAGCTCGCTGGCACCCACCTCCAACCCGAACCCATGCAGGTCGACGATCGCCGCGACGATCGACAGTCCCAGCCCGAACCCCGGATGGCGATGACCTTCCTCGCTGCGGTAGAACCGCTTCAGCACCGCCTCGCGCTCATTCGCCGGAATCCCCGGCCCACTGTCCTCGACGGCGATCTGCACGCCATGAGCGTCCTCGATTGCCTCGATTCGCACCTGCCCACCTTCCGGGGTGAACTTGATCGCGTTGCCTACCAGGTTGGCCAGGGCCTCGAACAGCAACTCGCGGTCACCATGCAGCGCCGGCAACTGCGCGGGCTGCTTCAGTTGCAGGCGGATACCACCGTCTTCGGCCAGCGGCAGGTAGAAATCATGCAGCTCCAACAGCAACCCTTGCGGGTCGAGCTGCACGAAGCCGGCCCGGCGCTGGCGGTCTTCCAGCTCGCTGATGCGCAGCAGCCCTCGGAAACGCGCCATCAGCGTATCGGTCTCGCCGATCGCCTGATCCAGTGCCTCGCCTTCGGCAGAGTCGGCGCCACTCTGCTGGCGGATGCGGTAGAGCTGGGCACGCAGGCGGGTCAACGGCGTGCGCAGGTCGTGAGCGATATTGTCACAGACCCCCTTGACCTCATGCATCAGCCGTTCGATGCGGTCGAGCATTGCGTTGACGATGGCTGCCAGCATGTCCAGTTCATCGCGGCGCACCGACACCGGCAGGCGATGGGTCAGGTCACCCGCGACGATCAGCTCGGCCTGGGCCTGGATCGCCCGGATGCGCTTGAGTGGCCGGCGGCGCAGCAGGTACCAGCCGGCGAAGCCGGGAATCAGGGTCAGGGAAATGCCCCAGAGCAGCGCGTCGAGAATGATCCGGGTGACCACGAACAACGAGCCGTTGTCGCGCACCAGCACCAGCCAGCGACCATCCTGGACCTTGATCGCCACCGCGTCGCAGCTGTCGCGCGGCAGGTGCGGGTCGTCGGCATCCAGGCAGCGCTTGAGTTCATGGACCTTGCCGTCCAGGCCCAGCTCCGGGGGGATCGTGCGGATTCGCCCGCCAAGGGGGTTGAGTTGCGGGTCGAACAGACCGTAGGCATCGAAGCTGCGCTCCTCGAAGGCCTGGCTGGCGATCAGCGCGTCGTCCAGTTGCTTGCCGCTCATATGGGCGAACAGGTGCTGGCGTTGCAGCATGGAGTGGCGGGTGAGCTTGTTCAGGTAGCTGGTGACCTCGAAGTACAGCACCCCCATGAGGATGCTGCTCCAGGCCACGAACAGAAAGCTGTACAGCGCCAGCAGACGGCTGGTGGAGGAACTCCAGCCCTTAGACGGGTTCGGCAATGGCATAGCCGGAACCCCGCACGGTACGGATCAGGGGGCTTTGGCCGGGCGAGTCGATCTTCTTGCGCAGGCGGCCGATGTGCACGTCGATCAGGTTGGTTCCAGGGTCGAAGTGGTAGCCCCAGACTTCCTCGAAGATCATCATCCGGGTGATCACCTGCCCGGAGTGGCGCATCAGGTACTCGAGCAGCTTGTATTCGGTGGGCAGCAGGTTCAGCGACTGCTCGCCGCGACGAGCTTCGTGGCTGATCAGGTCCAGCTCCAGATCCGCGACCTGCAGGCGGGTCTGGGTCATCGGTACGCTGTTGCGACGCAGCAGCACTTCGACCCGGGCAGCCATTTCGTCGGAGGCGAACGGCTTGGTCAGGTAGTCGTCGCCGCCGGCACGCAGGCCGCGCACGCGTTCATCGACATCCGACAGGGCGCTGATCATCAGGATTGGCGTGGTGATCTTGAGGTTGCGCAGGGTGGTGACGATGGTCAGGCCGTCGACCTCGGGCAGCATGCGGTCGAGGGTGATCAGCTCGTAGCCACCGGCGATGGCCTTGGCCAGGCCTTCACGGCCATTGTCGGCCCAGTCGACTTCCAGGCCGTGGCTGGTCAGTTCGGCGACGATTTCCTGGGCGGTGACGGCGTCGTCTTCGATGGTCAGTACGCGAGGCATGCTGGTTCCTGGGCGGCGAATGGAGATTTGATTGTGCCAAAGAATAGACAGGCGGCGATTTAAGAAAAATTCATCTGGGACCGAATGCAAAACGGGGCATGCCATCGCTGGCATGCCCCGTTACGACCTGCAGGCGAATGCCTCAGGCGACCTTGACGATCCAGCCCGCCGGCGCTTCGACGTCACCGCTCTGGATACCGGTCAGCTCGGCGTAGAGCTTCTGGGTGACCGGGCCGACCTTTTCCAGGTCGTGGAAGACGTGCAGCTTGCCGTTGTACTCGATGCCGCCGATCGGGGTGATCACCGCGGCGGTACCGCAGGCGCCGGCTTCGATGAAGCGGTCGAGCTTGCTGATCTCGACGTCGCCCTCGATCACGCTCAGGCCCAGGCGCGATTGCGCCAGCTCCATCAGCGACAGGCGGGTGATGCCTGGCAACACAGAGGCCGATTTCGGCGTGACGAACTCGTTGTTGGCGGTGATACCGAAGAAGTTGGCCGAGCCGACTTCCTCGATCTTGGTGTGGGTCAGGGGGTCCAGGTAGATGGCGTCGGCGAAATTGGCTTTCTTCGCTTCAGCGCCCGGCTGCAGGCTGGCGGCGTAGTTGCCACCGACCTTGGCCGCGCCAGTGCCCTGTGGGGCGGCACGGTCGAAGCTGGAAATCTGGAAGTTGTGCGGTTTCATGCCGCCTTTGAAGTACGAGCCCACCGGGATGGCGAAGATCGAGAAGATGAACTCAGGGGCGGTGCGCACGCCGATGTTGTCACCGGTGCCGATCACGAACGGACGCAGGTACAGGGCGCCTTTGCCATGCGGCGGTACGAAGCGTTCGTTGGCCTTGACCACTTGCTTGCAGGCCTCGACGAACACGTCGGTGGGGACTTGCGGCATCAGCAGGCGGGCGCAGCTGCGTTGCATGCGCGCGGCGTTCTGGTCAGGGCGGAACAGGTTGATCGAGCCATCTTTGCAACGGTAGGCCTTCAGGCCTTCGAAGCACTGCTGGCCATAGTGCAGGGCAGTGGAGCCTTCACTGATGTGCAGCACGTTGTCTTCGGTCAGGGTGCCCTTGTCCCACTCGCCGTTACGCCATACGGACAGGTAACGCTTGTCGGTCTTGATGTAGTCGAAACCCAGCTTGTCCCAGTTAATGCTTTCGTTACTCATGACACCCTCATTGCTCTACGCCCGAACACGGCGGGCTGCTTTTATATGCGCACCCCGCCACATTAATACATCCGGCGCGGATCGGAAACGCCCAGTCACGAATTGAGCGTGGCGGGCAGTCGCAGAGGCGTCCGGCCTGACGAGCGTGTCGGCGGGGAGGGCGCAAGGCTTCAGCGCAAGCGTCGGTTCCAGTCGCCACCGTGGTCGCGCCAGCACGCTTGCTCGCTGTCGAAGCGCACGTGCCAGGCCACATGGTCCAGCTGGATGCCGGCTTCGGCCAGGGCCTGGGCGGTCAGGGCGATCATCCGTGGCTTGTCTGCACCGGCCAGGGCCCTGGCCTTGACGGTATCGTCGGTGAACACCCAGGTGATGCGCAGGCTGGCCGGGAAGTCGTCGAGGTCCACCTGGTGGGTGAGCCAGGCGAAACCGACGATCTCGGCTTGCGCGGTCGCGCAGGCGTTGGTCAGGCAGGCGACCATTTCCCGCTCCACGCGAGCCAGCCCACGCTTGTTGCCCGTCATCAGACGTTGTCGATCTGCTGGCAGAAGCGCAGACGGTTGCCGAACGGGTCGGCGATCTGCATTTCCAGGCCCCAGTCGACCGCCTCGGCGTGAGGGCGCGCGTAACCGTATTGCTTGGCCAGCAGCTCGCGCTCCAGGGCCTTGAGGTCTTCGACCCGGGCGAACACCGCCGAGCCCGGCGTGGCATCGCCGTGGTGCTCGGAGAGATGCAGGATCAGGCCGTCGCGGCGGATTTGCATGTACAGCGGCAGGTCCGGGGCGAAACGGTGTTCCCAGTCGAGCTGGAAAGCGAGGAAGTCCAGATAGAACTCCCGGGCCTTCTCAACCGAGAAGATCCGCAGGATCGGGATGGCGGGGGCGAATTGCATGGCAGCGTCCTTGGCTTGAAAAAGGGCAGGGCGGACACTTTAACGCACTTGCCGTGGGTGCCGGGCACTTTAACTGTGCGCCAGGGCGCAGCCGCTCTGGATCGCACCTGGGCGTCCTGACCGCCGGGCCGCAAGTTTCATCTGCGTTCATCTGCTTAGTTGGCCCGCTACCTGCTATATCCAGCCAGCGAATATTGATCGAGTGGTCAGTCAGGCTCGCCTCAAGGCAGCCGGCCTTCGACCCTCCGGATGGCCTTCAGGTCACGGATTTCAGGGGTTACAGGATGTCATCGGCACAGCAGATCGAAACATCGCAGGCAGACTCGGGCTGGAGCGCCCACCTGCAGCTGCGTTTCATCCGACGTGATGGCGTGACCCGCCTTGGTGCGCGCCGCCACGTCGGACCTCTTTTGGTGCAGCGCCCGTTCTATCCCGAAGGCGCACCTTGCCATGTCTATGTCCTGCATCCTCCGGGTGGCGTCGTCGCTGGCGACAGTCTGGAGCTGGATATCCACCTCGAAACGGGTAGCCACGCACTGCTGACCATGCCCGGCGCCAGCAAGTTCTATCGCAGCATCGGCCCGACGGCCCGGCTGGCCCAGCGCTTTTACCTGGAAGCCGACAGTACGCTGGAATGGCTGCCCCAGGACAGCATCTTCTTCAATGGTGCCCGGGCCAGTCTCGACAGTCGCTTCAGCCTCGCTCACGGAGCCCGTCTGCTGGCCTGGGAAACGTTGTGCCTGGGCCGGCCGGTGATGGCCGAGCGGTTCGAGCAGGGCACCCTGGATAGCCGCCTGCGCGTGGAGCTGCCCGATGACCCAGGCCTGCACGAGCGACTGCGCATCGAGGGCGGGCGCCTGGACAAGGTCGCCGGCTACCCGCTGCTCGCCACGTTTTGCGCCGCCCCCGCCGATCAGGCCGTGCTGGACCAGGTCCGCCAGTTGCTCGACGAACTCGAGACGCCCGCCGGGGCGACCTTGCTTGGCTCGCTGCTGGTGATCCGCCTGCTCGACCGAGACAACCAACACCTGCAACACCACCTGCAGCGCCTCTGGCACCTGCTGCGCCCGGCCGTGCTCGGTCTGGCGCCGTGTCCACCGCGTATCTGGGCCACTTGAGAGAGCCACCATGGAGCTGACCCCGCGAGAGAAAGACAAACTGCTGCTGTTCACCGCCGCCTTGCTGGCAGAGCGGCGTCTGGCCCGTGGCCTGAAACTCAACTACCCGGAAGCCGTGGCCTTGATCAGCGCCACGGTGCTGGAGGGTGCCCGTGACGGTCGCACGGTGGCCGAGCTGATGAGCCTGGGCCGTGAAGTGCTGGTGCGCGAGCAGGTGATGGAGGGTGTGCCGGAGATGCTGCACGACGTCCAGGTCGAGGCGACCTTTCCCGATGGCACCAAGCTGGTGACCGTCCATGACCCCATCGTTTGAGGAGCCCGGCATGATCCCCGGAGAAGTCCAGGTCGCCGCCGGCGACATCGAGCTCAATGTCGGTCGCGCCATGTTGAGCGTCAGCGTGGCCAACCATGGCGATCGCCCGGTGCAGGTGGGCTCGCACTACCACTTCTATGAAGTCAACGACGCCCTGGTGTTCGAGCGCGAGCCGACCCGCGGCTTTCGCCTGGACATCCCCGCCGGCACCGCGGTGCGCTTCGAGCCAGGCCAGGCCCGCACCGTGCGGCTGGTGGCCTATGCCGGCAAGCGCGAGGTGTACGGTTTCCAGGGCAAGGTGATGGGCGCGCTGGAGGGCAGGGCATGAGCCGCATTTCCCGTCAGGCCTATGCCGACATGTTCGGCCCCACCGTCGGCGATCGCGTGCGCCTGGCCGACACAGCGCTGTGGGTGGCGGTGGAAAAGGATTTCACGATCTATGGCGAGGAGGTCAAGTTCGGCGGCGGCAAGGTGATCCGCGACGGCATGGGCCAGGGCCAGATGCTCGCGGCCGAGGCCATGGACCTGGTGCTGACCAATGCGCTGATCATCGACCACTGGGGCATAGTCAAGGCCGACATCGGCGTCAAGCATGGCCGGATCGCCGCCATCGGCAAGGCCGGCAACCCCGATGTGCAGCCCGGCGTGACCGTGCCGGTGGGGCCGGGGACCGAGGTGATCGCGGCAGAAGGCAAGATCGTCACCGCAGGGGGCATCGACTCGCACATCCACTTCATCTGCCCGCAGCAGGTAGAGGAGGCGCTGACCAGCGGCGTGACGACCTTCATCGGCGGCGGCACCGGTCCAGCCACTGGCACCAACGCCACCACCTGCACGCCTGGACCGTGGTACCTGGCGCGCATGCTCCAGGCCGCCGACTGCCTGCCGATCAATGTCGGGCTGCTGGGCAAGGGCAACGCTTCGCGGCCCGAGGCGCTGCGCGAGCAGATCGCCGCCGGCGCCGTGGGTCTCAAGTTGCATGAAGACTGGGGCTCGACACCCGCCGCCATCGATTGCTGCCTGGACGTGGCCGAAGAGATGGACATCCAGGTGGCGATCCATACCGACACCCTCAACGAGTCCGGCTGCATCGAGGACACCCTGGCCGCCATCGGCGACCGCACCATCCATACCTTCCATACCGAAGGGGCAGGGGGTGGCCACGCGCCGGACATCATCCGCGCCGCCGGCCAGGCCAACGTGCTGCCGTCCTCGACCAACCCGACGCTGCCGTACACGGTCAATACCGTCGACGAGCACCTGGACATGCTCATGGTCTGCCATCACCTGGATCCGAGCATCGCCGAGGACGTGGCCTTCGCCGAGTCGCGGATCCGTCGCGAGACCATCGCCGCCGAGGACATCCTCCACGACATGGGCGCCTTTGCCATGACCTCGTCCGACTCGCAGGCCATGGGCCGGGTCGGCGAGGTGGTGCTGCGCACCTGGCAGGTCGCGCACCAGATGAAGCTGCGCCGTGGCCCGTTGGCGCCGGACAGCGACTACAGCGACAACTTCAGGGTCAAGCGCTACATCGCCAAGTACACCCTCAACCCGGCGCTGACCCACGGTATCGCCCACGAGGTCGGCTCGGTGGAGGTGGGCAAGCTGGCCGACCTGGTGCTCTGGGCGCCGGCCTTCTTCGCGGTCAAGCCGGCCCTGGTGCTCAAGGGCGGCATGATCGCCACCGCGCCGATGGGTGACATCAATGGCTCGATCCCGACCCCGCAACCGGTGCACTACCGGCCGATGTTCGGCGCCCTGGGCGCGGCACGCCATGCCACGCGCATGACCTTCCTGCCCCAGGCCGCCCTCGACCGTGGCCTGCCCGAGACGTTGCGCCTGCAAAGCCTGATCGGCGTCGCCCATGGCTGCCGTCGGGTGCGCAAGGCCGACATGGTCCACAACACCCTGCAGCCGCTGATCGAAGTCGACGCGCAGACCTACCAGGTACGTGCCGACGGCGAACTGCTGGTCTGCCAGCCGGCCCACGAGCTGCCGCTGGCCCAGCGTTATTTCCTGTTCTGAAGGAGTGAACATGATAGTCCTCACCCGTCGGCTCGCCGCAGCCGCAGCGATCACCGGCACCGTGACCCTCAGCGTCGACAGCCGCATCAAGAGCCGCCTGCGCGTCACCCTCGACGATGGCCGCGATGCCGGGCTGATGCTCGAGCGTGGGCACCTTCTACGCGGCGGCGAGCTGCTGAGCGATGCCGAGGGTCAGCACGTGATCCAGGTGCTGGCCGCGCCCGAGGTCGTCTCGACCGTGCGCTGCGGCGACCCGCACCTGCTGGCCCGCGCCGCCTACCACCTGGGCAACCGCCATGTGCCGTTGCAGATCGAGCCGCAGCTGTTGCGCTACCAGCATGACCACGTACTCGACGACATGGTGCGCGGCCTGGGCCTGGAGGTCGCCGCCGAGCAAGCGCCGTTCGAGCCCGAAGCGGGCGCCTACCAGAGCGCGTCACACAGCCACGGTCATGGCCACGACCATCCGTTCGTGCGCTTGCCAGCCCATTTCTGAACCTGTCCTGGAGTCCATGATGAAAAAGATGTTCGCCCTGGTATTGCTGATGGTGGCCCTGCCGGCCTTCGCCCACCCCGGCCACGACACCAACCCCTTGCAGGATGGTCTGCTGCACCCGCTGACTGGCCTCGACCACTTGCTGATGCTGCTGGGCACCGGCGTGCTGGCCGCCCTGACCGGTCGCAACCTCACCTTGCCGCTGGCAACCCTGGCGGCCATGTTCGGCGGCGCCGTGTGTGGTCACCTCTTCGGTGACGTGGTCGGCATGGAGCAGATGATCCTGGGTTCGCTGCTGGTGGCTGGCGCGGCGATGCTGTTGCCGAGCCGGCAGCTGCTGTTGTCGCTGATCATGCCGGTGTTCGCGCTGTTCCATGGCTGGGCCCACGGCGTCGAGGCCACGCCCAGCGCGTTCTGGCTGTTCAGCGCGGGCTTCGTCGCCGTCAGTGGGTTGCTGCTGGCTGTGGGCTTCGGCGTCGGCTGCCTGCTGCGCCGCCATGCCGGTTTGCAGAAAGCCTTCGGCGGTGGCCTGCTGGCCGGCGCCGCGATGGTGCTGGCCGGCTGATGCACAGCGACCTGGCGCTGCTGCGTCTGTTGCAGCTGGCCAGTCCCGGCTTGCCCGTCGGTGGCTTTACCTATTCGCAGGGCCTGGAATGGGCGGTCGAAGCGGGCTGGGTGAACGATGCCGGCGGTTTCGCCGCCTGGCAGCGCGAGCAGATGCACGACACCCTCGGTCACCTCGACTGGCCGGTGCTGGCACGCCTTTATCAGGCCTGCCTGGCAGACGATGCCGCAACCTTTGCACGTTGGAGCCGGTTCCTGCTGGCCAATCGCGAAACCGCCGAACTGCGCCTTGAAGAGCAGCAGCGCGGCAGCGCCCTGGCGCGCCTGCTCGATGGCTGGCAACTGGGCCAGGCGCCGGCCTGGCGTGTCAGCCTCGAACTCACTCAGCTGGGCGGCATGGCCTGGCTCGGCGCGCACTGGTCGATTCCGTTGCGTCAGCTTGCCCTGGGCCATGCGTTCGCCTGGCTGGAGGGCGCGGTGATGGCCGGCGTGAAGCTGGTGCCGTTCGGTCAGCAGGCGGCCCAGACGCTGCTGCGCGACCTGGGCGAGGACCTGCCGGCGCTGCTCGACCAGGCCCTGGCGCTGGACGATGACCAGCTCGGCGGCGGCTTGCCATTACTGGCGATTGCTTCATCACGTCACGAAACCCAATACACCCGTTTGTTCCGCTCATGAGGACTGCCACGATGCAAAACTATCAGCAACCCTTGCGTGTCGGGGTCGGTGGACCGGTCGGCTCCGGCAAGACCGCGCTGCTCGAAGCCCTGTGCAAGGCGATGCGCGATCATTACCAGATCGCCGTGGTGACCAACGACATCTATACCAAGGAAGACCAGCGCATCCTTACCGAGGCCGGGGCCCTGGAGCCCGAGCGCATCGTCGGCGTCGAGACCGGTGGCTGCCCGCATACCGCGATCCGCGAGGACGCGTCGATGAACCTGGCCGCGGTCGAGGGGCTGGCACGCCGATTCGGCAACCTCGAAGTGATCTTCGTCGAAAGCGGCGGCGATAACCTCAGTGCCACCTTCAGCCCGGAACTGGCCGACCTGACCATCTATGTAATCGATGTGGCCGAGGGTGAGAAGATCCCGCGCAAGGGCGGGCCAGGCATCACCAAGTCGGACTTCCTGGTGATCAATAAAACGGATCTGGCGCCCTATGTGGGCGCTTCGCTGGAGGTGATGGCGAGCGATACCCGGCGCATGCGCCCGGAGCGGCCATGGACGTTCAGCAATCTGAAGAAGGGCGAGGGGTTGCAGGCGGTGATCGACTTCATTGTCGAACGGGGCATGCTGAGGGTGAGAGGCTGAATGAGCGGTGGCGCGCAATCTGACACCTTGGGTCGATTTCCTACAGAGCAGGGCTGAACTTCAGGTCGGTGCCTAGGGTGTGGGCTACAGCTGGCGGCCAGGTTCGGCAGTATGGTTTGCCGGGCTGCTGCCGGTTGGGTCGAGACCTCGCCGCGCCGCAGGTAAAGACAGAAATCTTGCTCAAGGAATTCCTCATGAAAATGATTGCACTCATCGCGCTATTGGCAACCACAGGCGCGGCCCAGGCTGGACACCACCAAGCTCCCGATGATTTTTCTGCTCATGGTCGTGTCGCTGAATCGTCATTCACTGGCCCATGGACCGCTGTCGGTGCAGGCGAGCCGGCACTGGTTGCCGTCTCCACCTACCTGCTGAGACTACAATGTCCCGAGGGTACGAAAAAGATCGGTGACGACTGCGTTCCCGCCAACATCGATTTCGAGTAACTGCGCCCAGACCCTATGCCTGCTCTCTTGTTGACGTAGCGCTTCAGTAGCGGGCTTCTCTCATCCTCCAGCAGCAGGATTTACAGGATCTTCCAGATCAGCCGCCTTCCTGGGTGGCGGTTGGCAAGACTGAATGCACTCAGTCGCCAGGTAAATCCTTGCCTCCTCATCCCGCCGCCAGGCACAGCGTCGAGCTGACCGGAAAATTCCTTGCCCTGCCAATGGCGGCCCGTCCATTTCATGGCGGGGCGCGGCTGCCGTCCCATCAGCAGGACCAACGAAGGCCGGCATTCCCTTGTCGAAGCTGAATCCCTGTCCCGGCAAATGCTTATCCGCACTCGGCGTGCCGCCAGCTGGCCAAGAGAGTGTTTCCGGGTAATGCAGGTGGCCTTTTAGCGAAGCCAATGATCCGCTTGATCGGTAAATTCTGCTGGGTTGATGCGAAAGAATGGCAATTTGCCTTCATCAGCCCAAGCCAGATCATCCAATCAAGGAAATCAATATGAAAAGGATCGCATGCATCGCAGTGTTGGCAACAAGCCTGGTGCAGGTTGCCTATGGCAATGAACCGGCGGCTCCGCCCTTCATCGACTCAGGCACCAACTCGCCGTTCGCCTCGTCGCAGGGCATGAGCGGCGATGACATCCAGTTGGCTGGGGTTGGGCACTATGGGGGCGTTGCGCCGTTCGACTGTCCGCCCGGGACGTACCCTACCTCAATCGGGCATTGCCAGCCGGCTTTTGATTTCGACTGACGGTTGCGGATCTGCCGGCAGATCCAGGTTGCCTATCGAGCAGTGGTGCCAGTCGATGCCTGAGTTGATGCAGGGGAAAGTTGCTGTCGGAAGCGTGGCGTAGAGGCGTGCGGGCTCAGCATTGTTCTCACTGGGCGGGAGTGAATTTCATGGCGAGTCCTAAGACATCGCCTAACGATCATCGACTTGGGTTACAGATAAAGTCTCTCGTACTGACGGACGGCACCGTAAGGCAATTCGCCAACCGCAGTCGAAGCATAATCAGTCTCGCAAGGAAACCGATATGAAAAAATTCGCGCTCATCGCCCTGTTGGCCACCGCAGGCCTGGTCCAGATCGCTCATGCCGCAGTCCCCCCGTCACTGCAATGCGCGCCTGACACATATCCAACGTCTGCGGGGCTTTGTCAGCCAGCGTGGGATTTCGATTGATCGCTGATGGCCGCATCCGCTAGCGCCCTTGTGCACGTCGCCGTAGGTGGGTATCCCCATGTACGGCGACGTTTGCCTTGGCTGATCCTCATGAAAATATGCTCAAGCCTTAGGTAAATCCTCGATCTTGCAACCCTGCGCATGCTTCGGCGCCGAGGTAAAGTGACAGCACAATCCCACGGCGCTGCAACCTGCGCCCAAGAGGTGCCTGTGGCTTCCTACACCTTGCGTCAACTCAAGTACTTCGTCACCACCGTGGAGGCCGGCAGTGTCGCCGAGGCGTCCCGCCAGCTGTACATCGCCCAGCCGTCGATCTCCACCGCGATCAAGAGCCTGGAAGAAAGCTTCGGCGTGCAACTGTTCATCCGCCATCACGCCCAGGGCGTGTCGCTGACGCCCAGCGGCAAGCGCTTCTACGCCAAGACCCGGGCTTTGCTGCAGATGGCCCACGAGTTCGAACAGAATGCCCTGGCCGACAATGACACCGTGGCCGGGCAGATCGATATCGGCTGCTTCGAGACGGTGGCACCCTTGTACCTGCCGCGGTTGATCGCTGGTTTTCGTGAGCGTTACCCCGGGGTGGACATCCGCCTGCGCGACGGTGAACAGCAAGACCTGATCCAGGGGCTCACCGCCGGCACCTTCGATCTTGCGTTCCTGTACGACCACGACCTGGATGGCACCATCGAGACCGAGCCGCTGATGCCGGCGCAGAAGCCTTACGTGCTGCTGCCCGAGAAGCACCGTTTCGCGGGTCAAGCCCAGGTGTCGCTGCGCGACCTGTGTCCGGAGCCGATGATCCTCCTCGACGTGGCACCCAGTCGCACCTACTTCGTCAGCCTGTTCAACGAACTGGGGCTGACACCCAACATCGTTTTCAGCTCACCGTCCATCGAAATGGTCCGGGGCATGGTGGGGCAGGGCTTTGGCTTCTCGCTGCTGGTCACCCGCCCGCATTCGGCGTTCACCTATGACGGTCAGCGCCTGGTAACCCTCGACATTGTCGAGCCGGTGGCCTTGTCGGGGCTGGCGGCCGCGCACCTCAAACGTGTGCAGTTGACCAAGCCAGCGCAGTTGTTCGTCGAGTTTTGCCGGGAGCAGCTGGCGCGCTTCTGACCGCCGGCTGCAGGAGGTGGCCGGCGCGGTCGCGGGCCGACCACCCGTCGCCTCGAACCAGTTTAACGTCGAACCATCCAGGTACCGCCGGGTTCTTCCACTAAGGTGCTAGAGGATCTTGCGCGTTGTCATTGCCTTGGCGAATGGACCGTCGCCGGGACATGGGCAATATCAATTGGCATCACGCCCTGGCAGGGCGTAATCACACAACAGGCCATCCAATACAGAGAGGGTCGTACCATGTCGTTGATAGGCGTTTCGATGCTTGAAATGCGGCAGATGATCGAACAGGCCTGCCTGCCTGACCGCTGCGAGGTTAGCTGCACGGATGGCGAAAACCTCACCATTCGCCTGGGCCAGGGTCAGAGTCTGGAAAGCTGCGTCACCGTTACCGGTGTGCCAGTCGCCAGCCTCAATAGCTGCCACGATTTACTGGGGCTGGTGACGCGCATCAAGGCGCAGCGCCGCACCCCATCACCCACGTTCAAGGCCATTGCCTGAGCGGTCGACGCCCGGTCGGTCGCGACCGGGCGCGCATGTATGCCGCCGTTGTTGTCCGCGAATTCGCGCAGGTCTTGTCACTGCAGCTCCAGCAGCAGGTTGATCCCGCCGTCACCGCATCTGACGTGGTCGCGCACCACGCCTCGGTAACTGCGCCCCTCCCAGACGAACGCGACGCTATGGGCCCGCTCCACCTTACCGGGCAGCGGCGGCTCGATATGCAGGCGCAAGGCGGGGCGGCCCTGCAGGTTCAGCGCCGCCAGCTGAACCTGGCATTCAGCGCGTTGCGCTACCGGGCCGAACAGGGTGTCACGAATGAAGTCCAGCTCGATGCGGGCGCAAGGCGCGCGGCAGGACATCTTCATGGAAGGCTCCTGGCGAAAGTGCCGACTATCTCTCGTTGGAAGCCTAGAGCGAGAAAGCGTTCAAATTATTTCAGCGAGATGCCGCGCAGACATTCACGTCACGGTCTTTGCGGCACGACCGAACTGCCAAAACTGTTGCCCATGCGCGTCGAGGTCGCCGCCGGTGTCGCCAGGCCCATCTGGCTCGGTGCCTTGCGCTGCAGTTGCTGCACCGGGTCGAGCCGCTCGCGCAGGCCTTTGGCGGCCCTCGGGTCGCTGCCTTGCAACTGTTGCGTCAGGCAGTCGTAAGCCAGCGCCCGCGACTGACCGACTTGCACATCGATGCAGCCTTGGTCGGTCCTGGCCTGCTCGGCAAGCACCGGCTGTGCGCAGGTCAGTAGCAGGGGAAAGATGGCCAATGACAATCGGCCCATGGCTGGCGCTCCTCGAAATGGATCCTGGGCAGAGTCTAGCCCCGCCCGGCCCGTGCCGGGGTGAAGCTTTGGTTGCCGTTGACTGTCACCACCGCGTCATACATTGGCCCCAGGATGACGTTTCCCCGGCGACGGCAGCCAGCAAGGAGGCCTGCTAATCCGTGCGTGCATTGCTTGTGGCCGGCTTGCTGATGCTGGCGTGGCTGGCGGCGGCGCCGCCTTCGCGTGCCCAACCGTTGCTGACCCTGGATATCCCGGCGCAAGCCCTCGACCAGGCGCTGGACAGCTTCGGTCGGCAAAGCGGCCTGGCGGTACTGGTGGACCAGGCGTTGCTGGCCGGCCAGCGCTCCAGCGCGGTGCAAGGACGCTACACCGCGCGTGAAGGCCTGCAACGATTGTTGCAGGGCACCGGATTGCAGGCGCGTTACAGCGGCAGTGGTGGCTTCACCCTGCAGCCGTTGCGTCTGGCCGCCACGATGCGACGAAACCAGGCTGACGGCGTGCCTGCCGGCGGCTATGCGCAGGTTCTGCAGCAGGCGGTCGAGCGCGCGCTGTGTGCTTCGGCCTTGACCCGTCCGGGTAGCTACCGGGCAGCCTTGCAGGTCTGGATCGACGCCCGTGGCCAGATCGTGCAGAGCCGGCTGTTGGCGTCGACCGGCGTTTACGCCCGCGATGCCACGATCATCGAACGCTTGCATGCGGTGCGTCTCGACGGCGCACCGCCGACATCCCTGGCGCAGCCGATCACCTTGCTGCTACGCCCGGTACCTATGGATTGCCCACTTTCGCAAGGAGCCGCGGCGGCATGAACAAACCTCGGGACAGTGCGCTGGTCAAGCTGTTTCTGACGTCCTACGACGCGTTCAGGGTGCGCCTGAAACGCAGGCTCGGCTCGGATGACCTGGCCAACGACGTGCTGCAGGAAACCTACCTGCGGGTCGACCGCATGGAGGCGGTGCAGGACCTGCACAAGCCCGGTGCCTATCTGTACCGCATGGCCCTGAACGTCGCCGCCGATCGTCGCGAGGCCGACGCTCGCCTGTTGACCGGTGGCGAGATCGAGGCGTTGCTGCAGGTGGCTGAAGACCAGGACCCGGCTCGCATCGTCGGCGGCCAGCGCGAGATCCAGAGCCTGCTGGGCGCGCTCTACGAACTGCCGGCACGGCGCCGACGGATCTTCATCGCCGCACGCCTTGAAGAGGCCTCGCATCAGGAAATCTCCCAGCGCTTCGGTATTTCCACACGCACGGTGGAGAAGGAGCTCAAGGCGGCGCTGGGGCATTGCGCGAAGCGCCTGGACAGAAAAGTGTTTCAGCGGTTCGGTCCGGGCGCGGGAAAACCGTCTTGATCAATAGTCGACTTTTTCATGTGAGTGCCATGCCCCAGATTTCGCCCGATCCCGACTTGCAGCGCCAGGCCCAGGACTGGCTCGTGCGGCTGACTTCCGGTCAGGCCACCCACGCCGACGCGCGGGCCTTGCAGCAATGGTGCGCGCGTAGCCCTGCCCACGCCGAGGCGTTCGCCCAGGCTCGTCAGCTCTGGCATCTGCTGGGGCCAGCGGCGCGCCAGGCTCGCCAAGTGGTGCCTATGCCGATGCTGGGCCGGCGAGCCCTGCTCGGCGGCGCCGTGGCGGCTTCGGCCGCGCTGCTGGTCTGGCGCGGCGGCCTGCTGGCGGAGAGTGCCGCACCCCCGATGGTCTTCGTCACCGAGGTGGGCGAGCAGCGCCGCATCGAGCTGGCGCCGGGCATTGATCTGGAGCTGAACGCGCGTACCCAGGTCAGCCGGGAACAGCAGGGCATCGCCCTGCTGGGGGGCGAGATCGAGGTCCAGGCCCGCCAGGCGGTACAGGTACGTGCGGGGCAAGGACTGATCAGTGCCGAACGGGCGCGATTCAATGTGCGTGAAGATGACGATGGTGTGTGTGTCACCTGTCTGAGCGGTGAACTGCGCATTGCCGCCCTGGGGCAGGTCGAGACCCTGCCTGCTGGGCGCCAGCTGCGTTATGGCGCACGACAGATCGGTGTCTCGGTGGCGTTCGACGCCGGGCAGGTGATGGCCTGGCGTGAGCGCATGCTGGTGTTTCGCGATACCCCGCTGGCCCAGGTGATCGACGAAATCAACCGCTACCGGCCTGGGCGAATGGTCCTGCTCAACCCCACGCTGGGACGTCGTCGGGTCCAGGCCCGGTTCAGTTTCGAGCAATTGACCCAGGCTGCCGAACTGATCCGTACCGCCTATGGTGCCCGTTGTCTGGAGCTGCCGGGCGGCGTGGTGCTGGTCAGTTGAACGGCCCCAGCACCTGGCGATAGTGTTCTTCGCCTTGGCGGCCGCGCCTGTCCAGCCGGATCTCGAGGCCTGCGGGGTCGTCCCGGGCCTCGCTCCGTGCTACCTGCCAGCCTCCCTTGGGCTGCCAACTGCGCAAGCTGAAGGCCGTCACGTTGTCCAGTACGGCCACGCCCGCCTTGGGAGCTGGCAACGGATAGCGCTCGCGCAATGGCGCGGCGGCGCGATACAGGGTGCCTGCGCGCACATACCAGCGGATCCGCTGCAGGCCGCTGCCGGGCACTGCCCCGGTACGTACCAGCTCCAGGCGGTCGGCACGGGCGCGTACCGCCGGCAACAGGGGCTTGCCTGGTGGCTCGCGACCGGGCAGGGGCGGCTCCACCAGTTCCACGGTGGCGCGCAGGGCCAGGTCTCGCTCCAGCTGCTGGAGCACCCGCAGTACTGCCTGGTGGTCGTCGCCGGCCTGCCGCACATGGAGGTCGGCGCGACTGACGCTGTCCAGCCCTCGCCAAGCGATCAGACTGACCACCGCCATCAGCAGGATCGCGATCATCACTTCGATCAGGGTGAAGCCGCGCTGCCGGTTCATGGTTGGCTCACTCGGATATTCCCGGCGGCATCACGGGTCAGTTGCACCAGCAGCGTGCCGCTGCGCAGATGCACGGTCAGTGGGCTGCCGACCCATTCACCGTCCAGCCATACCGGCCCGCGTGGCTCGACCCGCACCTTGACGGTGTCGGCTTGCCAGCGTCGGCGCTTGAGCGGCCCTTCGACGACGAGCCGGCCATCGGCGCGCACGAAGTTGTAGCCGTCGCGATCGATTTGCCAACGCAACGGCTGGCCATCGGCCTGGACCTCGCTCTGCGCCAGCTCCAGCAGGTGCGCCAGGCGCTCGCCATCGGCACGCAGGTGCTTGCCCGGGTCGGGGCGGATGTTCAGGCTGATGGCGGCGCTGGCGATGCCGACGATCACCAGCACCACCATCAGTTCGATCAGGGTGAAACCGCGTTGTCCGTCCACAGGGCCGCTCCTTGTCCTGACTGGCAGCTTGCCCGACGAAGATGATCGTGGTGTGAAACAAAACCGTGAGAATTGCCCGGTATGTTGGGTGACAGGCACACAAGGAGCCCGTGACCATGCCCATCGCCCGTCCCAACCTCTCTTCAGGCCTGCTGTCGCAGGCGCTGGGTGCGTTGCTTGCCGTCGCCGGGCTGGCGACCTGGGCCACCGTGCTGCAGCAGCAGGCGCCGGTGGAGACCGCTGCGCAGCCGAGCGTGGCCCAGGCGGCGGAAGAAACGCCGGCAGGTCGCTGGTTCGCGAACATCCCGCTGCAGGTGGACATCAAGGTCAGCGGGGTGATGGCCGGCAGCCAGGGCGCGGTGGCCATCGTCAGCCTCGACGGTGGCCCGGCCCGGGCAGTGCGCGATGGTGAGGAACTGGCCCGTGGCGTGCGCCTGGTCGCCATCGAGGCCGGTGGGCTGTTGATCGAACGCGGCGGCCAGCGCAGCCGCGTGGAGGTGCCGGTGCTGGCGCAGGCACCGTTCTGGGGCGAGGCGGTTCAGCCTTCGGCGAACTGACGCAGGCGTTCGCCGTCGAGGCGGTAGCGAATCCATTCGTCCTGCGGCTCGGCGCCCAGCGAGCGGTAGAAACCGATGGCCGGCTCGTTCCAGTCCAGCACGCTCCATTCCAGACGTCCGCAACCATTCTCCAGGGCTTCCCGGGCAATGTGGCGCAGCAGCTTGCGTCCGGCGCCGTCGCCGCGTTGTTGCGGGGTCACGTACAGGTCTTCGAGGTAGATGCCGTTGCGCCCCAGCCAGGTGGAGTAGCTGTAGAAGTACACGGCGAAACCGATGGCCTGGCCGTCGCGCTCGCAGATCAGGCTGCTGACCGTGCTGCCTTCGTCGAACAGGCTGTGCTCGATATCGGCGAGAGTGGCCACCACTTCATGGCGGGCGCGCTCGTAGTCGGCCAGTTCGGTGATGAAGGCGAGGATCTGTGCTGCGTCGCTGCGCATTGCCGGGCGGATGATCACGCTCATGGAAGCTTCCTTGTTGTTGGGCTGATGGCGATGGTAGCGGCAACGGCTTGGCTTGCCGAGATGTAAAGGATGCTTGACACTCGAATGGGGCGCGGCTAATGTCAAGCAACCTTTACATAGAGATCCTCATCATGCTGCGCAAGCGTTATCGCAACCTGTTCATTGCATCGATGCTCGTCTATTGCGTCTGCGTGCTGCTCAGCAGCCACTTCCTCCAGGCGATGCCCACGGGCGTGCTCAAGGTGGCTCTGGCGCTGGTGCCAGTGCCGGCGTTGCTGGTCATGGCCTGGGCCTCGATCGGCCAACTGCGCCAGCTGGACGAGATGATGCGGCGCATTCAACTCGAGGCGCTGGGCCTGGCGTTCGTCATCACCGCGCTGCTGACGTTCAGCTATGGCTTCCTGGAGACGGCGGGTTTCCCGCGTCTGTCGATGTTCATGGTCTGGCCGTTGATGGGGGCGCTATGGATGTTGGGGACCTGGGTGGGTGTGAGGCGCTACCGGTGAACAACTGCATGCGCGCCCTGCGCGCGGAGCTGGGCTGGTCGCAGGCCGAACTGGCCGAGCGCCTGGGGGTGTCGCGGCAGACGGTCAACGCCATCGAGACAGGGCGCTACGATCCGAGCCTGCCGTTGGCGTTCACCATCGCCCGGGTGTTCGAGCGGTCGATCGAAGCGATCTTCGATCCAGACGAACCGGTTCAGTAGAGTGTATCTGCACAATTTAAATCAACTGTACCGGTTGGTGGCTGCAAGGCTCCGCTAGTGTGGCTGCAAGACAACCATAAATTGGAACCGCCGCCATGTTTGCCTCGCTCGACCTGCTCAGCGCTTTCGTGCTGTTTGCCTTCGTTTCGTCCATCACGCCCGGCCCGAACAACACCATGCTGCTGGCTTCCGGGGTGAATTTCGGTGTGCGGCGCAGCATTGCGCATGCCTTGGGCATCAGCGTCGGCTTCATGGTGATGGTGCTGGCCGTAGGCCTCGGGCTGGGCGAGGTATTCAAGGCCTGGCCCGCGCTGTACAGCATCTTGCGCTACGCGGGCGCGGCGTATCTGCTGTACCTGGCGTGGAAGATCGCCACCTCCGGGCCCATGTCGGGTGACACCGCCAGTCGCCGCAAACCGCTGGGCTTCTGGGGCGCCGCGGCGTTCCAGTGGGTCAATCCCAAGGCCTGGGTGATGGCAGTGGGGGCAATCACCACCTATACGCCGGCCCAGGGCTATGCCTTCAACGTCCTGGTCATCGCCTTGGTGTTCGCCCTGGTCAACCTGCCCAGCGTGGGGGTCTGGCTGTTGTTCGGCAGCGCGCTGCGCAATCTGTTGCGCAATCCGCGCGCGGTGGTGCTGTTCAATGTCCTGATGGCCGTGCTGCTGGTGATTTCGCTGTATCCGCTGCTGTTTGTAGAATCGGCATTTTCCTAGAGCCGATGAGTGCAGTCGATGGAGTTGATTCCCTGGTCCCATGAATGCGCCGAAGGCTTCACCCTGCGCGGTTGGCGCACGCCTGCCAGTGGCCGGCCCTTGTTGCATTTCCTGCACGGCAATGGCTTCTGCGGCCTGGTCTATCAGCCCATGCTCATGCGCCTGGGTGAGCATTTCGACCTGTGGCTGAGCGACGTCCAGGGCCATGGCGACAGTGACCACGGCGGTGCCTTCCGGGGTTGGAACCGCACGGCGGCGCTGGCCGTGGAGGCCTTCCAGGCGGGGCGTGGCGAATATGGCGAGGTGCCGCGGCTGGCGCTGGGGCACAGCTTCGGCGGTGTGCTGACCGGCCTGATCCTGGCGGCCGAACCAGGGTTGTTCGGCCGCGCTGTGCTGCTTGACCCGGTATTGTTCAGCCGGCGCATGATCGGGATGATGGGCGCCGCCGCCCTGATCGGCCTGCACCGTCGCCATGCCCTGGCGCGCAAGGCCGCGACCCGACGCAGCCACTGGCCCGATCGCGAGGCGGCGCTGGCCTCGCTGCAGGGCAGGGGCATCTTCAAAGGGTGGAGCGACACGGCGCTAAGGGCTTACGTGGAACATGCCATCGGCGATTGCGGGGAGGGCGTGGTGCTCAAGTGCAGGCCAAGCCGCGAGGTGGAAATCTTCAGCTCGTTCCCCGAGCGGATGTGGCAGCACTTGTCGAGTATTCAGACGCCGACACGGATTCTGTATGGCGAACACACGTACCCGTTCGTACCCTATTCGGTGCAGCGTCTGGCAGGTCTGAACAGCCACGTGAGCGTGCAGCAGATCGCGGGTGGCCACTGTTTCATGCAGGAAGATCCGGCTGGCGCGGCGGAGCACGTGCTGGCATTCCTGCAGCGGTGAAACGCCAGACACGTACGGGTTGATCTGCTGTCCATTTTGCGACGATTGAAGGTCAATTCGCGCGCGAACGACAGGGGCAGATTACGTACTCTGGCGCTCCACCCATCGGACGGAGCCCAGCATGAACCAGGCGGTCAGCCCAGATCCCCAGCCAACCCTCGAGCAATCCCGCGCCAGGCTTCGCCAGCGTTCGCTGCGTTTCGGCCTGGCCGCCGGGGTGGGACTGCTAGTGGCGGCCTATGGTGCCTACTGGTGGCTCGATGGCCGTTTCCTGGAGCAGACCGACGATGCCTATGTCCGCGCCGACTGGGCGCCTGTCAGTGCCCGGGTCAGTGGCTACGTCGCCGAGGTGGCAGTGGCGGACAACGCCACGGTCAAGGCCGGCGACCTGCTGGTACGCCTGGATGCCCGTGACTTTCGGGATCGCCTGCGTCAGGCCGAGGCACGCCTGACGGTGAGCGAGGCGGCGGTGCTGGTGCAGCAGATGCGTCTGCGCATGTTCGCCGCCGAGCAGGACGAGCAGGTTCAGGCCATCGCCCGCGCCGAAGCCGAGCGCGGCGGCAGCCGTGGCGAGGCGCAGCGGGCGGAGGCCGACTGGCAGCGCTACCAGCGTCTGGCCCAATGGCAGGCGGTGAGCGTGCAGCGCATGGAGCAGGCTCGCGCCACCCGGATCCAGGCCCATGCCTTGCAACGCGCCGCCGATGCCGAACTGGCCCGGCAGCGGGCCCGCAAGGCGGTGCTGGCCCAGCAGGGCCGGCAGCTGGAAGCCGAGTTGCAACAGCGCCAGGCTGACCTCGAACAGGCCCGCGCAGAGACGGACCTGGCCCGCAGCGCGCTGGCCGACACCGAGATCCGCGCGCCCTTCGACGGCGTGGTCGGCCAGCGCAAGGTGCGCCAGCAGCAGTACGTCACCCCGGGCCTGCCATTGCTGGCGGTGGTTCCGGTGGCCGAGGCGTACGTGGTGGCCAACTTCAAAGAAACCCAGCTCGCGCACATGCGCCCAGGGCAAGCGGTGACGCTGGAGGTGGATACCTTCGGCCAGCACTGGCGCGGCACCGTGGACAGCGTCTCACCTGGCTCCGGCGCGGTGTTCGCGCTGTTGCCTGCGGACAACGCCACCGGCAACTTCACCAAGATCGTCCAGCGCTTCCCGGTGCGCATCCACCTCGAGCCGACCCCGGACGAGAGCCTGCGGCTGCTGCCGGGCATGTCGGTGATCGCCACGGTGGACACCCGGCATGAGCGCTGAGCAGAAGGTCAGCGCCCGGGCCTGGGTGGCAGTGGTCGGCGGGTTGTTCGGCTGTTTCATGGCAGGCATGAACGTGCATGTCACCAGTGCCGCGCTGCCAGAGATCGAAGGCGCGCTGGGGGCGAGCTTCGAGGAGGGCTCGTGGATTTCCACGGCCTACCTGGTGGCCGAGATCAGCATGATCCCGCTCACGGCCTGGCTGGTGCAGGTGTTCTCCCTGCGCCGGGTGATGCTGATGGGTTCGGCGGTGTTCCTGGTCAGCTCGGTGAGCTGCGCGCTGGCGCCGAGCCTGGAGGCGATGATCACCTTGCGGGTGATCCAGGGTGCCTCGGGCGCGGTGCTGATCCCGCTGTCGATGCAGCTGATCATCACCGAGTTGCCGGCCAGCCGGATTCCCCTGGGCATGGCGCTGTTCAGCCTGTCCAACAGCGTGGCCCAGGCCGCCGGGCCATCGATCGGTGGCTGGCTCACCGACATGTATTCCTGGCGCTGGATCTTCCTGCTGCAGTTGCCGCCCGGGATCGCCTTGCTCGCGGCGGTGGCCTGGTCGATCAAAGGTCAGGTGGGCGATCGCAGCGCGCTGCGCCAGGCTGACTGGCTGGGGATCGTGGCCATGGCGCTGGGCCTTGGCGCCTTGCAGATCGTGCTGGAAGAGGGCGGGCGCAAGGACTGGTTCGACTCGCGCTTCATCGTCGCTTTCAGCTTCGTCGCGGTGATCGCCCTGGCGCTGTTCATCCAGCGCCAGCTGTGGGGCGCGCGGCCGTTCATCAACCTGCGTCTTCTGGCCAGCTACAACTTTGGCGTGTCCAGCCTGGCCATGGCGGTGTTCGGTGCGGCCACCTTCGGCCTGGTGTTCCTGGTGCCCAACTACCTGTCGCTGGTGCAGGGCTACAGCGCCAGCGAAATCGGCAAGAGCCTGATCGCCTACGGCCTGGTCCAGCTGCTGCTGGCGCCGCTGCTGCCACGGCTGATGCGCTGGCTCAATGCCAAGCTGCTGGTGGCCAGTGGCTTCGCCATCATGGCCTTGGGCTGTTGGCTGGGATCGCAGCTGACGGTGGACTCGGGTAGCAACGTGATCATTCCCTCGACGGTGGTGCGCGGCATTGGCCAGCCGCTGATCATGGTGGCGTTGTCGGTGCTGGCGGTGAAGGGGCTGGACAAGGCCCAGGCAGGCTCGGCCTCGGCGCTGATCTCGATGCTGCGCAACCTGGGCGGGGCGCTGGGCACGGCGTTGCTGACGCAGTTGGTGTCGCAGCGCGAGCGTTTTCATTCGGTGCGGGTCGGTGAGGGGCTGACCTTGTTCGACGGTACGCTGCAGCAGCGGCTGCCAGGCGGCATGGTCGACCCACAGTCGCCCGAGGTCATGCAGACCCTGGCGCTGATCGACCAGAGCGTGCGTCAGCAGGCGTACCTGATGGCGTACTCGGATGCCTTCTATCTGTCGTGCGTGGCCTTGCTGGGGTGTGCGCTGGCTTCACTGTTGCTGCGCAGCCGTTAGTGCTCGGGCTGGCGTTCGGCGACGGCGCGCAGCGTTCGCAGGGTGACCATCGGCGCGTCCACCACGAACTGGTTGGCCAGCCAGCCCGGTACATCGCCGGCCGGGTCGGCGCGCAACTGATAGGTGACCTCGGTCTCGCGGTCACCCAGCGGGTGCATGATCCATTCGCCGCTGAGCCGGCGTACGCGAATCAACCCGGGGTCGACCGGGACCCGGCCGGGTTCGGCGCTCAGGTGGCGCACCAGGGTGCCATCGTCCAGACGCTCGGTCTGCACTTTCAGCACCATGTCCCGTGGCTTGGCGGGCCAGGGCAGGGCAGTGGTGAGGTAGACCCAGGTGCTGTCACCGTTCACCTCCAGCAGGCGCATGTCGGCGCAGGCATACAGCCATTTGCAGGCCACGCGCAGGTTCTCCTGCAGGTCGACGAGGGTGCGCACGCTGGCCTTGATCCGGGTAACGCCACGAAATTGCTGGTAGGGGGAGCCGTCGACGCTGCTCAGGTAAACGTCGATGCCATCTTGCTGGTGGGCGAGTTGCCAGTCATCGGCCAACAGCGTGGGGGCCGGCAGCAGGAGCAGCAAGGCGATCAGGGGACGAGGCAGGCTCATGGCGTGGGGCCGGGAGGGAGGTCTGATCAGTATGGTCGGTAATGCATGTCGGCGCAGTCGGCGCTGTGGGAGGGGGAAACCCGCTCCCACAGTAGATACCTGCAGGGCCTGGCGGCACCTGCGGGGTCAAGCCGCAATCATCAGCGCTGCGGGTTGAGGGTCAGGTGCACGTGGCGGTTGACGTCCTTGTACAGCAGGTAGCTGAACGGGCCCGGGCCACCGGAGTAGCAAGCCTGCGGGCAGAAGGCGCGCAGCCACATGAAATCGCCGGCCTCGACCTCGACCCAGTCCTGGTTCAGGCGATACACCGCCTTGCCTTCCAGCACGTACAGGCCGTGTTCCATGACATGGGTCTCGGCGAAGGGGATCACGCCGCCCGGCTGGAAGGTCACGATGTTCACGTGCATGTCGTGGCGCATGTCCGCCATGTCGACGAAGCGGGTGGTGACCCAGCGGCCTTCGGTGCCCGGCATCTCGATGACGGTGGCGTTGTCGCGGTGGGTGACGAAGGACTCGGGAACTGGCAGGCCCTCGACCTTCTGGTAGTGCTTGCGCAGCCAGTGGAAGGTGACGTTGGCCTTGCTGTTGTTGCGCAGGCTCCACTCGGCGCCCGGCGCCAGGAAGGCGTAACCGCCTGGCACGAGGGTGTGGTGCTTGCCTTCGACGGTGATATCGATCTGGCCTTCGACCACGAACAGCACCGCTTCGGCGTTCGGGTCCAGCTCTGGGCGCTCGCTGCCGCCTTCGGGGGCGACTTCGACGATGTATTGGGAGAAGGTCTCGGCGAAGCCGGTCAGCGGGCGGGCGATGACCCACATGCGCATCTTGTCCCAGAACGGCAGGTGGCTGGTGACGATGTCACGCATCACGCCTTTGGGGATGACGGCATAGGCTTCGGTGAACATGGCACGGTCAGTCAGCAGCTCGGTCTGAGCCGGGTGCCCACCGTGGGGGGCGAAGTAGGAGGATTTCGACATGAACGGTCTCGACTTGTTGTTCTCTCCCCGTGCCTTGGACCACACCGGCCGGTGCGTGCAGGGGATGCACGGACAGCATATGGGCCAGTCGGTGGCATCCACAAATTAAATGTTGAAATGCCCGGTATTTGTTTACTGAATGTGCACCTGGCTACCTGCATGGCGATGGGACAGGCGATTGCCACGGCCGAACAGCTTGTGACGCAGGGTTCCCTGCGTGTAGGCCGTCGGATAGCGGCCACGCCGTTGCAACTCCGGCACCAGCAGCTCCACCACATTGGCCAGGTCATCAGGCTGCACTGCGTATGTGAGGTTGAAACCGTCGATGCCCGTCTGGTCGAGCCAGGTCTCCAGTTGGTCGGCGATTTCACCGGGCGAGCCGACCAGCACCGGACCACGTCCGCCCAGACCGATGAAAGTTGCCGCTTCGCGCACGGTCCAGCGACGATCGGGATCGGCGGCGGTGAACGCAGCCAGGGCGGCGCGGCCGGCGTCGTTCTCGACGTACTCGATCGCGGCGTCCGGGTCGATGCTGGCGAAGTCTATGCCGGTCCAGCCCGACAGCAGGGCCAGGGCGGCGTCGAGATCGACGTAGCGACGATAGTCGGCAAAACGTGCCTCGGCCTCCTCCCGGGTGCGCCCGACGATCAACAGCGCCTGGGCGTAGATCAGCACTTCATCCCGCCCGCGCCCGGCCCCCTCGGCGGCCTGGCGGATACCGTCCACGTAGCGGCGCAGCACTGCGGGGGTCGGCCCGCTGATGAACACGCATTCTGCATGTTTTGCCGCGAACTGCTGACCGCGCGCCGAGGCGCCCGCCTGGAACAGCACCGGCGTGCGTTGCGGCGAGGGCTGGCACAGATGCATGCCCGGCACCTGGAAATGCTCACCGACGTGACGGATGGCATGCACCCGGGCCGGATCGATGTAGCGCCCGGCCTCGCGCTCCAGCACCACGGCGTCGTCTTCCCAGCTCCGCTCCCAGAGCTTGTACAGCACCTCGAGGTATTCCTCGGCCAGATCGTAGCGCTGGTCGTGGCCGAGCTGGCGGGCCAGGCCGAGGTTGCGCGCGGCGCTGTCCAGGTAGCCGGTAACGATGTTCCAGCCAACCCGGCCATCGCTCAGGTGATCGAGCGTGGACATGCGCCGGGCGAAAGGATAGGGATGTTCGTAGGTGAGCGAGAAGGTCACGCCGAACCCCAGGTGCTCGGTCACCCCGACCATGGCCGGGACCAGCAGCAGCGGGTCGTTGACCGGCACCTGCACGCCACCGCGCAGGGCCGCTTCGGGCCCGCCCTGGTAGACGTCGTAGATGCCCAGTACATCGGCGATGAACAGCGCATCGAACAGACCGCGTTCGAGCAGACGGGCCAGGTCGGTCCAGTATCCAGGCGATTGAAGTCGACACTGGTGTTGCGCGGGTGGCGCCACAGCCCCGGGGATTGGTGGCTGGCGGCGTTCATGCTGAAGGCGTTGAAGCGGATCGGGCGAGGCATGGTCAGCTCCTTGCGCTCACGGCAGCACGCTGGCGGGGTAGACGGCATCGGCCACCGTCAGCTTGCGCGGAATCAGGCCCAGCCCCTGGAAGGTGTCGGCGAGTTTCTGCTGCTCGGCGACAATTTGCGGGGTGATGGCCACCGCGTTGTAGTTGCGCCGTTCACTGGCCACTTGCAGCACGTCGGCACCGATGCCCAGTTGTGGCGCCAGCAGCTTGGCGACCTCGCCTGGCTGCGCGTTGGCCCACTGGCTGACCTTGCCGAGCTCGGCGAAGAAGGTCCTGAGCAGCTCGCGGTGCTGGTCGGCGAAGGTGGCGGTGGAAAGATAGAACGTGCGGTTGTTGGACAGGCCGCTGCCGTCGCGCAGGTTCTTCAGCCCCGTCTGTTTCTCGGCCGCGGCGAGGAAGGGGTCCCAAAGGGTGACCGCCTGGACACTGCCCGACTGCAGGGCGGCGACGGCGTCGGCGGCGTTGTTGACATAGGCGGGGGTGATGTCCTGATAGCTCAGGCCTGCCTGCTCCAGAGCCACGGCCAGCAGGTACTGGGCGTTCCAGCCGCGGCCGGTGGCCACGCGCTTGCCTTTGAGGTCCTCGACCTTGGCAATGTGGTCCTGCTCGCGCACCACCAGGCCGATGCCGCGTGGGTAGGGCTGTTCGGCGGCCAGGTACACCACCGGTTTGCCGGCGGCCTGGGCGAATACCGAAGGCGCATCGGCGGCGTGCCCCAGGTCGATGGCGCCGGTGCTCAAGGCTTCGAGCAGCTGTGGGCCGGCGGCGAACTCGTGCCAGCTGACCGTCACGCCCTGCGGTGCGAGGGCCTTCTCCAGTGCGCCGCTGCCCTTGAGGATGTTGATGCTGTTGAACTTCTGGTAGCCGATGCGCAGGGTCTTGCTGTCTTCGGCCTGGGCAGTGCCCCAGGGCAGCAACGCACCGGCCAGTAGTCCACCCAGCAACAGGCGGCGAAATGGGGAAAAGGCGTGGGCAGGCATTGAAGGCTCCTTTGGACAATGCTGGGTCGTGAAGGCAGCCTAAGGAGCGCGGTGATGCCTTTCAATTTTTTTATTCCATTTTGTTAGATTGTTTTCTTATTTTTATATCCATTTTCTTTATTTTCTCGGTCTTGTAGGACAATTCCTGCATTTTGTGGTCATGACATTTTTTTCACATCACCTTGCTAGCATCGCCGGCACTTCCTCGGAGCCGATTAGATGATGCATGTCCTGCGCAAGCGTGGTGTACGCCTTACCCTGACCGCCACGGCGGGCCTGCTGGCCAGCGCCCTGGGCTTCTTCGCCTGGCAGACCTTCTATCCCGTGCAGGCCGCCGAGGGCTGGGGCGTGCAGGTACTGCACAATTCGGTGACCCGGGCCGCCTCGCTGCTGCCACAGGCCGATGGCAGCCTGCTGGTGAGCCGCGAGCTCAACGGTGGCAAGGGCAGCATCATGCGCATCACCGCCGACGGAGACCGGGTGGTCGTGCTCGATGGCTTGTCCAAACCTGACGGCATGGTGGCGGTCGAGGGTGGCTGGGCATTCAGCCAGGAAGTGGGCGGGGCGCCGGTCAGCCTGTCGCGTGACGGCCAGGTCAGTGCCTTGTTCGAAGGCAACAATGTGCAGGGCCTGTTCAACGATGGCGACCATCTGTATGCCATCGAGGACCGCAAGGGGGATGGCCGACTCATGCGTTACGACTGGCGCAGTGGTCACCTCGATGTGCTGCGGGCCGGCCTTACCGAGACCGAAGGGCTGACTCGCTGCACCGATGGGCGCCTGCTCTACACCGAGAAGGTCAATGGCAGGATTCGCGCCTTCAACCCCGAGGGCGAGGACCCAGTGGTGGTCGATGGCCTGCGCAACCCCACCTTCCTGCTCTGCGATGCGCGCGGGCTGTGGATCAGCGAGGACTCGACCCACCGTGCCCGCCTGCTGCGCATCGACGGCGATGGCACACGCCATGCGGTGCTCAGCTTCCTGAAGGCTCCGCAGGCCATCGTCCCGGATGGCAAGGGCGGCTACCTGCTGGCCGAAGGCGGCCGCGACCGGGTGTTGCGCCTGACGCCGCCCGTGACGGCCGATACCGCCCAGTTTGAGCCGCAGCGGGTTCCTGGGGCCTGACCAGGGTCATGACGCAGGCCGAGCGGCTACCAGCAGCAGTGCCTGCGGCACCTTGCTCTGAGGGTGTTGCGGCTCGCTCAGCTCGCTCAGCTGGAACCCTGCCATCTGCAGGGCGTTCAACCAACTGCCCAAGGTTCTGAAATACCAGGGCATGGGCTTCCAGTCCCCAGCCAAGCCGGCGAACGATTCCTCCCGCCAGCCGTCCTGATAGTCTCCGGCCGCCGCGGTCCAGGGGTGCAATGTCTGGATCACCAGGCTGCCGCCCGGGACCAGCAATTCACGCATCGCCGCCAGCAAGGGCACGATGTCCTGATGCAGCAGGGCGAAATTGGCACAGACCAGATCGAAATCGCGACCGACAGCCACCCCGGAGTCGGCCAGTTGTTCATAGCTGGCAAGATGCACAGGGGTCGATCCCGCTGCCCGCGCCGCAGCGACCAGCGTCGCGTCGCCATCCACGCCGACCGCTTCGATACCCCGCTCGGTCAGGGCGCGCAGGAGCCAGCCCTCGCCGCAGCCCAGATCGAGCACGCGCCTGGGCTGGCGGCCGAGCACGGCGAGGAGCAGGGTGTTGTCGGTCACCTGGCGGCGGGATTCGATTGCGCCGCTACGCACGGTGTCGATCCAGGACTGGGCATTGAGATGCCAGCTACGCAAAAGCGTGTCTTCAGTCATTGGCGCAGGCTCCTGGGGCGCGTGCTATCAACGGGCGTGGCTGCGCGTAGGGGCGCAGGCACCGTTCGCGATCATTCCAGCACATCTTTCCAGTCCTGCCAGTCGACCGCGTTGTCGGCGATGAACGCTTCGTCCCATTCGAACTCACTGTCGTCCACCGTCACAACCACCGTGCGGCTGTTGGTCGCTACAACCTGGAGGTTTTCCTGGCCGTGCACAAGGAGCAGTTGTTCCTGCAGCTGGCAGCCCATGCAACCACATCCACACCCCTGACAGTTCTCGCAGAGCATCAATGCCAGGTCATTTGCGCGAGCGTAATAGATGTGGCGGAACGCTCCGTCCGGATGAGCGAAAATGTAGATTTGCGCATCCTGTTCATGCATCGGCTCGAGGCTATCGAGTTTGTCCACCACGATGCAGCCTTTCATCAGTTTCCCGGCGGAATCGAACAGTGGGTCGACGACAACCTGAATGCCCTGATGGCCACAGCGTTGCATCAGCCTGTCGAAGTCTTCGTCGCGCTCGATGATGTCGAGGGTGTAGGCGCTGGGCGAGAATCCGATCCGAAGCCAGTTCTTCAGATACTGCTTCAGCTCGAACGGCGATGTGGTGAGGAACAATGCATTGTCGAAGGTTAATGGGCTCCTGTCTTGCCGATGCGTCAACATGGCCAGTGGGGTATAGAAATTCTTGACGCGGTCGTGCAGTTGGGAAATTCCCCTGGTATAGGAGGCGCTTTGAAACTCGAGGCATTCGATCAGATCCAGAGGGTGTTGCGCGAACTGCTCGATGTCCGCCTGGACTGCCTGGAGCGAGCCGTCCGCCGAATAGCAAAGCGGATTGCCTTGGGCTTTCTTGCTTTCCCGCAATTCGTTCAGCCCCGCCGTGACCGTGGCTACCTCCTCGCTGTCGAAGCGCTGGACCTTGCCTCGCTGTTGCACATAGCGCAACGAACCATCCTCCAGGCGCACCTTGATGCAGTATTTTCCCTGGGTGTCCGAGGGCGACGGGTTGTTCCACCACATGTGCTTGATGGCTTGATTGAGCTGTTCGGAGCCGTTCCAGACCGCCTGGCTTCGATCCAGGCTGAAGAACCACCGTTGGTAGTCGAAGTTTTTCAGCTCAGGGTGCTTCGTCATCCCAGGATTAGCAGCGACGCCCAATACCCTGTCGGAAGGCCGCAGACAATCCTTGTGAATGAAGCCCGCGTCGAAGGGCAGCTCGCACTCCTGGATCTCGATGGCCAATGCGTGCTCCGAAAGCCCTGCGTCGCAGTGGATGCATTTGGAGTACGTCGTGTTCTCCAGCAGTTTTCTTCTTATCTTTTCGCCATAAGCGACCGCCAATGGGGTTGCATCTTCGTCACGCTCGCTATTCATCGGGCCCAGCATCAGCCGTGTCTCCTCCGGCAGCGGTTGATCGAGGAGAAACCTTTCTGCGCCGGAGAACGTCGAGAATCTTGCCAAAAGAGGATGGTGGCTACCGTCGCCCAACTCCAGGGTGTTCTCGTGAAAGCGCAGTCTGAAATCACCTTGATCGTCAAACCTGTAGAACTCCAGCAATTGCAGGTCGAAGTCCTCTATGAACGACCTGATGAGCACGACCTCACGGCCGGCACAGATGTCGTACTTTTCAGGGTCGAATGTCAGCTGGACGCGAAGTGAGTCGACCGGTGATGGCTGGCCGTCGTTCTCCTGGCCACGGAACCTGTCCAGTATTGCTCGCACGCCTTGCAAACTGATGGACTGGCGTTGCCTGGACCAATCGAGGGTTTTCGATCTCACATAGCCCCACAACAACTCGGGCGCGGTGTTCAGTTGATGGGAGATGGACAGCAGAAATGCCTTTTCGTAGGACGATCCATGCTCGATGTCCAGGGTGATGATGTAGGTTTTCCTGAGAAGGCTCTGTATGTCCTGTGGGCTGGCTGGGGTTTTGGTGTGAAACAGGAATGCTCTTTCAATACACCTGACCAGCAGGTCGTAAGCCGCCTGTTCGGCCAGGGTCAATGGGTTTTCCATCGCCGCTGTCGTGTTCAGCCGGGCTGAGGTGGTGATCTTGCGAAGGTCCGAGGTGATTTTTTTCGAAGTGTCCGGGGTGGTGACGATTGCATAGCAATCGGTAGGGTTTCTTGACCCCAGCGACTGACGAACAAACTGATCTATTGTCTTGAAGAAGTCGGATTGGGGTTGCTCCGAGAGCGACAACTTTCTTTTGACCTGCAGAAAAGTCTTGCAAGCAGTATGGGTCAGCACCACATCATCGATCGCGTCCGCTGTTTCATAGGCGATACCGTGAATCTCATTTGCCTCGCTACGCTCCAGTACATTGGAACAGTCGAGCTTGAGGGCCATGGCCAAGGTGAAAAATGCAGCGACGCGCTGTTGGTAATCAATCCCGCTATTGGTGGCGGCGCCACCACTGCTTCCATTCATTTCTCTGGTCCTGAAGTGATCAGTCATTCTATCGACGCGTATTCAGCTGGCTTGGCAAACCGGGACGGGCAGGGCGTGGGGAGTGATCATCCAGGCGATGCTTCGCTGCTACGAGGAACATCGCCCAATGATCGGTCCGCGCCAGTCCCGTTACTCTAACAGACAGCAGAGGCCTGACATGGCTCTGCCGCGGGCATCAGCCAACAACCACACGATCACCTCGACGCTTGCTTTCTTGTCTTCTGGTGGCGTGGCTCGGCACACTGGCGCATTGGCGAAGGAGCATGGAATGGCACTTGCGAAGGCGGATTTCACCACGCGGTTGTTGCTCGATGCCGGAATCGGCCCTGGCATGCGCGTGCTCGACGTCGGTTGCGGCCATGGCGACGTCAGCCTGTTGCTGGCCAGCCTGGTGGATGGCGATGGCGCGGTGGTGGGCATCGACCAGTCGGACGCGGCGCTGCAGGTAGCGCGGCAGCGCGAGCTGCCCAAAGGCGCGGCCCGGCCTGAGTTCGTCCACTGTGACCTGCACGCGTTGCCGACGTCGCTGGGCTTGTTCGATGCCATCGTCGGGCGTCGGGTGCTGATGTACCAGGCCGACGCGGTGAAGGCGGTACGGGCGTTGGCCCGGCACTTGCTGCCTGGCGGCCTGATGGTGTTCCAGGAACACGACACGACGCTGACGCCGGCCAGCCTGGAGCCGTTCCCCTTGCATCGCAAGGCGACCCGTTGGCTGCAGCGCATGCTGGCCGAGGAGGGCGCTGATCTGCACATGGGGTTCAACCTGCATGGGGTCATGACCGGGGCGGGCCTGCAGGTGGAGGAGGTGCGTGCCGAATGCCTCGTGCAGACACCCGACAACGATACTGGCCTAGCCACGATCATCCGTGGCTGCCTGCCGCGCATCGTGGCCCTGGGGGTTGCCACGGCACGGCAGGTGGGGATCGAGACCTTGCAGGCGCGGCTCGAGGCGGAGCGCGAGCAGTCGCGGGGCATCTATATCGGTGATGTGGCGTTCGCGTGTCAGGCCAGGAAGCCTTAAGCCTCCATAGCCTCTGCCAGCAGCTCCACCTGGCCGTGGCCGGGGAGCGAGGCGACGATGTTGTCGATCTTGGTCTGGTCGAGAATCGGTGCGGAGCGCATGCGTTCCTTGGCGGCGGTGTCGGTCACGTCGATCTCGTTGAAGCGTCCGTCCAGCTTGCGGTAGTGGGCGTAGCAGCCGATATCCACGGCGAATGCCTGGAACGTGCCTTCCGCGGACTTGTGGGTGAGGGCAGTGGCGCAACTGTGGATGATGCGGTAGTCGAGCAGTCGGTAGATCAGCGCCCGCAGCGCATCGTTCTGCTGCAGCAGCTTCTCTTCGATGACGAAGATGTTGTTCTTCTTGTCCAGGCAGAAGCTCTTGATGATGTAGATGCCCTTGATCAGGTCATCCTGCTCATCGTCCTTTGAGTCCTGCTTGAGCTCCTCGATCTTGCGCTCGAAGTTGTTCCTGGACAGGATCCGCACCTCGTCCTTGCCGATCTTGCCTGCTTCATCCTGCACGGTCTCGTTGAGCAGATGCAGGAACAGCGACAGCACGTCGCGGGGGACGCCACCGCCAGCCATCACCAGCCGACCGAAACCTTCGCCCTTGAACAGCCCCATGATCTGCGTCTCGCTGATGCCCGCCTAGGCACCGAACTGCACCAGGATCGCGTGATTCTGCTTCAGCGTCCTGGGAAAGTTGCTGAAGGTGTAGTCGATGTCGATCGGTTGGTAGTCGTGACGCTCCTGGGCGCCGATGGGCTGGCCTTCGCGGTCGACGTACAGCGTGGAGGAGTGGCGCAGGGTGGCGATCTTGAAGTAGATCGGGATGTCCTTGCACAGCCGGTGCACGTAGTCGACCACGAATGCCTGGTCGGTACGCTTGAGATGATAGAGGTCGTCGATCTGCAGGAGGATGCCTTTCACCGTGCTCGATGCGCCGAACAGCTCCCGCAGGTTTTCCTTCAGTTGAGGCAGCCAGAGGTCCAGCTCCTGCAGCTTCTGGCGATGAACCCTGAACGAGCGCTCCACCTCCTGGGTTTCCTTGGCCATGCTCTTGCCGTTGAAGGTGATGTCATCGATCTTGATGCCTGCGCCGAAGCCGGTGTTGTGTTCGGCGGCAACCTTGCTTTTCACCTCTTCCTCATGGGCGTCGGCGTTCACGTGCAGGGTTTTCAGCTTGTCGAGGATGTCCTTGATGATGAGCTTGTGTTTCTTCTTCTTGCCGAACCAGCCGGAGATGTTCTTGTCCAGCTCACGAAAGATCGAGGCAAGGATCTCCACCAGCACGTTGGGGAACGAGTGGCGTTTGAAGTCCTCGCAATTGAGATAGATGCTCTTGAGCTCGGGCTTGAGGTTTCTCGACGAGTGATGCAGCAGCAATGTCTTGCCGCAGCCGCGACGGGCGAAGATGGCGTGGTTCTGCTTGGACTTCGCATCCTGCAGGGCGGTGCCCACGCTGATGTATTCGACGGGGTCGTTGTCGCGCTGCACGCGCAGGTTCTCGGAGATGACTTCACGGAGCTTTTCGAGCTGGGCAGGTTTGAGCATTACGGGCCTCCTGTCATGGAAAAAATGCCAGGGGCGTAGCAAAGCATGACTATCTTTCCGAGATTTCTCTCAAGCTTGTAAGGCGATTCCGATCTATTTGCCGGCGTCATCAACGAAGACTAAGGCCATCACAACCCCAGCTCTTTGGCCAGTTCGGGTGTGTTGGCCTTGATATGGTCGATGATGCGCGTCAACGGTACCGCCTTGTTGAGCTTGTCTTGTTCTTCGCAGGACTGGGGATCGCGCCTGAAGCCCAGGTGATGCAGCCCTACCAGCTTTCCCTTGGCGTCGAAGACGCCCGCCCCGGATGACCCATGCTCGGTATCGCAGTTATGGGTGAGCTCGGTCTGCGAGCTGTCGTTGAGCCAGTTCGCGTAGTTGAGCGAGCCGATCCTGCACTTGTCGCTCACCTGCTTGGTCTGGCACAGGGCATGGTGCACGACGAACACATCGCCGAGCGTCGCGCTGGGCGTGCTGGACAGCCGTTCGTACACGGGTTCTCCTGCCAGGCCACCAGTCCCCACCACCGGCTTCACGCGCAGCACCGCAAAATCCAGCAGCTCGTTCTTGACCACGACGCCGGTGCAGTTGTACTGACGCCTCACATCACCGCCATCCCAGGCGAGATCCAGCGTGGCGTTGGCGCAGACATTGCCCTCCCAGTAGTCCGCGGCCTGCATCCAGCCGTTGTCGCCGCCACAATGCCAGTTGGTCAGTGCCAGGTCGCGGCCGATCATCACCACCGAACAACACCAGGCGCTCTTGCCGCCACCAGGGACCTGCAAACCGGTCATCAGCATGCCGATCTTGGCGCCTGCCTTGCGCGGCAACGTGGCACTGGTGCCGCGGTTATCCGGGAACAGCTTGCGCCAGCGCGGGTTGCTCGCGTTCTGCGCGGAGTACACGCGCTGATCGCTGCTCTCCTTTGGCAGGGCAATGCCCGTGGGGATCTTGATGACGATGTCCGAATCGGGGCGGGCGGTAACCAACTCGACCTGCACAAGGTCATGAAACATGCGCCCGGTCCAGCGCGACTGCGTGAGCTCCCCTCGCTCGTCGCTGAAGTCGTCCGGCCCGAGGCTGGCGAGCACTCGATAGTCGGGGTCGTAGATCAGTACGTGCCACTGGCGGTCCCTGCCAGAGGCAACCTCCAGGCGCAGTTTCATGCTGTCGGCGGGCCCTTGCGCCGCTTGCGCCTGGATCGACTGGAACGGCTTGGCGGCGGTCAGGCGGGCGCCACTGGCAAACCAGCTACCGAAAGTGGTGACCGACTCCTCGGTCTTGCATTGCTCGGCAAAGGCCAGTGGCGCCAGCAGCAGCGGGCTAAGCAAGGCAAGCAGCTTAAATGCACTCATTGTCCTGGACACCTTGCAGGGAGATGATGAGGTCCTGGACATTGGCCAGGGGCAGCGCAGTCGCGCTGTCGCACAGCGTCACGAATCCCTCGTTTACCTGACTTGGTCCCACGCGGCGGATGGTTCCGGGAGGGCTGGCACCTTCGAATGTGCTATCGACGTAAGCCACTTGCCGTTTACCTGGCAGTGTCAGGATACGGGCCAAGGTATCGCGGCGGATCTGCGCGGGTGCGCCGGTCTTGTCGGTGAAAAGAATGTATTCGGGCTCTATCCGCCTGATCTTCACCGCCTTCCATTCGCCGCCCTCCTTGAGCCAGTGCTTGTCGGGGTCGAGCAGCGCCAGTACCGGATCCACCACGCCCGTGGCGATCTTTGCCGCGTCCGGATTGATCGTGCCGTCGGCATTCGGGGCGATCGGGCGAGAGGTCACCTGCAGGCGGGTCTTGATCCATTGCGGATCATCGTAGACCTCTGGCCTCGTGCCAAGCATGGCTGCCGCCACACTGGCCACGAGCGCGGTTGCCTGGGAGGTGCCGCGCGCGGAACTGACATTGTCCGTGCTCACCCATCCAGGGATCGCCTGCCCGCCGGGCGCCGCGACTTGAACGATGGGCATCGAGCCGGTACCAAAATTGGCGGAAGGCAAAAGTGTTGTCTTGTCACGCCGGCAATCGCTGCACGCGGTGACCACGATGACATTGCGTTGATCGCCCAGGCTTTGCAGCAGGTGAGTGGAAACGTTGGTGAGCTTGACCGGCGGCTCGCCCTCCTTGGCCGATTGACCTGCTGCCACGACGAACAACGATGAGTAGGACCTGATCGTGTCGAGCAGTGGCTCTTGCCAGCGCAGGCTTTCATTGTCCAGCTGGTCGCTGGTCGGGGTCAGGTTGTAGAACGAGAATGAGCTGGCCGCGACGTAGATGGCGCGCCGAAAGCCTTTCTTCGGATAGGCGTTGCGCAGCAGTCGCTGCCTCAGGGTGTAGTTTCGGTTGTTGGAAGCCTCCGCTAGCTCGCCGTCTGCTTTCACCACATTCCAGACATGGGAGACAATCGCCGCATTGGTCGAGATGCTGCGAAAGCCATAACCCTGGCTGGCGATCAGTCCAGCCAGGTGGGTACCGTGAAACTTGTTGGTAAACGGGGATTTCCAATTGCAGGTAAGAGGTTGCGTCGGCTTCGTATCACTGTAGGCAGGGTACAGGTTGGGGGACTTTTCCACCGGGGTGTCGATCAGGACCACCGGCACGACCCGCGGGACGATGTCCACGCCGTCGGGTGACAGGCTCTCGTGCACGGCGGGCATGGCATCGCTGTCATAGTCGAACAGGTCTATGTAATTGAATGGCGTCTCGTCGCTCAGCCCCTCGGCGCAAGTATTGGGCGCCCCGGGGCCGCTTTCGGCGTACTGGCGCAGCTCTGCGCCAGAGGGGTGGGGTATCACGTCGAAGCGCACGTTGGTGGTTTTCGATCGCTCAAGCGCTGCGCGCAGTTGCCGGGTTGCCTCGTCGGTTTCCGTCGGCACCACGAACTGGTAGGCACGATACTGCACGATCGAGACAGGTTGTGGGTTGACCGTGGAGGATGGCAGACAACTCACCACCTCCGGCTCCAGGCGTGACCAGTACGTGAACATGCCATCCGAGCCGGGCTGGCAATCGCCTGCCTTGCGCGAAGCCACCCCCACCACCGGTTTGCGCGCGATCGCGGGCCAGAGTGTCAGCGTCGGCAGGCTGAGGACTTCGCCAACCTGCAGGGGTTGGCTCGTCGAGCGTTCGGGGTTGAGTCGATGAACGACCTCGAGCAACGGCGGGCACGGTGGCGGATAGCCGCGCTGGTCAAGCAGGCCGCACAGGGTCTCCCCGGCCTGCACGGTATGGCGTGCGCTCGGCAGCTTGCCATCCTCGTTCAGACCGAGCATCACCCGTGCCAAGGTCTGACCGACGTTGCCTCCTTCGAAGGACACCAGCACGCCGCTGTCCAACTGGTCGGGTGGGCGAGGGATCTCACGCTCCGCCATGTCGATCTCTTCGCGCAGTTGCCTGAAGGCGGATGCATCAGGTGTCGGCAACAGCGCACGCCCAGGTTCGCCGGCGACCGCCGCGGTGAGGGTGAGGCCGAGTAGCCAGAGTGGGCGCATGGTCCGTTACTCCCCGTAGGTGGCACGGTGTCCGGCCTTGTCGGAGTCTTGCAGTACCATCTGCTTGGTTCCACCGCCGCCGCACAGGTAGTGCATGACCGACTTCGGATCGTAAGGGGACACTTCGGTCCAGTTGTTGCCTTCGCGGGCACACCCTGGGACACCGACGACCTGTTCGTGCTGATAACCCAGTACGTGGCCGAGCTCATGACGCAGAATGCCGACAGGGTTGTAGTCGGTGGTGAAGTAGCGGGGGGTGATGTAGATGTAGCGCAACGCCACAGGATAGCTGGGGAAGAAAGCAACGGCGAAGTAGCCGTCGATACTTGTCGAGTAGCGCACGATGAAGGTGACCTGTGCGGATTTCGGGTTGGAATCCTGTGCGCTCTGGTGGACAAAGTTGACGCCGCATTCGCTGCAGAACATCCAGTCCTTCGCCGCTGTGCGCATGTTCTGCACCACGGTCTGGTACTGCTGCTGGGTAGGGAAGCTGGCGCGGTCCACGGCGTAGGTCAGCTTGCGTTGGCCTTTGGCCCAGATCACCTTGCTGCCTTGTTCGGTCATGACCCTCAGCTCCCCACCTCGGGCGGGCGCCGGACCGTTGCGCAGGCCCATGAGGTAGGACTGGACACCTTCCTCGTCGAGCAGCAGGTCGCCTTCGACGATGTAGTAGATGGCATTTCCCGCCTCCGGGACCTCCACCTGCGGCAGTTTGCCGAGGAACTGCTTGAAGCCCTGGTTGAACGATGGCGCCGCGATAGCCGCTTGGATATCGTCCCGGGTAAGTGAGGATTCGGCCTGCGCCTGGGCGGTGATCCACAGGCTTGCCAGTAGCAGGAAGAGCAGGTGACCCGAGCGTCGGCCAAGCATGGCGGTTCCCTTCTTGATTGGTCGCCGAACGCGTACTACCGACGAAAGCTGTGGGTTCGTATACCTGGGTATAGATATGGCTTTTTGGCGGCGCAATGCCATTAGTCGGATATGGACGCCTTGATCTTCAGGTGCTCGCACCTGCGGCGCCGGCGCGATTCAAATGGGCTATACCCGGTAGTGGCAAATTGCAACTTTCTGCAATGAGCCTCAGGGGAGTATCTCGATGCGCAACTCTATGGCAATGGCTATGTCATGTGTGGTGTTGAGTGGTTGCCAGACATGGACGATCATGACGAGCTCCAAACTGGAGCCAGCAAGCGGCGACCAGGAACGCGTGGTGCTGTTTCCTGTGGAGCAGAGCCTTTTCGATGTCCGCGAGGGGCGCTCCACACCCGAGTGGCGGCAACTGTTCGGCAGTCAGGACGAAGAGGTATGGAAAGGGCTGTGTTTGCCGATAACCAAAGCGGGTGTGGCGGCGGTCGCCGCTTCCGCCCTGATTGCCGCAGGCAATGCGGCATGGGATTTGGGCGTGTCGGCAGTCAACAGCAAGATCGATGAGTTCCAGCAGCGCTCCTTCAAGTCGTGGAGCGCTTCGTGGTCCGGCCCTCCGGCCACCTGGGACAATCTGCGGTGCGTGGTGCTGGCCAGGGTGAGTGGCGGCGCCGAACCGCAAACGCAGATGGCCATCCTCCTGACCACGATGAAGTTCCAGACTGGCGACAAGGATGTGGCCGCATTCCAGTTCGCGCCTGCCCTGGTGTCCTCCAGGACCAGCCGGGCCTTGACCGAGAACGAGGGGCAGGGGAAGGGCCGTATCGGCCTGAGCGTCGCAGCTGCGGTCACCGGTTACAAGGCGGGCGTGGAGCAGAAGGACACTTCGGATGCGGTCAGCATCGGCGGTGTTGCCGTTTCCGCTCCCGCGGGCGATGCGCCGCTGCACTACAAGCCCGTGGCGAAAGACTACTTCAACTACACCAAGCCGGTGAAATACCCGGCAGGCAGCTCGATGTACATCAACTTCTCGGTGGTGGAGACAGGCATGCTGGCAGGGCTGGACAGCCAGAGCAAAGCCGAGATCAAGGCCATGACCGACGCGCTTGGTCCGGTCGCCAAGGACGCCTGGAAGAAGTTGTTCGAGAAGTTGAGCAAACAGGAGAAGTAGCACGAGCGTCGGCGGTCCCGCGCTGACAGGTTGACCTGGACGGTGCGGGCCCGCGTGCCCATACGGCGTTATACTGCGCGTCCGTTCGACTGTTATCCGAGTATCCCGATGGGTCTTTCCGTTACCGCCACCCCCAAACCGCGCCGCCTGGGCGCGCCACTGATTGCCTTGGCCTTGCTGCTGGCCGGCGCCTGGTTCCTCAACCTCAACGCCGGCTTCAAGCAGGTGCTGTTGCTCCTGATCGGCGCTGCCCTGGGCCTTACGCTCTATCACGCGGCATTCGGCTTCACCTCGGCCTGGCGGGTGTTCATCAATGAGCGCCGTGGCGCTGGCCTGCGGGCGCAGATGGTCATGCTGGCGCTCGCCGTGCTGTTGTTCTTCCCCGCGCTGGCCGCAGGCAATCTGTTCGGCAATCCGGTCACCGGACTGGTGGCGCCGGCAGGGATTTCGGTGGTGTTCGGCGCCTTCATCTTCGGCATCGGCATGCAGCTGGGAGGCGGGTGCGCCTCGGGCACGCTGTTCACCGTGGGCGGCGGCAACGCGCGGATGCTGGTGACCTTGCTGTTCTTCATCATCGGCTCGGTCACGGCCACTCACCATGCCGACTGGTGGTTCGCGCTGCCGTCGTTCCCGGCGACCTCGATCGTCCAGGTCTGGGGCATGGGGCCGGCGCTGCTGGTGAGTCTGGCAGTATTCGCAATGATCGCCTGGGTCACGGTGGTGCTGGAGAAGCGCCGCCATGGCGCGCTGGAGGCACCGGCAACCAGCGCACACCAAGGGTTGCGCCGCTTCCTGCGTGGCCCGTGGCCGTTGTTGTGGGGGGCGATTGCATTGGCGTTGCTGAACTATGCGACCCTGGCGCTGGCCGGTCGCCCATGGGGTATCACCTCGGCGTTCGCCCTGTGGGGCGCCAAGACCCTGAGCAGCCTGGGCGTTGACGTGGGCAGCTGGGTGTTCTGGCAAGCGCCGGCCAACGCCAAGGCCTTGGCCTCGCCACTGTGGCAGGACATCACCACCGTCATGGATATCGGTATCGTGCTGGGCGCGCTGCTCGCCGCTGGCCTGGCCGGCCGTTTTGCGCCGAGCCTGAAGATTGCGCTGCCATCGCTGCTCGCCGCGGTGATCGGTGGCCTGTTGCTCGGCTATGGTTCGCGCCTGGCCTATGGCTGCAATATCGGCGCCTACTTCAGCGGCATCGCTTCGGGCAGCGTGCACGGCTGGCTATGGTTGATCGCCGCGTATGCCGGCAACCTGATCGGCGTGCGCCTGCGTCCGCTGTTCTTCGCCGCTGAGCGACCGGCGCCGGCCCTGAGTGGCTGCTGACCCCTTCGATTCGACAACGAGTCAGGTATGATGCGGGCCCCACCCTAGCAACGAGGCCCGCCCCATGTCCCTGAGCGCAGACCAGATCGGCGAATTCCGCGCCTTCGCCGAACAGTTGGCCGATGCCGCCGCCGTGGCGATCCAGCCGTATTTTCGTGCAAGCCTCGACGTCGAGGACAAAGGCGGGCGCCTGTACGACCCGGTGACGATCGCCGACAAGGCCGCCGAAGACGCCATGCGCGTGCTGATCCAGGCCCGTTATCCCGAGCACGGCATCCTCGGCGAGGAGCACGGCGCGGCGCTGGGCAGCAGCCCGCTGACCTGGGTGCTCGATCCGATCGACGGCACTCGCGCCTTCATTACCGGCCTGCCGCTGTGGGGCACGTTGATTGCGCTCAACGACGGTCAGCGTCCGGTGGTCGGCGTGATGAACCAGCCGTTCACCGGCGAGCGCTTTGTCGGCACGCCCGCAGGCGCCTGGCGCAGTGGCACGCCGCTGAAGACCCGGGCCTGCGCCGACCTGGCTTCGGCCACGCTGATGTGCACCACCCCCGACATGTTCGATACCCCGGCGCGCAAGGCGGCGTTCGAGGCCGTCGCTGGCAAGGCCCGGCTGATGCGTTACGGGGGCGACTGCTATGCCTATTGCATGCTCGCGTCGGGCTTCGTCGACGTGATCGTCGAGGCGAGCCTGCAGCCCTATGACGTGCAGGCGCTGATGCCGATCATCGAAGGCGCGGGCGGGGTGATCACCGCATGGGACGGCAGCTCGGCGCAGCATGGTGGCTGCGTGGTGGCCTGTGGTGATCCGGCGCTGCATGCGCAAGTGGTGGAGCTGCTGCGCCACGCCATGTAGTCACGCCGGCCGTGCACCATCGCACTTTTTCGCATTTGTGCGCTCTATGCATGGCCAGGCCGCGCCGATCCCCGGCGCGGCCGATGACTCCCTTCGGTGCCGATGGCTGTACGACGACGTGTTCCTTTCACCCACGGCCTGCTGCTGGCCGGCGCCCTGATGTGTCTCACGGCCTGTACCCAGCAACAGGGCCGCGACATGCTCACCCAGTTCGGCAACGGCAAGCCCGACGAGCTGTTCCAGACCAGTGTCGACCGCATGGCGACGCTGTCCATGCGCGACAACCTGCAAAGCCTCTACCTGTTGATGAGCAAGCTGTACCTGCGCAACCCCAGCCAATGGAAGCAGTCTGGCTACCTCGACGCCACCACTGCCGCGCGGCAGATCCGCATCGCCATCGAGCGGCGCCAGCCCTTGCCGCAGCTGGGCGAACGTCGTGACCTGGCGGCCCTCAGCTACGCGCTGAGCCCGGAGTTTCGCGGTGATCGGGTCGGCGCCTTCATCTACGCCATCGGCAGCATGCTGGTCACCGCCCACGGCGGGCGCACCGAGTTCTACATGACCGACACCCTGGATCCGCTGTTCATCAACAATGCCGCGCGCAACATCGAAAAGGCCACCTGGATGCTGAGCCAGCGCCAGGACGCCAACGGCGTGCTGCTGCTGTTCTCCAACGAGATTTCCGAGCAGGGCAGCAACTTGAGCTTCGCCGTGGAGTTCGGCAAGGTCGTGGCGCGTCTGGACCTGTTGGCGCAGATGCTCGACGAACGTTACCGGCGCATCGGTCTGAACTATGCGCAAAGCTTGTTGCTGATGAACTTTTTGCCGGTACAGTGAGCGCTGTGCGGTAATCGCACATGGGCGGTCGTCGCGATGTCCGCTGTCCGCCCGGCGTTTGCGCAGGCCGCATTGCCTGTTCCCCGCGCTTTTGCTTAGTGTGGCCCTGTCCACCGACCGTCGACTGCCCCGACACACCCCCGGCGGCTGGATAGAATGACCGTGAACGACCGCGCGCGCAGGCGCGCGGCGACCATAACAATAACGATGGCGAGTGCCTTGCCCATGGAAAGCCGCCTGTTGAGCGAGCAAAGCTGCGTATTCCACCGCGCCGACCCGTACGCGGTGTCCGACTACGTGAACCAGCATGTGGGCCAGCACCACATCGGCCTGTCACGTACCACTCATCCCCAGGCGAGCCTGAGCCACCGCAAGTTCGCCGAGCTGGACCTGTGCCGCATCAGCTATGGCGGTAGCGTGCGCGTCACTTCGCCGGCGCTGGAGACCATCTATCATCTGCAGGTGCTGCTCAATGGCAACTGCCTGTGGCGCGGCCATCAGCGCGAGCACCACCTGGTGCCTGGCGAGCTGCTGCTGATCAATCCGGACGACCCGGTCGACCTGACCTATTCCGAAGACTGCGAGAAATTCATCCTCAAGGTGCCGGTACGCTTGCTCGAAGCGAGCTGCGACGAGCAGCGCTGGCAGCGACCCAGTGGCGGTGTGCGCTTCCTGCGCAACCACTACCGACTGGAAGAGCTGGGCGGTTTCATCAACCTGCTGGGCATGGTCTGCATGGAAGCCGAGGTGGGCGACTCGCTGCCAAGGGTACAGGGGCATTACAGCCAGATCGTCGCCAGCAAGCTGCTGACGCTGATGAGCACCAACGTGAGCATGGAGGCGCTGGGAGGCGCGAGCCTGGAGCGCATCCTCGACCACATCGAGCGCAACCTGAAACTGGAGCTCACCGCCGAAGGGCTGGCGGAGCAGGCCTGCATGAGCCTGCGCTCGCTGTATGCGCTGTTCGATCGCCATCTGGGCACCACGCCGAAGCAGTACATTCGTCAGCGCAAGCTGGAGCGGGTGCGGCAGTGCCTTGTCGACCCGAGCTGTCGGGTGCGTAGCGTGACCGAGCTGGCGCTCGATCATGGTTTCCTGCACCTGGGGCGGTTCGCCGAAAGTTACCGGCAGCACTTCGGTGAACTGCCGTCGGAGACGTTCAGGCGACGGGAGTGACTTCCACAGACCCATTCGCGCGGACAAGCCCGCTCCCACAGCAAGAGCGCAAGACTCAAGGTCCGTGCGATCCCTGTGAGAGCGGGCTTGTCCGCGAATGGGCCGACGGGCAGCCGCGGCCTATCAGGCCACGTCGACCAGGACGATCTCGCTGTCTTGCAGCGCGGTCACCGTCAACACGCTTTCCTGTTCGACCGCCACGCCATCGCGGGCCTTGACGGTCAGGCCATTGACCTCGATCTGTCCCTTGGCCGGCACCAGGTACCCGCGCCGACCTTCATCGAAGCGGTACTCGGCGCTTTCGCCGGCTCGCAAGGTGGCGGCCACCAGGCGCGCATCGGCGCGGATGCGCAGGCTCTGCTCATCGCCGTCGCGCCCGCTGGCCAGGGTCACGAAGCCTTCGCCACGCTCGCCCTTGGGAAACGGTCGGGAACCCCAGGAGGGGGCGTCACCCACCTTCTCGGGCACGATCCAGATCTGGAAGATCCGTGTGTCGACCTTCTCCAGGTTGTACTCGCTGTGCACGATACCGCTGCCGGCGCTCATCACCTGCACGTCGCCCGCTTCGGTCCGGCCCTTGTTGCCCAGGCTGTCCTGGTGGGTGATGGCACCTTCGCGCACGTAGGTGATGATCTCCATGTCACGGTGCGGGTGCGGCGGGAAGCCACTGCCGGCGGCGATCAGGTCGTCGTTCCAGACTCGCAGGTTGCCCCAGTGCATACGCGCGGGGTCGTAGTATTCGGCGAATGAGAAGTGGTGGTGGGCGTCGAGCCAACCGTGATTGGCATGGCCAAGGCTTTCGAAGGGTCGCAGTTGCAGCATCTCGATGCTCCTCTGAATCGGTGGAATGGCGCCATGTTGCATCGTTGAAAGATCGAAAAAAAGCGTAAATATCGACTTATTATGATCTATTTGTTCGATGCTATAAGATGTTGATCTGCATGCGATTCATCGCCTAATTCACTGATCCATAAGCATTCGCTGGCGCTTTGCGACAGATGCGGCGAACATGCCCGCTGTTTCGATTTTCAATGGAGTGACCGTGTCCAACGAGCATCCCCAGGCCCCGGCCAACCTGACCCCGCCTGCCCAGCTGCCCTGGCTGCGCCGCCTCGCCGCGCGCCTGTTGGGTCGAGGCTTGAGCCGTTTGCAGGCACAACACCGCGACTCCTGGTTCCTGGGCCATGCCACCGGCCAGCGCAACGGCCATGCCGACGGTCTGCGCGAGGGTTACGAGCGGGGCCGGGTGGAGGGTTATGAAGCCGGGCGGCAAGTGCTGGTGATCCGTGACACCCGCCCCGAGGCCGGCAGTGTGCCCGGCCAGGACGACAAGCTGTTCGACGACTGGCGCCTGCCGCTGAGCGCGGAGCTCAAGAAACGCTTCAAGGCCGACGTGGCCCAGCGCCTTCCGGCCGAGGCGCAACCCAGTGCGGCCCAGTGGAAGCTGATCTTCAGCGACACGCCGTCCACCTGCGTGGTGGCCGGGGCGGGTGCCGGCAAGTCGACCTCGCTGGTGCTGCGCATCCTGCTGTTGCGCCACTACCTGGGCTTCGAGCTCGACGCCATGACCGTGGTGACCTTCACCCGCGAGTCGCGCAAGGACTTCATCCAGCGCCTGTTGCAGGTGTTCGCCCTGTGGCAGATCGAACTGTCGCCGGCCCAGGGCCGTGACCTGGTCCGCACCTTCCATTCGCGGATCCTGCCACTGGTCCGCAGCCTGCCGGGTTTCGCCCAGATGCGTGCGTTCGAGACCCTGGGCAACGAACTGCCGGCGGGTGCCGAGGCCACCGCCGACAGCAACCCCTTCGACCTGCGTTTGAACGACGCCCAGCGCCAGCAGCTCAACCTGTGCTACCGCGACCTGCTGGGCGAGAGCCCACGGTTCGCCGAGCTGGTCGCCGCCATGCGCCAGGAGGCCTTGCTGCTCAAACCGCTGGACCCGGACCATCCCGATGTGCAGAAGCGCGTGCAGGTGACACAGCTGGCGGCCCAGCGCGACGAAGAGCTGTGCGATGTGATCGAGGACCTGTGGTTCGCCGCGGGCGCCTGGCCGATCAAGGGCATCGAACCCTGTCGAGAGACGGTACAGATCCGCGGTAGCCGTTTCCATGTGCATGGCCGTCTGGAGGGCCTGGACGCCTGGGTGGTACTGGGCTTCGATCCCGCCGAGAGCGCCCAGTATCAACGCCCGGGCGCCAAGCTGGCGGTACGCGCGGAATGGGCCGTCAAGCGCACACTGTTTCAAGCATTCTGCGACAAACCATTGATATGGCTGGATAGTTATTCGTCCGCCAAGCGCCTCGCCGCATCCTTGGCGGGAGATGCCGTGGCGGGTCCCGGATTCGAATACAAGGTCAAGGGTGAGCTGGCCCCGGCCCCCTTGCTCGATGCCTTCGTCAGTGCCGCCAGCTTCATCGAGAACCTCGGCCTGGATGTCAATGTGGCGGTGGCGGCCATGAGCTTCCCGCCGGGCGATAGCGACGGGCCTTTCTTCGAGGCCCTGGCGTTGTTCTGGAAGGCCCTGGAGGCGCACCTGCTGGCCCAGTCGCCACCGGTGATGACCTACAACCGCATGTTCGCCCTGTTCGGCGAGAACAACCCAGAGAACCTGGCGCTGCTGCCCGACCCGCTGCTGCGCCCGCTGGCGCACCTGATGATCGACGAGTTCCAGGACGTTTCGCCGCAGATCGTCAGCTGGCTGCGCGCCAGCCTCGCCGAGATCCGCCGTCGCGGGCCTGCCCTGCATGGCGGGCGGGTGGCCCGGCATTCATCGCTGATGTGCGTGGGCGACGACTGGCAGTCGATCTACGGCTGGCGCGGCAGTTCGCCGAAATACTTCATGGAGTTCGCCAAGGCCTTCCCGTCGCCGGCCAACACCCGGGTGATGCTGGCGGAGAACTACCGCAGCCAGCAGCACATCATCGATGCCGCCGAATGCCTGGTGCGCGGTGCGCCGGCCATCGCCGGCAAGAAAGCCAAAGCCAGCGGGCGTGCCGCCGAGTTGCCGCTGTCGGCGGTGAAGGTGTTCGATCGCGACGAGGCCGCATTGGCCCAGACTGCGATCGAACACTACGAACGTGGTGAGACGGTGATGATGTTGTTTCGAAAATCAAGCGATAAGCTATTGATAGATAAGCATTTATCAGGATTAGTTAAAGCTGATTCTAATTTGCCGGTCGGCCAGCGCCGCCTGCGTCAGTTGACTTACCACAGTGCCAAGGGCTTGCAGGCCGACGCGGTGTTCATGCTCGGTGACTGCCAGTACCTGACCAGTTCGCCGTACAAGAACCAGGTCTATCGCCTGGCCGGCCTCGGCAAGCCAGGCGACGCGCAAGCGTTCGACACGGCGCAGAAGGAAGAGGTGCAGCGCCTGGCGTACGTGGCGGTCACGCGCGCGGTGCGACATTGCTACTGGCATGTCGAGCGGCCCAATGGCGAGGCGGCAGGCCAGCCACGCGCATCGAGCCTGGTGGAGGGGCGGCAGGCCTTCTTCGAAGACCTGCGCGGTCAATGACTGTCAGTTATTGGGGTCACGCCGTACGGTCAGCTGCAGACAGAGGGCATCTTCGTCCTCTTCAAGGCCAACGGCCATGCGATTCATGCCGGTGATGTACTGCCCCTCGGTGATCGTCAAGCGGCGCGGCTGGCCTTGCTCGTCCAGCGGGCTTTCGCCCAGCACCCGCTGCAGGCTGCCGAGCACGGCAGGCTCCGGCGCGGCGGGTGTGTCCGCCGCTGTGAAGCAGAACTCCAGGTAATCCACGCCCAGGTCCCAGCGCGTCCTCAAGGCGGCGAAGCGCGCCGGGAACTCGTTTCTCAGCAAGCGGCGCCAGGTAGGGTGTCGCGAAACCCATCGCCGCCTTGCCTCGGGCGACTCGTCCAGGGCCTCGACCTCCTGCGCGATGGCCTCTTCGGTTCGCCATGAAATATCGGCCGTGTCGCGGTACAGCATGTCCTGCTGGGGCTCGGGGAAGTCGAGCGTCGTGGCCAGGTTGGTGCGCAGGGCCAGGCGGACTTCGACCAGGTCCAGCCCTTGGCCGAGACCGCTGCGCAGTACGTCATCGGCAATGTCATCGCTACTGTGCAGCGACGGGACCGCGGGCTCGGCGCCTCGTTGCCCGAGCGGCAGCGCCGACCAGGCGTCATGCACCTGCAATGCTTCGCGTCGGGCCTGGCGTGCGTTGAACAGCGCCTGCGCCAGTTCGTTGACCTGGTCGCGACGGAACAGGCGGCGGAAGAAATTGAACAGGGGCGATGTGGTTTTTTCGGCCCCCTCGGTTTCGTCGTAGGCCATGACCTCGATCTGCAAGGTGCCGAAACCGTCAGCCCCGGCGTCGCCACAAGTGGCCGGAAACTCGGCGGCGACCTGCTCCAGGCGCTGGCGCAGCTCGCTGTTGGCGGCGGCGCGTTCGAGCAGCGTCCAGACCTGAGAGGCGAACGCCCTGGGGCTGCGCAGCGCGCCACGGGACATTCCGACCTGCTCGAGCACCTGGCGCAGGGCGCTGTGCTGGTCCTCGGCGAACAGCATGGTCCAGGTGGCCCTCTGCGGTTCGCTGGCCAAGTTCAACCAGTCCACCCGTTGCAAGGGCTGCGCCGGCGCGACAGCCTCAGGTGGTGGCTCGACCACGACCCCGGCGCGTTGGAGGCGCTGGCGCGTGGCATCGTCCAGCGGGTTGTAGTCGAAACGCCAGCGGTGGTGTGCCCGTCTCGTCCGTACCCCTTCGACATAGGGCGATCTCATTATCTGGCCCAGCGGTGGCAGTTGCTCGATGTCGTTGAGGCTCAGGTCGATCTCGCGCAGCGCACTCGGGTTGCGTTGCATCAGCTCAGTGAGGCCGGCAGGCCAATGCTGCAGCTGGCAGCTCTCCAGGCGCAGCACGGCCAGATTACCGAGCCCGCTCAGGTCGGGGCTGACGCCCAGGGGGTTGTCGCTCAAGTGCAGCTGGCGCAGCGTGCGCATGTTGCTGAACAGCGCGGCGGTCTCGGCGTCCAGGGCGATTTGATTGCCATGCAGGTCCAGGGTGCTCAGATGCAGCCCCGTCAGCATGTTCAGGTCCGCGCGGGTCAGTGTCAGGTCGTTGTAGCGCAGGGAGAGGCGCTGCAAGTGTTGCAACTGCGGCAGCCGTTCGCTGGCTTCGGCCGGGAGCTGTTCCAGTCCGTTGCTGGTCAACCGCAGTTCCTGCAGCGCGGGGGCGTCGCGCAATGCCCGGAACAGCGACGCCATGCCGATCTGCGGGCTGTTGTGGATCACGAGCCGCTGCAACGAAGGGAAGGCCTGCAGCAGGTCGGCGGGAATCTGCGTGGTGTTGACGGTGTCCAGCGTCAGCCCGGTGATGTGGTCGAGGCGGGCCGGCAGCGAGGGCAGCGTCTCCAGGGTGAGGTCGGACAGCCTCAGCGTTTCACCCTCCAGGCCCTGCCAGGCTCGCGCCAGCAGGTCGGCGGCTCGGCGGTAATGGCTGCCGATCTGTTCGCCCCAGCGGTTCGCGCCTGCCTGTGCCCATTCGGCCAGGTGCTGGCGAAGCACGTTCAGCTGGGTGCGCAGGGCCTGGATCTGTTCGGCGATGTTGCCGCGATCGACCAGCGTGGCAAGCAGACTACGCAGTTCGCGGTCGGTCAGCCCTGGGTACAGGGCGTGCAGCTCACGTTCGGCCCTGGAGGCGAATACACCTGGACTCAGCGGATAGCCGTAGCGCCCATCGCTCAGGCGCAACGGCGAGCGAAAGCCTTGGCGAGGTGGCACTTGCCCGATGATGCGCGCGGCCCGGGAGCGGTCGGCGAGGGCGCCGTGATAGCACTGCTCGCGGGTCCACTGCGGATGGCTGGCCCGCAAGGCGTCACGGATGCGCTGGCTGTCGGCGGTGGCCAGGCTGTCGCGGTACAGGCCGAGGATGGCGCGGTCCAGGCGCATGCGGGCTTGCAGTGAACGCGCTTCTTCGGCGATACGCAGGGGCAGGCGCCCCGTCAGCATGGCCTGGCCCTCGCGGCCATTGGCATGGCTGGCCAGTTCCTCCGCGGCTCGTCCGGACAGGGTCGGAAACTGCTTGCCTATCGTCTGGGCCGTGGCCGAGGCCGGCTGCGGCCGGCTGGCGAGCAGACTGTCGAACAGTGAGCTGCGCTTGGCCTGCAGGTGGTCGGCCATCAGGGTTTGCAATGCCTGCTGCCGTTGGCCAGGCTCGACCGCGCCGGGCAGCAGCGCACCGACCTCGGTGTCGTCCAGATGTTCGAGGACGATGCGTGCCAGGTCGCCGTTGTCCAGGTCGCTGCGAGTCAGCCGGATCACCCGGTCACCAGGGCGATCGCGTCCGTAGCGGGTCGCGCTGCCGACGGGTTGATCGCCATCGAACACTTCCAGCACGACGTCCTGTGGCCAGCCGGGCAGTTCGCCGAGCACGCTGGCGGCGAACTGCTTGTAGGCGGCCAGAGGCGAGCCTGCCCGGGTGCGGGCGATGATGTCGCTGGCGGTGGCATCGAGCTTCAGGCGCCACAGGGCCTCTTCGAGCAGTACCGGCGGCTGTCCGCCGTCGACATGCAGCTGTTCCAGGACGCCGCGTTGCAGGGCGGTGCTGTCCAGTGCAGCGAGCAAGTCGGCGTCATCCAGTCCCTTGCAGATCGGGCCGAGCCGACGTAGCAGCTTGGTCCGGCTCCAGTCCTGCGGTCGCTCGTGCGCCAGGCGCCAGGCGCCGCGGCCGTTGCCCTTGAGCAAGGGCTGATAGGCTTGCGGATCCTCGGGGTGAACCAGTCGCCAGTCGCTCTGTGGATCGTGACGAAGCTCATGAAGATGACTGTCCAGCTCCACGAAATGTCGTCCATCGAAGTGCAGCAGCCCCTCGCCATCGGGTTCCTGACCGGGCGGGATCTCGGCTCGGCTTCGATAGTGCTCGAGCTGCGGATGCCAAAGACGCTCGTCGCCTCCCACCTGGATGCTTTCCATCATGTCCACGAGTCCGGACGCCTTGAGCAGCGTGGTGGCGCCGCCGATAACGGCGACACTGCCGAGGTTGGCCATCAACGATTCGAGCTGGACCACGGCGCTGGCATTGTCACCCTCGGACCAGGCTTCGAAGCCATGGAAGATGCTGGACATGATCTGCCCGGCGCCGACCGCCAGCATGGCGACGTCCAGGCCGGGCACGAACATGGCGGCCACGTTGAGCAGCGTCAGGCCTTGCTCGCCCCAGTGGGCCAGTCGTTCGCGCAGGGCCTTGGCGTCGATGTCGGCAGTGGGCACGGCAATGCAACGGGCATCGTCCTTCAGGCGCTGGACATGGGCATTGAACAGCTTGGGCCAGAGCGGAAAGGTGATATTCCGTTCATGCACGGCCAAGGCTGGAAAGCGTACGGGTTGGGAATTCTGCGCAGTGTCCGGCGCCTGGCCCTGCCAGGTATGCATGTCTTGCTCTGCCTCGCCGAAGGCAGTCGCTGGGGCCTCGACTGGCGTGATGCCGGAATGTGGATTGTCGAACAGGCGGGCACGCAGCTTGCTGGCCATCTGCGCACGGTCCTTCAGCGCCACATGTTCGAGGAAACGCTTGCGCCAGGCTGGATCGAGCAGACGGTTTCGTATGTGTCTGCCCAGCTCCAGCAGGTTGGCGAACTCCTGTACGGGATGCTCGTCATCGAATGGCAGGTAGGCGATGTAGGGCGGCGTTTGCGGGCCCTCGGGCGTCAACAGCAGCACGTCATGGAGCTGGGTGTCGAGCATGCTCAATGTCCGCGCGGCGACCGGCCAGGCGCCGTAGCGCGGCACCGCGTCATGCTCGCAGCACTGCAGCAGCGCCTGGTGGCCGTGATCGCTGAGCAGGCCGCGCAGGTGGGCGATCTGCGCCTGCACCCTGAGTTCGTCGCGCCGGGCCTGGGTCCACAGCGCCTGTATCTGTTGCTTGCGCGAACCTGCGTAGATGCCCTGCAGGTGTTCCTGGTAACGCTTGCCCAGGTCCAGCGCGCGGCAATGGGAGACGAACTGGCGGGTGCTCAGGCCCGCCAGCTCGGTGCTGTCGTCGGCACTGACCTGCAGGGTGCTTAACGAGCCAACGGCGGCCATGCCTTCGAAATTGTGCAGGGCGGCTTCCAACAGGTTGGTAAGCGTCGCCTCGCCAGCCGGCTGATCGATCCAGGTGGGCGGGGCGGCGAGGGTGTGGGACGCGTCGGGATCGGGGAACTGCTGCACGAGGGTCGAGGTGAAGGGCTGCAGGCGAAACTGCGCCTGGGTGAGCGCCACATCCGGGCCGAGACGCGCCTGCAGCAATGGCTGGCTGAACTCGGTGATGCCGCGCAGGTCGGCCAGCGCCTTGCTCAACGCGGCCTGGCTGCTGGCACGCCGCCTGATCGCGTCGCGAAGGCTGGCCTGGCGAGGGCTGGACGCCTGGGCGAACCAGTCCGTGAACTGGCCGTCCGCCTTGACGTGCTCGCGATGCGCGCGGCGCAGCAGCCTGGCGGTCTGTGTCGGATGCAGGTGCTGGGTCCAGCCGGGCAGGCTGCGCAGGATCTGTTGCTGGTGGTAGGGGGGATCGATGTCGAGCATGGTCGTTCTCCGGTTGAGGGGCGGCCATTCGACGGCAGTGGCCCGTGGCTCGGGCGGTACATAGTTGCTCGCATGCTTTGCCTGCGCCGCGCGGCTGCTATGGTCTAGGCAACGCCTGCCAGTGGAGTACCGTCATGCCCGCCTTCGTCATCCAGCAGATCGACCATATCGTGCTGCGCGTCCGCGACCTGGAGCGCAGCCTGGCGTTCTATCAAGGGCTGCTCGGCTGCCCGGTGCGCAAACGCCGCGAGGATCTGGGCATGGTCCACCTGGGGGCCGGCGCCGGCCTGATCGACCTGGTCTGGCTAGACGGCCCGCTAGGGCGCCAGGGCGGGGCAGGCCCGGGTGAGTCGGGGCACAATCTCGATCATTTCTGCCTGCGCATCGCGCCATTCGACGAACAGGCGCTGACGACGCACCTGCTCGAGGCCGGCGTGCGAGTGGAGGCCGCGCAAAAGCGCTATGGCGCCGAAGGCGAGGGGCTCTCGCTGTACTGCTTCGACCCGGACGGCAATCGGGTCGAACTAAAGGGACCGCCGTTGTAGCATGGCCGGATGCCTTGTCCGTGAGCGGGAGTCTCCATGAGTGACATCATCGTGCAGCAACACTGGGTCGAGACCGCTGAAGGGCGCCTGTATGCCCAGGCCTGGACGCCAGCGCAGCCGTCGGGCGTGCCTATCGTGCTGCTGCACGACTCGCTGGGCTGCGTGGCGCTCTGGCGCGACTTCCCCGAGCAGCTGGCACGGGCGACGGGCCATCCGGTCATTGCCTACGACCGCCTCGGCTTCGGCCGCTCCGCCGCCCATCCCGGCCAGCTGCGCGCAGATTTCGTCGAAGCCGAGGCCGGCAACGGTTTCGCGGCGTTGCGCACGCAACTGGCCATCGGCGACTTCCTGGTCTTTGGCCACAGTGTCGGAGGCGGCATGGCCATCGGCTGCGGCGCCGCCTTCGCCGGCCAGTGCCAGGGCGTGATCACCGAGTCGGCCCAGGCTTTCGTCGAATCCCGCACGCTGGACGGCATTCGCGCCGCCGACAGCCAGTTCGCCGAGCCCGGGCAGATGGCGCGCTTGCAGCGCTATCACGCAGACAAGGCCGAATGGGTGCTGCGGGCCTGGGTCGACAACTGGCTGTCGGCGGCGTTTGCCGATTGGAACCTCGACGAACGGCTCGCCCGGTTGCGTTGCCCGCTGCTCAGCCTGCATGGGGACAACGACGAGTTCGGCAGCCTGGCGCACCCCGAGCGCTTTGTCCGCCTGGCCGGCGGCCCGAGCCGGATGCGCGTGCTGGCGGGTTGCGGCCATGTACCGCACCGCGAGCACGGGTCTCAGGTGCTGGACGAAGTGATGTGTTTTCTGCGCTGATCAGCCGTGCCTGGCTGCCCGGTACAGGCCGGGCGTCACGGCCGCATGGGCCTTGAACACGCGCTGGAAATGACTCTGGTCGGCGAACCCGAGGCGATAGGCCACATCTGCCAGCGGCGCCCCTTGGCGCAACAGATGCCGTGCCTTGTTCACCCGGGCATTGAGCAGGTAGGCGTGGGGCGTCATGCCCGTGGTGGCGGCGAAGGCACGGATCAAGGGATAGCGCCCCATCCCCGCTTGCCGGGCGAGGACATCCAGGCTCAGGCTGGCAGGATCCTGTTCCTCGATGTGCGCCATCAGCCCGGCGAGCGCCGAAGGCGTCAGCGGCGGTGCCGCCGGCAGGGTGGGGTGGGAGGAAAAATCATGGTCGCCGATGAACGCCACCAGCGCGGCTTCCTTCTCGATGGGCGCGGCGGGTGAAAACAGCAGTGCATTGAGTGCGCAGAACTGCCGATAGAGCGTGGCCGAGCGGGTGATTCGCGCGGGGGCACCCGGTTCGCCTGCGGCGATCCCCGACTCCAGGCGCAGACAGCGCAGCCAGTCGGCATCCAGATGCAGCATCTGATAGCTCCACGCCTGTCCCGGCTCGGGATTGCAGGCGTGTACCCGCTGTGCCGGGACCAGGACCAGGGTGCCTGGCGTCAGCCGCGTCTCACCAGGGCCGGCGCCGCTGAAACGGCTGAACCCTGAGTCCACCGCGCCGATGGAGAAGGTCGGGTGGCTGTGGGCCTTGTAGCAGGCGCGGCTATGACAGGCGCGCCGGCTCTCGACGTGGGGCAGGGCGGGGTCGTGCCAGATTTCACAGCTCGGGATGCTCATGGCGGATGGCCTGGCGACGTGTGGGGAACGGGCAGTCTAACCGCCGCTCACTGTTCCGGCCATTTGCCGCGCCACTGTGCTTGACGATATCGCCTGCCGGGCGCGACGCTGCCGACCTCGTCGAAGGAGAAGAACAATGGACCTGTCGAGCCTGCTGCTGTTCATCCCCGCCTGCTTTGCCCTGAACATGGCGCCGGGCCCCAACAACCTGCTGTCCCTGCACAACGCCAGTCGCTATGGCCTGCGTACCGCGTGCGTCGCCGGTGGCGGACGCCTGCTGGCCTTCAGCGGCATGATCGCCCTGGCCGCCATGGGCCTGGCGGTGGTGCTGCATACCAGCGAATACCTGTTCCTGGCGATCAAGGTACTGGGCGCCGGCTACCTGTTCTACATCGCCTGGCAGCTGTGGCGGGCGCCGGTGGGCGAGGCGCTGGCGGCGGGCGAACAGCCGCGCGGTACCTGGCGGCTGGCGCGGCAGGAGTTCTGGGTGGCGGCAGGCAATCCGAAGGCCATCCTGATCTTCACCGCCTTCCTGCCGCAGTTCGTTTCGGTGGGCAGCGCCACGCCGGTCAGTCAGCAGTTTCTGCAACTGGGCGTGCTGTTCCTGCTGCTGGAGTGGGCGGCCATCGCCATCTATGCAGGGCTCGGTGCGTACCTGCAGCGCTGGTTCGAACGGCCAGGGCCACGACGGTTGTTCAACCGGGTCAGCGCCTCCCTACTGGGCTGCGCGGGTCTTGGCCTGTTGGCGGCGCGCCGCTAGAGCTGCCAGCGCGCGCCCAGGTTCACGCCGCTGGCTTCCTGCTGGCGACTATCCAGGTTGCTGCTGTACTGCACGCCGCCGTGCAGGCTCAGCGCTTGGGTCAGTTGGGCGAGCATGCCACCTTCCAGTTGTATCGAGGTGTAGCGGTAGTCGGTCTTGATTCGATCCACCCCATCGAAGGTCAGGGTGTCGCGGCCACCGTCGGCATGCCACAGGTTGACCTGTACGTAGGGCTGCAGCAGGCGCGCCCTGGTCTGGCCGAAGGCACCTTCGAGGCGCAGGCCCAGGCGCCCGGTAAGCTCCACCTGGGCGTCATGGCTGATGTGCGAGACGCTGTCGTTGGCGCTGTCGAGCGAGACCTTCTGGGCGATGAGCTGGGCCTGGGGCTCCAGGGTCCAGTGCGTGGAGAGGGCAATCGGGTAGCCGGACTCCACCGAGGCCGTCCAGGCGTGGCCGTCGATGTTCATCTTGTCGCCGCGTTGCGAGCGCGCGCGGCCATCGAGATCGGTGTACTGCAGCACGACATCGAGGTAACCGCGTTGCGGCCCGACCAGGGTCCAGTAGGCACCGATGCTGTCGCCGTCGAGCTTCAGGTCACCGACACGGCGGTCTTCCATGGCCAGGGCGAAACCTTTGACGTCGGCGTCCAGGCGGGCATGGCTCAGGTACACGCCCATCTGCTGGCGGTAACCGCCATCGCTGACCCTGGCGAACACGTCCTGGCCTACCTTGAAACCGTAGAGATCGCCGTCCAGGCTCGGACTGACCGTGCCACTCCACTGTTGACGCAATGCGCCGCCATAGGCCTGGCCCCAACTGGCCGGCAGCGTGCCTTGGCCGGCCAGCAGCTGTTGGTCGCCGTTGCGCTGATGGAACGTGCCCAAGGCCTGCCGGGCGATGATCGCCGCGCCCCGTGGCGCGGCGGCGTACACCGGTACCTCGGGACGGTACAGTGGCAAGCTCTGGCCGGCCACCGGGCTCGGCAGGTCGGGTTGGCCCGGGGCGGGGGCCTCCACGGGGGGAGCAATGGCTGTTTCGCCGGGCGCGGGCACGGGCGGGGCCACCAGTGTCGAGCGCAGGTACCAACTGTTCTCGCTGCCCGCGGTCACGCCGCCCTTGAACAGGCGGTAGTCGTAGGCACCGACCGAGAGCGTCTGGGTCTGCACGAAGGCGTCGGAGGTGCTAAGGGCTCCGTCGCGGGCCTCGACCACCTGGATGCCGTTCTGGCTTGTGGCGGCACCCGCGCCGCCAAGGTTGGCGACCTGCAGCAAGGTGGTGCCGGTGATGCTGCCCTGGCTGACCACCAGGCGGTCGGACGGGGCTGCGTCGTCTGCCAGCACACTGGCGAGCCTGAGCGTGCCGCCATCACCGGCATAGCCTCCCACGATCGTCAGGCGCCCCTGTCCATCGTTGCCAGCGCTCAGGTCGATTGTTCCCGCGTTGCGCAGTGTCGCCCTCTGGCCGCTGGCAAACGCGGATACCGTGCCCTGGCTTGAGATCAGGGTACTGCCGGTGTTGATGCCCAGCACGCCGGTGCCGCTGGCAGGATCACCCAGGACCAGCGCGTCATCCAGTGTCAGGCGGCTGTTCCCGCTCAGATCGATGGCTTCCCAATTGACATGGCGGGCTGCGCCGACCAGCTGACTGTTGTCGAATACCAGGCTGTCATTGCCCATGCCGCCATCGAGCGTGATGGACAGGGTCTGGGCATCCAGGCCCCGGATATTCGCGCGGTCGTCCCCCACGCCCATGTCGACCTGACCACCGATGCTGCCGCCTGACCAGTTGAAGACATCGTTTCCGGCACTGGCCAGCACATTGCCCGCCAGCCGGCCACCGCTGATGGTGATGTTGTCCACGCCGCCACTGGTGCTGATGTTGCCGCCGATGGTGCCGCCCCGCAGGAGGAGGGTGTCGTTGCCGAAGCCGCTCACCAGGTTGCCGTCGATGCGCGTCTGCACCGCGCTGTCCTGGGACATCTCGAAATAGTTGTCGGCGAGTTTCAGATCGACCCGGCCGATCCGACCGCCGCTGAAGATCGCGCTGTCACCGTCTTCGAAGCCGCCGATGATATGACCGTCGGACATCGTGAAAATGTCGTATCCCAGGCTCTGGTTCAGCGATTGAACGGTGCCACCGGTCATGGTGAAGGTGTCGATGTCCTGGGATTGCACGACGGCGCCGAGCGTGTCGCCCGATGACACCGTCAGCGATTCGGCGAGGCCTGGCACGGGCAGGGCGAGCAACGCCAACGAGGCGGGGGCGAACAGGCAGGCATGGCGCATCGGCAGGTCTCCATTTCCAGTCGAAATGGACCGTCGCGTGACTCAGCGCAGCGCTGTTTCGCGTCGGCCCAGGCTGACTTGTAGGTAAACACCACACGAAGAGCAACTGGCAAAAATGCCAGGTGCCAGTGCATCAGTCACGATAGAACGTTTGCACCAGATGATAGCCGAACTTGCTTTTGATCGGCCCATGCACCACGCGCAGGGGCTTCTTGAAGATCACCTGGTCGACGGCGCCCACCAGCTGGCCCGGGCGCACTTCGCCCAGGTCACCGCCACGCTTGGCCGACGGGCAGGTGGAGAACTTCTTCGCCAGGACGTCGAAGGCCTCGCCGTTGGCGATACGCTGCTTGAGCTTTTCGGCTTCGTCAGCGGTCTTGACCAGGATGTGGCGGGCTTGGGCTTTCATGGGAGTACCTGTGCTTCGGGGCGAAAAAGCCGCCATTATGCCTGATCGCGCAACTCCGCGCGGTCACGGTACTGCTCCAGCGCTTCGGGGTTGGCCAGAGCGTCGGTGTTCTTCACTGGCAGGCCATGCACCACGTTGCGGATCGCCAGTTCCACCAGCTTGCCGCTGAGGGTGCGCGGGATGTCGCTGACCTGGGCGATCACCGCCGGCACGTGACGCGGCGTGGCGTACTGGCGGATCACCTGGCGGATGCGCAGGCGCAGGGTATCGTCCAGTTGCACGCCGTCGCGCAGACGCACGAACAGCACCACGCGCACATCGCCATGCCAGTCCTGGCCGATGGCGACGCTTTCCAGCACTTGCTCGACCTTTTCCACCTGGCGATAGATTTCCGCGGTGCCGATACGCACGCCGCCGGGGTTGAGCACGGCATCGGAGCGCCCATGGATCACCAGGCCGCCACCGGGGATCTGCTCGGCGTAGTCACCCTGGCACCAGACACCCTCGAACTGGCTGAAATACGCGTCATGGTAGCGGCTGCCATCGCTGTCGCCCCAGAACCCCAGGGGCATCGACGGGAATGGCTGAACGCAGACCAGCTCGCCTTTCTCGCCACTGACCGGTCGGCCCTGGTCGTTCCATACCTCCACGGCCATGCCCAGGCCCTTGCCGGCGATTTCGCCACGCCGCACCGGCAGCAGCGGATTGCCGAGCACGAAGCAGGCGACGATATCGGTGCCTCCGGACATGGAGGCAAGGCAAACGTCGGCCTTGATCCTGGCGTACACGTAGTCGTAGCTGTGCGGCGACAGCGGCGAGCCGGTGGAGAGGATCAGCCGCAGGCTGTCCAGGCGATGCGACGTTGCTGGCTCGACCCCGGCCTGTTCCAGGGCCGCCAGGTACTTGGCGCTGGTGCCGAAGGCCTGGATGCCCTCGGCGTCGATCAGGTCCAGCAGACGCTCCGGGCCCGGGTGGAACGGCGAGCCATCGTACAGCACCAGCGTGGCGCCGACCGCCAGGCCGCTGACCAGCCAGTTCCACATCATCCAGCCGCAGGTGGTGTAGTAGAACAGCACGTCGTTGGCCTTGAGGTCGTTGTGCAGGCCGTGCTCTTTCACATGTTGCAGCAGCACACCGCCGGCACGGTGGACGATGCACTTGGGCACGCCGGTGGTGCCGCTGGAGTAGAGGATATAGAGCGGATGGTCGAAGGGCAGGGCGGTGAAGGTCGGGCTGCCGCCGGGTTTGAAGAAGTCGTCCCACAGCGCGACTCGCCGGGCCGTGAACTCATCGATCCGGGTCTGCCCACGGGTATGCGGGACGATCAGCAATTGTTCGAGGTGTGGCAGCTGGGCGACGACCTGGTTGATTTTCTCTACCTGGTCGATGGTCTTGCCCGCGTACTGATAGCCGGCGCAGGCCACCAGCAGCTTAGGGGCGATCTGCCCGAAGCGGTCGATGATGCCGTGGGTGCCGAACTCTGGCGAGCAGCTGGACCAGACCGCCCCCAGGCTGGTGGCGGCGAGCATGGCCACCAGGGTTTGCCAGGTGTTGGGCATGATCGCCGCGACACGGTCGCCGGCACCGATGCCGGCTTGCCGGTAGGCCTGCTGCAGGCCGGCGACCTCGGCGGCCAGCTGGTTGTGGGTCAGCGCCTGACGGCTGCCATCCTCCAGCACCGAGATCACGGCGGGGCGATCGTCGCGTCGGTGCAGCAGGTGCTCGGCGAAGTTCAGGGTGGCGCCGCTGAACCAGCGGGCATCGGGCATCCGTGGGCCTTCCTCGAGGATATGGGCAGGCGGTTCATGCCAGCGGACGTGGAAGTACTCGGCCAGGGTCTGCCAGAACTGTGAGCGATGCTCGACGCTCCAGCGGTGCAGGGCGGCATAGTCATCGAGCTGGAGGTTGAAGCGCAGGTTGACCCGGCGGCGGAAGGCGTCCATCCGGCTGGCTTCGATCTGGGTGGTGGAGGGGCGCCAAAGTACATCGTGCATGCCGGAACCCTCGGTATGGTCGTTGGTCCTTTCGCGGAGATTGCGCGCTCCCGCGCTGCAAACGCGCAATTCCCGCGAGGCGTCCTACTCCACTTTAGCCGCTTGTACGCCGACCACACGCGCATGTGTATTCACTGGGCGAGCCAGCCGCCATCGACGTTCCAGGCGGCGCCCCGGACCTGACTGCCGGCCTCGCTGCACAGGAACAGGACCAGCTCGCCCAGGTGCCGGGGCGTGACGAATGCCAGGGACGGTTGCTTTTCCGCCAGCAAGTCATGCTGCGCCTGCAGCGGATCGCCACCGGCGGCGGCACGGTCGTCGATCTGCTTCTGCACCAGCGGGGTCAGTACCCAGCCGGGGCAGACGGCGTTGCAGGTGACGTTGCTGGTGGCGGTTTCCAGGCCGATCACCTTGGTCAGGCCGACCACCCCGTGCTTGGCGGCCACATAGGCGGCCTTGCCGGTGGAACCCACCAGCCCGTGCACCGACGCGATGTTGACGATCCGGCCCCAGCCCCGCGCGCGCATGCCGGGCAGGACCAGGCGGCTGCCATGGAACACCGCCGACAGGTTCAGCGCGATGATCTTGTCCCAGGCCTCCACCGGGAACTGCTCGACCGGCGCCACGTGCTGGATGCCGGCATTGTTCACCAGGATGTCGATCGCGCCGAATTCGCGTTCGGCCGTGGCGAACATCTGCTCGATCTGGGCCACGTCGGAAAGGTCGGCGGGGTGATGGCGTACCTTGACGCCGTGCCGCTGGATCTCGGCGATGGCGGGGGCCGGGTCGCCAAAGCCGTTGAGCAGGATGTCGGCGCCGGCCTCGGCCAGCACCTGGGCGATGCCCAGTCCGATGCCGCTGGTGGAACCGGTGACCAGCGCGGTCTTGCCTTTGAGCGTCATGCCGTTCTCCTTCATACGATGCCGGTGGCGTAGAACGTGGCGATCACCACGAACACGGCCAGGGTCTTGATCAGGGTAATACCGAAAATGTCCTTGTAGGCTTCGCGATGGGTCAGCCCGGTCACCGCCAGCAAGGTGATCACCGCGCCGTTGTGCGGCAGGGTGTCCATGCCGCCGCTGGCCATGGCCGCCACGCGGTGCAGCACTTCGAGCGGGATGTCGGCGGCATTGGCGGCGGCGATGAAGCTGTCGCTCATGGCCGCCAGGGCGATGCTCATGCCGCCCGAGGCGGAGCCGGTGATGCCTGCCAGCAGGGTGACCGTGATGGCTTCGTTGACCAGTGGGTTGGGGATACCGCGCAGGGCGTCGGCCAGCACCAGGAAGCCGGGCAGCGAGGCGATCACCGCGCCGAAGCCGTACTCCGAGGCGGTGTTCATCGCCGCCAACAGGGCGCCGCTGACGGCGCTCCTGGTGCCTTCGGCCAAGCGTTGGCGGATCGTTCCGAAGGCGCATGCCAGCACCATCAGGATGCCCACCAGCAACGCCGCCTGCACCGCCCAGATCGCCGTGAGCTTGGCCACATCGCTCTGCACGGGTGCGGCCATGCCGGGCAGCTGCAGGGTATGGCTGGCGCCATACCACTGGGGAATCCAGTGGGTGAACAGCAGGTTCATCACGCCGACCAGAAGCAGCGGCGCCAGCGCCAGCCACGGGTTGGGCAAGGCGATGTCGTCGGCGGTTTCCGGCTCGTTGCGCAGGTTGCTGCCGTAGCCTTCACCTTTGCGCAGGGCCTTGTTGCGCTGGCGTTGCAGGTAGAGCATACCGGCGCAGAACACGAACAGCGTGCCGATCAGGCCCAGCCAGGGCGCCGCCCAGGCGGTGGTGTTGAAGAAGGTGCTGGGGATGATGTTCTGGATCTGCGGTGTGCCGGGCAGGGCGTCCATGGTGAACGAGAACGCGCCCAGGGCGATGGTGGCCGGAATCAGCCGCTTGGGGATATCGCTCTGGCGGAACATCTCGGCGGCGAACGGGTAGACCGCGAACACCACCACGAACAGCGATACGCCGCCGTAGGTGAGCAGGGCGCAGACCAGCACGATCACCAGCATCGCCTGGCGCGTACCGAGCAGGCGGATGGCGGCGGCGACGATCGAGCGCGAGAAGCCTGACAGCTCGATCAGCTTGCCGAACACGGCGCCCAGCAGGAACACCGGGAAATACAGCTTGATGAAGCCGACCATCTTCTCCATGAACACGCCGGTGAAGGCCGGCGCCACCGCGGCGGGGTCAGTGAGCAGGACGGCGCCGAGGGCAGCGATGGGGGCGAACAGGATCACGCTGTAGCCGCGGTAGGCGGCGAGCATCAGCAGGGCCAGGGCGGCCAAGGCGATGAGCACGGTCATCGGGGACAATCTCCAGCTGTTGTTTTTGTGGTTGCACAGGAGATAGCGGGAATCGTGCCACTTATTAAATTGTTGATTAATAAGGTGTATTTTCTGATTGCGGAAGATCTTGTCTCAATTTTGAGATTTTCTACCACGGGTCTCCCTCAGGACCGCCAACCCCTATGGGTGCGGGTTCACCCGCGAAGATAGACGAAGTCCTTGCCATGCCGCGCCTCGCCCTCTGAGCGGGTAAAAGACTTGCCGTATATCTCTATGGAGAGATGCGCATCTCAGTTTTGAGACGAAATGCCCAGCGCAACCATCTTCTTGTACAGGGTCGAGCGTCCCAACCCCAAGGCCTGCGCGGCTTGCGGCACATTTCCGGCATGCCGCGCCAGGGCATCCACGATCAACCCGCGCTCGAACCGCGCGCACGCTTCGCGATAATCCAGCGGCGTGGCTCGCGCTTGCACCGGGCTCAACGGCCCCAACGCATTCATCAGCTCGTGCACGCTCAGCCGCGGCTGATCCGCCAGCAAGGTCGCCCGTTCCAGCACATTGCGCAGCTCACGGATGTTTCCTGGCCAGTGATGGCGCCCCAGCAGCGCCTGCGCCTCGGGCTCCAGCTCGTATTGGCTGCCCAGCTCGCCGAGCACCGCCTCGCACAGCGCCGGCAGGTCCTCCAGGCGTTCGCGCAACGGCGGCACCTCGATCGGCAGCACGTTGAGCCGGTAGTACAGATCGGCGCGGAAGGTTCCCTGGGCCATGGCCGTCTGCAGGTCGATGGAGGTGGCGGCGATGATGCGCACATCGCTGCGCAGCATCTGGTTGGAGCCCACCGGTTCGTATTCCTTTTCCTGCAGCACGCGCAGCAGCTTGCTCTGCAGCGTCAGGGGCATGTCGCCGATCTCGTCGAGGAACAGCGTGCCGCCTTCGGCCAGCTGCAGCTTGCCGCTGCGCCCCTTGCGGTCGGCGCCGGTGAACGCGCCCGGCGCGGTGCCGAAGAACTCGGCCTCCAGCAGCGCCTCGGGGATCGCCGCGCTGTTGATGCCGACGAAGGCCTTGTGCGCCCGTGGCGAGGCGGCATGGATGGCGTGGGCCAGCAGCTCTTTGCCGGTGCCCGTTTCGCCCAGCAGCAGCACCGGCGAGTCGCTGGCCGCGCCACGACGGGCGCGACGCTTGGCCTCGAGGCAGGCAGGGCTGGTGCCGACGAACTGGGCGAAGCTGTAGCGGGCCTGGCGGGCGCGCAGCTGCGAGCGGGTCGAGGCCAGCTCCTGCTGCATGCTGGCGTAGCGCTTGAGCAGCGGCGAAAGGCTGCGCAGCTCATCGAACAGGGCAAAGCCGATGGCGCCGATCAGCGTGCCCTGGTCGTCATGGATCGGCAGGCGCATCACCACCAGCGGCTCGTTGGGCGTGTCGAGCATGTCCAGCAGGATCGGCTTGCCGTTGCTCACCACTTCGCGCATCAGGCTGCCTGGGATCACCGCCTCGCAGGGCTGGCCGATCGCCCTGGCGGCGTCCGTCAGGCCGAAGCGCCGGGCATAGCGCTCGTTCATCCAGACGATGCGCGCCTGGCGGTCGACGATGACCGTGCCTTCGCTGGACTGTTCGATGATCTCGAACAGCGAGCGGATGGCCAGTTGCCGGACCTGGGGGTAGTTCTTGAGGTTGTCGTTGTCTTGCATGGGGTGGCCTGTTGTGGAAATGGGTGCAAGCCTGTTCCGGCTGCCATTGCGGGCAGCCTTACCTTCGTGGGTCGAACGCCTCGCGCAGCGCGTCGCCGATGAACACCAGCAGCGACAGGATCAGCGCCAGGGCGAAGAATGCGGTAAAGCCCAGCCAGGGCGCCTCGAGGTGCTGCTTGCCCTGGGTCACCAGCTCGCCCAGCGAGGCGCTGCCCGCAGGCATGCCGAAGCCGAGGAAGTCCAGCGCGGTCAGGGTGGTGATCGCCCCGGTGAGCATGAATGGCACGTAGGTGAGCGTGGCGTTCATGGCATTGGGCAGGATGTGGCGCAGCATCACCTGGGTGTCCGGCAGGCCCAGGGCGCGGGCGGCCTTGACGTATTCGAGGTTGCGTCCGCGCAGGAACTCGGCGCGTACCACATCGACCAGGCTCAGCCACGAGAACAGCGCCATGATCCCCAGCAGCCACCAGAAGTCCGGCTCGACGAACCCCGACAGGATGATCAGCAGGTAGAGCACCGGCAACCCCGACCAGACTTCCAGCAGGCGCTGGCCGAGCAAGTCGACCCAGCCGCCGTGGTAGCCCTGCAGGGCGCCGGCCGTCACCCCGATCAGCACGCTGACCAGCGTCAGGGCGAAGGCGAACAGCAACGACACCCGGGTGCCGTACAGCACCCGCGCCAGCACGTCGCGGCCCTGGTCGTCGGTACCCAGCCAGTTGCGTGTGCTCGGCGGGCTGGGCGTGGGCACCTGCAGGTCGTAGTTGGGCGTGTCGGCGCTGAAGGGAATCGGCGCGAACAGCATCCAGCCGCCCTGGCTTTCGATCAGCTGGCGCACGTACTGGCTGCGATAGTCCGGCTGGAATGGCAGCTGTCCGCCGAACTGCTGCTCGGTGTAGCGCTTGAGCGCCGGGGTGTAGAGCTCGCCCTGGTAGCCGAGCAGCAGGGGCTTGTCGTTGGCCACCAGCTCGGCGCCCAGGCTGAGCACCAGCAAGCCGGCGAACAGCCACAGCGAGATCCAGCCACGGCGGTTGTCACGAAAGCGCCGCAGGCGGCGGCGGGCGATCGGCGAAAGCATCAGTGGGCCCTCGCGTCGAAGTCGATGCGCGGGTCGAGCACGGTGTAGCACAGGTCGCCGATCAGGCGGATCAGCAGCCCGGCCAGGGTGAAGATGAACAGCATGCCGAACACCACCGGATAATCCCGCGACACCGCCGCCTCGTAGCTCATGCGCCCGAGGCCATCGAGCGAGAAGATCACCTCGATCAGCAGCGAGCCTGCGAAGAACACGGTGATCAGCGCCTGCGGCACCCCGGCCACCACCAGCAGCATGGCGTTGCGCAGCACATGGCCGTAGAGCACCCGGCGCTCGCTCAGGCCCTTGGCCCGGGCGGTGACCACGTACTGGCGGGAGATTTCGTCGAGGAAGGCGTTCTTGGTCAGCAGGGTGAGCGTGGCGAACCCGCCGATCACCAGGGCGCCGACCGGCAGCACCAGGTGCCAGAAATAGTCGGCGACCTTGCCCAGCAGGCTGAGCTGGTCGAAGTCGTCGGATACCAGGCCGCGCACCGGGAACCAGTTCAACGAGGTACCGCCGGCGAACAGCACGATCAGCAGCAGGGCGAACAGGAACGAGGGCAGGGCATAGCCGATCACGATCAGCGCGCTGCTCCAGGCGTCGAAGCGGCTGCCATGGCGTACGGCCTTGCGGATGCCCAGGGGGATGGACACCAGGTAGGTGATCAGCGTGGCCCAGAAGCCCAGGGACAGGGTGACCGGCAGTTTTTCCAGGATCAGGTCGGTGACCTTGGCGCCGCGAAAGAAGCTCTGGCCGAAATCCAGCCGGGCGTACTGGCCGAGCATCAGCCACAAGCGCTCGGGGGCGGACTTGTCGAAGCCATACTGGCGTTTGATTTCCTCGATCAGCTTCGGATCCAGCCCCCGCGTGGCGCGGGATTCGCCGTGCACCACCTCGACCTTGGCGCCAGGAGCGCCCCCGCCGAGGCCCTGCAGCCTGGCCACCGCCTGTTCCACCGGGCCACCGGGGGCGGCCTGGACGATGGCGAAGTTGACCAGCAGGATCGCCAGCAAGGTCGGGATGATCAGCAGCAGGCGGCGCATCAGGTAGGCGGTCATGGCGCAGTCCCGAGCAGCTCGGTCATCTGTTGGTTGGTAAGCGCCTTCGGGCTGACCTCCCACCAGGTGTCCAGGCCTTCGTCATAGGCGGCCTGCACCTTGGGCAGGCCAAAACGGTTCCACCACACGGTCGAGCTGCCGGGCGGATAGTAGTTGGGGATCCAGTAGTAGTTCCATTGCAGCACCCGGTCCAGGGCGTGGGCATGGCGCAGCATGTCGGCCTGTGTGCTGGCGCGCACCAGGCCGTCTATCAGGCGGTCCACGGCGGGGTCCTTGAGCACCATCAGGTTGTTCGAACCCGGATCGTTGGCCGCGGCGGAGCCGAAGTAGTTGTACAGCTCGCTGCCGGGTGACAGGGTCACCGGGTAGCCGGTGACGATCATGTCGTAGTCGCGGGCCATCAGGCGGTTGACGTACTGCGCCGAATCGACGTTGCGGATGTTCATCTCGATGCCGATCTGCGCCAGGTTGCGCTTCCACGGCAGCAGCAGGCGTTCCAGGCCCGACTGACCGTTGAGGAAGGTGAAGCTCAGCGGCTCGCCTCGGGCATTCACGAGGCGGTCACCCTGTGGCCGCCATCCGGCTTCCTGGAGCAGGGCCAGCGCCTGCAGCTGCTGTGGGCGGATGAGGCCCGAGCCGTCGGTGACGGGGGCGGTGAAGACCTGGTCGAACACTGCGTCCGGCACCTGGCCGCGCAACGGCTCCAGGAGTTTCAGCTCGTCTGCGTCGGGCAGCGCCCGGGCCGCCAGTGGGGTGTTGGAGAACAGGCTCTGCTGACGGATGTACAGGTTGCGCATCATCTGCCGGTTGCTCCACTCGAAATCCCAGAGCATGCCCAGCGCCTGGCGCACGCGACGATCCTTGAACTGCGGCTGGTCCAGATTGAACACGAAGCCCTGGGCCACCTGTGGCTTGGCCGGCCCCAGATGGCCGCGCCGCAGGCGGCCATCGTCCAGCTGGGCACCGTTGTAGCCAAGGGTGAAGGCAGTGGCGGAAAACTCGCGGTTGTAGTCGTAGCCGCCGCCCTTGAGCACCTGGCGCGCCACTTCGGTGTCGCCGAAGTACTCGATGCGCAGGCGCTGGAAGTTATACAGGCCGCGCGTCACCGGCAGGTCCCTGGCCCACCAGTCGGCATTGCGTTCGAAGGTGATGCTGCGGCCATTGTCGATCCGGCTGATGCGGTACGGGCCACTGCCCACGGGCTGGTCGAAGCCGGCGCCGTTGGCGAAATCCCGCTGTTGCCAGTCGTGCTCGGGCAGCACCGGCAGGGTGGCCAGGTCGAGCGCCAGGGTTCGCGCGTGCGCTTGCCTGAGATCGAAACGCACCTGGCGCGGGCCCTCGACCGTCACCCCGGTGACGTCGGCGAACTGGGTGCGGTACTTGAGGCTACCCTTGGCCATCAGCAGCTCGAAGGTGAAGCGCACATCCTCGGCGCGCACCGGCGTGCCGTCGGCGAAGGTGGCGCGTGGGTCGAGATGAAAGCGCAGCCAGGCATCGTCCGGGCCTCGCTCCATGCGGCGGGCGATCAGGCCATACACGGTGTACGGCTCGTCGAGCGAGCGCATGGCCAGTGGCGCGTACAGCCAGCCATCGACCTGGCTGACGCCGATGCCTTTGTCGATGTACGGCAGGATATGGTCGAACTGGCCGATCTCGAGGGCCGAGCGACGCAGGCTGCCGCCCTTGGGGGCATCGGGGTTGACGTAGTCGAAGTGGCGCAAGTGTTCGGGATAGCGGGGGGCTTCACCGTAGACGGTGAGGGCGTGGGTGGGGGCGGCATGAGCCGTGGCGCTAAGGCACAACAGCATGAGCCCCCGCAAAAGTTGTGGGAGCGGGTTTACCCGCGAATGCGTCCGTGCATGCAACCTCGTTGCCGGATCTGCAGCATTCGCGGGTAAACCCGCTCCCACAGGGGCGCTCATCGGCTGCGGTGACTTAGTCCTGACGGCTGGTCACTTCGAGCAGGTGGTAGCCGAACTGGGTCTTGACCGGACCTTGAACGACGTTCAGCGGCGCGCTGAAGACCACGGTGTCGAACTCCTTGACCATCTGGCCCGGACCGAACGAGCCCAGGTCGCCGCCCTGGCGGCTGGATGGGCAGGTGGAGTTGGCCTTGGCGACTTCGGCGAAGTCGGCGCCAGCTTCGATCTGTGCTTTGAGTTCGTTGCACTTGTCTTCGCTGGCAACCAGGATGTGGCGGGCGGTGGCTCGGGCCATGGGAATTGCTCCTTGAGTTGAAAGAAGGCAAGCCTAGCGCACTTGTCAGCGACATGTCTCGCAAGGCTTGCGAGCCGTTTCCTACAGGCGTGCGGCGGCCTCGCGCAGCATTGCCTCGGTCGAGCTCCAACCCAGGCAGCCATCGGTGATCGACACGCCGTATTTCAGCGTGCCCTTGCCCAGTGCCTGACAACCATCGAACAGATGCCCCTCGATCATCACCCCGACCAGCGAACGGTCGCCAGCCAGGCGCTGTTGCAGCACCTGCTCGAATACCGCAGGTTGGCGCATCGGGTCCTTGCCGCTGTTGGCATGGCTGCAATCGACCATGATCCGTGGTGCCAGGCCGGCCTTGGCCAGGCCCTGGCGGGCCAGGGCAACGCTCGTGGCGTCGTAGTTCGGCCCCTGGTGCCCACCGCGCAGCACCAGGTGGGTGTCCGGGTTGCCCAAGGTCTCGATGATCGCCGGATGCCCCTGGGCATCCATGCCGAAGTGGCGGTGTGGGTGTGCTGCGCTGCGCATGGCGTCGCAGGCGATGCCGATGCCGCCATCGGTACCGTTCTTGAAGCCCACCGGCAGTTCCAGGCCACTGACCATCTCGCGGTGGATCTGCGACTCGGTGGTGCGCGCGCCGATCGCGGCCCAGCCCAGCAGGTCGTCGAAGTAGCCTGCGGCCATCGGCTGCAGCAATTCGGTGGCGATCGGCAGGCCGCGTTCGATCATGCTCAGCATCAAGCCACGGGACAGGGCGATGCCTGCGTGCATGTCGTCGCTGCCGTCGAGGTGCGGGTCGTAGGCCAGGCCTTTCCAGCCGACCGTGGTGCGGGGCTTTTCCACGTAGGCGCGCATCACCAGCAGCAGCTGGTCATCGACTTCGCGGCTGAGCGCGGCGAGGCGATCGGCGTATTCGAGGGCCGAGCGCGGGTCATGGATCGAGCACGGGCCGACCACGACCAGCAGGCGCTCGTCGCGGCCTTCGAGAATGGCGCGAATCGCCTGGCGGTGGGCATGGACTTGCTGGGTGAGTTCGGTGGACAGCGGCATCTGCTGCTTGAGCAGGTGCGGGCTGGGCAGGCGCTGGCTGACGTGGGTGTTGGCCGCGTGCGGTTGGCTCAGGGGCAGGGCGAGGTTCGAGGCTTGCATGGCGTGTTCTTCCTTGGGCGGACGGCGGGTTCTGGCCCGCGTGGTCGGCCCTATCGAGGTGTTCGACAAATCGTCAAAAGCAGTGTTTGTGCGGCATTGCCACCGGAAATCGACCGAACGGAGGCGGCAGGCTGGCCCGAACGGAACTGGCTAAATCGCCATGCGAAGGTGCTTGGGTAGTAGAAGGTGGCGTAGTTCATGGATCTGTCCTCAATATGAATCGGTGTTTTCGAAAGCCCGCAAATGCAAAACCCCCGGTCGGGGGGCCGACCGGGGGTTTGAGTATTCTCGTGTTCGGCGGCCCCTCGAAGGTGGGCGCCGGATGGGTTATCGGCGCCTAGTGGCTAAACCAATACCCAAAATAAAAGCTGGCAACGGCGTTACGACCGGCAACGGCCAGCACGCGGTGCGCGGCGCGACCGGTGTGATTGGCGAGGTTGCAGGATTGTTTCGACATGTTGCTCTCCAGTGAATGAGCCCGAGCTTACTGCACCTTCGCGCCACCGATCAATGGATAAATGCTATCGACGTGATCGAGCATGCCTGAGGGGATGGCGAGCCATTCACACTTTTTTCACCCGACGCTGCTATGATCGCGCCACTCTTTGGGGAGTAGCCGGCCTTCACGCGACGTGAAGGCGCTCTGGTCAACACATTTGGCAACCTGCCATGGCCAGCGCATCCACCCGGATTGGCGAGACCAACGACCCTCCTGTACCCGTGCCGGGCGTGCAGGTGGCTGTCGTTGACTCGTTGCCCGGCTGGAGTCCCTACCGTTGAATGCCATCTCCCTCGTGTTTCTCGCCTTCGCCATGTCCACCGACGCCTTTGCGGCCTCCATCGGCAAAGGCTCCAGCCTGCACCGTCCACGCTTGCTGGAAGCCTTGCGCACCGGCCTGATCTTCGGCGTGATCGAGGCCATCACCCCAGTCATCGGCTGGTTGCTGGGGCAGGCCGCCAGCCAATATGTCGAGCAGTGGGACCACTGGATCGCCTTCGTGCTGCTGGTGGCGCTGGGGGCGCACATGGTCCATGCCGGTCTGAAGACCGACGAACAGGAGGAGGAGAAACAGACCCAGCATTCATTCTGGATCCTCGCCGTCACCGCCGTGGCCACCAGCATCGACGCACTGGCGGTGGGCGTCGGCCTGGCGTTCATCGACGTCAACATCTGGGTGGCGGCCGTGGCCATCGGCCTGGCGACCATGATCATGGTCACCCTTGGCACCCTGCTTGGCCGGGCGCTGGGCTCGGTGGTGGGCAAGCGTGCCGAAATCATCGGTGGCGTGGTGCTGATGCTGGTGGGGGCGACCATCCTCTACGAGCACCTGAGCGCGGTCTGAACAAACCGCTCTGGCAACGCTGTTCACTCGAAAAAGGTTGGCGCTCATCGGGGCCGCTGTGCAGCCCCGATTCTCTGGGTGAACAGCATCTGCGACCCCCTGGCTGCACAAAACGGATAGCGCTCTGCACGATCTGGATATCCGCGCCCCGACCGTGGGCATAACCTGACCTGGCCTGAACAATAACAACGGAGGCCCTGGCCATGTCCCTGGGATTCGACTATCTCAACGCCTTGCTCGAGGATGACCGGGAAAAGGGCGTCTATCGCTGCAAGCGGGAAATGTTCACCGACCCACGCCTGTTCGACCTGGAGATGACGCACATCTTCGAGGGCAACTGGATCTACCTGGCCCATGAAAGCCAGATCCCGCAGAACAACGATTTCCTCACCCTGACCATGGGCCGCCAGCCGGTCTTCATCGCCCGCAACAAGGAGGGCGAACTCAATGCCTTCCTCAATGCCTGCAGCCACCGTGGCGCCATGCTCTGCCGACACAAGCGCGGCAACCGGTCCAGCTATACCTGCCCGTTCCACGGCTGGACCTTCAACAACAGCGGCAAGCTGCTCAAGGTCAAGGACCCAGGCAATGCCGGCTACCCCGACAGCTTCAACTGCGAAGGCTCTCACGACCTGACCCGGGTCGCCCGTTTCGAGTCGTACCGGGGGTTCCTGTTCGGCAGCCTCAACGCTGACGTCAAGCCGCTGGTCGAGCACCTGGGCGAGTCGGCGAAGATCATCGACATGATCGTCGACCAGTCCCCCGAGGGGCTCGAGGTGCTGCGTGGCGCCAGCTCGTACATCTACGAAGGCAACTGGAAGCTCACCGCCGAGAATGGCGCCGATGGCTACCATGTGAGCTCGGTGCACTGGAACTACGCCGCCACCCAGAACCAGCGCAAGCAGCGCGAAGCGGGTGACGAGATCAAGACCATGAGCGCCGGGGCCTGGGCCAAGCAGGGCGGCGGTTTCTACTCCTTCGATCACGGCCACCTGCTGCTGTGGACCCGCTGGGCCAACCCCGAGGACCGTCCCGCCTACGAGCGTCGCGAGCAGCTGGCCGCCGACTTCGGCCAGGCCCGTGCCGACTGGATGATCGAGAATTCGCGCAACCTGTGCCTGTACCCCAACGTCTACCTGATGGACCAGTTCAGCTCGCAGATCCGTATCGCCCGGCCGATTTCGGTGAACAAGACCGAAATCACCATCTACTGCATCGCCCCCAAGGGCGAAAGCGCCGAGGCCCGGGCCAGGCGGATCCGCCAGTACGAGGACTTCTTCAACGTCAGCGGCATGGCCACCCCGGACGACCTGGAGGAGTTCCGCTCGTGCCAGACCGGCTATGGTGCGGGCAAAGGCTGGAACGACATGTCCCGTGGCGCGACCCACTGGGTCGAAGGCGCCGACGAGGCGGCCCGCGAGATCGAGCTTGCGCCACTGCTGTCAGGCGTGCGCACCGAAGACGAAGGCCTGTTCGTGCTCCAGCACAAGTACTGGCAGGACACCATGATTCAGGCGCTCAAGGACGAACAGCGGCTGATCCCCGTGGAGGCCGTGCAATGAGCCTGCATGACACCGTGCGCGACTTTCTCTACCGCGAGGCGCGCTACCTGGACGACGCCCAGTGGGACCAGTGGCTGGAGCTTTACGCCAGCGACGCGACCTTCTGGATGCCGGCGTGGGACGACGATGACCGCCTTACCCTCGATCCGCAGAGCGAAATCTCGCTGATCTGGTACGGCAACCGTGGTGGTCTGGAAGACCGGGTGTTCCGCATCAAGACCGAGCGCTCCAGCGCCACGGTGCCGGACACCCGCACCTCGCACAACCTCAGCAACATCGAGATCGTCGAGGTGGGCGAGGGCAGCTGCCAGGTGCGCTTCAACTGGCACACCCTGAGCTTTCGCTACAAGACCACCGACAGCTACTTCGGCAGCAGTTTCTACACCCTCGACCTGCGCGGCGAGCAGCCGCTGATCACGGCCAAGAAGGTGGTGCTGAAGAACGACTACGTTCGCCAGGTCATCGACATCTACCACATCTGATTCACCGCCGAGCCTGTCGGTGCGCCCCACGGCGCGCCGCGGCCAGGCTCGCCCGCGAGGTGCACCATGAGCTACCAGATCGCACTGAATTTCGAGGACGGGGTCACCCGTTTCATCGAGGCCGACGGCCACGAGAGCGTGGCCGACGCCGCCTACCGCCAGGGCATCAACATCCCGCTGGACTGCCGCGACGGCGCTTGCGGCACCTGCAAATGCAAGGCCGAATCCGGCCGCTACGACCTGGGCGACAACTTCATCGAGGACGCGCTCAGCCCTGATGAAATCGCCCAGGGCTACGTGCTGACCTGCCAGATGCGCGCCGAGTCCGACTGCGTGGTGCGCGTCCCGGCCTCTTCGCAGCTGTGCAAGACCGAGCAGTCCAGCTTCGAGGCGGCGATCAGCGCTGTGCGCCAGTTGTCGGCCAGCACCATCGCCCTGTCGATCAAGGGCGAAGCCCTGAGCCGCCTGGCATTCCTGCCGGGGCAATACGTCAACCTGAGGGTGCCGGGCAGCGAACAGAGCCGTGCCTATTCGTTCAGCTCGTTGCAGAAGGACGGCGAAGTCAGCTTCCTGATCCGCAACGTGCCAGGCGGCCTGATGAGCAGCTTCCTCACCGGGCTGGCCAAGGCCGGCGACAGCCTGAGCCTGGCGGGGCCCCTGGGCAGCTTCTACCTGCGTCCGATCCAGCGCCCGCTGTTGCTGCTGGCCGGCGGCACGGGCCTGGCGCCGTTCACGGCGATGCTGGAGAGGATCGCCGAGCAGGGCAGCGAGCATCCGCTGCACCTGATCTACGGGGTGACCAACGATTTCGACCTGGTCGAGCTCGACCGCCTGCAGGCCCTGGCCGTGCGTATTCCCAACTTCACCTTCAGCGCCTGCGTGGCCAACCCCGAAAGCCAGTACCCGCACAAGGGCTACGTGACCCAGCACATCGAGCCGCGCCACCTCAACGAGGGCGACGTCGACGTGTACCTGTGCGGCCCGCCACCGATGGTCGAGGCGGTCAGCCAGTACATCCGCGAGCAGGGCATCACCCCGGCCAACTTCTACTACGAGAAGTTCGCCGCGGCGGCCTGAGGTTTCACGGGGCTGCCCGCATCGTGCGGGTGAGGGTGGCCTCTTTTTTCATTGGCCTCGAGAACGCCGGGGCCGCGCTGCGGCCCTTTCGCGACTGTGCCCTGAACCGAGCGCGGTACCTGTGGGAGCGGCCTTGTGTCGCGATGGAGGGCGCAGCCCTCCCGGCAATTTCGAAGCAAGCAGGAGATCGACATGAACAACCGATTCCAAGGCAAAGTCGCCCTGGTCACCGGCGCCGCCCAGGGCATCGGCCGCGCCGTGTGCTGGCGGCTCAAGGCCGAAGGCGCGCAGGTGGTCGCGGTGGACCGCTCCGAACTGGTCCACGAACTGGCGGGCGAGGGCGTGCTGACGCTCACCGCCGACCTCGAACAGCACGCCGATTGCGCTCGGGTCATGGCCTGCGCGGTCGAGACCTTCGGCCGCCTCGACATCCTGATCAACAACGTCGGCGGCACGATCTGGGCCAAGCCCTTCGAGCGCTACCAGGTCGAGCAGATCGAAGCCGAGGTGCGTCGCTCGCTGTTCCCCACCCTGTGGTGCTGCCACGCCGCGCTGCCGTACATGCTCGAACGCGGCAGCGGCGCCATCGTCAACGTCTCGTCGATCGCCACCCGTGGCGTCAACCGCGTGCCCTACGGCGCGGCCAAGGGCGGCGTCAACGCGCTCACCGCGTGCCTGGCCTTCGAAACCGCCGGGCGCGGCATCCGGGTCAACGCCACCGCTCCCGGCGGCACCGAGGCGCCGCCCCGGCGCATCCCGCGCAACCAGGCCGAACAGAGCGCCGAGGAGAAGGCCTGGTACCAGCAGATCGTCGACCAGACCGTGTCCAGCAGCCTGATGAAGCGCTACGGCACCCTCGACGAACAGGTCGGCGCGATCCTGTTCCTGGCCTGCGACGAGGCCTCCTACATCACCGGTGTGACCCTGCCGGTGGGCGGTGGCGACCTCGGCTGAAGGCTGCCCCGGCAAGGTTTTCTCTTCACACAACAAAAACAACAGAGACAGATGCCATGCGAACACTCGACGTCCACCCGATCATCGACAATGCCCGTTTCACCTCCTTCCACTGGATGGTCATGGCCTGGTGCGGCCTGCTGCTGATCTTCGACGGCTACGACCTGTTCATCTACGGTGTGGTGCTGCCGGTGATCATGCAGGAGTGGGCGCTGACCCCGCTGCAGGCCGGGGCCCTGGGTAGCTACGCGTTGTTCGGCATGATGTTCGGCGCCCTGGTCTTCGGCAGCCTGGCCGATCGCATCGGACGCAAGAAGGGCATCGCTCTGTGTTTCGCGCTGTTTTCCGGCGCGACCATCCTCAACGGCTTCGCCACCAGCCCCAGCGAGTTCGGTATCTATCGCTTCTTCGCCGGCCTGGGCTGCGGCGGGCTGATGCCCAACGCCGTGGCGCTGATGAACGAATACGCGCCCAAGCGCCTGCGCAGCACCCTGGTGGCGATCATGTTCAGCGGCTATTCCCTGGGCGGGATGCTCTCGGCGGGCATCGGCATCTTCCTGCTGCCGCGTTTCGGCTGGGAGTCGATGTTCTTCGCCGCCGCCGTGCCGCTGCTGCTGTTGCCGGTGATCCTTTACTACCTGCCCGAGTCCATCGGTTTCCTGGTGCGCCAGGGCCGGGTGAATGAGGCCCGCGCACTGCTCAAACGCCTGGATCCGCACTGTGACGTGCGGGCCGACGACCAGTTGCAGGCGCTGGACCAGAAGGGCAAGGGGGCTTCGGTGCTGGAGCTGTTCCGTGATGGCCTGGTGGTGCGCACCCTGGCCCTGTGGCTGGCGTTCTTCTGCTGCCTGCTGATGGTCTACGCGCTGAGCTCGTGGCTGCCCAAGCTGATGGCCAACGCCGGCTACAGCCTCGGCTCGAGCCTGTCGTTCCTGCTGGCGCTGAATTTCGGCGGCATGGCCGGGGCGATCCTTGGCGGCTGGCTGGGCGATCGCTACAACCTGGTGAAGGTCAAGGTGGCGTTCTTCATCGGTGCCGCGCTGTCGATCAGCCTGCTGGGCGTCAACAGTCCGATGCCGGTGCTGTACCTGCTGATCTTCGTGGCCGGGGCCACCACCATCGGCACGCAGATCCTCCTGTACGCCGGCGCCGCCCAGTTGTACGGCCTGTCGGTGCGCTCCACCGGGCTGGGCTGGGCCTCCGGCATCGGTCGCAACGGCGCCATCGTCGGTCCGCTGCTCGGCGGCGCGCTGATGGGCATCAACCTGCCGCTGCAACTGAACTTCATCGCTTTCGCCATCCCCGGCGCCGTCGCCGCGCTGGCCATGGCCGTGCACCTGGCCAGCGGCCGGCGCCATGGCCTGGCCGCGGCGGCCTGAACAGAACACTGACTGAACTGGAGCCTGGCATGACAAGCCCGACCATCGACCGGCTGGAGGCGATCATCGTCGATCTGCCGACCATCCGCCCGCACAAGCTGGCCATGCACACGATGCAGCAGCAGACCCTGGTGATCCTGCGCCTGCGTTGCAGCGACGGCATCGAAGGCATCGGCGAGGCCACCACCATCGGCGGCCTGGCCTACGGCTACGAGAGCCCGGAAGGCATCAAGGCCAACATCGACGCACACCTGGCGCCGGCGCTGATCGGCCTGGCGGCGGACAACATCAATGCCGCCATGCTCAAGCTGGACAAGATCGCCAAGGGCAATACCTTCGCCAAGTCCGGCATCGAGAGTGCGCTGCTCGATGCCCAGGGCAAGCGCCTGGGCCTGCCGGTCAGCGAGCTGCTCGGCGGACGGCTGCGCGACAGCCTGGAAGTGGCCTGGACCCTGGCCAGCGGCGACACCGCCCGGGACATCGCCGAGGCCGAGCACATGCTCGACATCCGCCGCCACCGGGTGTTCAAGCTGAAGATCGGCGCCAACCCCGTGGCCCAGGACCTCGACCATGTGCTGGCGATCAAGCGCGAACTGGGCGAGCGCGCCAGTGTGCGGGTCGACGTCAACCAGTACTGGGACGAGTCCCAGGCTCTGCGTGCCTGCCAGGTCCTCGGCGACAACGGCATCGACCTGATCGAGCAGCCTATCTCGCGCATCAACCAGGGCGGCCAGGTGCGCCTCAACCAGCGCAGCCCGGCGCCGATCATGGCCGACGAGTCCATCGAAAGCGTCGAGGACGCCTTCAGCCTGGCCGCCATGGGGGCGGCGAGCATCTTCGCCCTGAAGATCGCCAAGAACGGCGGCCCCCGCGCCGTGCTGCGCACCGCGCAGATCGCCGAGGCCGCCGGTATCGCCCTGTACGGCGGGACGATGCTCGAAGGCTCGGTCGGCACTCTGGCCTCGGCCCATGCCTTCCTCACCCTGCGCCAGCTGACCTGGGGCACCGAGCTGTTCGGCCCGTTGCTGCTGACCGAGGAGATCGTCCGCGAGGCGCCGCAATACCGCGACTTTCAACTGCACGTCCCAAGCACCCCCGGCCTGGGCTTGACCCTGGACGAACAGCGCCTGGCGCGCTTCGCCCGCCGTTGAAGGCAAACACAGCCCCCTGTAGGAGCGGCCTTGTGTCGCGAAAGGGCCGCAAAGCGGCCCCAGCGTTACCACATGGATCGCCGGGGCTGCTGCGCAGCCCTTTCGCGACACAAGGCCGCTCCTACAAGGGCCGAGCCAGATTAGAGAAAGGAGAATCAGCATGCTGTTCCACGTAAAGATGACCGTAAAGCTGCCGGTCGACATGGACCCAACCAAGGCCGTGCAACTGAAGGCCGACGAAAAGGAACTGGCCCAGCGCCTGCAGCGCGAGGGCAGTTGGCGCCACCTGTGGCGCATCGCCGGCCACTACGCCAACTACAGCGTGTTCGACGTGCCCAGCGTCGAAGCCCTGCACGACACCCTGATGCAGCTGCCGCTGTTTCCCTACATGGACATCGAGGTCGACGGCCTGTGCCGCCATCCCTCGTCGATCCACGGCGACGACCGCTGAACCCATCACAAGAACGACACGAGGTACCTGATCATGACCGTGAAGATTTCCCATACCCCCGACGTGCAGGCGTTCTTCGAGCAAGCCGCCGGTTTCGGCAACGACAACGGCAGCCCGCGCCTCAAGCGCATCATCCAGCGCGTGCTGCAGGACAGCGCGCGCCTGATCGAGGACCTGGAGATCAGTGAGGACGAGTTCTGGCACGCCGTCGACTACCTCAATCGCCTCGGCGGACGTGGCGAGGCCGGGTTGCTGGTGGCAGGGCTGGGCATCGAGCATTTCCTCGACCTGCTGCAGGACGCCAAGGATGCCCGGGCTGGCCTGAGCGGCGGCACGCCCCGCACCATCGAAGGCCCGTTGTACGTGGCCGGGGCGCCGATCGCGCAGGGCCAGGCGCGCATGGACGACGGCAGCGAGGAGGGCGTGGCCACGGTGATGTTCCTCGAGGGCCAGGTGCGCGGCCCCGACGGCCAGCCGCTGGCCGGGGCGACGGTGGACCTGTGGCATGCCAACAGCCGTGGCACCTATTCGTTCTTCGACCGGAGCCAGTCAGCCTACAACCTGCGTCGGCGCATCGTCACCGACGCCGAGGGCCGTTACCGCGCGCGCTCGATCGTGCCTTGCGGCTATGGCTGCGATCCGCAGGGGCCGACCCAGGAGTGCCTGGACCTGCTCGGTCGCCATGGCCGGCGCCCGGCGCATATCCATTTCTTCATCTCGGCGCCCGGGCATCGCCACCTGACCACCCAGATCAACCTGTCCGGCGACAAGTACCTGTGGGATGACTTCGCCTATGCCACCCGCGACGGGCTGGTGGGGGAGGTGGTGTTCCGAGATGGCGAGCAGGGGCGTGTTGCCGAGCTGACGTTCGATTTCCAGTTGCAGGAGGCTGTTGACAGTGAGGCCGAGCAGCGCAGCGGGCGGCCGCGGGCGTTGCAGGAGGCCTGATACACCGCGCCGGGTTCTTCGCGGGTTTACCCGCGAAGAAGGCCACACCAGAACAAGTGCCTGCCACGAAGGCCGGCCGACGCCTTGCGAGAAATCCCATGAAAACCCTGTTCGAGGATTGCTCCCTGTCGGCCATCGTCGCCGGCTGCATCGCCACTCTGATCTCCTACGCCGGCCCCCTGGTGATCATCTTCCACGCCGCCGAGGCCGCCGGCCTGGCGCCTGGCCAGCTGTCGTCGTGGGTCTGGGCGGTGTCCATGGGCAGCGCCGTGCTGGGCGCGGCGCTTAGCCTGCGCTACCGGGTGCCGGTGGTGATCGCCTGGTCGATTCCAGGCTCGGCGCTGCTGGTCGGCGCCTTGCCCCAGCTGGGCCTGGCCCAGGCCGTCGGTGCCTACCTGCTGGCCAACGCGTTGCTGTTGCTGATCGCCATCAGCGGCGCCTTCGATCGCCTGATCGCCCGGTTGCCGGGCTCCATCGCCGCCGGCATGCAGGCCGGAATCCTGTTCGGCTTCGGCGTCGAGGTGTTTCGCGCGCTGCCGGTGCAGCCCGTGCTGGTACTGGCGATGTTCGTCAGCTACGTGTTGATGCGCAGGCTGCGACCGCGCTATGCGGTGGCGACCGTGCTGGCGGTGGGGGCGCTGGTTACCGTGGCCCGCGGCGAGTTTCGCGGCGACGAGCTGGTGCTGGCCCTGGCCTCGCCGCAGTGGATCACGCCGCAGTTCAGCCTGGGGGCGATCTTCGGCCTGGCGCTGCCGCTGGTGCTGGTGGCGCTGACCGGGCAGTTCATGCCGGGCATGGCGGTGCTGCGCAACGCCGGCTATCGCACCCCGGCCAGCCCATTGATCGGCGCCAGCGCCCTGGGCGGCCTGCTGCTCGCGCCGTTCGGTTGCCATGGCCTGAACCTGGCGGCGGTCACCGCCAGCCTGTGCACGGGCCGCGAGGCCCATGAGGACCCGCGTCGGCGCTACGTGGCCGCCGTCGCCGGCAGTGGCCTGTACCTGCTGCTGGGGATTGCCGGGGCCACGCTGATGTCGTTGTTCGCCGCCTTTCCCGCCGCGTTGATCGCGGCGCTGGCGGGCCTGGCCTTGTACGGCGCGATCAGCGAGGCCCTGGCACGCAGCCTGGCCGAGCCCGCCGAGCGCGATGCTGGGCTGTTCACCTTTCTGGTCACCGCTTCGGGGGTGACCTTTCTCGGGCTGTCGGCGGCGTTCTGGGGGCTGCTGTTCGGCCTGCTCGCCCACGGCCTGGCCCACCTGCGCCGGCCGCGACGCGGCGCGCCGGCACTTGACCGCAGGAGGACATGACACCGCGTTCGCACCGTTCCAGCGCTTCATCACATAACAACAAGATCAGAGAGCTTCGGAATGAATCACACCCCTTGCGTCGCCATCGGCCTGAGCCTGCTCAGCCAACCCCTGTGGGCCGCCGACGGCGGCTTCTTCGAAGAGGCCAAGGCCAGCCTCAGCGCCCGCAATTACTACTTCAGCCGCGACTTCTCCGACATCGTCGGCGCCAACCAGCAGTCAAAGGCCCAGGAGTGGGCCCAGGGCTTCATCCTCGACTTCAAGTCCGGCTACACCCCGGGCACCGTGGGCTTTGGCGTGGATGCCCTGGGCCTGCTCGGCATCCGCCTGGACAGCAGCCCCGACCGGGTCAACACCGGGCTGCTGCCGGTCCATGGCGATGGTCGCGCCGCCAGCGACTACAGCCGCCTGGCGCCGACCTTCAAGGCGCGCCTGTCGAACACCGAGCTGCGCATCGGCGAGCTGCAGCCCAACCTGCCGGTACTGGCGTTCAGCGATATTCGCCTGCTGCCGCCCACCTACCAGGGCGTGAGCCTCAGTTCCAGCGAGCTGGCCGGCCTGACCGTGCAGGCCGGCCACCTGAGCGCCACCCACCTGCGCAACGAGGCGGGCGACGGCAAGATGAACGCCATGCTTGGCCATGTGCCGATGCGCCAGGCCGAAAGCGACGGGTTCGACTACGTCGGTGGCGACTACGCCTTCAACGCTGGCCAGAGCAGCGCCAGCCTGTGGTACGGCCAGCTGCAGGACATCTACCGGCAGGGCTTCGTCGGGCTCAAGCACAGCAAGCCGGTGGGCGACTGGGTGCTCGGGGTCAACCTGGGGTACTACAGTGCCCGCGAAACGGGCGACGCGCTGCTGGGCAATATCGACAACCAGGCGTTCTTCTCGTTGTTCAGCGCCAGGTTTGGCGGCCACGCCCTGCATGCCGGCTACCAGGCCATGTACGGCGACAGCCCCTTTGCGCGGGTGTTCGCCAATATCACGCCGCTGGGCAACGAGGTGCCGACCTACGAGTTCGCCTACACCGACGAGCGCTCGTACCAGCTGCGCTACGACTACAACTTCGCCGCCATGGGCATCCCCGGACTGACGGCGTCGGTGCGCTACATCACTGGTAACAATGTCGATATCGGGCAGGGTTTCGAGGGCAAGGACCGCGAGCGTGACCTCGACCTGGGCTACGCGGTGCAGAGCGGGGCACTCAAAGGGCTGGGGATTCGCCTGCGCAATGCCATGGCGCGGTCGAACTACCGCAGCGACATCGACGAGAACCGCTTGATCCTGGTGTATACCTGGCAGCTGTTCTGACCGGCTCCGCGGGTTTGCACTGCCCGGCAGGATGCAGGTAGCTTCCCTGCATCACTTTCCGGAACCTCGCCATGGACTCTATCACCCAAGCCGTACTCGGCGCCGCCCTGCAAGGCACCGTGCTGGGGCGTATCCAGGGCCGCCGTTCGCTGCTGTACGGCGCCGCCCTGGGCACCTTGCCCGACCTGGACGTGGTGATCCGCTACGCCGACACGGTGTCGCAGATGACCTATCACCGCGGCTTCTCCCACTCGATCTTCGTCCTCACCGGGCTGGCGCTGCTGCTGGCCTGGCTGGTCGCCTGGCGCTGGCCGGACAAGGGCTACACCCGGCCCAGGCTGTTCCTGGCCTTCTGGCTGGTGCTGGTCACCCACCCGATCCTCGACGCGTTCACCGTCTACGGCACCCAGCTGTTCTGGCCGTTGCAGCTGACGCCGGAGAGCTGGGCGGCGGTGTTCATCATCGACCCGGTGTACACGGTGCCGCTGCTGCTGGCAGTCATGTACGCGGCCATCAAGGGCCTGCGGGGCAGGGCGAGCGCGCTGTTGTCGCTGGCACTGCTGTTCAGCACCGCCTACCTGGGCTTCGGCCTGGCCGGGCGCATGGCCGCCGAGCAGCGCTTCCACCTGGCCCTGCAGGCACAGGGCGTTGCCATCAGCGAGGTGCGCGCGGTGCCCATCGCGTTCAACAGCCTGGTCTGGCGCGTGCTGGCCAAGACCCCGGACGGCGACTACTACGAAGGCGTGAGCAGCTGGTTCGACAAGGCGCCCCCCGAGATGCTGCGCCAGTCGCGCAACCTGCAGGCTGGACAGCTGCTGGCCGGCGAGCCGTTGCACGAGCGCCTGCGCTGGTTCACCGACGACTGGCTGCGCTATGACGTGGTGGGCGACGCGCTGGTGGTCACCGACCTGCGCATGGGCATCCCGGGTAACTACACCTTCCGCTTCCAGATGGCCCAGCGCGATGGCGGCGGTCAGTGGTCGGCCATTGCGCCGCGCGGCTGGATCGGGGGCGGCGCCGCGTCGCTGTTCGACGGCGGAAAACTGTCGCTGATCTGGCAGCGCATCCTCGCCCAGCAACCGCCGTTGCCACTGGCGGCGTGGGCCGCGCAGGCCAGCGGCAGCGCCGCCGAGGTCAGGCGCTAGCCGGTGCGCTCATCCGGGTTGGACCTGCTCAAGTGGACGGCGATCGCGACCATGGTCGCCGACCACTTGCGTTACCTGTGGCCGTCGGCCGAAGGCCTGTTCGTACTCGGGCGCCTGGCCTTTCCGCTGTTCTGCCTGGCCATCGCGGTCAACGTCGGACGCAGCCGCGCGGGCGAGCTGTTCACCACGGCCAATGCACGCTATCTGGGCTGGATGCTGGTGTTCGCCGTGTTGTCGGAGGCGCCGTACCGCTGGCTGGATACCGGCTCGCACACCTTCAACGTGATCCCGACCCTGGGCCTGGGCCTGCTGGTCGCCTGGGGCGTGCATCACTCCCAACCGCTGGCCCGCGTCGGCGGGATCGGCGCCGCGCTGTTGGCGACGGTGTTCAGTGCCAAGCTGATGTACGGGCTGCCGGGCGTCCTGCTGCCGGGCGCGCTGCTGCTGGCCAGGCATAGAGGCGGGCTGTGCTGGAGCCTGCCGGTCTTGCTGGCGGTGGCCGGCAATCTCACCAACGGCTGGTTGCGTGAACACCTGCTGGCACCGATTACCCTGATGATCCTGACGGTCGCCGCGCTGGCGGTACCGGCCGGTGTCTGGCTGCTGCGCCAGGACGCCTGGCGCGTACCCCCGGTAGGTCGCTGGGGTTATACGTTCTATCCCTTGCACCTGCTGGTGATCCGGCTGCTGCAGGGATTGGGCTGACGCGCCTTGCAATCCTTCGATTCGCACCCATCTAACAGGCCTTGCCTTACTGGAAGCCGCCCATGGAACCCAACCGCTTCGGCGATATCGCCGCCTTCGTCAGTGCCGTGAAGGCCGGCAGTTTCACCGCCGCCGCCAATGGCCTGGGGCTGACCCGTTCGGCGGTGGGCAAGAGCATCGCCCGCCTGGAGGCGCGCATGGCCGTGCGCCTGCTCAACCGCACCACGCGCAAGCTGAGTCTGACCGACGAAGGGCTGGTGGCGTTCGAGCGCTGGCGGCAGATCCTCGACGACCTGGACGAGGTCGAGACCACCATGGCCCAACGCCGGGCGCAGCCTACCGGGACCTTGCGCCTGACCGCGCCGCTGTCGTTCGGCCAGCGCCATGTGCTGCCGCTGCTCGATGCCTACCTCAAGCAATGGCCCGAGCTGCGCGCCGATATCCGTTTCACCGACCGTTTCGTCGACCTGGTCGAGGAGGGCGTCGATGTCGCCGTGCGCATCGGGGCGCCGAAGGAGGACTCGCAACTGCTGACCCGCACCGTGGCCTGGCAGCAGTTCGTCACCTGCGCCTCGCCCGACTACCTGGCGCGCCATGGCACCCCGCAGGTCCCGGCTGACCTGTACGGCCATGACAAGATCGCCTTCCTGGTCGGCGAGAAGTCCAGCCCCTGGCGCTTTCGTACCGACGCCGGGCTGCACCTGTGCGAGGAACCGGGGCGGCTGAACATCGACAGCTCCGAGGCCATGCTCGAAGGCGCCCGGGCGGGGTTCGGGCTGATCCACCTGCCCACCTATATCACCGGCGACGATCTGCGCAGCGGTCAGTTGGTGGAAGTGCTGCACGACTACCGACCCCCGGCGGATCCGATCCGTATCGTGTACCCGAGCAAGCGGCACCTGTCGCCACGGGTACGCGGCTTCATCGACCTGCTGGTGGCGCGCTGGGCTGATGGCGTGCCCTGGGAAGGCTGACCGCGTCATTGGGGACTTCGCGGCCCCAGTCCCGGGCCAGCGTGCGGGTTTATCCCCTGAGGCACAGCCCTGAGACTGTGCTGTCACCCGCAATCCCATCAGGAGTCCCCATGACAGCCCTGTCCGTACTGGACCTGGTCATGATCGGCGAAGGCAAGACCTACGCCGACGCGATCGAGGAAACCCGCCAGCTGGCCCGCCACGTCGAGCAGCACGCCTACCGCCGCTACTGGATCGCCGAACACCACGACATGCCGGGTATCGGCTCGGCCGCCACCTCGCTGGTGATCAACGAAGTCGCCAACGCCACCCGCCAGATCCGAGTCGGCGCCGGCGGCATCATGCTGCCCAATCATGCGCCGCTGGTGGTCGCGGAGCAGTTCGGCACCCTCGACACCCTGCACCCAGGGCGCATCGACCTTGGCCTGGGCCGCGCGCCCGGGACTTCCGGCCCCACCGTGCGCGCCTTGCGTGGCGCCGCGCCCGAGCGCGATTTCGAACAGGACATCGGCGAGCTGCGCGACTACCTGGCCGACAACGGCCAGCGTCCGGTGCGCGGCGTGCCCGGACGGCACGCAGTGCCGATGTGGATCCTCGGCTCCAGCCTGTTCGGCGCGGACCTTGCCGCCAGGCTCGGCCTGCCTTACGCCTTCGCGTCGCACTTCGCTCCGCGCTACCTGCTGCAGGCCATCGCCCATTACCGCGCCCATTTCAAGCCATCGGCGCAGCTGGCCAAGCCCTATGTGATGGTCGGGGTGAACCTCTTCGCCGCCGGCAGCGACGCCGAGGCGGACTACCTGGCCAGTTCCCACCGCCAGTGGATGCTCGACCTGCATGTCGGGCGTTACGGGCTGTTGCCCAAGCCCAGCGAGGGGTATGTGCAAGGGCTGCCCGGGCACGAGCGCGCGGTGCTGGAACAGGTGATGGCCTGCACCATCGCGGGCGGGCCGCAGCGGGTCAGGGAAGGGCTGCGCGCGCTGCTCGAAAGGACGCAGGCGGACGAGCTGATGATCGATTGCCGGATTCACGACCCGCTGGCGCGTCAGCGTTCGCATACCTATGCCGCGCAGGCTCTCGCCACTTTGAACGGACGTGCAACCAACGCCGGTGACTGCTCGACGACCTGGCAGAAATGCTAGTGGTGGCCGTGTTGTGACGTGCCCATGATGTTGCATGCCGGGGGCTGCTCATTGGCAGCCCCGGTGTAGACAACGTGACCGGCGTATGCCGGCAGTCATCGAGGATTCAGATCATGGCCAACAAAAAAACCGGATTTGTGAAGTGGTTCAATGATGAAAAGGGCTTTGGGTTTATAACGCCGGATGGTGGTGGGGACGACCTGTTCGTGCACTTCAGCGAGATTCAGAAGGAAGGCTTCAAAGCCTTGACGGAAGGCGAGAAAGTCAGCTTTGAGGTCGTAGATGGAAAAAAAGGCAAGAATGCCTCCAATGTGTTTCCTCTGTAGCCCGACTGAGTAGTGTTTGCCTGGCACAGGAGCATCTTTGACGCCAGGACACGCCCAGTGGCCAAGGGGCATATTGCCCCTTGGCGCGGGTCAGGCCTGTTGCAGGGCTGGGTAGTCGGTATACCCCTCGGCGCCGTTTGCATAGTCGAACTGCGCCCGATGTTCGTTGAGGGGTGCCTGCTGCTTCAGGCGCTCCACCAGGTCGGGGTTGGCGATGAAGGCCCGGCCAAAGGCCACCGCATCGATCAACCCGCGGGACAGCAGATCCTCGGCTTTTTCGACGGTGTAGGCCCCGGCCGCGACGATCACGCCAGGGTAAACGGCGCGAATCTGCTCGCGGAAGGCATCACGCAGCGGTTTGCCACCGGACCAGTCCGGCTCCGACAGGTGCAGGTAGGCCAGGTCGCGTTTGGCCAGCTCACCGATCAGGTACAGGCTGGCAGCCTCCTGGTCTTCACCGTTGTCCACGCCGTTGAAGCCGCCCAGCGGGAACAGGCGAATGCCCACGCGGTCAGCGCTCCACCGGGCGATGGCGGCGTCCACGGCTTGCAGCACGATGCGCGCCCGGTTCTCGACGCTGCCACCGTAGCGATCCTCGCGCACGTTGGCGCTCGGGGAAAGGAACTGGTGCAGCAGGTAGCCGTGGGCGGCGTGCAGCTCGATGAAATCGAAACCGGCTTCACGGGCATTGGCGGCGGCCTGGCCGAAGTCGGCGACGATGCCGGCGATCTCCGCTTCGCTCAAGGCTCGCGGGGTGGAGGTTTCCACGCGGATGACCTGGCGCGCTTCGTCACGCAGCGAGGTGCGGGTATTGGCAGGCAGCGCGGAAGGCGCCACGGGCGCGGTCCCGTCAGGTTGCAGCGAGGTGTGCGAAACCCTGCCGGTGTGCCACACCTGCACCGCGCTGTGGCCGCCGGCGGCATGGATGCCTTCGTTGACCTGGCGCCAGCCGGCGATCTGCTCGGCGGTGTGGATGCCGGGCGAGCCGGAGTAACCCTTGGCCTGGAAGGAGATCTGCGTGGCCTCGGTGATGATCAGCCCGGCACCGGCACGCTGGGTGTAGTACTCGGCCATCAGCGGCGTCGGCACATCGCCCGGTTCGCGGCTGCGCAGGCGGGTGAGCGGGGCCATGAAGACCCGGTTGGGCAGGGTCAGGGGGCCGAGCGCGAGAGGTTCGAAGAGTTTCATCGGGGCTCCATCGGAAGGTTGATTCGATGGCGGCCACGATACCGAGGTGATTGGGGAAAGGGGGGACCGGGATCCCGGCGCCTGGCTCCCCAATGGGGAGCCGAATGATCGAGAGTTACGCTTTCCCCTGTAGTTGCGGACCTACTGGGTTACCCGCGCGGCAAACGCCCGCTGACGAAATGCGCCACGTCATTGAACCCCGGCGTGGAGGCATGCCCCGGCGTCACCAGCGAGTCGATGAACGCTTCGTCCTCGGCCGTGACCTTGACCTCCAGCGCCCCGGCGTAGGTGTCCCACTGCGCTTCGGTGCGCGGCCCGACGATGGCCGAGCTGACCAGGCGGTTGTTCAGCACCCAGGCGATGGCGAACTCGACGATGCCCACGCCCTTGGCCTCGGTGTAGGCGTGGATCTTCTGGGCAATGGCCAGCGACTCCTGGCGCCATTCCACTTCCATGATGCGTTTGTCCTGGCGCCCGGCGCGGCTGCCTTCGTCCGGGGTGGAGCCGGGCGCGTACTTGCCGCTGAGCACGCCGCGGGCCAGCGGGCTGAACGGCACCACGCCCAGGCCGTGGCAGGCGGCGGCGGTCAATTGCTCGGGTTCGGCCTGGCGGTTGACGATGTTGTACAGCGGCTGGCTGACCACGGGTTTGGCCACGCCGAGCCGCTCGGCCAGGTTGCAGATTTCGGCGATGCGCCAGCCGCGGAAGTTGGACACGCCCCAGTAGCGGATCTTGCCCTGGGCCAGCAGGTCGCCGATGGCGCGCACGGTCTCTTCCAGGGGCACGCTGTGGTCTTCACGGTGCAGGTAGTAGATGTCCAGGTAGTCGCTGCCCAGCCGCGCGAGGCTGGCCTCGATGGCGTTGAACAGGTGCTTGCGCGACAGCCCGCTGCGGTTGGGGATGCCGTCCACCGGGCCATAGCCGGCCTTGGAGGCGACGATCCAGTCCTGGCGGTTGCGCGCCACCGCCTCGCCGACGATCTCCTCGGAACGCCCGCCGTTGTAGACGTCGGCGGTGTCGATGAAGTTGATGCCCTGGTCCCAGGCCTTGTCGATGATGCGCAGCGCGTCTTCGCGGCTGGTCTGCTCGCCGAACATCATGCTGCCGAGGGTGAGGGCCGAGACCTGCAGGCCGGATTGGCCGAGGGGGCGGTAGATCATTGCAGATAATCCTTTTCTGACACCCAGAGGGAAATAGCCCTCTGTTTTACACAGATCCGCCGTGCATTGAAAGCGCCTGCCCGGGCGCTCACGGATCCGGCCAGGCATCGATCAGTTCCCGTGCCTCGCGGCTCGACAGCGGTCGCTTCATACGTTGCGACAGCACTGCCATGGCCCGTGCATGGCCCTTGGCGATCACCGCCTCGAGCTGGTCGTCGATGCACTGCAGGGCAATGAAATCACCCTGTTCCGGTTCACCCACGTACTCGATGCGGTTCCAGTGCCGGGCATGCCCGAGCACTTCATAGGTGCGTCCGTGCTGATAGGTCCAGAAGAACGGCACGTCGTCATAGCGGCGCCGCTCGCCGAGCATGTTGGCCGCGGCGATCACCCCGTGCTGTTCGGCCAGGCGCCAGTGCTCGATACGTACCGGGCGCCCGGCGAGCGGGAAGGTGGCGATGTCGCCCGCGGCCCACAGGCCGTCGGTGGCCTGCAGATGGGCATCGACGTTGACCGAGCGGTCATCGGCCAGTGTCAGTCCATGGACCAGGCCGGTCGCTGGCGTGACGCCCGTGGCCAGCAGCACGAGCGGCGTGGCCAGCCGTTCACCGTTGGCCAGCCGAACGGCCTCGACGCGCGCCTGGCCTTCGAAGGCGCTCACTTCGGTCGGGCCATGGAACACCACGCCCTTGCGCGCGTGCAGTTCGCGCAGGCTGCGGCCGATGCGCTCGCCGAACTGCCGCGCCAGCGGGATCTCATGGCGGGTCACCAGATGCACCTGCAGACCGTACTTGCGCAAGGCGCTGGCGGCTTCCAGGCCGATGAAACCGTCGCCGACGATCACCACGGGTTGGCCGGGCTCGGCCAGGTCGAGCAGGTGCGCCGCGTCGTCCCGCGAGCGCAGCACGCAGATGCCGGGCAGCTGGACACCCGGCAGGTCAGGGCGATTCGGTTTGCCGCCGGTGGCCAGCAGGGCGGCGTCGTAGGTCAGGCGCTGGCCGTCGGCCATGACCAGTTCGCGCTTGCCGCTGTCCAGCGTGCGGACCTTGCCATGCAGGCGTCGCAATTGCCCGCGGCGCAGCCTGTCGGGGTCGAGCAGGGGCGAGACCTCATCCGGCGCCATCTGCCCGGCGATGACGAATTTGCTCAGGGCGGTGCGGTCGTAGGCGCTTGGCTGCTCCTGGTCGATCCATAGCAACTGCCCGCCGAAACCGTGATCGAGCAAGGTGGCCACGGCGGCCGCGCCTGCGGCCCCGGCGCCGATCACCACGAAGGTGCGGGCGTCGGTGTGCCGAGGTGGCTGGGGCTCGGGCAACGGCTGGTAGTCTACCCACACCTGGTCACCCTTCAGTTGTACCGCATGGCGGCGCAACCCCTTCAGGGCAGGGGGTTCGCACACCGCGCCTTCATCCAGCGCGAAAGCGGCCTTGTGCCAGGGGCAGATCAGCAATCCGCCACACACCGCGCCTTCGTCCAGTGGCGCGCCTTCATGGGGGCAATTGCCCTGGTAGGCGCGCAGCTGGTCGCCATGGCGGACCAGGATGAGCTCTTCGGCGCCGGCCTGGACGCGCAACGGACGGTGTTCGTCGAGTTGGGCGAGGGACGCCACGGCATGCAGGGTCATGGGCATTCTCCTGGGGCAGTGTGGTTATTTGACGCCTGGGGGTTGCGGAAGGTGCGCCGAACCGACGATCGGGGACGTTACTTACAAACTTTCACAAAAAGCTCAAATGAGACTAAATTGACTCAAATTGAATGTGGAAGTACTATTCGCGCCGTTTTTAACCAAAGGCTCGGGTGAGTACATGGGCAATTTGCGTGCAATAGGAATGGCCAGCTGGCTGGCGCTGGCCGTGGCATTGGCCGGTTGTGACACGGCACAGGATCAGCAGGCCGCAGCTGAAACGGCGTTCCCGGTCGAAGTCGTGACCGTGGCCAGCGAACCCCTGGCGCTGGCTTCGACCCTGCCAGGCCGTGTCGAGCCGATGCGGGTGGCCGAGGTGCGTGCCCGGGTGGCGGGCATCGTCCTGCACAAGCGTTTCGAGGAAGGTGCCGACGTCAAGGCCGGCGACCTGCTGTTCCAGATCGACCCGGCGCCGTTCAAGGCCGCCCTGGCCCGCGCCGAGGCCGACCTGGCCCGTGCCCAGGCCGTGCAGCAGGAGGCCCAGGCGCGGGTGAAACGCTATGCGCCGCTGGTGAAGATCGAAGCAGTCAGTCAGCAGGACTTCGACAGCGCCACCGCCGAGCTGCGCAGCGCGCAGGCCGCCGTGCGTTCCGCCCAGGCCGACGTGCAGACCGCGCGCCTGAACCTTGGCTACGCCACGGTCACCGCGCCGATTTCCGGCCGTATCGGCCGTGCCCTGGCCACCGAAGGCGCGCTGGTCGGGCAGGGAGACGCGACGCTGATGGCGCGCATCCAGCAGCTCGACCCGATCTACGTCGACTTCACCCAGTCCGCCGCCGATGCCCTGCGCCTGCGCCAGGCCCTCAAGGATGGCGCCCTGGCAGGTGGCGACGACACGGCCCTGACCGCCCAGGTGGAAGGCACCGACTATCAGCGCCAGGGCGCGTTGATGTTCACCGACGTGACGGTCGATCGGGGTACCGGCCAGGTCATCCTGCGCGGGCGCTTCGACAACGCCGACGGCATTTTGCTGCCGGGCATGTATGTGCGCGTGCGCACCCCGCAGGGCACCGACCAGCAGGCGATCCTCGTGCCGCAACGCGCGGTGCAGCGTGGCAGCGATGGCGAGGCGCGGGTGATGGTGGTCGGCACCGGCAATCTCGCCGAGTCGCGCAGTGTGCGCACGGGCGCGATGCACGGCGCACGCTGGCAGATCGTCGAGGGCCTGCGCGCTGGCGACCAGGTCATCGTCGGCAGCCCGGCTGGCCTGGCCGCGGGCATGCCCGTGGTGCTGGCCCAGGCTCAACAAGCCGTGGCGCGATAAGGCGAGGGTAGCGAGATGTCCAAGTTCTTCATCAATCGGCCGAACTTCGCCTGGGTCGTGGCGCTGTTCATTTCCCTGGCCGGCCTGCTGGTGATCCCGGCGCTGCCGGTGGCCCAGTACCCCAGCGTGGCGCCGCCGCAGATTTCCATCACCGCCAGCTATCCGGGGGCTTCGGCCAAGGTGATGGTGGACTCGGTGACCAGCATCATCGAAGAGTCGCTCAACGGCGCCAAGGGGCTGCTGTATTACGAGTCCACCAACAACTCCAACGGCGTGGCCGAGGTGATGGTGACCTTCGAGCCGGGCACCGACCCGGACATGGCCCAGGTCGACGTGCAGAACCGCCTGAAGAAGGCCGAGGCGCGCATGCCCCAGGCGGTGCTGACCCAGGGTCTGAAGGTCGAGCAGGCCAGCTCCGGCTTCCTGCTGATCTACGCCCTGACCAGCCAGCAAGGCGACCGTGGCGACACCACGGCGCTGGCCGACTACGCCGCGCGCAACATCAACAACGAGCTGCTGCGCGTGCCCGGGGTGGGCAAGCTGCAGTTCTTCGCCTCGGAAGCGGCCATGCGGGTCTGGGTCGATCCGCAGAAACTGGTGGGCTACGGCCTGTCCATCGACGACATCAACGCGGCGATCCGCGGCCAGAACGTCCAGGTGCCGGCCGGCAGCTTCGGCAGCACGCCGGGCGCCAGCGAGCAGGAACTGACCGCGACCCTGGCGGTGCAGGGCACCCTCGAGACCCCCGAGGCCTTCGCCGGCATCGTCCTGCGCGCCAACCCGGATGGCTCCAGCGTGCGCCTGGGCGATGTCGCGCGCATGGCCATCGGCAGCGAGAACTACAACCTGTCCTCGCGCCTGGACGGCCATCCGGCGGTGGCCGGCGCGGTGCAGTTGGCCCCGGGCGCCAACGCCATCCAGACCGCGACGCTGGTCAAGGAACGCCTCGCCGAGCTGTCGCAGTTCTTCCCGGAAGGTGTCGAGTACTCGGTGCCGTACGACACCTCGCGCTTCGTCGACGTGGCCATCGAGAAGGTCATCCATACCCTGATCGAGGCCATGGTGCTGGTGTTCCTGGTGATGTTCCTGTTCCTGCAGAACATCCGCTACACCCTGATCCCCTCGATCGTGGTGCCGGTGTGCCTGCTGGGCACGCTGATGGTGATGAAGCTGCTCGGTTTCTCGGTGAACATGATGACCATGTTCGGCATGGTGCTGGCCATCGGCATCCTGGTGGACGACGCCATCGTGGTGGTGGAGAACGTCGAGCGGCTGATGGCCGAGGAGGGCCTGTCGCCGGTGGACGCGACCATCAAGGCGATGGGGCAGGTGTCCGGGGCGATCATCGGCATCACCCTGGTGCTGGCGGCGGTGTTCCTGCCGCTGGCGTTCATGTCCGGTTCGGTCGGGGTGATCTACCAGCAGTTCTCCGTGTCGCTGGCGGTGTCGATCCTGTTCTCCGGTTTCCTGGCCCTGACCTTCACCCCGGCGCTGTGCGCCACGCTGCTCAAGCCGGTGTCCCACGGACACCATGAAAAAGGTGGTTTCTTCGGCGCGTTCAACCGGGCCTTCGCTCGCGTGACCGAGCGCTACTCGGTGATGAACAGCGCCCTGGTGGCCCGTGCCGGGCGCTGGATGCTGGCCTATGTCGGCATCCTGGTGGTGCTCGGCTACTCCTACCTGCGGTTGCCGGAGGCGTTCGTGCCGTCCGAGGACCTGGGCTACAGCATCGTCGACGTGCAACTGCCTCCAGGCGCCAGCCGGGTGCGGACCGATCACACCGCCCAAGCCCTGGAGACGTTCCTGATGTCCCGCGAGGCGGTGGCCAGCTCGTTCATCGTCAGTGGTTTCAGCTTCTCGGGCCAGGGCGACAACGCCGCGCTGGCGTTCCCCACCTTCAAGGACTGGTCGCAGCGCGACAAGGCGCAGTCGGCGGAGGCGGAAACCGCCGCGATCAACGCGCAGTTCGCCACCAACGGCGACGGCGCCATCACCGCCGTGATGCCGCCGCCGATCGACGGCCTGGGCAACTCCGGCGGTTTCGCCCTGCGTCTGATGGATCGCGGCGGCCTGGGCCGCGAGGCGCTGCTGGCGGCGCGCGACCAGCTGCTGGCCCGCGCCAACGGCAACCCGGTGATCCTCTACGCGATGATGGAGGGCCTGGCCGAGGCGCCGCAGCTGCGCGTGCAGATCGACCGCGAGAAAGCCCGCGCCCTGGGCGTGAACTTCGAGGCCATCAACAGCACCCTGGCCACCGCCTTCGGTTCGACGGTGATCAACGACTTCACCAACGCCGGGCGCCAGCAACGTGTGGTGGTGCAGGCCGAACAGGGCGAGCGCATGACCCCGGAAAGCGTGCTGCGCCTGTATGCGCCCAACGCCAGCGGCGAGCAGGTGCCGTTCAGCGCCTTCGTCACCACTAAATGGGAAGAGGGCCCGGTGCAGCTGGTGCGCTACAACGGCTATCCGTCGATCCGCATCGCCGGTGACGCCGCGCCCGGCCACAGCACCGGCCAGGCGATGGCCGAGATGGAGCGCCTGGTGAGCGAGCTGCCGCCCGGCATTGGCTATGCCTGGACGGGGCTGTCGTACCAGGAGAAGGTCTCCAGCGGCCAGGCCGCCGGGCTGTTCGGTCTGGCCATTCTGGTGGTGTTCCTGTTGCTGGTGGCACTGTACGAAAGCTGGGCGATCCCGCTGACGGTGATGCTGATCGTGCCGATCGGTGCCTTGGGCGCGGTATGGGCGGTGATGCTCACCGGCATGCCCAACGACGTGTACTTCAAGGTCGGCCTGATCACCATCATCGGCCTGGCGGCGAAGAACGCCATCCTCATCGTCGAGTTCGCCAAGGAGCTATGGGAGAAGGGCTACAGCTTGAGCGATGCCGCCATCGAGGCCGCGCGCCTGCGTTTCCGCCCGATCGTGATGACCTCGATGGCCTTCATCCTCGGCGTGGTGCCGCTGGCCATCGCCACCGGCGCCGGCGCGGCCAGCCAGCGCGCCATCGGTACCGGGGTAATCGGCGGCATGCTCAGCGCCACCTTGCTGGGCGTGGTGTTCGTGCCGATCTGCTTTGTCTGGGTACTGTCGTTGCTCAAGCGCAGACCCGCTCCCGTGCAACCTGCTGTCGAGGTGGTTGAGTGATGGTCATGCGTAATGTGCTTTTCCCGGCCGCGCTGGCCTTCGCCCTGGCTGGTTGCTCGCTGGCGCCGACCTATCAGCGTCCCGAGGCGCCGGTGGCGGCGCAGTGGAGCGATGCGGCCGGCCACCACGGCCAGTCTCCGGAGCAACTGGGCTGGCAGGCGTTCATCGTCGATTCGACGCTGCGCCAGCTGGTCGCTACCGCGCTGGACAACAACCGTTCGCTGCGCCAGACCTTGCTGGATATCGAACAGGCCCGTGCGCAATACCGCATCCAACGCGCCGACCGGGTACCCGGCCTGAATGCCGCTGCCTCGGGCAACCGCCAGCATCTGCCAGCGGACCTGTCGAGCAACGGCCGCGAAGGCGTGGCCAGTACCTATCAGGTAGGTCTGTCGCTGCCGGAGTACGAGGTGGACCTGTTCGGTCGGGTCAAGAGCCTGAGCGACGCGGCCCTGCAGCAGTATCTGGCCAGCGAAGAGGTCGCGCGTGCCGCGCGTATCGCCTTGATCGCCGAAGTCAGCCAGGCCTACCTGACACTGGACGGCGCCGAGCGGCGCCTGGCGCTGACCCGCCAGACCCTGGCCAGCCGCGAGGATTCCCTGGCACTGGTGGGGCAGCGCCGCGCTGCCGGCACCGCCACGGCGCTGGATCACCAGGAAGCGCTGGGGCTGGTCGAACAGTCGCGCGCCGAGCTCGAGTCCACCGTGCGCCAGCAGCGCCAGGCCTATAACGCGCTGGTGCTGTTGTTGGGCGGCGCCGAAGCGGCCAAGGTGATTTCGGGTGTACGGCCGGCTGAGCCGATGGTGTTGCAGGACATCGCCCCGGGCGCGCCGTCTGCGTTGATCGAGCGCCGCCCGGACATTCTCGCCGCCGAGCACCGGCTGCGGGCGCGCAACGCCGACATCGGCGCGGCGCGGGCGGCGTTCTTCCCGCGCATCAGCCTGACTGGCAGCTTCGGCACCTCCAGTGCGCAGATGTCCGGCCTGTTCGACGGCGGCTCGCGCAGCTGGAGCTTCATGCCGCAACTGTCGTTGCCGCTGTTCGACGCCGGACGCAACCAGGCTGGCCTGAGCCTGGCCGAGGCGCGCAAGGATTCGGCGGTGGCGGCCTATGAAGGGACGATCCAGACCGCCTTCCGTGAAGTGGCCGATGCCCTGGCCGCCAGCGATACGCTGCGCCGCGAGGAAGCCGCGCGCCGAGCGCTGACCGACACCAGCCGCGCGACCGTGGCATTGGCCAAAGCGCGGTACGAGGGTGGAGTGGACAACCACCTGCGCTACCTGGATGCGCAGCGCAGCAGCTATGTGAACGAAGCGGCCTTCATCGAGGCCAGCACCCAGCGGCAACTGGCCCTGGTCGACCTGTTCCGTGCCTTGGGCGGCGGGTGGCCGGCCGAAGGCTGAAAGCCTCCTTTGGTTGGAAGGTCCAACCGCTTGGCCCCAGGGGATGCGTGCCCTGGGGCTTTTTTTTGCCTGGCGCAAGTGTTCAGGCGCGATCGAGGTGTCAATCCTGCAACAGATCCGGGCTGTTGAAATTGCTCAATCGCGCATCGTCTTCGTCACACTCCAGCCCTTGTACAGGGGTCTGCAGCAAGGCCTTCTGCAAACTCCGCTCACCTGCTTGCCAGGCTTGCTCCAGCCGCGGCAACAGCCGTCGTGGCAGCACGCTGAACATCGGCTGCCAGTAGCCGCCCTGGCGGACCATGGCCGCGCTGTCATGACGCACCGCCAACGCCAGCAGATCGTCGATCAGCGCCCGGTCGATCCGCGGTGCGTCGCAGGCCAGCAGCACCATCCACTCATGCCGCGCTGCCTTGAGTCCGCTGATCACCCCGGCCAGAGGGCCGGGAAAATCCGCTTCGGCATCGCTGACGAGTTGGTCGGCATAAGCGGCGTAGGCCGCCTGGTTGCGATTGCAGGAGATCACCACATCGTCGCTGAGCGTGCGCACGGCACGCCGGACATGAGCCACCAACGGCTCGCCGCGCCAGGCCACCAGGCCCTTGTCACGGCCGCCCATGCGCTGGCCGCGGCCGCCGGCGAGGATGAGGATGGAGCAGGGGGGGAGGGTGTCGGCCATGAAAAAGGGTTCCGGGCAGTCAATGCCGGGAACCCTCCCACTTCATCGGGTCGTTGTCCAGCGAACCTCGGTGATTCAAGCCCACTTCGGCGGCCACGGCACCTGGCAATTCTGCCAGTTGTGCAGTTCTGAGGGCTGATGGCTAATGGCCGAGCGGGTCGAGTGGACGGCTCGCCCAGATGAGGACAGGAACATGACCAAGGCGCAATTGATACGTGCCGTTGCCAAAAGCACGGGTATCAGCGTGGCAAAGGCTGACAAGGTAGTGGAGACCTTCATGAAGTCCGTGGTCGAGCATTGCCAGGGCGGGGACGATGTCAGCCTGGTCGGCCTTGGCTCGTTCTTCAGCGAAGCCAGCGAGCAGGCCTTGCCTGAGCGGATCCTCGAGTCGTTCCCGAATGCAGCAGGCAATAGCAAAGCGACCTTCCACTGAGTGGGCACCAATGAATCCCAAGGAACGATGAATCATGGAGAGTAGTGATGAACAAAGGTGAACTGATCAATGCCATAGCCCGTTCGGCAGGTCTGACCAAAGTACAGGCGGCACGCGTGCTCAATGTCTTTCTCGAGGCTGTGACCGATGCCTTGAAGCGTGGTGACACCGTTTCGCTGGTGGGGTTTGGCGCGTTCGCGGTAACGGACAGGCCAAAGCGTACCGGACGCAACCCGCAGACTGGCGAGAAATTGAACATTCCGGCAGCGAGCAAGCCGGTATTCAAAGCCGGCAAGTCTTTGAAAGATGCCGTCAACTGAACAACGAACCACTCGCAAGGGCCAGGTCGACGAGGAGGCATGGCTGCCTCCTCGTCGACCTTTCAGCCATCGCTGATCAGGACTCGGAGCGTTCCGGCTCCGGCTGAACCGCCTTGCCGCGTCCGGCCAGGCGCATCACCACGACGAAGAACACCGGTACGAACACCACGGCGAAGGTGGCGCTGAGCATGCCGCCGATCACGCCGGTGCCGATGGCCTGCTGGCTCGCCGAGCTGGCGCCACTGGCGATGGCCAGCGGGACCACGCCGAGGATGAACGCCAGCGAAGTCATCACGATCGGGCGCAGGCGCAGGCGCGCGGCCTGGATCGCGGCGTCCGCCGCATCAACGCCCTGGTCCACCAGGTCCTTGGCGAACTCGATGATCAGAATGGCGTTCTTCGCCGACAGGCCGATCAGGGTGATCAGGCCAACCTTGAAGAACACGTCGTTGGGCAGGCCGCGCAGGGTGACGGCCACCACCGCGCCGAGTACGCCCAGCGGCACCACCAGCAGCACGGCGGTGGGGATCGACCAGCTCTCGTACAGCGCCGCCAGGCACAGGAACACCACCAGCAGCGACAGGGCCATCAGCAGCGGCGCCTGGCTGCCGGACAGACGCTCCTGCAGCGACAGACCGGTCCACTCCAGGCCGGCGCCGGCCGGCAGCTGGGCGACGAGGCGTTCGATCTCGGCCATGGCCTCGCCGGAGCTGAAGCCGGCCGCCGGCTCGCCGGAGATCGACACCGCCGGGTAGCCGTTGTAGCGGGTCAGCTGCACCGGGCCGCTCTGCCAATGGGCGCGGACGAAGGCGCCCAGCGGCACCATCTTGCCGCTGGCGTTGCGTACGTGGATCTTCAGCAGGTCCTCGACCTGGCTGCGCTGGTCGCCTTCGGCCTGCACCACCACCCGCTGCATGCGGCCCTGGTTGGGGAAGTCGTTGACGTAGTTGGAGCCTACCGCCGTGTCGAGCACCGCGCCGATATCGGCGAACGACACGCCCAGGGCGTTGGCCTGGCGGCGATCCACTTCCAGCTCCACCTGCGGGCTTTCGGCCAGCGAGGCTTCACGCACGTTGACCAGTACCTTGCTCTTGCGTGCCTCGCCCAGCAGTTGGTCGCGGGCCTGCATCAGCTCGTTGTAGCCCATGCCGCCACGGTCCTGCAGACGGAACTCGAAGCCGGTCGACTCGCCCAGGCCGTCCACCGGCGGCGGCAGCACCGCGTAGGCGATGGCGTCCTTGAGCTGGGTGAACGCCAGGGTCGCGCGGTCGGCGATGGACTGCGCGCTGTCGTCATGGCCACGCTCGGACCAGTCCTTGAGCGTGGTGAAGGCCAGCGCCGCGTTCTGCCCGCTGCCGGAGAAGCTGAAACCGAGAATCAGCGTGGTGTTGGCCACGCCCGGCTCGTCGGCGTTGTGCGCCTCGATCTGCTGCGCCACCTCGATGGTGCGGGCCTGGCTGGCGCCCGGCGGCAGCTGGATGTCGGTGATGGTGTAGCCCTGGTCCTCGGTGGGCAGGAAGGCGGTGGGCAGCTGGCTGAAGCCATAGCCCAGCGCGCCGACCAGCACGGCGTACACCAGCAGGTAGCGACCGCTGCGCGCCAGGGCATGGCCGACCCAGCGCTGGTAGCCGTTGCTCATGCCCTCGAAGCGGCGGTTGAACCAGCCGAAGAAGCCCTTGCGCTCATGGTGCTCGCCCTTGGCCAGCGGCTTGAGCAGCGTGGCGCACAGGGCCGGGGTCAGGCTCAGGGCAAGGAACGCCGAGAACAGGATCGACACCGCCATCGACACCGAGAACTGCTGGTAGATGACGCCCACCGAGCCCTTCATGAAGGCCATCGGCAGGAATACCGCCACCAGCACCAGGGTGATGCCGATGATCGCGCCGCTGATCTGGCCCATGGCCTTGCGCGTGGCCTGCTTCGGAGGCAGCCCTTCCTCGGCCATGATCCGCTCGACGTTCTCCACCACCACGATGGCATCGTCCACCAGGATGCCGATGGCCAGCACCATGCCGAACAGGGTCAGCACGTTGACCGAGAAGCCCAGCGCGTTCATCACCGCGAAGGTGCCCATCAGCGCCACCGGCACCACCAGGGTGGGGATCAGGGTGTAGCGCAGGTTCTGCAGGAACAGGAACATCACCGCGAACACCAGCACCATGGCTTCGAACAGGGTGCTGATCACCTGCTGGATCGAGACCTTGACGAACGGCGACGTGTCATAGGGGATGTCGTATTTCACCCCGGCCGGGAAGTAGCGCGACAGCTCGTCGAGCTTGGTCTTGACCAGGCTGGCGGTTTCCATGGCGTTGGCGCCTGGCGACAGCTTGACGCTGAAGGCGCTGGTGGCCTTGCCATTCAGGCGCGTGCCGTACTGGTATTCCTGGGCGCCGATCTCGACCCGGGCGACGTCGCCGACGGTGACCGTCGAGCCATCGGCGTTGGCGCGCAGGACGATGGCGGCGAACTCCTCGGGCGTGCTCAGCTGCCCCTTGACCACCACGTTGGCGGTGATTTCCTGGGTCGGCCGAGCCGGCAGGTCACCGATGCTGCCCGGCGCGACCTGGGCGTTCTGCGCGGCGATGGCCTCGGCCACGTCGTTGGGCGTGAGGTTGAAGCCGACCAGCCTGGCCGGGTCGATCCAGATCCGCATGGCCCGCTCCGAGCCGTACAGCTGGGCCTTGCCGACGCCCTTGATGCGGCGGATCTCGTTCATCACGTTGCGCGCGAGGATGTCCGACAGGGCGATTTCGTCGAGGCTGCCGTCCTCGGAGGTGAGGGTGGCCAGCAGCAGGAACCCGGTGGACACCTTCTCCACCTGCAGGCCCTGCTGGGTGACCGGACGCGGCAGGCGCGACTCGATCACCTTGAGGCGGTTCTGCACGTCCACCTGGGCCAGGTCCGGGTTGGTGCCCGGCTGGAAGCTGGCGGTGATGGTGGCGCTGCCCAGGCTGCTCTGCGATTCGAAATACAGCAGGTTGTCGGCGCCATTGAGCTCCTGCTCGATGATGCTGACCACGCTTTCGTCCATGGTCGCCGCCGAGGCGCCTGGGTACACGGCGTAGATTTCCACCTGCGGCGGCGCCACGTCGGGGTACTGGGCCACCGGCAGCTGCGGGATGGCCAGGGCGCCGACCAGGAGGATGAACAGGGCGACCACCCAGGCGAACACGGGGCGGTCGATGAAGAACTGCGGCATGGATCAGGCCCTCACTGGCCGTTGTGCTGGGCGACCGCGGCGGCCCCCGGTTGTTCGTCGACCTGTACGTGGTCACCGGCCTTGACGTGTTGCAGGCCTTCGACCACGACCCGTTCGCCCGGCGCCAGGCCTTCGCTGACGATCCAGCGATCGCCCTGGGCGTTGCCCAGTTGCACCGGACGCTCGCTGACACGGTCTTGCTGGTCGACCAGCATGACCTTGGGCACGCCGGCGCTGTCGCGCAGGATGGCGCGCTGCGGCACGCTGATGCCCTTGGGTTGCACGGCCTGTTCCAGGCGCACGCGCACGTAGCTGCCGGGCAGCAGGTCGAGGTCGGGGTTGGGGAACTCGCTGCGCAGGGTGATCTGGTTGGTGCTCGGGTCGACGCTGATGTCGGAGAACAGCAGCTTGCCGGCCAGCGGATAGGCGCTGCCGTCGTCCTGGATCAGCGTGGCCTTGACCTGGTCCTGGCCGACCCGCTGCAGTTCGCCTGCGCGCATCGCGCGGCGCAGGGCATTGAGCTCGCGGGTCGACTGGGTGACGTCGGCATGGATAGGATTCAGTTGCTGAATGGTTGCCAGTGGCGTGGTCTCGCTCTGACCGACCAAGGCGCCTTCGGTCACCAGCGCGCGGCCGATGCGCCCGGAAATCGGCGCGGTGACGGTGGCATAGCCCAGGTTCAGGCGCGCACGTTCCAGCGCGGCTTTCGACTCGGCCACGGCGGCATCGGCCTGGAGGAAGGCGGCGCGGGCGTTGTCGTACTCCTGGCGGCTGACCGCCTTGTCGTCGACCAGCTCGCGGTAGCGCTGCTCCTGCAGGCGCGCCTGGTACAGCGTCGCCTCGGCCTTGGCCAGGGTGGCGCGGGCGCTGTCGAAGTCGGCCTTGAACGGCGCCGGGTCGATGAGGAACAGCACATCGCCCTGTTTCACGTCGCTGCCTTCGCGGTACACGCGTTTGAGCACCACGCCGGCGACCCGGGCGCGGACCTCGGCGGTGCGCGGGGCGAGGATGCGACCACTGAGCTCGGTGCTGATCGCCAGCGGCTGCTCGGCCAGGGTTTCGACCCGTACCTGAGGGGCAGGGGCCTGTTCTTCCTGTTCGGTCGCGTCGTTGCAGCCGGTCAGGACAAGGGACAGCGCCAGCAGCGCCAAGGGGCGCAGGCGCGGAGTGCGGAAAGTGGACATACGGATCTTCCGGAATTGATCGAGCGTATGCTAAGGCAGCCGTTCGCGCACCCGCTGTGAAGCTGTGTAGGGCGTATGTGAAAAAGTGTGAACGAGCGGCGGTGCCCGGCGCAGGATTCTATATCCTGCCTCACTTCACTTTCTGTTCAAACACCCTTATGCCGAACATTTTCCTGGTCGAAGACGACAGCGCGCTGTCCGAGCTGATTGCCAGCTACCTGCAACGCAACGATTTCCATGTCCGGGTGATTGCCCGGGGCGACCACGTGCTCGACGAGTTCCGTCGGCAGAAGCCGGACCTGGTGATTCTCGACCTGATGCTCCCGGGCCTGGACGGCCTGCAGGTGTGCCGCCTGCTGCGCCAGGAGTCGCAGGGCCTGCCGATCCTGATGCTGACCGCTCGCGACGACAGTCACGATCAGGTGCTGGGGCTGGAGATGGGCGCCGACGACTATGTCACCAAGCCCTGCGAGCCCCGGGTGCTGCTGGCCCGGGTGCGAACCTTGCTGCGCCGCAGCAGCGTCAACGAACCGCGCCTGGACAGCGACCTGATCCAGATCGGCGGCCTGCGCATCGACCTGGCCGAGCGCACGGTCAGCTGGCGGGGCGAGGAGGTCGAGCTGTCCAGTGGCGAGTACAACCTGCTGGTGGTGCTGGCGCGCAATGCCGGCGAGGTGATGAGCCGCGACCGCATCCTCCAGCAGTTGCGCGGCATCGAATTCAACGGCACCGACCGTTCCGTGGACGTGGCCATCTCCAAGCTGCGCCGGCGCTTCGACGACAGCGCCGGCGAGGCGCGCAAGATCAAGACCGTGTGGGGCAAGGGTTACCTGTTCAGCCGCGTCGAGTGGGAGTACTGACAGGCCATGCTCAAGATCCTGGTGCGCTTGTACCTGGTGATCATCGTCGCCTATGCCGGGGCGATCGCGCTGATTCCCGACACCATCGTCGGCCTGTTCCATGAACGGTTCATGGCTTACAACCTGCAACAGGCCAAGGGTGTGCAGACCCTGATCGTGCGCCAGTTCCAGCAGGCCCCACGGGAGCAGTGGCCGGCGGTGGAGAAGGACCTGGCCGCGGCGTTCGCGCCGCTCGAAGTGCGCTTGCTGCGCACCGACGAAGCGGGCCTCGACGCTGACGAGCAGGCGCGTTTCGCCAAGGGCCTGTACGCCGTGCGCATGGCCGACTGGGGCTATTACGAAACCGTGCTGGCGCCACTGGACAAGGACTGGCTGGTGCGCCTGCATTCGCCGGACGACCCCTTGGACATCAACGTGTTGTCCTGGGGGGTGACGGTGCTGATCGGCGCGGCCATGCTCGGCTGTCTGCTGTTGTGGGTCTGGCCGCACTGGCGTGACCTGGAGCGCCTGAAGGAGACCGCCCGGCGCCTGGGGCGCGGCGAGATGGCCGAGCGCACGCATATTTCGCCGCGCTCGAACATCGGCGAGCTGGCCGGGGTGTTCGACACCATGGCCAGCGACCTGGAACGTCACGTCAACCAGCAGCGCGAACTGCTCAACGCGGTTTCCCATGAACTGCGCACGCCGCTGACACGCCTGGATTTCGGCCTGGTGCTGCTGTTCGACGAGGTGCCCCCGGCCAGCCGCAAGCGCCTGCTGGGGTTGGTCGGCCATGTGCGCGAACTGGATGAGCTGGTGCTCGAACTGCTGTCCTACAGCCGTCTGGAAAGCGCCGACCAGGCTCGCGAGCGGGTCGAAGTGTCGTTGCTGGAACTGGTGGACAGCGTGCTTGGCGGCTTTGCCGAAGAGCTCGACAACCGTGGCATCCGCTGGGAGGTGCGCTGTGAAACCGACCTGCCACGTTTTGTCCTCGATCCACGGCTGACCGCCCGCGCGGTGCAGAACCTGGTGCGCAATGCCATGCGCTACTGCGACGAGAGCCTGCTGTTGCGCCTGCGCCTGGAAGAAGACGGCGCGTGCCTGCTGACCGTGGAGGATGATGGCATCGGCATTCCGACCGAGGAACGTGAGCGGATCTTCCAGCCGTTCTACCGTCTGGATCGTAGCCGTGATCGCAATACCGGTGGATTCGGCCTGGGGCTGGCGATCAGCCGTCGGGCCATCGAAGGGCAGGGCGGGACGCTGACAGTGGCGCAGTCGGCGCTGGGCGGGGCGCAGTTCAGGATTCGCTTGCCCGCCGGTTGATGCGGTGCCTGGGCTTGCCCCGCGATGCTCATTGTCCAGACAGGCTTGCCGACCAGGTCACGAAGCGGTCCTTGCCTGTGTGCTTGGCCTTGTACAACGCCTGGTCCGCCCTGATCAGCGCCAGGCTCAGGGTGTCGCCGCTGGCGATCCGGGCGAGGCCGATGCTGACCGTCACCGGATGCGCGGCCAGGTCCTCGCGCACTCTCTGGCACAGCGCCGCGACCTGCCGCTCTGCGCCTGCTTCATCCAGCCCCTGGAAGAAGATCGCGAATTCCTCCCCGCCCAGCCGGGCGATCTCATGCCCGACCATCGCCGCCTTGATATGCGCCGCCACCCGCTTGAGCACTTCATCACCGATGTCATGGCCGAAGCGGTCGTTGACCTGCTTGAAGTTGTCGATATCGATCATCGCCAGGAACTGCCCGGGAGCGGCCACCTGCAATTGGCGCTCGGCCTTGGCCATGAACGAGCGGCGGTTGGGGATTTCGGTCAGCGCATCGATATACGCATGCTCCAGCAGCACCTTGGTCAGGTAGAAGTTGTGCAGCTTGGCCTCGCGCAGGCGCAGGTAGCTGTAGATCACCAGACCGCTGAGGAACACGGCGTAGCTGATCAGCATGGCGCCCTCGAGCTCCAGGGCATCGATATGGGTGTGCAGGAACGGGTTGAGCATGATCCAGCTGATGCCAAGGGCACAGAAGAACGACCAGCGCCGTACCGGCAGTACCGAGACGGCATAGAGCACCGTCGAGGCCCCGAGCACCAGCCACAGCGGACGCAGGACGATGGGAATGCCCTCGATCACCAGGCGCATGGCCAGGGTGATCACCGCCACGAACAACAGGTTGAGCACGTCGAAATGCTGGCTCTTGCGGGTGAAGCCCAGGATGACGCAGAAGCTGCACAGCAGGGCGATGAACACCCCCGACAGCCAGGTGAAGCCTTGACCGCCGAGGTAGCTGACGATCAGGTCGAAGATCAGCCAGATGGCGATGCCGATGCAGAAGATCAGCAGACAGAAGCGACGCATGGCCTCGAATTCGTGCTGGCGGAATTCGGCGCGCAGGGCGGCGGGGGCGACCTGTTGGCGGATGCGGGCTTCGAGGGTCTTGTACATGCTGGGGATGCCTGCGGCGGTTATGTTGTGCTTGCCGGTCTCATCGCGGACGCAGTGGCTCACTCCTTGGAGAGAATCCCCTTGGCCCAGGGCCGGTAGCGCAGGGCGAACACCGCTTCGGCGTGGCAACCGCCAGTCAACGCCGGCTGCGCCGGTTCGGCACGGAAAGGTTGCCCGGCCGGGCTGACCTGGCGAAACGCCTCGCGCACGACGCCCACCCGGCACGGCAGCGCCTGCTCATAGCCCGCGCGCACCACTGGCGCCAGGCGCCCGGTTCCCGCGCCATCCTGCCACCAGACGCTCAGGCCAAGCCCCGCCAGGCCATCCAGCCAGGCGCCATTGACTCGTGGCGACAATTGGCCGGCGCTGAAGGCGCTGATATGCAACGGCTTGTCCAGCTGGCGGTTGAACGCCTGCAACTGGCTGTACAGCGCATCGCGTCGGGCAGCGTCGCGAAAGTGCAGGTCGTCCAGTTCCATGGGCAGGTACCAGCCGGCCACCGGCAGTTCCCAGCCGGCGCGCAGTTGCTGGTACTGGCTGAGCGAGCGCCCCAGCTGGGCCTTGAAGTAGTTGTTCAGCCCTTCGCCGTCCAGCTGTTCCAGGCGCTGGTAGTAGGCCGGGTCCATGTACAGGCCCAGCACCAGCTCCAGGCCCTGCGCCCGCGCTTCGCGCAAGCTGTTCGCGAGCCAGCCGTGGGCGCCGCCGAAGTCGCTGTCGCCATAGGCGCTCCATTGCACGATCAGCGTCTTGCCACCCTGGGCCACGGTGGCGCGCCACAGTTGCTGCCACTGGGCCGGGGTCACGCTGGCGTCGCGGTTGAGCGGTTGGTAGAACAGGCGCTGGTCGGCCTGTGCGGGCAGGCACAGGGCGAGCAGGCAGATTGCCAGTAACGTACGCATCAGAAACTCATCTCCACGCCCAGCAGTACGCCGTTGGCGCGCTCGTAAAGGTTGCCGCCCAGCGATTGCTGGTATTCGGCGCGCACTTTCAGCGAGCCGCGATAGGCGTTGTAACGGTCGTCGTCGAACCACCACTGCCAGCGCACGCCGACCCCGGCGCGGGCATCCTGGCGCCAGTCGTTGCTCGGGTCCTGGCTGGCGAACTCGAGAAAACCGTAGGGCATGAGGGTCTGCGGCGAGTTGCCGGGCAGTTTCCAGGCATGCCCTTGCTGGAAGCGCGACAGCCAGGCGTGGTCGCCGGCGCGGGTCCACCAGGCGGCGTCGAGGTAGAGAAAACGCTCGCCCCAGTCGTCCTCGTCGACACGCCAGTCGTTGCGGTATCGGCCCTGGTCGAGGAATGACGCGGTGGCGCGCAGCAGCAGGTCGTTGCTCGACTCGGCATGGTGGCGCAGATCGCCCCAGTTGCCACCGACCTTGGCCGGGCTCAGCAGTTCGCCCAGGCTCAGGCCGCTGTAGTGGTCGCTGTCGATCTGGCGCTGGTGGTAGAGCTCGGCGTACAGGTTGAGGTTGGCCTGGCCGAACGGCTTGTAGCGCAGGCCCACGCCGGTGCCCATGCTCTGGGCGTAGTCGGTGCGGCTCTGGCCGCCGAACAGCACGCGGCCATACACCGACAGGGTGCTGCCGTTGCGGCTGGGTTCCTCGCCCAGCGCGTGGTCCCACATCGCCAGCTGGACGTTCTGCGAGCGTGCCCGGCGCGAGGTGCCTTCGCGCTCTCCGGTGTCGAGGAACTTGTCGTTGGTCGAGGTGCCTGCGGGCGACCAGGTGCTGGCCAGGGTGATGGTGTCGCGACGCGACAGGGTTTCGTGGGCGCGGCGCTGGCGGTACTTGCGCGCCTCGAGGCTGCCGTACTCGTCATCGCCGTCCACCAGGTTCTGCTCCACGTCCAGCACCCGGCGCAGCTCGCGGCGGGCCGACGCGCTGTCCTCGACTTCGTCGTAGCGCAACGCCAGGGTCTCGCCCAGGCGGTAGTCCTCGGGGAAGTCGCGGGTGGCACGCTCCAGGTAAGGGATGGCGGCGCGGCGCTGTTGCTGGTCGTCGGAGCCGGCCAGGCGCATGCCATAGTCGGCGCGGTAGCGCGGCTGCTCCGGCGACAGGCGCACGGCCTCGGCCAGCCAGGCCGTGCTCTGGGCGCTGTCACCGGCCTGCTGGGCGGTGCCGGCGGCGGCGTAGTAGTGATCGGCACGGGGGTTGTGGCGCAATGCCTCGCGCTGCAGTTCCAATGCCTGGCGGGCATCGCCCTGGCGCTGGGCGATGGCGGCCCCCAGGGCCCAGTCGTCGGCACTGCCGTGGGCGGCGGCGTCCCAGTGGCGGCGGGCGGCATCGGCATCGCCCGCGTCGAGGGCGCCGCGGGCGGCGGTCAGGCGGGCATTGTCGGACCAGGCGCTGGCCGGCAGGCTGTTCCAGATCGGCAGGGCGGCCTCGGAGTCACCGGAGGCCTCCAGGGCGTAGGCCAGCGGCAGGCGGCTGGCGCTATCGCCGAGGCGCTCGGCGGCCTGGTAGTAGACCACCGCCTCGCCGGGCTGGTCAGGCATGGCGCAGCGGCCCAGGGCGCGGAACTGGCCGGCTTCGCTGGGTTTGGCCGGGATCGCCTGGCGCACGGCGTCGCACTGGCCGGCCTCGGCCAGGCGGCCGAGCAACTGGCCGCGGGTCGCGGGGTCGACCCGTGGTATCAGGGCCAGCATGCGCGAGCTGTTCAACGGACCGTCATTGCGTGCGTAGATAGTGCCCAGGCGCTGCAGCAACGAAGGCGTCAGGCGACCCTGACGGCGATCGTAGGCTTGTTCCAGCAGTTGCCGCGCGTGCGCGGACTGCCCGCGTTCGAGCAGCATGAAGGAGGCTTGTTCCAACGCCGCGAGATCGCCCGTCTGCCGATAGCGCTGTTCCCACTGCGCCGCTGTGCGCGGTTGCGGCGGCTGGGGTGGATCGCCATACAGCCGCTGCTCGAGAATCGCGTATGAGCGCTGGTTGTCGCTCGCCTGGCACTGCTTGAGTTGTTCGCGCGCCAGTTGCAGGTCCTTGCGTGAAAGCCAGTCGACGGTTTCCAGGCAGGGGCGCTGCAGTTCATTGCTCAAGCGTCGCACCAGGGGCGCGTCATCACCTTCGCGGGCCAGTTCCCACAGCTGCTGACGCTGTTCTGGCTGCTGCAGCTGGTCCTGCGGCACGCTCTGCAGCCAGCGCTCGGCCTGCTGGTTGTGGCCCATGGCGATGGCGCGGTTGGCCATGGCCAGGCGGGTGCGGGTCGCCGCTTCGGGCGAAGGCGCGCTGGCCAGCAGCTTGTCCAGGCCCTTTTCGTCGACTTGTTGCACATAGGCGTTGGCCAGGCGCTGCCAGTCTTGCGGGGGCAGCTGGCCCTTGTCGGCCAACGGCTGCAGCTGGTCGATGGTTTCACCCCAGTTGCGCAGCTGTTCGGCGAAGTTGGCCCGGGTCATGCGCAGGACCATGCCATCGTCCCGCACGGGCAGTTGGTTGAGCCATTCCAGGGCCTTGGCGGCACCGCCGAACTTGGCCAGGCTGACGCTGTACGCCTGCCACAGGCGCACCCGCTGCTGGCCCTGGCTGCCGGCCAGCCAGGCTTCCACCTGGTTGGCCGGCGGCGGATCCTGCTCGATCCAGGTCAGGCGCAGTTCGAGCAGGGCGTCGGCGTGCTCGGGGTTGTCGTCGAGGTCCTCGGCGATCGCCTCGGCCTCCTTGTAGCGGCGCTGGTGGGCCAGGGACTCGGCCAGCAACGCACGGGCCTCGTTGTTGTTGGGCACGCGCTTGAGCACGTGTCGGGTCAGGCGTTCGACCTCGGGCCAGTTGTCCTTCTGCGCCTCGCGATAGCCCCGTTCCATGAACGGATAGCTGGTGAAACGCTGGAAGTCGGTCATCGGCGCGCTGGGCGCGGCCAGGGTCGACGAACACAGCAACAGGCTGGCGAAGGCCAGGGAAAGACGGGGCGTCATGCCACCTCCCGGGTCAGGTCATAGGCGGCCTGCTGTTCGCTGGCCTGCTCGGCGAGGGCTTGCTGCAGCACAGCTTGCGTGATGATGCCGCGGGCGATCAGGTGCTCGCCCAGGCTCTGGTGCTCGGGGTCGAAGTCGATCAGCGCCTGGTTGAACAGGGTCACCGGCACCATGCCGCGCACCTGGAGCAGGGCGCCCAGCATCACCTGGTGGGTGCTGACCTTTTCCAGCAGGCCGGCGTCGTCCTGATGGCGTTCCAGGACCTTGAGCATTTCGCGCGTCTCAGGCTTCTGCCAAGGGCTTGGGTAGTGGTAGCGCAGGCCGAGGGTGACCCGCCCCTGTGGTGCCAGTTGCGCCCGCACCGGACGCTTGAGCTGGCGGCTGATCACCCCCAGCGACACCTGGCTGACCGGGCTTTCGCTGGCCAGCACCAGGGTTTCGCCGTCTTCGCCCACGGGCAGCACGCCGTAGTGGGTGGCGAGTTTACGGGGCAGCCTGGCGATCAGTTCGGGCGCAATCTTGAATGGGTTGAGCGGTGCCCAGGGCAGGTCCAGCTGTTCGGCCAGCGCCTCGACCAGCTGCTCGCTGGTCAGCCAGCCGCGCAGCAGCAGCTCGCGGCCCAGGCGGCGGCGAACCGGGTTGGTGATGGCCTGTTGCAGTTGCTCGGCGTTGATCAGGCCTTTGTCCACCAGGCGCTGGCCCAGGGGCGTGCGGGCGGGCGAGGCGATGGCGGGAAATTCGTGGGTGGTCTTGTCCCAGGCTACGCGGCGCGAGTCGCCCATTTCCATGACCTGGCGCAGCGCGCGCAGGTTGGCGAAGAAGTTGACGAAGTTGCTCCACATCATCCGCGGCGCCGACAACAGCCCCTCGAAGATGCCGTAGTAGCGGGTGACGAACCAGAAACGCTGGAACAACCGGTTGAACAGCAGCAGGCCGTTGAGCCAGAGCAGCACGGTAAGCAGCTTGCTGTCGCTGAGGATGGACATGAAGCGCCAGGAGTCCGGCGCGATCACCGTGACCAACCACATCGCCAGCAGCACCAGCAGCAACAGGTTGACCAGGAAACTCAGCAGGTAGGCGAACAATCCGCGACGGTCGCGCCAGAGGAAATAGTTGAGCGCGCCCTTGCGGCTCCAGCCGAGGTTGCTGGTGCCCTGGAACACGATGCCGACGATCCACCGCGACTTCTGGCGGATGGCGTGCTGCCAGTCGCGGGGGAAGTGCTCGCGCACGCAGATCACCTGAGCGAACTCGCGGCTCATGCCGGGGCGCCAGTCCTGCTTGAGGGCCAGGGCCGGGTCGGTGATGGAGTAGCGGGCGAAGATGCACTTCATGCCCTTCTGCTTGAGGCGGAAGCCGATGTCGTAGTCTTCGGTGAGACTCTGCACGTCGAAGGCGATGCCGTCGCCGTCCTCCAGCAGCGCGCTGATCGCCCGGCGGCTGAAGCAGGTGCCGACCCCGGCGCTGGGCACCTGGCCGGTGAGCGCCTCGCGGACGATGACGTCCTTGCCGTGGTTCTCGGCGAACTCGTCGACATAGTGGCCGGCGGTGAAGCCTTTCCACTCCGGCGCGTAGGGGTACACCGGGATCTGGATCATGTCCTTGTTCGGCAGCAGGTAGTTGAACAGGCGCAGTTCCATGGGCGAGATGACGTCCTCGGCGTCATGCAGGATGAAGCCGGCGAACTCGATGCGCGCGTCCTGTTGGAAGCGCAGGATGGCGTCGATGATGTTGTTCAGGCAGTCGGCCTTGCTGGTCGGTCCCGGGCGGGCGCAGACCACCTTGTGCACGTTGGGATAGTGCAGGCACACCGCGTCCACGTCGGCCTGGGTCTGGGGATCGTTGGGGTAGGTGCCGACGAAGATCTGGTAGTTCTCGTAGTCGATGGTCGAGGCGGCTAGGCGCGCCATCTCGCCGACCACGCCGACTTCGTTCCAGGCCGGAACCATGATCGCCAGGGGTTTTTCCGGTACTTCGAACAGGCGCTTCTCGTCGGCCTTCTCGAACCTGTCGTAGATGCGGAAGCGGCGGATCAGCTTGCGGCCCCAATAGCACAGGTCGATGAACAGGTCATCCAGGCCGAGCACGAACATCAATGTTGCCAGGACGATGGCCAGGATCTTCAGGCCAAACAGCACATAGGTCAGGAAGTCGATGAAAACCAGGCTCATGCGTTGTCTCGTGCGGCGGATTGCTCGGCGAACCAGCGGGTCAGGCGCTCGGCGATACGCTCACTGGCGTGGCCGTCGCCGAAGGGTGTGTAGACCCGCGCCATGCGCTCATAGGCGAGCGGGTCGTCGAGCAGTTGGCTGGTTTCGTGGACGATGCGCTCGGTGAGGGTGCCGACCAGCTTGACCGTGCCACCCTTGAGCACCGCTGGCCGTTCGGTGACCTTGCGCAGTACCAGCACTGGCTTGCCCAGCGCGGGCGCCTCTTCCTGCACGCCGCCGGAGTCGGTGAGGATGATGTGGGCGCGGTTCATCAGCCAGACGAAGTGCGGGTAGTCCTGGGGCGCGACGAGGTGGATGTTGTCGCGGCCGGAAAGCACGCTGTACACCGCATGCTGGACCTGCGGGTTGAGATGCACGGGGTAGAGGAACTGGACGTCCGGGTAGCGCAGGGCGAGTTCGGCCAGGGCCAGGCAGATGCGCTCGAAACCGCTGCCGAAATTCTCTCGGCGGTGGCCGGTGATCAGCACCATGCGCTGGTCGTCACGCAGCACGTTGAGCGGCGAGTCGGCGGCCGGGCGCCAGTTGTCGTGCTTGAGTTTGTCGCGCATCCACAGCAGGGCGTCGATCACGGTGTTGCCGGTGACTTCGATGTGCTCGGGCGGCACGCCTTCGCGGATCAGGTTGGCGTCGGAGTCGCGGGTGGGAGTGAAGTGCAGGTCGGCGAGCACGCCGGTCAAGCGTCGGTTGGCTTCTTCCGGCCAGGGCTGTTGCAGGTTGCCGGTGCGCAGGCCGGCCTCGACGTGGCCGATGGGGATGTGCCGGTGGAAGGCGGCCAGCGAGGCGATGAAGCTGGTGGTGGTGTCGCCGTGGACCAGGACGATGTCCGGCTTGACCTGTTCATAGGCCTGGTCGAGCTTGTCCAGCAGGTCGCGGGACAGGCCGTTGAGCGTCTGGTTCTGGGTCATCACCTGCAGGTCCTGATCGACCTTCAGGCCGAAGGCGGTGAGGACCTGCTCGAGCATTTCGCGGTGCTGGCCGGTGGAGCAGATGTGCAGGTCGACCTCGGGCCATTCGCGCAGGACGCGGGCCAGCGGGGCCATCTTGATTGCTTCTGGGCGGGTACCGAAAACCATCATCACGGTGTAGGCCATCGTGTATTTCCTCGTTCGATTCCCTGGACGAAGTTGTACGACTTGTCGCCGTTTGCAAGTGATAGATACAAGCAGCGGAATGCGGGGTTGTCCAATGCGCGGTCGGCCCTGCGCAGCGCTTGGTGGCAGTGGCTCGAAGGCAGGGTCGTGTCGGCGGGGGCGGTGCCGAACGCCAGGGGTGGGCTGATGCTGAAACGTTTATGCTAGCTTTTCTTGATTGAACGGTCAGTAAATAAAGTATTTCTGACTTTTTCTCGCTGTCTTCTTCTTGTAGTTTTGTAGGTCTTTTTTTCAGGGAGCTTGCCCATGCAAGGCAAGGCGCGCAAGGTCGTTCAGGCCATCCTCTACGAAGCCATCGCGGTGGCCTGCGTGGCGCCGGCGCTGGAGTTCGCGTTTGGCGCGGGCATGGCGGAGTCAGCGGTGTTGTCGATGCTCATGTCAGGCATCGCCATGAGCTGGAACATGGCCTACAACTGGGCGTTCGAGCGGTGGGAGGCGCGGCAGCACAAACGCAACCGTACGTTCCTGCGGCGGCTGTTGCATGCGCTGGGGTTCGAAGGGGGGCTGGTGCTGATTCTCTTGCCGTTGGTGGCTTACTGGTTGGATATCGGTTTATGGGCGGCGCTGGTGACCAACCTGGCGTTGTTCGTGTTTTTCTTCGTTTATGCGTTTGTGTTTCAGTGGGGGTTCGACAAGGTGTTCGATGTGCCGGTTTCTGCGCAGGAAGTACCCAAGGGGTGTTAGTGGTGGATTGTCTGCCGGGTTTCTGATCGGTGGTGGTGTTGATGGTTGTGTGTGCATTCATTGATACCAACACTCTTGAAGCCGAAAAAAAGAACCGCAGCGCCAGGGAGAACCAACACCGCGGTCCAAGGGGGGAGAGAAACCTCACTGCTGGGTAACGGTCGCCATGTTGGCATTGCCGTACTGGGTGATGGTGGCCGTCTGGCTAGCTCCGCTCTGGTCGACAAACGCCTTGTTGGCATTCCCGGCCTGTGTCACGTAGGCGAGGTTGACCCCGTCGGCCTGCTTGATGGTGGCTTCGTTGCCGTAGCCATGCAGCTGGTAGGTGTAACTCTGGTTGCCACTGCCGGACTGCTCGAGGGTGATGCTGCCGCCACTGCCAGCGGCCAGGCCTTCGGCGTAGTTGGCAGTCCCGCGCTGATCGGCGATGAGCAGGTTGTCGTTGCCGTTCTGTTCGAAATACAGCTCGTTGTTGCTGTCTACCTGACGAGTCTCCATCTTGTTGAAGATGCCTTTCTGGTTCAGCCGGGCAATCTGGCTGTTGCCTTCCTGGGTGATGTTGACGCTGTTGCCGTGGCCGTTCTGGTTGATCTCGGCGCGCTGGTTGGCTCCGAACTGCCCACCGGATTTCTCGCCTTTCCAGTTGCTCGCCATGATCTTGTTGGCATTGCCCACCGTGCTGATGCTCAGGCTATGGTTGTCACCGGTCTGGTAGGTGAAGTGCAGGTTCTTGTTGCCGTCCTGCGAGATGCTGGTCACCGACTGGTTGCTCTCGAACTGGTCCGACCAACTGGCGTTGCCATTCCCTCTCTGGTTCAGGCTGGCGCTGTTGTTCTGGCCGAAGCTCTGGTCGATATAACCTTCGTTGAGCTGACCATTCTGCTGGACGCTGGCCTGGCTGGCGGTCTGGTTGTCCTGCCAGACCTCCACCGAATGGCCGGTGCCGTACTGGTTGATGCCGATGGTGCCGCCCAGGCCGTCGCGCTGGTCGCCATAGGCCCAGTTCTGCTTGCCCTCCTGGTAGATGGCGATGTGGCCGTCACGGTGGGTCATGTGCTCGGCGGCGGCCTGGTTGTCGGTGCCCAGCTGCATGATCACGCTCTTGTTGTTGCTGCCGCCGAACAGTTGCTCGACGGTGGCGCTGTTGCCGAAGCCCGACTGCAGCGTGGTGGCCTTGCTGCCGGTCTGGGTGTCCTGCCAGATGATCGAGCGGTTGCCGGCGCCGGCCTGGGTCTGCAGGGCCTCGTTGTTTTCGCCCACCGACTGGCTGGCGAACGCGTCGTTGAGCTCGCCACCGGCGTGCTGGGTGATCTGGCTGCCGTTCTCGTACAGTTGCTCGGCGTAGCCGGCGTTGAACGAGCCGGTGGCGCTTTGCTGGATGTGGCTGGTGCTGCTGTCCTGCACGGCCATGTGGTTGTGGTCATGGCCGGCCTGGTTCTGCGTGGCCGAGGCGAACGGCGCCAGGGTCTGCTTGACCTCGGCGATGTTCTGGGCGCCCTGCTGGGTCTGGGTCGAGGTGCTGTCGTCGGCCATGGCCTGACCGGCAAGGGCCAGGACAATGGCGGCGCTCAGGGGGGCGAGCTTGTGCATGGTGGTGCCTCCAGGTTTGTCGGTACGGGTCTAGCGGTACTGGGTGATATGGACTTGCTGGCCATTGCCGGCTTGGGTCACGGCGCTGTTGAGCCCCGTGCCGCGCTGGTCGATGGTGGCGTTGTTGTAGTTGCCGATCTGCTCGATGGTGGCGCTGTTGCCGCTGCCGGCCTGGCGGATCGTCGCGTTGTTGCCATGGCCCTGCTGGCTGATCGCGGCCATCAGGTCGCTGCCTTCCTGCAGGATGTACGCCTCCTGCGCGCCCCCGGCCTGGACGATCCGGCCCAGCAGGGCCTGGCCGTTCTGGTCGAGGGCGGCGCGGTTGCCCGTGCCTTGCTGCTCGATCACCGCCACCTGGCCATTGCCCGCCGGGAGCAGGCGCAGCACCAGGGGATCACCCAGGTCGCTGCCGGCGGCGAGGTCGGCGTTGTCCATCAGGTCGTCGGCGCTGGCCCGACCGACGAGGGCCAGGCACAGCAGCAGCGGATACAGGCGTTTCATGGCGTCCTCCCAGGGCTATTGCACGGCCACGTTGCTGGTGCGAGTGGTACCTCGGCTGCTGGTCACGGTCACCGTCGGGCTGGCGGTCGGGATCGCCGTGGTGCTGTTGCTCACCGCCAGGCGCCAGCGTCCGGTCACCGGCACGGTGGTGGTGCCCAGGGTCTGCACGCCGCTGGTGGTGGTGACCCGCACGGTGATGGTGTTGCCGGTGGTCACCGAGGACGTGCCACTGATGTCCCAGTTGTACCGGTTGTTCGAGCGGGCGGTGACCGTCGCCGCGGTGATGGCGAAAGTCTCCTGGGCCGGCCGTGGCGACACCTGCACGGTGACCGTGCCTGGCGTCGACAATCCGCCGACCGAATCACGAGCGATATAGGTGAAGCTGGTGCTGAATGCCGAGCTGACCGTGGCCGGTGGCGTGTAGGTGATCAGGTTGCCGTCGGTGCTGACCGTGCCACGCCCGGCCGGGGTCGGCTGGGTGACGCTGGCGATGGTCAGCGGCAGGTTGCCTTCCGGATCGGTGTCGTTGGCCAGGGCGCTGATGGTCACCGGCACGCCGAGGGTGGCGACACTGTCGGCCACGGCGGTCGGCGGCTGGTTGGGCGCGACGTTGACGGTCACCGTGGCAATCGCCGACTTCAGACCCTTGGCGTCCTGCGCGCGGTAGCTGAACGTGGCCGCCAGCGGCGAGGTGGCGCCGGCCGGCGGGGTGTAGGTCACCGCCGTGGTGCCGTTGAGGACCACACCGCCCAGGCCGGTGCCGGGCTGGGTGAGGTCGGTTATCGCCAATGGCACGTGGCCGTCGGGGTCGCTGTCGTTGGCCAGCAGGTTGAGGGTCACGGGCACGCCGACACTGGTGCTGCCGGTGTCGGCCTGGGCCAGCGGTGGCTGGTTGTCGGCTTGCACCGGCGCGCTGCCGAGCACCACCACCGGCTCTTCGTCGCTGCCGCCGTGGGCGGACTTGACGGTGATGGTGGCCGGTGGCTGAGTCAGGTCGTTGACCGTCAGGCTTTGCAGCACGCCGGCCTTGGACATGCGACCGAAACCTTGCACCAGCAGATCGGGCACCAGCACTTCGTCGCTGGAGCGGGCCTCGATCACCAGCCGCTTCGCGGCCCAGTCGTAACGTGCCGTACTGACCTTCACCACATCGCTGAGCTTGCTCGACAGCGCGGTCGGCCGGGTGGTACCGGTGGGGCTGCTGGCCGTGACCACCACCACCGCCGGTGGCACTGCCTGGCTCAGCTGCTGGCTGAAGAACAACCCGTTGTTGTCGGCGAGCATGCTGAACTGGCAGGGCGACGGCGGCGTGCCGACCAGCGCCAGGCCGTTGCGCAGGCACAGGCTGGCGCTGTTCGGCGCCTTGGCGAAGACCTCGACGCGGGTGCCGGCGGCATTGCGCTGGTAAGTGGCGCGTTCGAGGGTCACCGAGGTCTGCTGGCGCTGATCGAGCAGCTTGCCGGACACGGTGAATGCGTTGGTCTGGATAGTGCCCGCCGGGCCCTGGATGCGTACGAAGTTGGTGTTGTTCGGGCTGCCGGTCACCGCCTCGGTGATGTTCGGGTCGCCGATGAAGGTCTCGGTGGCGCCGGTGTCCGGGTTGACCGCGGTGTATGGGGCGCCGACACCGCGCAGGAACGGGCCGAGGTCACCGGTCAGCGCGCCGCTGAAGTTGCCGGGGGCGCCGATGCCGATGTCACGGGTGATGTTGATGGCGCGCCGACCGACCTGGTTGGCCGCCACGGTGACCGTTTCCACGCCGTAGGGGTGAGTGACGGTGTAGGTACCGGCACGTGGCACCGAGGCACGGATGCGGATACGGGCGAAGGCCTGCTGGTCGCCGTCGACTGGGTTCTCGGCGGCGAAGGCCGCTTCCAGCGCGGCCACGTAGACTTCCAGTTCGTAGCCACTGTTGCCGGTCTCGGGGATCGCGGTCTCGGCGAGGAACCAGAACATCTCCGGCGGCCAGTTGTCCGGGAACACCAGGGGCAGGGCGTCGTCGTAGACCCCGGGTTCGGGCAGCAGGGTGCACAGGTAGGCCGGCGCCCCCGGCGCGCCCGGGGCGCGGCTGCTGGTGGCGCGTGACTGGCACAGCTCCAGGGCGAGGTTGTTGGCGTCCTTGTACCACATGGGGTAGCCCCCGGTGGCGAAGGTATAGGGGCCAGGGTCGACCTCCGACAGCGCGGCCCAGGCCGCGCTGGTCACGGTGAGGGTGAAACCGGCGGCGCACAGCGCCCGGCGGGACCACGTGTTCATGCTGCCTCCTTGAAGGCGGAGCCTTTGTCTGTTCATGGCACCAGCACCACGTCTTCGCTGTCGCTGCCGCCATTGGCGCTGGTGACGCGCACCTGCGCCGGTGGAATCGGCGACAGCCCGGTGCTGAGGGTCTTCACCGCGCCGTTGCCGCTCAGGCCGCCGATCAGCGTGCCGTTGCCGGTGTGGGCGGTGAGGGCCGGCGGGCTGGTCTCGTCGCTGGAGCTGGCGACCAGGCTCAACTGGCCGCTGGCCAGGCTGTATTCGGCGCGGCTGATGGTCACCAGATCGACCAGGGGCAGCGGTGCGCTGGTCGGCGTGCTGGTGGCGATGGCCAGGCTGTTGTCGGCGGTCACCTGCAGGGTCAGCGGCAAGGTGGGATTGAGCGCCGACTGGGCATACCAGGCGCCGGTGCCGTTGGCTTCAGTCAAAGGCAGGGTGGGTGTCTGGCTGGACAGCGTGACCGTGGCCGGCGCCGGTGGCGCCATGACGAACACGTCCTGCTGGGCGCGCAGGTCACCGTTCACGCTGTGTCGCGAATAGGTGCTGCGCAGCGGGATCAGCGGGGTCGGGCGGTTGACCGTGGACAGTTTGCCGGAGATGGCGAACAGCTCGGTGCGCAGGTCGATGCCGTTGGGGCCTTCGATACGCACGAAGTTGGTGTTGAACGGGCTGCCGGTGACCGGCTCTTCCAGGTTCGGGTCGCCGACGAAACGCTCGCTGGCGCCGGACACCGGGTTGGTCTCGGTATACGGGCCGTTGACGCTGCGCAGGAACGGCCCGACGTCGCCCTTGAGCGCGCCGCTGTGGTCGCCCGGTGCGCCGATGCCGATGTCGCGGGTCATGTTGATCGCCCGACGGCCGGCGGCAGGCACGTCGAACACCTCGACGCCGTAGGGGTGGGTGATCACGTAGGTGCCTGCCGTCGGCACATCGACGCGAATGCGTACCCGGGCGAAGCTGACCTGGTCGCCGTCGATCGGCTCCTCGGCGCTGAACGCCGCCTCGATGGCCGAGCCGAAGCTCAGGTCGATACCGCGGGCGGCATCGACGATGGCGGCATCTGCGGTGAACCAGAACGCCTCATCGGGGAAGTTGCTGGGGAAGACGATCGGCTGGGTGTCGTCGAACACCCCCGGCGTCGGCAGCAGCGTGCACATGTAGGACGGCGCGCCCGGGGCACCGGCGACCCGTGAGCTGACGGCCTTGGACAGGCACAGGTCAAGGACCCGGCCATGGCTGTCCTGGTACCAGGCCGGGAACTTGCCGGTGGGCAAGGTGTAGGGGCCGGTATCGACCGCGTACAGCGCGGCCTGGGCGGGTAGATGGAGCAGGCCGGCGAAGATGGCCACGGCCAGCGGGTGGGGTGTCGGTCGGTGCATGAGTCGATTCCTCCTGCAAACGGGCCCATGGGTTGGGGCGTCTGGGGAGGGATCGGCAACTGTTGTGCCAGGTTTGTCGGGGAGGTGAGCAGGGGCTTTGGGACGCAGGTTTCAGCGAACCGAGGAAATGTTCGGCGGGGTGTCATGGGTGGGCGGGTGGCCCCAGCATTGGGGAATGGGGTGAGTCTGTCGGCAAGCTGCAGAGGTTCAGGATGCATGAGATCAGCTGCGAGGAACTGGTCGGTGCCGACGAAGGCTCTCACCCCGAAGGGTGATGGCCGGCGTACTCCCCCCATGAAACAATCCGCCCAGTACTTGCCCTGGCGCGGACGACGACAATGAGCAAAGCCCAACTGAACTCACCCGACTGGTACGCGCACATGGCCCGCGTGGTCGATGCCATCGGCACGCCCGGCTTCGTCGATCTGCTGTTCGCCGCGCTCAACACCCTGGCACCGTGCCAGGCGATCAGCGTGTTCCTTTACCCGCGCAAGGGTCTGCCATCGGCGTTGTTCGCCAAGGATGACGAGGGCCCCTGGTTGCCCGAGGGCAATGTGCAGAAGTACCTCGAGGGCTACTACCTGCTGTGCCCGTTCTACCGCGCCTGCCTGGATGGCGTGGCCGCCGGCTGCTACCGGCTGAGCGACGTCGCCCCTGACCATTTCAAGCGCAGCGAGTACTACACCGCGTTCTACCAGCACGCCCACCTGGAAGACGAGCTCAACTACCTGGTGCCGCTGGACGACCAGGTGGCCATCGCCGTGGCCCTGGGCAGCACCCGGCGCCTGGGCAGCCGCCAGGTGGCCGAGCTCAAGTGCATCGCCGCCTGGGTGGTGGCGGTGGTGCGCCGACACTGGGCTCATCTTGGCGTGGATGCGCTGGGCGGGCGCTTCGAGAGCGCGTTGGGCCGGCAGATCAACGCGGCATTGAACAACTTCGGCGCCTCGCTGCTCACCGAGCGCGAGTGTCATGTCGCCCAGTACCTGCTGCGCGGCCACTCCACGCGCTCGCTGGCCGAACGCCTGGGGATCAGCGAAGACACGGTCAAGACCCACCGCAAGAACCTCTACGCCAAGCTGGACATCGCCACCCAGGCCGAACTGTTCTCGCTGTTCATCGCCTCCCTGGCCCAGGCCCAGGAAGGCCTGGGCAAGGACCCGCTGGAAAGCTACCTGCGAAGGCGTTGAGCCAACGCTTCACCTCATTCCGACAACGACAATGACCGGCCCCGCGTGTGGCCGGCGGGGAGACCTGCGTGCATACGAAAAGCGATTGGCAGCAGCGCGCTGCACGGCAAAGCTTCATCACCACCGCGTTGATCGACGGACGCCCGGTGGCGGCCTTCGATGGCGCGACATTCGATGCGCTCAATCCGGCGACCGGGCAACGCCTGGCGCAGGTGGCCGCCTGCGCCGACCACGAGATCGACCAGGCGGTGCGGGCGGCCCGGCGCGCCTTCGAGCACGGTCCCTGGGCGCGGATGGCGCCGACCGAGCGCAAGCGCGTGCTGCTGCGCCTGGCCGAGCTGATGCTGGCCCACCGTGAAGAACTGGCCTTGCTCGACTCGCTGAACATGGGCAAGCCGGTGATGGACGCCTACAACATCGACGTGCCCGGCGCGGCGCAGGTGTTCGCCTGGTACGGCGAGGCGCTGGACAAGCTCTACGACCAGGTGGCGCCCACCGCCGGCAGCACCGTGGCCATGATCACCCGCGAGGCGCTAGGGGTGGTCGGTGCCGTGGTGCCATGGAATTTCCCGCTGGACATGGCCGCCTGGAAAGTGGCGCCGGCCCTGGCGGCCGGCAACAGCGTGGTGCTCAAGCCCGCCGAGCAGTCGCCGTTCTCGGCCTTGCGCCTGGCCGAGCTGGCCCTTGAGGCCGGGCTGCCGGAAGGTGTGCTCAACGTCGTGCCCGGCCTGGGCGAAACCGCCGGTCGCGCCCTGGGGCTGCATCCGGACGTGGACTGCCTGGTGTTCACCGGCTCGACCCAGGTGGGCAAGTACTTCATGCAGTATTCGGCGCAGTCGAACCTCAAGCAGGTGTGGCTGGAATGCGGCGGCAAGAGCCCGAACCTGGTGTTCGACGACTGCCGCGACCTGGACCTGGCGGCCGAGAAGGCGGCGTTCGGCATCTTCTTCAACCAGGGCGAGGTGTGCTCGGCCAACTCGCGGTTGTATGTGCAGCGCTCGATTCACGACGAATTCGTCGAGCGCCTGATGGGCAAGGCCCGTGAATGGCTGCCGGGCGATCCGCTGGACCCGGCCAGCCGCGCCGGCGCCATCGTCGACGCGAGCCAGACCGCGCGCATCGAGGCGGCCATCGCCCAGGGCCGGGCGCAGGGCGCGCGCCTGCTGTGCGGCGGCGAGCGCCTGAGCGTGAACGGCTCGCAGAACTTCATCACGCCGACGATCTTCACCGAAGTGCGTCCGGACATGGCCCTGTCCCGCGAAGAGATCTTCGGCCCGGTGCTGGCGGTCACTGCCTTCGACGACGAAGCGCAGGCCATCGCACTGGCCAATGACAGCGTCTACGGCCTGGCCGCATCGGTGTGGAGCGACGACCTCAACCGCGCCCATCGTGTGGCCCGGCGCCTGAAGGCCGGCACCGTCTCGGTCAACACCGTCGATGCCCTCGACGTGACCGTGCCTTTCGGCGGTGGTCGCCAGTCCGGTTTCGGCCGCGACCTGTCGCTGCATTCGTTCGACAAGTACACCCAGCTCAAGACCACCTGGATCCAGCTGCGCTGACCTTCACCCGAGGAGAACAACAATGAACGCACCTTTCACCGCCAAGCGCGACACCCGCGACTACCAGGCCAGCGACGCGGCCCACCACATCCACGCCTTCCTCGACCAGAAGGCGCTCAACGCCGAAGGGCCACGGGTGATCACCCGTGGCGAAGGCCTCTATCTGTGGGACAACGACGGGCGTCGCTACCTGGACGGCATGTCCGGCCTGTGGTGCACCCAGCTCGGCTACGGCCGCAAGGACCTGACCGCCGCCGCCGCCGCGCAGATGGACCAGCTGGCCTACTACAACATGTTCTTCCACACCACCCACCCGGCGGTGATCGAGCTGTCCGAACTGCTGTTCAGCCTGCTGCCTGGGCACTACAGCCACGCCATCTACACCAACTCCGGTTCCGAGGCCAACGAGGTGCTGATCCGCACCGTGCGCCGCTACTGGCAGGTGGCCGGCAAGCCGCGCAAGAAGGTCATGATCGGCCGCTGGAACGGCTACCACGGCTCGACCCTGGCCGCCACGGCACTGGGCGGGATGAAGTTCATGCACGAGATGGGCGGGCTGATCCCGGATGTGGCGCACATCGACGAGCCGTACTGGTTCGCCGAGGGCGGCGCGCTGACCCCGGCCGAATTCGGCCGTCGCTGCGCCCTGCAGCTGGAGGAGAAGATCCTCGAACTGGGCGCCGAGAACGTTGCCGGCTTCATCGCTGAACCGTTCCAGGGCGCCGGGGGCATGATCTTCCCGCCCGAGAGCTACTGGCCAGAGATCCAGCGCATCTGCCGCCAGTACGACGTGCTGCTGTGCGCCGACGAAGTGATCGGCGGTTTCGGCCGCACCGGCGAGTGGTTCGCTCACCAGCACTTCGGCTTCGAGCCTGACACCTTGTCCATCGCCAAGGGGCTGACCAGCGGCTATGTGCCCATGGGCGGCCTGGTGCTGAGCAAGCGCATCGCCGAGGCACTGGTGGAGCGGGGCGGGGTGTTCGCTCACGGCCTGACCTATTCCGGGCACCCGGTGGCGGCGGCGGTGGCCATCGCCAACCTCAAGGCACTGCGCGACGAAGGCATCGTGCGCCGGGTCAAGGACGACACCGGTCCGTACCTGCAGCGCATCCTGCGCGAGGTGTTCGCCGATCACCCGCTGATCGGCGAGGTCCAGGGCGCCGGCCTGGTGGCGGCGCTGCAGTTCGCCGAGGACAAGACCACGCGCAAGCGCTTCGCCAATGAGAACGACCTGGCCTGGCAGTGCCGCACGTTCGGTTTCGAGGAGGGAGTGATCATCCGCTCGACGCTGGGGCGGATGATCATGGCGCCGGCGCTGGTGGCCAGTCGCTCGGAACTGGACGAGCTGGTGGAGAAGACGCGGATCGCGGTGGATCGCGTGGCAGGGATGGTCGGCAAGCGCTGATGGCCCCCAGCCCGCTCCCACAAGACCCGTGGGAGCGGGCTTGCCCCGCGATGGCGCTCAAGGATCCTGCGGATCATGCCCCAGCGATTGCAGGAACAGCGAGAACAGCTCCGGCTGCGACGAGATGTCCAGCTTGGCGTACAGATGCCGGCGATGCACCTTGATGGTCTCCGGCGAAATGGCCAGCCGCTCGGCCATGGCCTTCGACGAATAGCCGCGCAGGATCAGCCGGGCAATCTCCAGCTCGCGCTCCGACAACACCTTGGCGCCGAACAGGCTCATGGCATCGCGCACCATGGCCGGCGCCGGACGCTGGTCATGGCGCTGCCAATGCTGGTCCATCAGCGCCAGTACCCAGGGGCAGATCACCGTCAACAGGCCATGGCGCGCCGCGTCGAAGCGTTCGCGCGTGCCCAGTGACAGCGACAGCGCGCCCGCATCGCCGCGCTGCAGGATGAACTGCACCTCATCCTCCAGCACATGGTCGTGGAAATACTTCAGGTAGTACTCGCTCTGGCGGAACTGGTCCGGCGCGATTTCCTCCAGCCGATGCAGGCCGTCGTCGATCCGTTCCTGGCAGGCCTGGTAGAACGGATCGAGCTGGTACAGGCCACTGAGGTACAGGGCCATGGCCTGCGGATTGCCTTCGCCACGGGCGTCGAAGATCTCCAGCGCTCTGGGCAAACCGTCGCGGGGGTAGAACATCGCCAGGGCGTTGTCGAACGCCAGCCATTGCTGCAGCAGGAGGATCAACTGCCGCCAGAAGCGCGGTTGGCCGACCTGCTCGATGGTGCGGGCCAGGCCTGCGTGGGCGCTGGTCTCGGTGAACAGCTTGTGCATGCGAGGGCTCGTGTGGGAGCGGGTTCATCCGCGAAAAGGGCCTGGCAGTCTTGGAGCGTTTTCGCCGCCCCGTCAAGGGGCGTACCCCCATTGGGTAATTGGCCACCTGGGCTTCTGGGCCTACAGTCCAGCCCAGGTCCAGCGGCCGCGCGACCGGTTTTCCCCTCACAACCAATAACAATCAGAGGAAAAACGCCATGAGCTCCAGCGAAGAGCCCGCGAGCGCACTCAAGCAGCGCCTGGGCGTGTTCGATGTGGTCGCCATCACCGTGTCGGCGGTCACCCCGGCCAGTTCCGTGTTCGTCATCGCCCCGTTCGCCATTCAGCAGGCCGGCAGCGGCGCCTTCCTCTCCTTCATCATGGCCGCGGCCCTGGCGCTGATGTTCGCCTGGTGCTACGCCGAGCTCGGGCGTGCCCACAGCTCGGCTGGCGGCGAGTATGTATATGCCAAGCGGGTGTTCGGCGGGCTGGCCGGCTATGCGACCTTCCTCACCGTACTGGCATCGATGCTGTTCATCCCGCCGGTGCTCGCCGGCGGCGCGGCTACCTACCTGAACAACGCGCTGGGTACGCGCTTCGACACCCAGACGGTGGCCCTGGTGATCGTGGTCTCGAGTTATGCACTGGGCATCCTCAACATCCGCCTGAATGCCTGGATCACCGGGCTGTTCCTGTTCTGCGAGGTCGCCGCGCTGCTGGTGATCGTGGTGCTGGGCTTCGGCAACGCCAGCCAGCCGGTGGCCAGCCTGCTGCAGCCACAGATGCTCGAACAGGGCACGCTCGGCGCCGCGCCCTGGGCGCTGGTGCTGGGCGCGGTGGGCATGGCTTTGTTCGCCTTCAACGGCTACGGCGGCGCAGTGCTGCTGGCCGAGGACATGAAAGACCGTGGGCGCACCGTGCACCGGGCCGTGCTGTGGTCGCTGCTGGTGGTGGTGGCCATCGAGGTGGTTCCGCTGGCGGCGCTGCTGATCGGCGCGCCATCGCTGCAGGCGATGCTGGCCAGCGGTGACCCGATCGGCTACCTGCTGACCAGCCATGGCAACCAGACCTTGGCCCGGCTGGTCAGCGCGGGGATCTTCCTGTCGGTGTTCAATGCCATCGTCGCCATCGTCATCCAGGTTGGCCGGGTGGTGTACAGCAGTGGCCGCGACGCGGTCTGGACGCCGGCGCTCAACCGCGCGTTCACGCTGATCCATCCACGCTGGGAGTCGCCATGGCTGGCGACCCTGTTCCTGGCCATCCCCTCGGCGCTGCTGAGCCTGTCCGGCAGCCTGGAGGAACTGACCTCGTTCACCGTGCTGCTGTTGCTGCTGATCTACCTGGTGGTGGCGTCCTGCGCCCTGTGCAGCCGGGTGCTGCGCCGCGACCGCGAACACCCGTACCGCATGCCGCTGTGGCCGTTGCCGGCGCTGCTGGCGGTCAGTGGTGCCGGCTGGCTGCTGGTGACCCTGCTGCGCGAGGCGTCATTGCGTGACCTGTTGATCATCTTCGGGCTGCTGGCGGTGTCGGTGACGCTGTACAGCACCCACGGTCGGCTCAGCCCGACCTTCCAGAAATTGTGAGAAACGAAGGAGTACACATGCGTGCGCGTCAACTGGGCATCACCCTCGGCCACGGCACCCCGGGCCCGTTCAATGCCATCACCGATGTACCGGGAGTGCGGGTCGGCCACGGCACCCTGATCGACGAACAGCGTTCGGTGCCGGTCCGTACCGGGGTCACCGTCATCGAGCCTCGGGCGGGTGCGGCCCGGCTGCAGCCTTGTTTCGCCGGCTGCCATGTGCTCAACGGCAACGGCGATGCCACGGGGCTGGAGTGGATCCGCGAGGCTGGCCTGCTGACCACGCCGATCGCCATCACCAACACCCACAGCGTCGGCGTGGTGCGCGATGCGTTGATCGCCGCCGAGCGCGAGCGCCTGGCGGACGATGCGGTGTACTGGTGCATGCCGGTGGTGATGGAGACCTACGACGGCCTGCTCAACGACATCTGGGGCCAGCACGTGACGCCGGCGCAGGTTCGCCAGGCGCTGGACAGCGCGGTTTCAGGCGCGGTCGAGGAGGGGCCGGTGGGCGGCGGCACGGGGATGATCTGCCACGAGTTCAAGGGGGGTATCGGCACGGCTTCTCGCCGGCTGACGAGCGAGCAGGGGGGCTGGACCGTCGGCGCCCTGGTCCAGGCCAACCATGGCCAGCGGCGCGAGTTGCGGGTGGACGGTTATCCGGTCGGGCGGCAACTGGGTCACCTGCCATCGCCGTTCGCCGAACCTGCGTGCGGCACACCGGGCATGGGTTCGATCGTGGTGGTGATCGCCACTGACGCGCCGCTGTTGCCGCACCAGTGCCAGCGCCTGGCCCAGCGGGCGTCGATCGGCATCGCGCGGACCGGCGGCGGTACCGAGGACTCCAGTGGCGATATCTTCCTGGCGTTTTCCACCGGCAATCAGGACCTGCCGCCCGCGGACTATGCACGCAAGGGGCTTGGACAGTGCTCGCAAGTGCGCATGCTCAACAACGACGCTATCTCGGGGTTGTTCCTGGCGGCGGCGGAGGTGGTGGAGGAGGCGATCGTCAATGCCTTGCTGGCGGGACGCGAGATGGTGGGCAGGGGCGGGGTGGTGGTGCCGGCGCTGGATGGGGATACGCTGCTGACAGCGCTGCACGAGGCGGGGTGGAAACCGCGCAACTAACGCCAGGGCCATTGCCCAACTGCAAACCTGTGGCAGCGGCCTTGCCTCGCGCAAGGCCGCTGCCACTGGACTCCAGCGTCAACTCTTACGAGCGGGCACTTGCCAGCGCAGCGCTTGCGCTGCGCGAAACCCGCAGCGCCACCAGGCTGCCGACCACGATCAACCCGGCCAGCGCATACAGCGCCGCATCGGTCGAACCGGTCTGGTCCTTGATGAACCCCACCAGGTACGGGCTGAGGAAGCCCGCCATCTGCCCCACCGAGTTGATGATCGCCAGGCCCGCCACGGCAGCACCGGCGCTCAGCAATACGGTCGGCATCGGCCAGAACATCGGCAGGCCGGTCAGCGCGCCCATGGTGGCGATGGACAGGCCGAGGATGGCGATGGTCGGGCTGGCGGCGAAGTTCACCGCGATCAGCAGCCCCAGGGCGCCCATCAGCATCGGCACCACAAGATGCCAGCGGCGCTCGTTGCGCAGGTCCGCCGAGCGGCCGACGACGATCATGAACACCCCGGCAAGCAGGTACGGAATGGCGCTCAGCCAGCCGATCAGCAGCGGGCTGTCGAAGCCCATGCTCTTGATGATCGACGGCAGCCAGAAGTTGATGGCGTAGACCCCGCTCTGGATGCAGAAGTAGACGAAGCCGAAGGTCCAGATCAGCGGATTGGTCAACACCGAGACCAGGCTGTCGCCGCGGGTGGCCGGCTTGCCGGCGGCATCGGCCTTGAGATCGGTCTCGATCAGCCGGCGTTCGGCCGGGCTCAGCCAGGCGGCTGTCTGGTAGCCATCGCTGAGCAGCACCACGGCCAGCATACCGAGGACCACGGTGGGCAGCCCCTGGATCAGGAACATCCACTGCCAGCCGGCCAGGCCGTGCTGGCCGGCGGCGAAGTGATCGAGGATCCAGCCGGAGAACGGCCCGCCGAGCAGGCCGGACACCGGGATCGCCGACATGAACAGCGCCATGATGCGGCCCCGGCGATCCGCCGGGAACCAGCGCGAGAGGTACAGCACCACACCGGGGAAGAAGCCCGCCTCGGCGGCGCCGGTCAGCAGGCGCAGGGTGTAGAACTCGGTGGGGGTGGTGACGAACAGCAGGCAGGTAGACAGGCTGCCCCAGGCGATCATCATCAGCGCGATCCAGCGCCGCGGCCCGAAGCGGTTGAGCGCCAGGTTGCTGGGCAGGCCGCAGAGCACGTAGCCGATGAAGAAGATGCCGGCGCCGAGGCCGTACACGGTTTCGCTGAACTTCAGGGCGTCGAGCATCTGCAGCTTGGCGAAGCCGACGTTGACGCGGTCCAGGTAGTTGAACAGGTAGCAGATGAAAATGAACGGGATCAGCCGCAGGGTGATGCGCCGGTACAGCGCGTCACGGGTGATCTCGTTGCCTTGGTCAGGGGCGGGGCTGTGTGCCATGATCGGGTTCTCTGTTGTTATGGTTGTCACCGCGTCGCCTGTGCCGGCGCTCGCCTGGAAAAGTCTCGGGGAGTGTAGCGCGGCTGTCTTTGTGCTTTTGCACAGCGTCAGGGGCGGGGCGCTGTGCCACCGAACAAAGCCTAAGGATCCTTGCATGTTCGAGCTCGACCACGACCTCGCCCAGGACATCGTCGACCGGGCGATGGCCATCCTGCCCTGCAACGTCAACGTGATGGACAGCCAGGGGCTGATCCTCGGCAGTGGCGAGCCCGAACGCATCAATACCCGCCACGAAGGCGCCCAACTGGTGCTGGCCAACGGGCGCATCGTCGAACTGGATGGGGAGGCGGCCAAATGCCTCAAGGGTGTGCAGCCGGGCGTCAACCTGCCACTGCTGCTCGACGGTCGCCTGATCGGCGTGCTCGGGCTGACCGGCGACCCGCAGCAACTGCGCACCTACGGCGAGCTGGTGCGCATGACCGCCGAGATGCTCCTGGCCCAGCGGCACCTGCAGGTGGAACAGCAATGGCGCCGCCAGCGCTGCGACGACCTGCTGGCGCTGCTGCTCGGCGGCAGCGGCGAATCGCCGCGCCTGGTCGATGAAGCCCAGCAATTGGGCCTCAAGCCGAACCTGCCGCGTATTCCCTGTCTCTTCGAGCTGCGCAGCGGGCCGCCCGCCGAGGCCCTGTCGGCCTGGTTGATGAACCGTTACCCGGACAGCTGGTGCGTGAGCCCGGCGCGCCAGTCGTTGCTGTGGTGTCGGCCGATCGGCGGCGTGCTGGACGAAGCCCGGCTGCTCGAACGCCTGCGGCGTCATGGCTGGGAGGTCGAGCGCCTGGCGCTGGGCAGCCCGGCACAGAGCCTCGAGCAGCTGCGCCGCGGCTACCGGCGGGTGCGTGACTTGCAGGCGTATGGCCGTGAAGTGCTGCCGGCCGAACGCCTGCTGTCGCTGGCCCGCTACCGCCTGCCCGCGCTGCTCTGGCGGCATCGCAACGACGACGCATTGGACGAGTTGCTGGAGCCCCTGCAGCGCATTCGCGCCAAGGATGCCAGCGGCCAGCTGCTCGCCACCTTGCGCGCCTGGTGCGCGCATGACGGGCAGAGCCAGGCCTGCGCCGATGCCTTAGGTATCCATCGCAACAGCCTGCGATATCGGCTGGAGCGGATTGCCGAGGTGGGCGAGGTGGATCCGCTGCGCATGGAGGGGATGCTCAGCCTGTACCTGGGACTGCAGTTGCTGCCGGCGGATTGAGGTCTGGAGAGGCCCACCTTGAAGGCATCCGCCCAAACAACCCGCCCGCGCTTTTGTGCATCCGACCGAGGCTGCTGCGCCGCCCACCTGTCAGCATGCGCCCTGACAGGACAGGAGATTCCCCATGAAAGTCGTCATTGCCCCCGATTCGTTCAAGGACAGCCTCGATGCCGCCGCTGTCGCCCAGGCCATCGCCACCGGTCTGGCCGAAGTATGGCCGCAGGCCGAGCTGGTCGAGTGCCCCATGGCCGATGGCGGCGAGGGCACCATGGCGGCGATCGTCGCCGCCAGTCACGGCGAGTTGCGCCATCAGGTGGTGCGTGGCCCGCTGGGCGAGCGGGTGGAGGCGGGCTGGGGCTGGCTGGCGGACAGCCGCACGGCGGTGATCGAGATGGCCCAGGCCAGCGGCATCCAGCTGGTGCCCAGCGGCCAACGTGATGCTTGCCGCAGCAGCACCAGGGGCACCGGCGAGCTGATCGCCGCGGCGTTGGCGGCCGGGGCCTCGCGCATCGTCCTGGCTATCGGCGGCAGCGCCACCAACGACGGCGGCAGCGGCATGCTGCGGGCATTGGGGCTGCGCCTGCTGGATGCCGCGGGCCAGCCGCTGGCGGAGGGCGGCCTGGCCCTGGCGCGACTGGCCCGGATCGACGCCGCTGACCTGGACCCGCGCCTGGCCGAGGTGCAGGTGGAAGTCGCCGCCGATGTCGACAATCCGTTGTGCGGCAGCCATGGCGCTTCGGCGATCTTCGGTCCGCAGAAAGGCGCCAACCCCGAGCAGGTACAGGCGCTGGACCAGGCCCTGGGACATTTTGCCGACCACTGTGCCAGCCTGCTGGGCCGGGACGTGCGCGACGAGCCGGGCAGCGGCGCCGCTGGTGGCATGGGCTTCGCCGCCAAGGCCTTCATGGGCGCGAGGTTCCGCCCTGGGGTCGAGGTGGTGGCTGAACTGACCGGGCTGGATGCCTTGGTGCGGGGCGCGGATCTGGTGATCACCGGCGAAGGGCGTTTCGACGCCCAGACCCTGCGTGGCAAGACGCCGCTGGGCGTGGCGCGGGTGGCCAAGCGCCATGGCGTGCCGGTGGTGGTGCTGGCCGGGACCCTCGGCGCTGGCTACACCCAGCTGTACCAGCATGGGATCGATGCCGCCTTCGCCCTGGCCAGTGGACCGATGACCCTGGAGCAGGCCTGCGCCGAGGCACCAGCGTTGCTCGGCGCGCGGGCGGCGGATATCGCCCGGTTGTGGCAACTCGCCCGCACCTGTTGAGCCTCAGCGCGCGTCCATCAGCTGCTCCAGGCCTGCGTAGTCCTTGTGCGCCACCGGCACCAGCCCGGTGGCATGCTGCGAGGCCACGAACGCCGCCAACCCTTGCGGATCCGCGAGCATCGCCTTGCGCAAGCGCTGCTTGAGCGCCGGGCACAGGCTGGCACTGAACACGTACGGGTCGTAGTGGATGGGCGCCGAGCGCCATAGCACCTGGAGCCGGGCCGGATCGATGCCGTGGCTGGCCAGGTAGGCGTCGGCGCGCTCGCTGGCGACGAACGCCGCATCGACCCGTCCCTCGAGCAAGGCCGCCAGCGCCTTGTCATGGTTGCCGGCATAGACCAGCGCACGAAAATAGCGAGGCAGCGGCGTGCCGACCTGGGCGGCGAACTCGACGCTGGGCACCAGGCTGCCGGATGTGCTGGCCGGATCGCTCAGGGCGACCCGGGCACCACGCACGGCCTCCAGGCTGGCAGGGCCGTCGGCGCGGGTCAGCAGCAGCGCCTGGTAATGGTTGCCCGCGGGCGTATAGGTGCCGGCACTCAGGGTGAAGGTGGCGAAGGCCTCGATACGCCGGTCGCGGCGGTGGGCGAGGAGGTATGACGCCGGCCCCAGCCGGGCGATATCGGCGCCACCGGAGACGATGGCATCCACCACGCTCTCGTAGGAGGCGCTGACCACCAGTTCCACCGGCACCCCGGCGGCCTTGCCCAGGCGTTCGAGCAACGGCTGGTGCTCCCGGGTCATGGCTTCGACGTTCTCGATTGGAATCACCGCCAGGCGCAGGCTGTGCGGGGTGCAACCGGCCTGCGCCTGACTGGCCAGCAGCGGGGCCAGTGCCAGCAGGGCGATGCTTCTCAGTAGACCCATGCCTTTTCCTCGGCGCCGTTGAACGGGGGGTAGTCATGCAGTTGGCTGGGCGACAGTGGCCGGCTGAAGTGGTAGCCCTGGGCGATGTCGCAACCGGCGAGCTTCAGGCACACCACCTGCTCGCGGGTTTCGACACCTTCGGCGACCACCTCCAGGCCCAGGCGCTTGGCCAGGATGATGGTCGAGGACACGATCGGGCTGTCGTCATAGGCGTTGGACAGCGGGGCGATCAGGGCGCGGTCGATCTTGAGCTTGGACAGCGGCAGCGATTGCAGGTGGGCGAAGCCTGCATAGCCCCGCCCGAAATCGTCCAGGCTGATGCCCAGCCCGGCTCTGCGCAGGCGATGCAGGTGCTCCAGGGCGGTGCCTTCGGGGTCGAGCACGGTGGTCTCGGTGATCTCCAGTTCCAGGCGCTGCGCCGCGATGCCGTGGTAGTCGAGCTCGGCCAGCAGACGCTCGCTGAAGTCGGCCTGGCGCAATTGCAGGGCCGACACATTGACGGCCAGCCGCGCGCCGTGATCGCGCGCGTTCCAGCGGGCGAGCTCCTCGCAGGCCAGGCGCAGGACCTCCCAGCCCAGGTCGACGATGAAACCGCTGCGCTCGGCCACGCCGATGAAGCGGTCCGGGTAAAGCAGGCCGAACTGTGGATGATCCCAGCGCACCAAGGCTTCGTAGCCCAGCACCTGAAGGGTGTCGAGGCGGATCTGCGGCTGGTAGTGGAGGACGAACTGGCGCTCGGCCAGGGCGCTGCCAAACGCCTGTTCCAGGGTGAAGGCCTGGATATCGGTAAGGTTCAGCGACGGGTCGAAGAAGCGGTACTGGGCCCGGCCGGCCTGCTTGGCCGAGTACATGGCGGCGTCGGCGAAACGGATCAGCGCATCGATGTCCTGGCCGTCACGCGGGCAGATGCTCACGCCGACGCTGGGGCTGGTGTTGACCTCCTGGCCGTCCAGGGCATAGGTGGCGGACAGCTTCTCCACCAGGCCGCGGACCCAGCTGTCGATCTGCTCCTCGCTGCGCTCGCCGGCCAGCAGCACCACGAACTCGTCGCCGCCGAAGCGCGAGGCTTCGTCGCCCGGCTCGAGCAGGCGCTGGATGCGCCCGGCCACGGCTTGCAGCAGCAAGTCGCCGATCTTGTGGCCGAGCGAGTCGTTGATCGACTTGAAGCGATCCATGTCGATGAACAGGATCGCCAGCAGGCGGCGTTTGCCGCGTTGCTGGGTGAGGGCGCGGGCCGCCACTTCGACGAACTGGCGGCGGTTGTGCAAGCCACTGAGGTGGTCGGTGGCGGCGGCGTGGCTGCTGCGCCGGTGTTCGTCCTCGAGGCGGCCGATCAACTGCTGGTTGACCTGCTGGGCATACTCCAGCTCGCGAAACGCTTCCTGGCGCTTGTGCAACAGGCGCAGGCCCCAGGCCAGGCTGGCAAGGATCATCAGGGTCATGCTCAGGTTCAGCCAGAGCTGGCGGCTGGCGGTGAGCATGGCGGGGGCGAGGATTTCGTCATGGGCCTGGCTGACCACCACGCTGAAACCTCGATCGCTCACCCGTCGATACAGGCTCTGGTAGGGGCCGTCGAGGGTGTACTGGGTCAATTGCCCTGCTTCTTCGCCGCTGCCCGGCAGGCCGGGGACCAGGGTCGGCCCGGCCACCAGCACACCGCTGGTGTCGATGCGCAGGCGTTCCCGACCGTCGTCCTGAAGCAGGCGCACCAGCCCGGTGCGGCCCAGTTCGATGTGCTGGAACAGCACCGCCAGGTAGCCGATGTCCAGCTGCACCACGAGGATGTTGTCGATCTCGCGGCCGGGCAGGTCGGTCAGGGGCAGGAGGAACGGCAGGCGCCAGTTGGGCAGCGCGGCATTCGCGGTGTCGGCTTGGGCATGGGGCATGAAGGCCTTGAAGCCGAACCGTGAGACGTGACTCTTGAGCTGGTCGAGCCAGGCCTGCGGCAGCTGCGCGGGTTCGTCACCGTGGCTGGAGGAGAGCAGGCGGCCTTGATGGTCGTACAGGCTCATGCGCTTGAACACCGGGTCTTCGGCGAGAATCCGCGCCAGGTTCAGGTTGCCCTGGCGCAGGCTCTTCATGTCGTCCTGGGTGACCCGACCCACGGCCTGGGCGCGGTCCACCAGCTGGCGCAGGTTCTCGGCGACGATGCTGGCCAGGTTCAGGTGCTCGGCGGCCTTGGCGGCCAGGGCGTCCTGTCGGGAGGCGGTCTTCTGGCTGATGTGCGAGCCCCAGAGGAAGGTGAGGGTGACGGCGCACAGCATCAGCAGCAGCAGGGGCAAGAGGCCTGCGGAGGAGAGAGAACGGCGGATCACGGCTGGTTTTCCCCGGCCCTGGGTGATCGGGGAAAAATACGACAGATAGATGACAGCGTGATGACTGGTGGCTTTTTGCCTTTAGTGGGTGTTCACAGCTTTGTGCGCATTCAACTTGTCAGTAACCGCCCAACAACCCACTTCAAAATCGCTGCACAGACAAACATCAAAACCAACGCCCAGGCCCCAACCCCCGCGACAAGTTGTCTGCTTGACTTACCAAACCGCAGCGCAATCCTTAACTTGACTTAAAGGTCAGATTTTGTGATCGTGCGCGCCCTCCGTGTATCTCAGCACCAGAACAAAGCATGGGCAGCGCCTGACTGCCCAGAGGATCAACCATGTCCAACCGTGATATTTCCCGGCGTTCATTCCTGCAAGGCGGGCTGATCGCCGGTGTCGGCGTGACCCTGGCGCCGCTCGGCAGCCAGGCGTTCGCCGCCCTGATGGAAAACAAGGTCACCACTTCGCCGCAGAAGTGGATGAACCACGACGGCAAGGCGCGTTTCCGTAACGACGCGTTGTCCAAGGTCTGTGGCAACAAGGTGTTCGCTCGCGACATCCGCGCCAAGGACATGCCCGGCTGGCCGCAGCAGCAAGGCCACGCGATGCTGCTCAAGGCCACCAAGGCCGACCGCATCTATGCCGGCTACGACCTGTCGCTGCTGGGCGCCAAATTGCAGCCTGATCGCATCGTCACCGCCGACGACCTGAAGAAGGACGGCATTGCCTGGCCCGAGGCCCACTCGCCGGACCCACTGCTGCCGCCAGGCCAGGTGCCGATGTTCATCGGCCACCCGGTGGCGATCCTGATCTGGAACGACTTCGAGCGTTTCCGCAAGGCCAAGCTCAAGCTGCAGTTCAACGACCAGGCGATCCGCTACGGCGCCCCGGCGCCGCTGTATCAGCGCGACCCCTACGGCAGCTTCCGTTTCGTGCGCGTGGGCGGCAAGACGCCGTTCGACGAGGACGAATACTCGAGCCTGAAGAACACCATGCTGTTCCCCACCATCCTCGCCCGCAAACCGGTGTGGACCGCCGAGCCCAAGCAGCACGGCAATCTCACCGAGCAGGGCATGTTCTACGCCCAGCGCATCGACGAGCAGCTCAAGCAGCCGCCCGAGGACTGGCTGCTGTTCGACGAACGCTACAAGACCCCGTCCATCGAGCCGGCGGCGCTGGAGCCGGACAACGGCAACGGCTGGTACGACCCGGCCACCGGCACCCTGCATTTCGTCGTGGCCACCCAGTGCCCGTTCGAAGTCGCGCAGGAATGCGTGCACATGATCAAGCCGTCGCGTTTCGGCCTGAAGCACCTGAACATGCACCCGGGCTACACCGTCGGCTACGGCTCCAAGGACAACAACATCTTCGTGTTCTACGCCGCCGTTGCCGCCCTGTACGGCGCCGGTGTGCCGATCCGCCTGGCCAACGACCGCTACGAGCAGTTCCAGAGCGGTATCAAGCGCCACCCGTTCGACATCCGCTACCAGCTGGCAGTGGACAAGAAGGACATGAGCTTCCAGATCTTCCGCGCCGACATGACCGTCGATGGTGGCGGGCGCATCAACTACAGCCCCTCGGTGGCGGCCGTGGGCGCCACCGCGGCGCAATCGATCTACTACATGCCGCAGAACGACCTGTCGGTGACCGCCTACCATTCGCGTGGCGTCGAGGCCGGCTCCATGCGCGGCTATGGCACCCTGCAGAGCATGGCCGCCACCGAGATGATGGTCGACGAGATCGCCGACCGCCTGGGGGTGGATGCCATCGAGCTGCGGCGCAAGAACGCGCTCAAGTCCGGCATGAAGAACACCCAGGGCGCGGTGCCCGCCGGGGCCCTGCGCCTTCACGAGATCCTCGACAAGGCCGCCGAGCACGAATGGTGGAAGCACCGCCATGCGCGCAAGCAGGCCGAGGACGCCAAGGATCACGACAACTGGTACGGCGTGGGCTTCGCCATCACCCAGAAGGACTTCGGCACCGGCTCCGAAGCGCCGATGGCGGCGGTGGAGTTCACGGCTGACGGGCGCATCACCCTGCGCCATATCGGCACTGAGCTGGGCACCGGCATGTCCACCTCCCAGGCCCTGGTGGTCAGCGACTTCCTCGGCCGCGTCGCCGACGAGGTCAAGACCGCGCAGACCGAATGGCCCGAGCTGCAACTGAGCACCAGCGGCAACCCGTACCTGATCAGCCAGGCCGAACAGGACGCCGCACTGCGTAACCCGCGTTGGGTCGGCAAGCTGGCTTCGCCGTCGTCGGCGACCAACTCGGCGTTCTACTTCAGCCATGCCACCCGCGAAGCGGCACGCGTGCTGTTCAACCACGGCCTGTGGCCGGCGGCCATGGCCCTGTGGAGCCAGGGCCCGTTCGGCGGCCAGGCCAACCCGCTGGTGGTGCGCCGCGAGAACGCGGTGTGGGTCAACGGCGAGCTGACCGGCAACGGCCTGGCGCCGATCCCCTTCGCCACGCTGGCCAGGAAGGCCCACGAGATGGGCCTGGTCACCGGCGTCAGCGTGCACGGTTTCAACCGCTGGAGCTGGGCCGAGGCTGACTTCGTCATCGATGGCGTGCGCGAGCGCCTGCCGCTCGATGCCGTTGCGGTCAAGTACGGCGACGGCGCGGTGAACGCGAAGAAGGCGCAGATGAACAGCGCCGGCTTCCACCTGCTGGACCGGCAGAACGCCGAGTACCCGGCCACCCAGCTGAACAACGCCATGGTCACCTACTACAGCCCGGTGGCGACCATCGTCGAGGTCAAGGTCAACAAGGGCAGTGGCGAGGTTCACGTGCTCAACCACCACAGCTGGGTCGAGTGCGGCCGGGTGTTGGTGCCCGAACTGGTCAAGGGCCAGCTCGAAGGCGGTATCGCCATGGGCATCGGCCACGCCTTGCTGGAAGAAATGCCGCTGTACGAGGGTGGTCCGGGCGAGGGCGACTGGAACTTCAACCGTTACCGCCTGCCGATGGCCCGGCACGTGGCGGTGTGGAAGCAGACCTCGGAGATCCTGCCGCCGCTGTCGCCCACAGACCCGTCCAAGGGCATCGCCGAAGTGGTGATGATCCCGGTGGTCGGCGCCATCGGCAACGCCGTGGCCCACGCCATCGGCAAGCGCGTGCGCGACCTGCCCATCACCCCCGCCCGAGTCAAGGAGGCCCTCAATGGCTGACCGCAAGTTGCAACTGACCCTCAACGGTCAATCTGTCGTCACCGAAGTGGTCCCCGATGACCTGGCGATGATCGACTACCTGCACGAATACCAGAACCTCACAGGCTCCCGCCTGGGCTGCGGCCAGGGCATCTGCCATGCCTGCGTGGTGATCGTCGACAACCCCGACGGCACCAGCGAGGAAGTGCGCACCTGCATCACCGGCGCGCACTACTTCGAGGGCAAGAAGGTGCGGACCATCGAAGGCCACGCCAAGCTGGACGAAGCCGGCAACCCCGGCGAGCTGAACCCGATCCAGCAGAAATTCGTCGACCGCTTCGCCTTCCAGTGCAGCTACTGCGCGCCGGGCTTCGTCAACGCCGCCACGGTGCTGGTGGAAAAGGCCCAGCGCAAGGCGCTGAAGAAAAGCGAGCTCGAGGATGCCATCGAGGCCAGCCTCGGCCACCACGTGTGCCGCTGCACCGGTTACGTACGCTACTACGAGGCTACCCGCGAAGTGCTGGGCGACCTCGGCCTGGTCAAGGAGGGTTGAGCATGACGCGTGTTCTCAACGGTCTGGCCCTGGCCATTGGCGCCGTGCTGGCGTTCAGTGCCCAGGCCGATGACCAGGCACTGGTCAAGCGCGGCGAGTACCTCGCCCGCGCCGCCGACTGCATGGCCTGCCACACCGCCGAAGGTGGCGCGCCCTATGCCGGCGGCCTGCCGATCCATTCGCCGTTCGGCACCATCTACGGCACCAACATCACCCCGGACAAGCAGTACGGCATCGGCAACTACAGCAGCGACGAGTTCTTCGCCGCCCTCACCGAAGGCAAGCGCAAGGACGGTGCCAACCTGTACCCGGCCATGCCCTACACCTCGTACCACCTGGTCAAGCGCGAGGACTCCGATGCGATCCACGCCTACCTGATGACCGTGGCGCCGATCAACCGCCCGGCGCCGGAAACCAGCCTGAGCTTCCCGTTCAACGTGCGCACCGGCCTGATGGGCTGGAACATGCTGTACGGCAAGAGCGTGCAGCTGGAGGAAGGCAAGGGCAACAGCGAAGCCTGGAAGCGCGGGCAGTACATGGTCGAAGTGCTCGGCCACTGCGGCGAGTGCCACACCCCGCGCAACCCCATCGGCGCGCTGCAGCAGGACAAGCGCCTGACCGGCGGCCTGCTGCTCGGCTACCTGGCGCCGAGCCTGCTGGCCCAGGACCTGGCCGACCGTGGCTGGACCCACGCCGACCTGGCGACTTTCCTCAAGCACGGCATCAGCGCCCAGGGCAGCATGTTCAACGAGATGTACCCCGTGGTGCACCACAGCACCCAGCATCTGGAGGACAGCGACCTGTCGGCGATGGCCACCTACCTGCTGGGCGACCAGCCACCGGCGGCGAAGATCGTCCAGACCGTGGCCCACGAGACCCTCGGCGCAAGCGCCAAGCGTGGCCGTCAGCAGTACCTCAACGTCTGCGCCGGCTGCCATGGCGGCGAGGGCGAGGGCAAGCCGCATATCGCCGTGGCCATGGCGGGCAACACCGTTCTGCGCCAGGCCGACTCGCGCAACCTGGTCAAGGCGATCGTCGACGGCATCCGCGAACAGCAGTTCACCGGCTTCGAGCGCATGCAGCCGATGCCAGGGTTCGCCGACAAGCTCGACGATCAGCAGCTGACCGACATGGTCAACTACCTGCGCGAGACCTGGGGCGGCCTGCCGGGCGACCTGACCACCGAGCAGCTGGCGCAGCTGAAGGCGGACTGAGCCGTGCAGCATCTGGACCTGCAAGTGGTGCGACAGGCGGCGCAATGGTCGCGCGATGGCCTGCGTGTCTGGCTGTGCACCGTGCTCTGCACCTATGGCTCGGCGCCTCGCGCGCCGGGCTCGCTGCTGGCGGTCAACGACCAGGGGCACTGGGTCGGCTCGCTGTCCGGTGGTTGCGTCGAGGAGGATTTCCTCGAACGCGTCGGCGCGGGCGAGTTCAGCGATGCGGTGGCCGTGGTGCGCTATGGCGATGGCAGCGACAGCCGGTCGAACATCCGTCTGCCCTGTGGCGGCATCCTCGATGTGCTGGTGGAGAACCTGCCGGGCGACTGCGCCACCCAGGCGCACCTGGGCGAGCTGGAGGCGGCGCTGCTGGGCCGTCGTCGGCTGCTGCGCGAAGTCGACCTGCGCACGGGCGAGCGCCGGGTGCGGGACGACCAGCATCAGGGGCCACGGGTGGAGCAGGGCAGCGACAGCGTGCGCCTGCGCGTCGGCGCCGCCCAGCGCCTGCTGCTGGCGGGCTACTCCAGCGTCGCGCACTTCTGCGCCGAGTTCGGCAAGGGCCTCGGCTTCGAGGTGGTGCTGTGCGATCCCCGTGACGAGGTGATGGACAACGTGGTGCTCGACGGGATAGAAATCCGCCGTGAACTGCCTTCGCGGTTCATCGCCAACGGCGGCTGCCACCGTGACACCGCGGTGGTGGCGCTCACCCACGACCCGAAGATCGACGACCTGGCCATGCTCGAAGCGGTACACACCGAAGCTTTCTACATAGGCGTGATGGGCTCGCGAGCCACCTCGGAAAAGCGCCGTGAACGCCTGCGCCGCATCGGCGGGCTCGGCGACGCCGAGATGGCGCGCATCCATGCGCCCATCGGCCTCAACCTGGGCAGCAAGACCCCGGCGGAAATCGCCCTGGCGGTGCTGGCCGACATCCTCCGGACCCGCAGCGGCATCGCCCGCGAGGCCTTGTGAGCGTCGTCGCGCTGGTGCTGGCGGCGGGCCAGGGTTCGCGTTTCGGTGCGGACAAGCGGCGGGCATTGCTGGGCGATGGCCGCAGCCTGCTGCAGCACAGCGTCGAGCGTGCCCTGGCGGTGTTCGGCGAGGTGCGCGTGGTGCTGCGTGACGGCGAACGGGCCGAGGACCTGCGGCTGCCCGGTGGCTGTCGCATTGTCGCCAGCCCCGATGCTCGGCTGGGCATGGGCCATAGCCTGGCGGCCGGTGTCGCTTCGCTGGCCGACAGCGAGGCGCTGGCGGTGGCCATCGTGCTGGGCGACATGCCCTGGATCGAGCCGGGGACGCTGCGCCAACTGGTTGCGACGGCCAGGGCTTCGGCCATCGTGGTGCCACGCCACCAGGGGCAGAACGGGCATCCTGTGCTGTTCGGCCGCGACTTCTGGCCCGAACTGACGGCGCTGGCCGGCGACGAAGGTGCGCGCTCGCTGCTGCAACGGCATCGCGAGCGGATGGTGGTGCTCGAAGTGAGCGACCCAGGTGTGTTGCGGGACGTCGATACGCCCGGTGCACTCGACTAGACTCCCCGGGGCCGCTTTGCCGCCCATTTGCGGGTAAACCCGCGAAGCGGTCGTGCAGGGCGCCACTGACGACCCGTGTTGAGGGAAAACCCTCATTGCCGCTCATCCAGTGGCCTCCTAGCATGGACCCGGTCAACTACCCCAGGCACAGGAGAGCGACCATGAACACTTCCACCGATGACAAGCGACCCACCCCCGACCCGGCCGAAGACAACGCCTTCTTTCCCTCGCCGTATTCCCTCAGCCAGTTCACCTCGCGCAAGTCCGACCTCAGCGGCGCCGACTATCCAGACGCCTACCAGGGCGGGCGCTGGAAAGTCCTGATGATCGGCGCCGACGAGCGCTACCTGCTCACCGACAACGGCACGATGTTCTCCACCGGCAACCACCCGGTGGAAACCCTGTTGCCCATGTATCACCTGGACAAGGCCGGTTTCGGTTTCGACGTGGCGACCCTGTCGGGCAACCCGGTCAAGTTCGAGTACTGGGCCATGCCAGGCGAGGATGCCGAGGTGCTCGGCCTGTTCGAGCGCTACCGAAAGGCGTTCAAGCAGCCACGCAAACTCGCGGATGTGCTTGAACAGGCCCTGGGCAAGGACTCCGACTACATTGGCGTGTTCATCCCCGGTGGCCATGGTGCCTTGATCGGCCTGCCGGAAAGCGAGGAGGTCGCAAAGGTACTGAAATGGGCGGCGGACAACGACAAGTTCGTCATCACCCTCTGCCATGGCCCGGCGGCGCTGCTGGCCGGTGGCAGGCTCTACGATGGCTACAAGATCTGCGCGTTTCCTGATGAGCTGGACGCCAAGACCCCGGACATCGGCTACATGCCCGGCCACCTGACCTGGAAGTTCGGTGAGCGCCTGCAGGCCCAGGGCGTGCAGATCATCAACGACGGGATCTCCGGTGCCGTCCACCAGGACCGCAAGCTGCTCACCGGCGACAGTCCGCTGGCCGGCAATGCGCTGGGCAAGCTGGCCGCGGCGGCGCTGCTCAAGGCGACCAACGCAGGGTGAGCGGCCTAGCGTTCGACAAAGTGGTGCAGGCGATCCAGCAGATCGAGCAGGCCAGCACCCTCGCGGTGATCCAGACGGCGGTGCGCCATGTCGCGCTGCCGCTGGGCTACGACCGTTTCGTGCTGTTCAGCGCCAGCGCCGCGCGGGATGAAGTGGTCGAACGCATCCATTGGGTGGAGGGAGACTGGTTCGGTGACGGCCAGTTGGTCGATGCGCAGACCTACGTACGTCATTGCCCGGTGACTCGTCACCTGCTGGCGGCACGCGCGCCATTCTTCTGGAGCAAGCAGGTGGTCGACGGCGGCGAACGTTATCGGGTGGTGCGTCAGCCGAGCGGGCCAGGCATCCATGGCCTGCAGGTGCCGGTGTTCGGCCCGGCCGGTCTGGAAGGCGCCATGAGCCTGGGTGGCTTGCGTATCGATGCCACGCCTGCCACGCGTCTTTCCTTGGCCTTGCTGGTCAATGCCGCCTTCATCAACGCGCGTCGCTTGCTGGAAGCGCCTGTCGAGCAGGGCGCAGGGTCGCTGTCGGCACGCGAGCGCCAGGTGCTCGCCTGGACCGCCGCCGGGCAACGCCAGGCCGACATCGCCGCCACTCTGGGGCTGTCGGTACGCACGGTGGAAAACCACCTGCGCGCGGCCCGGCGTCGCCTGGGCGTGACCACCACCGCCCAGGCGATTCGCATCGCCCTGGGCAGTGGTGCGCTGGACTGAACCGCTCAGGCCGGATGCGCCACGCTCAGCACCACCTTGCCGATATGCCGGCCAGACTCCATCAAGGCATGGGCCTGGCTGGCCGCCGCCAGCGGGAAGGTGGCGTGGATCAGCGGCTTGACCGCGCCATTGCGCACATAAGGCCAGGCCTTGGCCTGCAGTTCGCCGAGAATCGCCGCCTTGTCGTCGGCACTGCGCGCGCGCAGCGTCGAGCCGATATGGGTCAGGCGCTTGGTCAGCAGCGGGAACAGGTCGACCTCGGTGGCCGGGCCCTTGACCACGCCGATCTGCACGATGCGTCCGTCCATGGCGGCGGCCTTGAAGTTTCGCGCCACGTAGTCGCCGGCGATGATGTCGACGATCACATCGACGCCCTTGCCCTCGGTGTGCAGCATCACCTGTTCGACGAAATCCTCGCGGGTATAGTCGATGGCGACGTCGGCGCCCAGCTCCAGGCTGGCGGCCTGTTGGCCGGCGCCCTTGACCGTGGTGAAGATCTTCGCCGCGCCGAAGGCCCGGGCCAGTTGCGTGGCGGTGGTGCCGATGCCGGACGCGCCGCCGTGGATCAACACGCTTTCGCCGGCCTTGAAAGCACCGCGCTGGAACAGGTTGACCCAGACGGTCATGAAGGTCTCCGGCAAGGCCGCGCCCTCGATCATCGACAGGTTTTCGGGCAGGTGCGCGGTAGTGCGTTCGTCGGCCACGGCGTATTCGGCGTAGCCGCCGCCGGCGACCAGGGCGATGACCGCATCGCCCACGGCAAAGCCTTGGACCTGTTCACCGAGGGCCACGACCTTGCCGGCGATTTCCAGCCCCGGAATGTCCGGCGCGCCGATAGGCGGGTCGTACAGCCCTTTGCGTTGCAGCAGGTCCGGGCCGTTGACGCCGGCCGCGTGGACCTGGATCAGCAGCTCCCGTGGGCCTGGTCGTGGCGTGGCGTGGGTGGCGGGTTGCAGGACCTCGGGTTCACCTGGCCGGGTGATGTCGATGGCAGTCATGTGAGTGGGAATGTGACGCATGCGGACCTCTGTCATTCACAGGAAGGGCCGTTTCGGCCCGTTGCGTCACAGGGTATGAAACAAGCGCGGCACGGTCGCGCGGCGATTTTGCGCCGCCCCTTTGCAGATTTTCTTCAGGTGCGCCGTGGTTGCGTTGCCACGGATCCGATGAAGGCGTTTTCTGGCCGATGGAGGACACCGATTGAACTGGGATGACGCACGCATGCTGCTGGCCTTGAGCCGTGAACAGACCCTGCGCCGCGCCGCGCGGGTGCTGCGGGTCGACCAGGCCACCGTGGGCCGGCGAGTGGCGGCGCTGGAGGCGGACCTGGGCTCGACCCTGTTCCTGCGCACGCCGGCGGGCTACCAGCTGACGGCGATCGGCGAGGTGGCGGTGGAAATGGCGCGCAAGATGGAGCAGGCGGCGCTGGAACTGGCCCGCCGTACCCGCGGTACGGACAACGAGCAGGCTGGCGAAGTGCGCATCGCCACCACCGATTCCCTGGCCCTGGAGTTCGTCATTCCGGCGCTGCGCCAACTGCACGATGAACACCCCGAAGTGCGCGTGGTACTCAGTGGCAGCTCGGAGATCGTCAACCTGTCCCAACGGGAAACCGACATCGCCATCCGCAACCAGCGTCCGGACAGCCCCGACCTGGTGCTGCGCAAGCTGGCCAGTTGGCAGATGGGCCTGTTCGCCTCGGCGGACTACCTGCGGCGCCGGGGCGAGCCGCAGGAGGGCAGTTTCGCCGGCCACGACCTGGTGGTGTACGAGCCCTACTGGCGCGACCGCGCCGAGCCGACCCTGGTGGACGTGCCCATGGGCGAGGGCAGGGTGGTGCTGGCGGCCAATGCCAGCATGATGCTGCGCCGGGGCATCGCCGAAGGGCTGGGCCTGGGCGAGATCCCCGTGGAGCTGGGGCAGCGTGACGGTTTGCAGCGGGTCTGGCCGCGGCGCGTGCGCAGCCAGCCCTACGAAGTGTGGATGGTCACCCACCAGGACTTGCGTCATACGGCGCGGGTGCGTGCGGTGATCGAGCAGCTGGTGCGGGCGTTTGCCGGGAGCAGTGCTCAGTGATAGCCGTCGCCCACCTTCACCTTGCCGCGGAACACGTAGTAGCTCCACGCGGTGTACACCAGGATGAACGGCAGGATGAACAGCGCGCCGATCAGGGCGAACAGCTGGCTGGCCACCGGGGAGGCCGCCTGCCAGATGGAAATCGACGGCGGGATGATGTTCGGCCAGATGCTGATGCCCAGGCCGCTGTAACCCAGGAAGATGACCAGCAAGGTCAGCAGGAACGGTGACGCGGTGGCCCGGTGCGCCAGGGTGGTCAGGGTGCTGATGAAGCAGAACAGCAGCAACAGCGGCACCGGCAGGAAATAGAACAGGTTGGGCAGGCTGAACCAGCGCTGGGCGATTTCCGGGTGGGCCAGCGGCGTCCACACGCTGATCACGGCGATGGCGCCCAGCAGGCCCCAGATGAAGTAGGACGAGTAGCGGTACATCTCTTCCTGCAGGCGGCCTTCGGTCTTCATGATCAGCCAGGTGCTGCCCAGTTGCGCGTAGGCCAGCAGCAGGGCGAAGCCGCAGAACAGTGGGAACGGTCGCAACCAGTCGAGCGGGCCGCCGGCGTACATGTTGTTCGCCACCGGTATGCCATCGAGGAACGCCCCCAGGGCGACCCCCTGGGTGAAGGTGGCGACGATCGAACCACCGATGAAGGCCTTGTCCCACCAGTGGCGGTTGCGTTCGCTGGCCTTGAAGCGGAACTCGAAGGCCACGCCGCGAAAGATCAGGCCCAGCAGCATGAGTATCAGCGGCAGGTACAGGGCGCTGAGGATCACCGAGTAGGCCAGCGGGAAGGCGCCGAACAGCCCCGCGCCGCCCAGCACCAGCCAGGTCTCGTTGCCGTCCCAGACCGGCGCCACGGTGTTCATCATCACATCGCGTTCTTCCTTGTCCTTGATCGCCAGGAAGAGAATGCCGATCCCCAGGTCGAAGCCGTCCATGATGACGTACATCATGACGCCAAAGATGATGATCAATGCCCAGATCAGCGTGATATCGACGCCCATGGCAATCGCTCCTCAGGTTGCAAACGCTTCGACGCGGTCAATGATCGTCCGCCGCCGACATCGGACGCGCGGGGGTTTTCGACTGGCCAGCGCCGCCTTCGACCGGGTGCTCCCCTTCGTGGGGCTGTGGGCCTTTGTGCACCAGCTTGAGCATGTAGGCGATGCCGGTGCCGAACAGCACGAAATACACCAGCACGAACGCCACCAGGCTGATGCTCATCTGTGCGGTGGTCAGCGGCGACACCGCATGCTCGGTGCGCATCAACCCGTACACCACCCAGGGCTGGCGGCCCATCTCGGTGGTCATCCAGCCGGCCAGCAGGGCGATCAGCCCCGAGGGGCCCATGCACAGCATGAACCTCAGGAACAGCGGCGAGCTGTGCAGCCGGTCGCCGCGGCGCAGCCACAGGCTCCAGAACCCGGCGAGGATCATCAGCAGGCCCATGCACACCATCAGCCGGAAGGTCCAGAAGATCACCGTCGAATTGGGTCGGTCCTGCGGCGGGAAGGATTTCAGCGCCGGGATCTGGCGATCGAGGCTATGGGTCAGGATCAGGCTGCCCAAGTAGGGCACCTCGAGGGCGAAGTGGGTCTTCTCGGCTTCCATGTCTGGCCAGCCGGCGAGGATCAGCGGCGATGGCTCGCCGGGGATGTTCTCCCAGTGGCCTTCGATGGCGGCGATCTTCGCCGGCTGGTGCTCCAGGGTGTTCAGACCGTGGGCGTCGCCGACCACGGCCTGGATCGGCGCCACCACCAGCGCCATCCAGCAGGCCATCGACAGCATCGTGCGCGCCGCCTCGGTGTGCTTGCCGCGCAGCAGGTGCCAGGCGCCCGAGGCACCGACGAAGAACGCGGTGGCGAGGAAGGCGGCAATCGCCATGTGCGCCAGGCGGAAGGGGAACGACGGGTTGAAGATGATCGCCAGCCAGTCCACCGGTACCGCGCGGCCATCGATGATTGCGTGCCCCTGAGGGGTATGCATCCAGCTGTTGGAGGAGAGGATCCAGAAGGTCGAAATCAGCGTGCCGATAGCCACCATGGCGGTGGCGAACAAGTGCAGGCCGCGCCCAACGCGATCCCAGCCGAACAGCATGACACCGAGAAAACCGGCCTCGAGAAAGAAGGCGGTGAGTACTTCATAAGTCAGTAACGGGCCGGTAATGCCGCCGGCAAAATAGGAGAACTGCGACCAGTTGGTGCCGAACTGATAGGCCATGACCAGGCCGGAAACCACGCCCATGCCGAAGTTCAAGGCGAAGACCTTTACCCAGAACGCGTAAAGATCGCGATACACCCCCCGGCCGGTTTTTAGCCATAACGCTTCCAATACCGTCAGGTAACTGGCGAGACCAATGGTTATTGCCGGGAATATGATATGCACGGCGACCGTGAAGGCGAACTGCAGGCGAGCAAGATCAAGGGCTGTAGTACTTATTGTGTCCATGCTTTGTCTGCCTCGCGTAATGGGGCAACTTCGCCGATGGTGCGAATGAGAAGCAACAAGTGGAAGTGCGCCTGCCACGTATTGCCTTGACATGCAGAACGTTGTCGCTAGATTCTAGATCACGATTGGCCAGGGCAATCAAAGATTATCCGCAGATAAATCCTTGGGCTGTGGATCCAACTTCCACGGTATTCAGAGTTGGGCAGGCAATAGGCTATTGAATAGCCAGAACTCACAACTTCCCGACCAGCGGCCCGCTAGAGCAGCGGCTTATTACGCCACCAACGATATATATCCAATTCCTATATTTCGTGTGAGGAGCGACCATGGCGACTCGACGCAAGGTACCCGGTGTACGCAACTACGATGGCCCCGCAGGTGGCTGGGGCGCGCTGAAGGCGACCGCCACGGCGGTGCGCGAGCAGATGGACACGCTGCAGGCGCCTATCACGCTGATGCGCACCAACCAGCCCGATGGTTTCGACTGTCCAGGTTGCGCCTGGCCCGACAAGGAACACCGATCAACCTTCCAGTTCTGCGAGAACGGCGCCAAGGCCGTCACCTGGGAGGCGACCAACAAGCGCGTGCCACCTGAGTTCTTCGCCAACCACCCGGTGGCCACGCTGCTGCATCGCACCGATTACGAGCTCGAAGACCTTGGCCGGCTGACCCACCCGATGGTCTATGACCACGCCAGCGGCACCTACAAGCCGGTCGAGTGGGAACAGGCCTTCGCCCGCATCGGTGAAATCCTCCGCGCCCTGGAACCGAATCAGGTCGAGTTCTACACCTCCGGTCGCGCCTCCAACGAGGCGGCCTACCTGTACCAGCTGTTCGCCCGGGCGCTGGGCACCAACAACTTCCCCGACTGTTCCAACATGTGCCACGAGCCCACCAGCGTCGGCCTGCCACGCTCCATCGGCATGGGCAAGGGGTCGGTGTCGCTGGACGACTTCGATGCGTGCGAGCTGGTGATCTCCATCGGGCACAACCCCGGCACCAACCACCCGCGGATGATGGGCACGCTGCATGAGATCTCACGGCGCAAGGTGCCGATCATGGTCCTCAACCCGCTGCGCGAGCGGGCGCTGGAGCGCTTCGCCGACCCGCAGGACATGATCGAGATGGCCACCTACGGCTCGACCCGCATCGCCTCGACCTACCTGCAAGTCAAGGCCGGAGGTGACGCGGCGGCGATCAAGGGGGTCATGAAATCGCTGCTGGAAATGGAGGACTCGATCGGCCAGGTTCTTGACTTCGAGTTCATCGCCCAGCACACCAACGGCTTCGAGGCGCTCAAGGCCGACCTGGTGGCTACCGCGTGGCCCGACATCGAACACGCCAGCGGCCTGACCCAGGCCGAAATGGAGAAGGTCGCGGCGGCCTACGCCAAGTCCAATGCCACCATCGTCACCTACGGCATGGGCATCACCCAGCACAACGAGGGCACCGCCAACGTCCGGCTGATCTGCGACCTGCTGATGCTGCGTGGCAACCTTGGCAAACCCGGCGCCGGCATCTGCCCGCTGCGCGGCCATTCCAACGTGCAGGGCAACCGCACGGTGGGGATCACCGAGAAGCCCTCTGCCGAATTCCTGAAAAAGATCGAGCAGGTACTGGGCTTCAAGCCACCGACCGAGCACGGGCACGACTCGGTGCAGGCCATGCAGGCGATGATCGCCGGCACCTCGAAGGCGCTGATCTGCCTGGGCGGCAATTTCGCCGTGGCGCTGCCCGACCCCGGCCAGTGCTTCCCCGCCATGGGCAAGCTGGAGCTGAGCGTGCATATCGGCACCAAGCTCAACCGCACCCACTTGCTGGTAGGCAAGCAGACCTACCTGTTCCCGTGCCTGGGGCGCACCGAACTGGATGTGCAGGAAGGCGCGCGGCAATCGATCACCGTCGAGGACTCCATGTCGATGGTGCATGCCTCGGCGGGCAAGCTGACCCCGGCGTCGGAGTTCCTGCGCTCGGAACCGGCGATCGTCGCCGGCATGGCCAACGCGACCTTGCCGGACAGCCCCGTGCCCTGGCTGGAGCTGGCCGCCGACTACGACAAGATTCGCGATCTGATCGAGAAGACCATACCGGGCTTCGAGGACTACAACGCGCGCATCCGGGTGCCAGGTGGCTTCCGCATGCCGTTGCCGGCCACCGAGCGCATCTGGATGACGCCCTCGGGCAAGGCCGAATTCTTCGTGTTCCCGGGGCTGCACGAGGACAAGGAAGTCGAGGGCGACGATGTCCTGCGCCTGATCACCCTGCGCAGCCATGACCAGTACAACACCACCATCTACGCGCTGGACGATCGCTACCGGGGCGTGTTCGGTCGGCGCGACGTGCTGTTCATGAATCCGGCCGACCTGCAGGCGCGTGGCCTGGCCCATGGCGACCTGGTGGACATCGAGACCGTGACCCATGGCCGCAAGATACGCTACGAGCGGATCACCGCCATCGAGTACAAAATCTCCCCCGGCTCGGTCGGCGCCTATTACCCGGAGGCCAACCAGCTGGTGCCGCTGGACTACATCGATGTGGACAGCGGCACGCCGTCGTACAAGTCGGTGCCGGTGCGGGTCATGCGTTCCGAGCTCAACTGAACGACCTGTCAAGGCAGGCAGGGCCGCTTTGCGGCCCTTCACGGGGCTGCGTGTTTGCTCGCACCGGCGCAGTCCCTGTGGCTGGGGCTTGTCCGCGAAGCGGCGCCATCTCAGCGGTCATTCGTCGGTTGGGCGTTGCGATGACGGAACGGGATCCAGGGTTCGCGGCTAAGGTGAACTGTTGCCACGGCAATGCAGCCTCCCGCACGCATTGCCTACCTGCGCATCGCGTTTCTGCGCGCCTGGCGTGCAAGCCGGGTGAAGGCAAGGAGCCTCCCGTCAGTCGTTGCTCGACGTCAACCGGCCTGCCCCACACATCCGGAGACTCCCGACCATGGCTACGCTCTGTGAGATCTGCAACGCAAGACCCGCCACCGCACGGGTGACGGTGTCGCAAAACGGCCAGCGCAAGACCATGTCCATCTGCGACCACGACTACCGTCAGCTGCTGCGCCACCAGAACATGCTCAATCCCTTCGACTCGCTGCTTGGCGGCGGCGGCCTGTCCAGCCTCTTCGGCGGCATGGGCGGCTTGCCGGAGCACTTCGCCGACGGCGCAGGGCTGTCCGCGGAAGTGCAGCGCGACTCGGTCGACCCGACGGATGCGTTCAGCGAACAGACCCTGGAGATCCTCCAGCGCGCGGCCGAGAAGGCCCATGAACTCAATCGCAGCGAAGTGGACTCGGAACACCTGCTGTACGTGCTGGCCGACACCGACGTCGGCATGGCGCTGCTCAAGGAGCTGAAGCTGTCCGCGGACGACATCAAGGGCTACATCGACCAGCATGCCCAGAAGGGCAGCGAGGAGGTGGCGGCCGACAAGATGACCATTTCCCCACGCCTGAAGAAGGCCTTCAATTTCGCCTTCCAGGCCTCGCGCGACCTCGGCCACTCCTATGTGGGCCCCGAGCACCTGCTGATCGGCCTGGCGGCGGTGCCGGACAGCATCGCCGGTACCCTGCTCAAGAAGTACGGCGTCTCCCCCGAGGCCCTGCGCCAGAAAGTGCTCAAGGTGGTCGGCAAGGGCGCGGAGGATGGCCGTGTGGACACCCCCACCGGCACCCCGACCCTGGACAAGTTCGGCCGCGACCTGACCGCCATGGCCCGGGAAGGCAAGCTCGACCCGGTGCTGGGTCGGGCCCAGGAAATCGAGAGCACCATCGAAGTGCTGGCCCGGCGCAAGAAGAACAACCCGGTGCTGATCGGCGAGCCCGGCGTGGGCAAGACCGCCATCGTCGAGGGACTCGCCCAGCGCATCGTCAAGGGCGACGTGCCCGAAGTGCTGCGCGGGCGGCGCCTGGTCGAGGTCAACCTCAATTCGATGGTGGCCGGCGCCAAGTACCGGGGTGAATTCGAAGAGCGCGCCCAGCAGCTGATCGAGGAAGTCACCGCCAAGCACGACGAGCTGATCCTGTTCATCGACGAGCTGCACACCATCGTCGGTGCCGGACAAGGAGGTGGGGAAGGTGGGCTGGACATCGCCAACGTGCTCAAGCCAGCGCTGGCCCGCGGCGAGCTGAGCCTGATCGGCGCCACCACGCTCAACGAGTACCAGAAGTACATCGAGAAGGACGCCGCGCTGGAGCGGCGCTTCCAGCCGGTCCTGGTGCCCGAGCCGACGGTCGAGCAGACGATCGTGATCCTCCGTGGCCTGCGCGACAGCCTGGAGGCTCACCACCAGGTGACCTTCGCCGACGAGGCCTTCGTCGCCGCCGCCGAGTTGTCGGACCGCTACATCACCACGCGCTTCCTGCCCGACAAGGCCATCGACCTGATCGATCAGGCCGCCGCCCGTGTGCGCATCGGTGCCACTTCGCGACCGGCCGCGATCCAGGAGCTGGAAGCGGAAATCGCCCAGCTCAAGCGCGAGCAGGACTATGCCTCGTCACGCAAGCGCTTCGATGAAGCCAAGGATTTCGAGGCGCGCATCAAGGCCAAGAACGCCGACCTGGAGGAACAGACCGAAGCCTGGCAGCGCAAGACCGGCTCCGAGACCCTGGAGGTCACCCTGGCCTCGATTGCCGAAGTGGTCTCGCGGCTGACTGGCGTGCCGGTGGCCGAACTGACCCAGGAAGAGCGGCAGAAACTGCTCAAGCTCGAAGACACCCTGCGCGAGCGCCTGATCGGCCAGGGCGACGCGGTGCAGGCGGTGAGCGACGCCGTGCGCCTGTCGCGGGCCGGCCTTGGGCAAGCCCACCGACCGATCGCCACCTTCCTGTTCCTCGGCCCGACCGGCGTCGGCAAGACCGAGCTGGCCAAGGCCCTGGCCGAAGCGGTGTTCGGCGACGAGCAGGCGATCATTCGCATCGACATGTCCGAATACATGGAACGCCATGCGGTCGCCCGCCTGATCGGGGCGCCGCCCGGCTATGTGGGCTACGACGAGGGTGGTCAACTGACCGAGCGGGTCCGGCGCCGGCCTTACAGCGTGATCCTGCTGGACGAGATCGAGAAGGCTCACCCGGACGTCAACAACGTGCTGCTGCAGGTGTTCGACGACGGCCGCCTCACCGATGGCAAAGGCCGGGTGGTGGACTTCAGCAACACCATCATCATCGCCACCAGCAACCTGGGCGCGCCGCTGATCATGGCCAACCTGGAACGACCAGAGGATGAGCGCACCGACGAGAAGACCCTGAAGGACGAGCTGATGGGCGTGCTCAAGGGGCATTTCCGTCCCGAGTTTCTCAACCGGATCGACGACATCATCGTGTTCCACGCGCTGTCGCGCGACGATATTCGCGCGATCGTCAAGATCCAGCTGGAGCGGGTGGTGCGCACCGCGTCGGCGCAGGATATCCACCTGACGGTGGACGACTCGCTGGTCGAGCACCTGGTGGAGGTCGGCTACCAGCCGGAGTTCGGCGCGCGGGAGCTCAAGCGCCAGATTCGCCAGGCGGTGGAGACGCGCCTGGCCAAGGAAATCCTCGGCGATCAGATCAAGTCCGGCGACCATGTGGCCTTGGGCTATGACCATGGCAACGGCAAGGTGACGCTGACCTCGGCGGCTGCCTAGCCGCCGGTCACGGGAGGGAAGAAGGCGATGTCGTCGCCGTCGGACAGCGGCTCGTCCAGGGTGCACAGTTCCTGGTTGCGCGCGCACATCAGGTTGGCCTGGCCCAGGGCCTGCGCCCATGGGCCGCCGCGGCTGACCAGCAGCCCGCGCAGGTCGCGCAGGCTGGCCAGGGCCGGTGTCCACGGCAGCGACTCGCCATCGCAGTCGAGCAGCTCGCGGTAGCGGGCGAAGTAGTTGACCCGAATCATTGTGCGTCCTCGGCCTGGTACAGCCCGGAGCGGCCGCCGGATTTGTGCAGCAGGCGCATCCAGTCGATCTGCAGGCTGCGATCGACGGCCTTGCACATGTCGTACAGGGTCAGGGCGGCGACACTGGCGGCAGTCAGGGCCTCCATTTCCACACCGGTGACGCCCTTGAGGGTGCAGCGGGCGATGACCCGTACCGAATCCGGCGGCACGGCCTTGAGCTCCACACTGACCGCACTGAGCAGCAGCGGATGACACAGCGGGATGAGCTCGTGGGTACGCTTGGCGGCCATGATCCCGGCAATGCGCGAGACCGCGAAGACATCGCCCTTGGGGTGGCCCCCGGCATTGATCAGGGCGAGGGTTTCCGGCTTCATGCGTATCCAGGCTTCGGCGACCGCTTCGCGGCGGGTGTCGGTCTTGTCGGTGACATCGACCATGTGCGCGTGGCCGCGGCTGTCCAGGTGGGTCAGTGGGGTGTCGTTCATGGCGTCTCCAGGGGCAGGCGGTTGGCGGCGGCGTCCGGGCAGAGCAGGGCGCGGGCTTCGGCGAAGCATTGTTCGGCCAGGGCCGAGCGGGGCTCGCTGCGTCGCAGCAGCAGGCCGACCGGCGCATGGATGCTGGCGCCGCTGATCGGCAGGATGCGGATGTGCTCGCTCAGCCCCTCCAGCCCGTGATCCAGTGGCATGATCGCGCAGCACAGGCCGGCGCAGACGCCCTGGATCAGTTGGTAGGTCGAATCGCTTTCGAGGATCGACTGTGGGTGCAGGCCGCGACTGCGCAAACTCAGGTCGATCGCCTGGCGGTAGTGCATGCCCTGGGACAGCAATCCCAGCGGCAGCTTTTCCAGCGCCTCCCAGCTCAGGTCGGGCGTGGAAAACTGAAAATGCCGGGTGTCGAACAGCAAGCCCATGCGCGTGGCGCCCAGTTCGATAACCTCGAAGTAGTTGCGGTTGATCCGGTCGAGGTAGCAGATGCCCAGGTCCAGCTGGTTGCGGCTCAACGCGTCGGTCACCTGTTCCGAGCTCAGCGAGGTCAACTGCACCTGCAGTTGCGCATAGCGCTGGATCAGCGGCTTGAGCAAGTCCATCAGTTGGAAGCTCGACAACGGCACCATGCCGATACGCAGGCTGCCGACCAGCCGCCCACGACAATTGGCGGCTTCGGCCTGGAGGCCGTCGTAGGCGGCGAGCAGGGTGCGGGTCCAGGCCAGGATGCGTTCACCGGCCTCGGTGAAACCTTCGAAGCGCTGGCCACGGGTCACCAGCATCAGGCCCAGCTCTTCCTCCAGATTGCGCAGGCGCATGGACAGGGTCGGCTGGGTGATATGGCACAAGGCGGCGGCCTGACCGAAGTGACGCGTCTGGTCCAGCGCGATCAGGAACTTGAGTTGTTTGATATCCATGGTGCGCCTTGCCGGTAAGTTGCAATCGGGAACACGGCGCGGATGCCATGTTTCAAGGCAGCGAAAAGTAAAGTGAAGATTAAATAGCGTCCAATGGGAAATAACGAATAACTGATAGAGCGGGCTGATGATGATCCCCTGATAGAGCTGGCTTATTATGCGGTTCGTATTATCGATTGGACGCGCTGTGCTGCCCGCTCTAGTTTTCTCGTCAGTTTTGTTGAATATCAGAGTGCCGAGAAAATGAGTGTCAAAGTCGACGCCGTATTTGTTCCGCTGAATGTCGCCGTGTTGACCGTCAGCGATACCCGCACGTTCGAAACGGATACCTCTGGCGAGTTGCTGGCGACCCGGGCGGTGGACATGGGCCATCGCCTGGTGGCCAGGGCGTTGCTCAAGGACGACCTGTACCGGATTCGCGCTCAGGTGGCGAACTGGATCGCCGACGATGGCGTGCAGGTGGTGCTGATCACCGGCGGCACAGGTTTTACCGGGCGCGACAGCACCCCGGAGGCGGTCAGCTGCCTGCTGGACAAGGTTATCGATGGCTTCGGCGAGTTGTTCCGCGCCCTGTCGATCCTCGACATCGGCACGTCGACCGTGCAGTCCCGCGCCCTGGCAGGCCTGGCCAACGGCACCCTGGTGTGCTGCCTGCCGGGCTCGACCGGGGCCTGCCGTACCGCCTGGGAGGGCATCCTGGTCGAGCAGCTCGACGCCCGCCACCGTCCTTGCAACTTCGTGCCGCACCTGAAGGCCGCGCCACTCTGCGAGCCACGGCCATGAGCGCTCTGATGGCCGTCGACGACGCCCTGGCGCAGCTGCTGGCGTTGGCCAGGGCGGCGCCGCTGGAGGGCGTGGAGCAGCTACCCCTGCGCCAGGCCGATGGGCGCGTGCTGGCCGAAGGGCTGCGGGCGGGGATCGATCTGCCGCCCTGGGCCAACAGTGCCATGGACGGCTACGCCATGCGGCTCGACGACCTGGCGACGGGCCCGTTGCCGGTGTCGCAGACCGTGTTTGCCGGGCAGGCACCGGAGCCGCTGCGGCCGGGCACCTGCGCGCGGCTGTTCACCGGGGCGCCGGTGCCCGCCGGCGCCGACTGCGTGCAGTTGCAGGAAAACTGCGAGGTGGACGGGCAAGGGCGAGTGAGTTCGCTGACGCTGCTGCGCAGAGGCGACAACATTCGTGCGCAGGGCAACGAGATCCGCGCCGGCGCTGCGTTGCTGGCGGCCGGGACAGTGCTGGACCCCATCGCCCTTGGGGTGCTGGCGTCCCAGGGCATCACCCAGGTGCCGGTGCTGCGCCGGCCGCGAGTGGCCTTGCTGTCCAGCGGTGACGAACTGGCTGCACAGGGCGCGCGCCTGGCGCCCGGACAGATCCACGACAGCAACCGGGTGCTGCTGTCGGCGCTGCTCGCACGCCTGGGTTGCGAGGTGATCGACCTGGGCTGCCTGCCCGACGATCCGCAGCACATCCGCGCGGCGCTGCTCCAGGCAGCGGGGGCGGATCTGATCGTCAGCAGCGCGGGGGTATCGGTGGGCGATGCCGACTGCATCGGCACGCTGCTGCGCGAGTCTGGCGAAGTGCGACTGTGGAAGCTTGCCATCAAGCCTGGCAAGCCCTTCACCTTCGGCTATATCGACCGCGTGCCGTTTCTGGGCCTGCCCGGCAATCCGGGCTCGGCGCTGGTCACCTTCCTGCTGCTGGCGCGGCCGTATCTGCTGGCGCGCATGGGGGTGGCGCGGGTTCAGCCCATGCGCATGCCGGTCGTGGCAGGGTTTGCCTGGCCGAAGCCCGGCAAGCGCCAGGAGTATCTGCGGGTACGGCTTGACGGGGGGCGGGCGCGGTTGCTGGAGAACCAGAGCTCGGCGACCTTGCTCAGTGCCGTCGAGGCCGATGGGCTGCTGGAGGTGCCGGCGGGGGAGACGTTCGAGGCGGGTGATGTGTTGGACTTTATTGCTTTTGCCGGGGTGTTTTAGTGGCGGGTCAGTTCGCGAGTGTTTTTGCCAGCGAAGTTGCGGGCGGCGACGGGGCAGGTGCAACTGACGCGCGTGGCCGCTGCGTGATCTTCTGACCCTTTCGCGGGCTTGCCCGCGAAAGGGTCGGAACAATCAACTTATAGCTAACTGTCAAACAAGCAACTTCAGACTTCGCCGGCGCAACGGCTCACGCCGCCTTGCGCAACGCCTCGATCAGTTCGCCCTTGCGCATGTTCGAGCGGCCCGCGATGTCCTGCTTGCGCGCCCGGTCCATCAGTTCGCGCTTGGTCATGTCTTCCAGCCGCTGCCCCGGCCGCGGCACGCCATGTCGGGTCGCCACCGCGCGCCGGGCCGAGGACGCGCGCGCCTTGGCCTTCGCCGCCTGGCTGGTCTTCTGCCCAGACCCGCCTTTGCGCTCGCCGCCGCCTGACTGCTTGTTGACCGTCGCCCAGGCGCGGGCCTCGGCTTCGTCCTTGGGAACCCCCTTGGCTTGGTAGCTTTCTTCGATATGGTCGGCCTTGCGCTTCTGCTTGTCGGTGTACTTGTCTTTGTCTCCACGGGGCATGGGGGTTCTCCTTGGGGTCAATGGGTCTGCCAGATGCCATTGTTGCGCTCGCAGTCGCTGCGCGCCTGGCCCAGGCTCGGGGTGTCGTAGTAGTAGGTGATGATCCGCGCATCCTTGGCCAGCGCCGGGCGGGTCGAGGGTTGATCGCGCCCGGCGGCGTCGGGGTTGGCCAGGGTCTCCTGGGTCAATGGCGCGATGCAGCTGCCCACGCTGCCGTCGGCGCAGCGTTCGACCTTGCGTTTCTGGCTATTGAGCATTTCCTTGCTTTCATTGCTGCAGGACCAGGCGATCGCGTCGGCGGGCATGTTGCCGAAGCTGTAGCAGGTATGCCGCTGCACCGGCTTTACCGCATCGCTGGACGAGCGGGTGACCACGTCGCAGCCTTGCGCCATGGCCTGTCCGCTTGCCAGGCCGGCCAATAGCGCCACGCACAGAACGAACCGCATGATGTACCTCCCGGGCCAGAAGGCCCTTCAGCGCTTGTCGAGGACCGGCCCAGCCTGTTGGCGCAGAGCCTTGGCGCGCTTTTCCAGAATCACGTAGGTGATCACCGCCAGCAACAGCGGGATCAGGTAGTACAGCGTTCGATAGCCCAGCAGCGCGGCGACCAGGGTGCCCTGGCCCAGCTGACCGTGGAGCAGGGCGAGGAACACCGCCTCCAGCACGCCTAGCCCGGCGGGAATATGCGCCACCACGCCAGCCACGCAGCTGATCAGCAACACCCCCAGCACGGACGGGTAGAACAGGTCCTGGGGCAGCAGCACGTGGATCAGCGCCGCCATCAAGGCCCAGTTGCTCGCACCGAGCACCACCTGGCACAGCGCCAGGCGCAGCGAGGGCAAGGTGATTTCATGTCCGCGCAGATGCCAGGTGCGGCGCCGGGCAAAGGCGCAGGCCAGCAGATAGGCCAGCGCGACCGCCACCATCAGCACGCCGACCAGGCGCAGGCCGCTTGCTCCCAGCGCCCAGTTTTCCGGCAACTTGACCAAGCCCAGCGCGAACACCGTGCCGGCCAGCAGCAGGTAGCCCATCCAGTTGGTCAGCAGGCCCAGGGTGAGGATGCGGGTAATGGTCGCGGTATCCAGCCCCAGGCGACCGTACAGGCGGTAGCGCAGCGCGACGCCACCGACCCAGGTGGTGAAATTGAGGTTGAACGCGTAGCAGACGAACGCCACCGGCAGCACCTGCCGGGCCGGCAGGCGGTGGCCGGTATAGGCGCGGGCGAGCAGGTCGTAGCTGGCGAACACCAGGTAGCTGCCCAGGGCCAGCAGCAGGCCGAGCACCAGGGTGGTGGGCTTGTAGGCGAGCAGGGACTGGCGCACTTCGTGCCAGTCCAGGTTGCGCGCCAGGGTGAACAGCAGCACCGGGATCAGCACCAGGAACAGCACGGTGAGCAAGCGCTTGCCCCAGGTCTTCCAGCCGTGGTTGGCCATCAGGTCTTGCCCTCGTGGTAGTCGACCGGGGCATCGCTGTCTGGTTGCAGCGACCGCAGCCGTTGCCGATGCGCCGGAAACCAGCCGGCGATACGCGGGAAATAGCGGGTGATGTGGAAGCCCAGGAAGATCAGTGGCGCGCGCCACCAGTAGCCGCGAACCATGCGCTCCAGGGTCACCGCCTTGCATTGCGTGCTGGCCAGCTCGCTCAGGTGCTGGTACAGGCCCAGATTGAAGGCGCGGTCGCGGATCAGCAGGTTGGCTTCCAGGTTGAACGACAGGCTCAGCGGGTCGAGGTTGCTCGAGCCCACGGTGGCCCAGTCTTCGTCGACCAGCGCCACCTTGCCGTGCAGCGGGCGCTGGCAGTACTCGTGGATGCGCACGTTGTCGCGCAACAGGTAGTTGTAGAGCAGCCGCGACAGGGCGCGAACCCAGCGCATGTCTGGTTGGCCCTGGAGAATCAGGGTCACCGCCACGCCACGTCGGGCGGCGTTGCGCAGCTCGCGCAGCAGGCGATAGCCGGGGAAGAAGTAGGCGTTGGCGACGACGATGCGCTGGCGGGCCTGGCGGAACGCCTCGAGATAGCGTTCCTCGATGTCGTTGCGATGGCGACGGTTGTCGCGCTCGACCAGCAGGGCGCTCGCCGTGCCGGCGGGTGTCGTGGCCGGATCGACCCGGCTGGCGGTGTCCAGCACCGGCGCGAGCATCCGGCAGCTGGAGGCATGCACCTGGGCCACCACCGGGCCTGCGACCGCCACGGCATAGTCCTGCTTGGCCTGGGGGCCGAAGTCGCCCAGGTGGTCGGCGCTGTAGTTGATCCCGCCGATGAAGGCCAGTCGGCCGTCGATCACCACGATCTTGCGGTGCAGGCGGCGGAACAGGTTGGTGCGCATGCCGGCCAGCCGCGGCTGTGGATCGAAGGCGTGGAAACGCACGCCGGCGTCGGTCATTGCACGGATGAAGCCATCCGGCAGATCGGCGGTGCCGTAGCCGTCCACCACCACCTCCACCCGCACGCCACGCCGGGCGGCGTCGATCAGCGTCTGACGCAAGGGCTGGCCGACCTTGTCGTCGAAGATGATGAAGGTTTCCAGGAGGATTTCCTCCCGCGCCTGGGCCATGGCCTCGAACACGCGCGGGTAGTACTGCTCGCCGTTGATCAGCAGTTCGACATGGTTGCCGTCGCTCCAGGGCTGCTTCACAGGGTTACCTCCGCCACCAGCGGCGCATGATCGGACAAGTGCGACCATGGGTACCTGGTGAGCACCCGGGCGTCGCTGGCGTGCGCATTGCGCAGGTAGATGCGGTCAAGGCGCAGCAGCGGCAGGCGGGCGGGGAAGCTGCGGGCGGGCTTGCCGAATGCTTCCCGCAGATGCCCGCAGAGCCGCGCGTCGGCCTTCAGGCGCCAGTCGTTGAAGTCGCCGGCGACGATGACGGGTTCATCCGCTGGCAGGCTGTCGAGCAGCGCCAGCAGCAGCCCGACCTGGCGCTGGCGATGGGCTTCGCGAAGCCCCAGGTGCACGCAGATGGCGTGTACCTGGTGGTGGCCGGGCACTTCCAGCTGGCAATGCAGCAGGCCACGCTCCTCGTTGCCGTGGATCGACACGTCCAGGTTGTCATGGGCGCGGATAGGAAACTTCGACAGCAACGCGTTGCCATGGTCGCCATGGGGGTAGACCGCGTTGCGACCATAGGCGAACTGCGGCCACATGCTGTCGGCGAGAAACTCGTACTGCGGCGCCTGCGGCCAGGCCGGATGGCGCTGGGCATGATGCCGGTGGCTGCCGTGCACTTCCTGCAGGAACACCAGGTCGGCACCGGTGGTCCGCACCGCCTCGCGCAGCTCCGGCAGGATGAAGCGGCGATTGAACAGGGTGAAACCCTTGTGCACGTTGAGGGTCAGCACGGTCAGGCGATGCACCGTGGTGACCTCGTCGATGACGCGGTGCGGGGTGGGCAGGGGCCTGTTCATCGATGCCCCTGCGCACGACCAATGCCCCGCGGGTCTGCATCACGCCGCGGGTTACGGCGATCCAGGGGCGCAGCAAGGCGGATCTCGCTCATGGCAGCTTCCACTCCGTCCATGTACCTATTCAGTAGCGACCGGCAGTGGCTCGCCAGGGTTCAGCGGGATTGACGAATGGGAACCTGAGCCGGCGAAAGCCGGAACTTTGCCCCACCCCCGGCCCTCCACCGGATGTTGGGTCGGAAAACTGGAGGGGCAGGGCATGAAGTTCGATCGTTTCGCCCAATGGCTGGCCAACTGCAGCGGTCGCCCGCTGGCCTTTGCCATCGCACTGTTGCTGATCGTCGTCTGGGCCGTGACGGGTCCCTTGTTCCACTTCAACGACACCTGGCAACTGGTGATCAACACCTCGACCACCATCATCACCTTCCTGATGGTGTTCCTCATCCAGAACACCCAGAACCGCGACAACGACGAGCTGCACATCAAGATCGACGAACTGCTGCGCACCACCCAGCGGGCCCACAAGGCCTTGCTCGACCTCGAGGACATGGACCCGGCCGAGCTGCACGCATTGCGCAAGCAGTATCAGCGGATGGGCGGACACGATGAGCAGGCACCGTCCAAAGACACCCCTGACTGACCCTGGAGGACGGCATGGCCAGACACATCATCCACTACACCGGCCCCATCAATTCATCGACCTGCGGCAACCTGATCAACACCTGTTCCCGGGCCTTGCAACAGGGCGCCGAGGTGCTGCAGATCAATGTCGCCACCATGGGTGGCGAGTGCAGCTATGGGTTCACCCTGTACAACTTCCTGCGGGCACTGCCGGTGCCGGTGCACACGCACAACCTGGGCACGGTCGAGTCGATGGGCAATATCCTGTTCCTGGCAGGCTCGCAGCGTACCGCCTGTGCCTGCAGCAAGTTCCTGTTCCATCCGTTCCACTGGACCTTGCATGGCTCGGTGGACCATGCGCGCATGGCCGAATACGCCATGAGCCTGGACTACGACCTGCGTCTGTATGCGCAGATTGTCGCCGAGCGCACCGAAGGCGCCAGCGAGGTGCTCGATGTGCCCCGCTACCTGATGGCCTTCCCGCGGATCCTGGGCCCCAAGGAGGCGCTGGCCACGGGGATGATCCAGGCCATCGACGAGCTGCCGATCCAAGCGGATGCCGTCCAGTGGAGCGTGCATGCCTGAGCGAGGCGGTGGATGACGGCGCGATGGAGATTGCTGTCGTGGCCTGTGCTGCCACCGGTCCGAAAGCGCCGATCAAGGCTGAGCACTCCTGGCCGGCGAAGGCTCTGAACTACTGCACGGTTGCCCGGTGCATGCCGTGCCACGTCAACCATCAAGTGAAGGAGATACGACATGGCTCGTGATCAACAGAGCGGCCAGCGCGGCGGCAACAAGGAAACCAACCCAGGCAACTTCGCCAACGACCGCGAGCGAGCGTCCCGCGCCGGTCAAAAGGGTGGCCAGGTCTCGGGGGGCAATTTTGCCAATGACCGCGAACGGGCCGCCGACGCTGGGCGCAAGGGTGGCCGCAACAGCCACGGTGGCGGGCGCAAAGCCTGAGCCGCGGGCCCTCCTTTCACCGTGCCTGACAATCTTTTGAATTTTCATGCCCCGGCGCGATCAGTCAAAGAGTCATCCATGGAAAAGAGGAGGGCCTGCGTCAATGCCAAGTCCACAGCTGTATACCATCGACTATCTCCTGCACGGAGAGCCGCGGCGCTTCATCATCCGCCTGGAGCGCATGGACAATGCCGAGGCCTGGCATTGGGCCAGTTGCGATGCGGGATTGGGGATCATTCCCAAGTTCGGGCGGGAAAAGATCAGAAAGGTCAGCCGGCCGATAGCCGAACGGCATGGCATCACTGACGTGCGCTGGCGCGTGTGATCGACCTTAACAGCGCTGCGTCCTGGCGTCGCAACGCCGGGACGCAGCGGCGCTGCGGGTCAGGCGCCGGACTCCGGATCGCTCGCCGGCACGCCGGGCGGCTCCTGCTCCTCGGTCAGGTTGGGGTCGGCATCCGGGTCATCGGCACGGTCGTTGCGTTTTCCGGGCTCCAGCTCCGGCCAGTCGCTCTGGGCGTCGCCACCGCCCATCCAGAGGTTCTCGTTCATGACGGTATCCTCGCCAGTGAGGAAAAGGCCCACCTGTGGGTGAGTCGAACACAGGACCGAGGGCAATCGCGGCCCCTCATGCATTGAGAGTCCTCGTGCGGGAGTGGGGTCGATTCGATCCAGGTCGTTGCCGACCAACGGCTCTCAGTTGCCGGAATACTTCACCGCCGCCGCGGTGCGGGTCGGCACGTTGAGCGTCTTGAGCAGCGAGGAGACGTGGATGCGTACGGTGAAGGGCGAGATATCCAGTGCCCGGGCGATCTCCTTGTTGGTCTTGCCCTGAGCGATCAGGCGCAACACGTCCTGCTGGCGGTGGGTGAGCTGCTCGAGCTCGCTGGCGGCACCGGGCGCTGGCAGCAGCCCGCTGGGCAGGTACCTGACCAGCACGTCCCCCTCGCGAATGGCAAGGATGCTCGCGCCGAACTCCTCGGGGCTGACGCTCTTGCCGATGAAACCGTCCACGCCGGTGGCCATGACCTGGCCGATCACGTCTGGTTCGTCGACCATCGACACGACGATCAGGGTGGTACGCCGAAATTGCTGGCGCAATTCGGCCAGGCGGCCGATGCAGGTCAGGCCTGGGAAACGCAGGTCGAGGATCAGCGTGTCGGGAGGATCGCCGTCGCCGGCCAGCCTGAGCACGTCCTGCAGGGTACCGGCCTGCTCCAGGCAGGCTTCGGGCAGGATACGCTTCACGGTGCTGACCATGGCTTCCCTGAACAGCGGATGGTCATCCGCCACGATGATGCGACAACTCACGTCGTGTAACTCCCTGTCCTGCGACACATGCTAATTTAGCAGCCAGCTGTGGCCGTTTCTCCGGCCAGATACGGAAAATGCCTACTGGCGCACAAGGACGTTACCCCATGAAGTTCGAGAAGAACAACGAACTGGATCAAGCCAATCTGCGCATCATCGTCGCCTCGTGCGCGATCTCGTACGTGGCGCTGCTGGGTTTCCTGCCGGGGCGTTCGCCCACCACCTATCTGCCAGTCCTGCTCTACTACGCCGCCTTCGTGGTGGTTTCGATCGCCATGCGTCAGGCCATCAAGCGCTGGCCAGGGCATTATCCGGCGCGGCGCATCTTCGGCATGCTGGGCGACTACACCGGCACCAGTTTCGGACTGGTGGTCGGTGGCGAGACGGCGTTGCCGCTGTATGCGGTGATGGTGTGGATCAACCTGGGCAACGGCATGCGCTTCGGCTCGCGCTACCTGGCCATCGCCACGGTGCTGGCCCTGGCGGCGCTGCTGGTGGTGTGGCGGTTGACACCGTACTGGCAGGAGCAGCCGTTTCTGCTGCCGATGCTGTTGACCACCAGCACGCTGATTCCGTTCTACGCCCACCTGTTGCTGGAGCGCACGCGCAAGGCCACGGCCCTGGCCGAGGCGGCGACCCGCGAGAAATCGCGTTTCCTGGCCCAGGCCAGCCACGACCTGCGCCAACCCATCCACTCCATCGGCCTGTTCACCGCCTGCCTGCGTGAAGCGCGCCTGGGCGAGGAAGAGCGGCGCCTGGTGGACAGCATCGACCGATCGCTGCACAACGTATCGCAGCTGTTCCGTTCGATTCTCGACCTCTACACCCTGGACAACGGTCGGGTGCAACCCAAGTGCGAGACCTTCGCCGTGGATGGTCTGCTGCGCGAGTTGCTGCGCCAGAACAGCGAGGCGGCGCGCTGGGCCGGGGTGGAAATGCGCCTGGTACCGAGCCGGCACTGGACCCGCAGCGACCCCGCCATGCTGGCGACCATGGTGCAGAACGTGCTGTCCAACAGCTTCAAGTACGCTGCCGGGCGGCCCTTGCTGATCGGCGTGCGGCCGCGTGGCACGGGCCTGGCCATCGTCGTCTGCGACCAGGGCCGTGGTATCGCCGAGGAGCATCAGGGCAAGGTGTTCGAGGAGTTCTATCGGGTGCGCGAGACCCGTGACAAGGATGTCGAAGGCGTTGGCCTGGGCCTGGCCATCGTCAAGCGCTTGGGTCACCTGCTGGGGCTCGAGGTGAGTTTGTGCTCGCGTCCCGGGCATGGCACGACCGTGACGCTGCAGGGCTTGCCCCAGGTGCCCGCGCACGCGCCACGAGCGGGCAACGAACCGGCGCAGCAGGCCGGGCTGCTGACCGGCCTGCGGGTGTGCCTGGTCGAGGATGATCGCAACGTGTTGCAGGCCACCACGGCCTTGTTGCGGCGCTGGGGATGCGAGGTGCAGGCTGCCGAGTCGCCCCATGGGCTGACCAGCGACTGTGACGTGATCGTCGCGGATTACGACCTCGGACCGCAGGCGACAGGCATCGACTGTATCGACAACCTGCGAGCCCAACGCGGGCGGGCGGTACCGGCGTTGATCATGACCGGGCACGACACCGACCGGCTGCAGGCGGCGCTGCAGGCCCGTGGCATCGAGGTGCTGAGCAAGCCGGTGCGACCGGCGGAACTGCGTGCGGCCTTGCGCGGCCTCAGGGAAGCGGCGCCGGTCAGTTAGCCCGGCGCTGGCGGGTATCACTGGAATACCGGGGCCTGGCCTTCCTTCCAGCAAGTGGGCGACGGGGTGATGAGCCCCATGCCGGCCACCGCGACCATGCCACCGCTGGCCACTTGGCAGTCGTAGGCGCCTTTGGCGGTGATGGCGGTGAAGTAGGTGGTGCTGGAGTCACTGCGCACGTTGCTGACCTTGCTCACCGGCACGCCGAGGGTGACCTGCGAGCGTTGCTTGAGGGTGTCGGCGTTGGGGCTGGCGGTCTGGCAGGCGACCAGCCCAGCGGCCACGGCGAGCACGGCCAGTGGCTTGAGGGTACGGAGCATGGATTTCATCGTGAAGCTTCCTTGGCATTGTTTGAATGCACCGCCGTGGCCGCCAGGAAGGGGATGGACTGGCGACGCAGGCGGTGAGGGCGACTATAGCGCCGGGGCCTCGGGAAGCGCTGTAGGGCAGGTGTACGAGGTGGCCATTTGCCTTCTTCAGGGTTGCCGGGCAATCAGGATCGACCCAGCCGAGCGATGAGCGAGCAGCTGTTCATCCACCAGGCGGTCGGCGTCGGCCAGGCTGGCGACCTGGTACCAGTGGCCGGCGGGATGCACGGTGGCGATCGGGCCACGGTTGCACGGGTACTGGCAGTGGGTGCGGGTAATCAGCACGCCGTCAGCCGTTTCGATCGCCGCCGCCGCGGCCAGGCGCTGGCGTACATGCTTCCACAGGGGCAGGGCGCCGCGCCGCACGCAACGCGCGCCGATGCACAGGAACAGTTGATGGCGGTGCGCTGGAATTCGTGACCAGTCCGGCTTGGCCGCCACTTCGGCGACGCCGTCGCAGCTCAGTTGCTCGTCGCGCTGCTCGATCAGCGCGCAGGCCTTGGCCGCCGACAAAGGCTGGCGCCCCAGCAGCGGCGTGCTGACGAACAGGCGCCGGGCAGCCTCGGTCGAGCCGGCAAGCTGTGCCAGCTCGCTGCGCAGCCAGTCGAGGTAGGCGCTGTCGGCGGTAGGGTCGAGGTCGACCAGCAGCAGCGTGCCGCTGGCCTGCGCGAGAAATTGGCGCACGGCCAGCCAAAGGCCATCGAAACCCGTCGCCGTGTCGATCAAGGCATCAGCGACCGCCGGGCCGCGCAGGGCCAGCAGTTGCCGGCGAAAGGCCTCGCTGGCGCTGCCGTTGGACAGGTCCGGGCCGACGAACAGCACCTGGTCATGGCTCATCTCAGGGTTTCCTGCGCAGCAGCATGATGAAGAACAACCCGCCGATCGCCGCCGTGGCGATACCGATCGGCAGGTCCTGGGGCGCGATCAGGGTACGTGCCGCCATGTCCACCCAGACCACGAACAGCGCCCCGAGCAGCGCACAGGCTGGCAGCAGCCGGCGATGTTCGGCGCCAACCAGGCGCCGTGCCATGTGCGGCAGCATCAGGCCGACGAAGCCGATGGCCCCGGACAACGACACCAGCACCCCGGTCAGCAAGGCGCAGCCGACGAACACCTGGGCGCGCACGCGGCGGGTGTCGAAACCCAGGCTCACGGCCGTCTGCTCGCCGCTCATCAGGGCGTTGAGGGCGCGCGCCAGGCTCATCAACAGGGCGAAACCGGCCAGCACGGCCAGCGCCGGCAGCCACAGCAGCGACCACTGGGCCAGGCCCAGGCCGCCGAGCATCCAGAACATCACCGAGCTGGCCGCGTGCGGGTCGCCGGTATACAGCAGCAGGTTGGCCAGCGCCATCACCACGAACGACACTGCCACTCCGGCCAGCAGCAGCCGGTCGCTGTCCAGCCGTCCTCGCCGGCTGGCCACGCCCATCACCAGCACCATGCAGCCCAGGGCGCCGAGGAAGGCCGCCAGCGGCAGGCTGAAAACCCCGGCGAACGGGCCGAGGAACACCACCACCAGCACCGCGCCAAGCACCGCGCCGGAACTCACGCCGAGCAGATGCGGGTCGGCCAGCGGATTGCGCGTCACGGCCTGCAGCGCGCCACCGACCAGGGCCAGCCCGGCGCCCACCAGCGCGCCGAGCAGCACCCGCGGCGCCCGCAGCTGCCAGACGATCTGCGTCTGGCCACGGCTGACCTCGCCACCCTGGAGGATCCCCAGCGCTTGCAGGACGATGTCCAGCACCTTGGCCAACGGCACCTGCGCGGCGCCAAAGCCCAGCGACAGCAGGCAGGAAAGCAGCAGGGCGATGAACAGGCCGGTCAACAGCAAGCGATAGGCCGCCGGGCTGCGCACCGGCATCACTGCTGGGCTCCGGCGAACAGCCGCGGATGCAGGGCGCTCGCCAGGCGCTCGATGGCTGCGGCGTTGTCCACCGAAGGGGTCACCTGCAGATAGGACAGCACCACGAAGCGCCGCTCACGAATGGCGGTGACGTCGCCCAGGGCCGGATGCTGGAGCAGGAAGTCGCGCTTGTGCTGCCAGGAGGTCGGTCCATAGTCGACGATCACGATGACCTCGGGATCGCGTTCGACCACGCTTTCCCAGCTGACTTCGGTCCAGCTGGCCCGTACATCGGCCATGACGTTGTCGCCACCCGCCGTCGTGATCAGGGCCTGGGGCATGCCCAGGCGACCGGAAGTGGTCGGGCGGTCTTCGCCGCTGTCGTAGAGAAAGACGCGGGGCCTGGCGTGCGCGCCGGCCAGTGACGTGGTGACGCGTGCCACCCGCTGGCGCAGTTGGTCGATCAGGGCCTCGGCCCGCGGGGTCACGGCGAAGATCCGGCCCAGGTTGGCCAGGTCGGTGTACAGGTCGTCGAGGCTCGCGGGCGGCCTGGGCATGATGCGCGAGCAGGACTCGCTGAGTTCGTACACCGGAATCCCGAAAGGCGCCAGGCGCTGCGGGGTGACCGGCCCGCCGACCTGCATGCCGTAGCTCCAGCCGGCGAACAGGAAGTCGACGTTCGCATCCAGCAGGTTCTCCACCGACGGGTAGCGCGGGGCAAGCTCCGGCAGGCCGCTCAAGGCCTGGTGCATCGACGGGTCGAGGCTTTTCCAGCCGCTGATGCCGCTGTAGCCGACCATGTGCTCGCGCAGCCCCAGGGCCAGGAGCATGCCGGTCAGGTTGACATCATGACTGACGGCCCGTTGCGGGGCATGCTCGAAGGTCACGTCGCGGTCGCAGCTGCGCACGGTCACGGGGTAGTCGCCGGCCAGCGCGCGCAGGGGCAGGGTGGCGAGCAGGGTCAAGAGAAGGCGTTTCATGCGTGGCTGATCCAGGTGATGCGTGGGTGCCGGCCCACGGGATGGCGGTCGACCAGGGCATGTACGCCGAACACCTCGGCCAGGCACTGTTCGGTCAGCACCTGATCGGGCGTGCCCTGGGCGACGATGCGCCCCTGTTCGATCACGTACAGCCGGTCGCAGAAAGTTGCCGCCAGGTTCAGGTCATGGAAGCTCGCCAGCAGGCTCAGGCCGGTGCCGCGCAGGTGGTGCAGCAGTGCCAGCTGATGGCGTGGGTCCAGGTGGTTGGTGGGCTCGTCCAGCACCAGCAGGTGCGGTTGCTGGGCCAGGGCGCGGGCCAGCAGCACGCGCTGCTTCTCGCCGCCGGACAGGCCACAGAAGCCTTGCCCGGCGCGCTCGCCAAGGCCCAGCTGGCGCAGGGCCTGGTCGACCGGTGCCGGATCGCCGTCGCCGTCCAGCCAGCCCAGGTGCGGGGTACGGCCCATGGCGACGACATCGCGCACGCTCAGGCCGAAGTCCTCGGGAAACTCCTGCTGCATGACCGCGATCCGCTGGGCCAGCCAGCGCGGCGTCTGCCGCCAGATATCCTGGCCGTCGAACAGCACCCGGCCCGATTGCGGGCGGCTGAAGCGGTAGGCACAACGCAGCAGGCTGGTCTTGCCGCTGCCGTTGGGGCCGATCAGGCCGACGCTCTCGCCGGGATGCACGTCGAGGTCGATGCCGTCGAGCAGCGAGGGCCCGCCGGGAGACGGCGACCAGTGCAGGCGTTCGATGCGCAGGAGAGGCGAAGCCATGGAAGAACCACCGTCACGGAGCGAATGAACCCCGACGGTGAGCGTGCGTGAAGGTGTTGCAGACAGCAGGAGGCCGCAAGACCGGCGCGCACCCGCCCACCGCGGGAGTAGCCAACAGGCGTTCCAGGCCGGTCTCCGGGCTTGCGAGGGTCGTGAGTCATTCACCTTCCCATGCCCGGGGCACAGTGGTCTGTCGAATGCCTTGCTCGCTTACCGTTGCGGGGGCAGCGCCGGACTACCCGCACGAGGCGAGGCACCGGCTTCCCGTTTAACCCCTGGCGCGGCGGCCAGGGACACCTGAAAACAAGGGGCGCATATGAGCATTTATGCGTGGACGAGTCAATGTGGGCGCGGGCGACCCCGCTCCCACCGGTCCACAAGCTATGCGCCGCTCTGGTCGCGCTTGGACACCAGCGTCAGGATGTCGTAGCTGGCCACCAGCTCACCCAGCTGGTTGGTCACTTCCACGTCCCAGGCCACCACACCCTGGGGCTGGCCCAGCGGGCTGGCCTTGCCCTGGTCGATCTTGCGCTTGCAGGTCAGCCGCGCTTGTATCGTGTCGCCGATCCCCACCGGGGTGATGAAGCGCAGGCTGTCCAGGCCGTAGTTGGCCAGCACCGGTCCTTCGCCGGGAGAGACGAACAACCCGGCCGCCGCCGACAGCACGAAGTAGCCATGGGCGATGCGCTTGCCGAACTGCGACTGTTTTGCCGCGATCTCGTCGAAGTGCATGTAGAAGTGGTCACCCGACAGGCAGCCGAAGCTGACCAGGTCGGCCTCGGTGACGGTGCGACGATGGGTGAGCAGCGACTCGCCGATGCGCAGGTCGTCGAAATGGCGGCGGAAGGGATGGACCTCGGTCTCGATCACCTCGGCGCCACGCACGTATTCGCCGGTCACGGCCATCAGCATGCTCGGCGAGCCCTGCACGGCGGCGCGCTGCAGGTAATGCTTCACCGCGCGCAGGCCGCCCAGTTCCTCGCCACCGCCCGCGCGGCCCGGGCCGCCGTGCTTGAGCTGCGGCAATGGCGAGCCATGCCCGGTGGACTCCCTGGCCGCCTCGCTGTCGAGCACCAGCAGCCGTCCGTGCCAGGCCGCCGCCTGTGGGATCGCCTTGGCCGCCACGGCGCGGTCGGCGGTCACCAGGGTCGCCACCAGGCTGCCTTTGCCACGGGCGGCCAGGGCCAGGGCTTCGTCCAGGTCGTCGTAGGCCATCAGCGTGCTCACCGGGCCGAACGCCTCGATATCGTGGGCACCTCCATCGGCGTGGGGATCGCGTGCCAGCAGCAGGGTCGGGGCGAAGAACGCGCCCTCGGCCACGTTGTCACCGACCGGGGCGAAGCCGTCGCTGGCGCCAAGCAGCTGGTCGCAACTGTCCAGCAACTGGCGCACGCGCTCGGCGACATCGCGCTGCTGGTCGTGGGAGGCCAGGGCGCCCATGCGCACGCCCTCGACCGACGGATCGCCCACCACCACCTTGCGCAGGCGCTCACGCAGCCGCGAGGCCACCGCGTCCACATGCCTGGCGGGAACGATGGCGCGGCGGATCGCCGTGCACTTTTGCCCGGCCTTGGTGGTCATCTCCCGCGCCACTTCCTTGATGTACAGCTCGAACGCCTCGCTGTCGGGGCTGACGTCCGGGCCGAGGATGGCGCAGTTGAGCGAGTCGGCCTCGGCGGTGAAAGGCACCGAGTTGCGCACCAGGTTCGGGGTGACGCGCAACCTGGCGGCAGTGTCGGCGGAGCCGGTGAAGGTGACCACGTCCTGGCCCTGCAGGCGGTCGAGCAGGTCGCCGGTGCCGCCGATCACCAGTTGCAGGCTGCCGGTCGGCAGCAGGCCCGATTCGTTCATCAGGCGCACCACGGCCTCGGTCAGGTAGCTGGTGGCCGTGGCCGGTTTGACGATGCACGGCATGCCGGCGAGGAAGGTCGGGGCGAACTTTTCCAGCATGCCCCAGATCGGGAAGTTGAAGGCGTTGATATGCACGGCCACGCCGGTGCGCGGCACCAGAATGTGACTGCCGACGAAATGGCCCTGCTTGCCCAGCGCAATCGCCGGGCCTTCATGTACCAGGTTGCCCGACGGCAGCTCACGGCGGCCCATGCTGGAATAGGCGAACAGCGTGGCATTGCCGCCCTCGATGTCGATCCAGCTGTCGGCGCGGGTGGCCCCGCTGTGGTGGGAGAGGGCGTACAGCTGTTCCTTGCGTTCGGCGAGGTACAGCGCCAGGGCTTTCAGGCGCGCGGCGCGCTGCTGGAAGTCCATGGCCAGCAGTTGTCGCAGGCCCTGGGCCCGGGCGAAGTCCACGGCCTCGGCAAAGTCCGGGCGTTCTTCATGGCTGTAGGCCAGGACATGGCCATCGAGGGCGCTGCGCAGGGCTTGGGCGCCGTGCTGGCCGATCCAGCGGCCGGCGATGAAGCTTTGCAGGGTAGGGGCGGCGGACATGCTGTTCTCCATGCGGTTCTAATGGACAGGCGCGCGATTACCACAGCGCCAGGGTGTAGCCGATGATCAGGCGGTTCTCGTCCACGGCGTTGGTCAGGCCATTGCCGGAACGGAAGGTGACGTTGCGCCAGCGCAGGCTGACGTCCTTGAACGGCCCGCTCTGGATGACGTAGGTGATGTCGGTGTCGCGCTCGCGCTCGCGGCCGTTGCTGACCGTGGCGGTTTCGGCGTGGCGGCCGTCGGTGTAGCGGGTCATGAAACTCAGGCCGGGGATGCCCATGGCGACGAAGTCGTAGTCGTAGCGCAGCTGCCAGGAGTCGAGCCCGGCGCGGGTGAAGGTGTTGTAGGTGACCAGGTTGACGGTGTACGGATCGCCGCCGTTGAGGAACGGAAAGGCACTGTCGCCGGACATCTGCTGCCAGGTGGCGGTGAACTTGTGGGCCTTCACGCCCAGGGTGAACATGGCGTTGAAGTTGCGGTTGTCGATGCGCCCGGCGCGTTCGGCGCCATCGCCACGGCTGTCGAAGTAGCGCAGGTCGCTGCGCAGGCTGACACCCTCGGCCAAGGGCTGGGTATGCAGAAAACCGACATATTGCTGGCGATAGATGTCCTCGAGCTTGGCGTAGTAGTAGCTGACGCTGGCCTGCGGGGTGATGGCGTAGCTGCCGCCGCCGAAGTCGAAGTGGTCGCTGCTGGCGGCGCCGTAGCCGATATCGTCGCGCCCGGAGGAGTCGCGCAGGTTGGCCTTGGTCAGGCGGCCGCCGTTGAAGGTCAGGCCGTCCAGTTCCTGGCTGGTCAGCAGGCCGCCCTGGAAGGTCGACGCGAGCAGGCGGGTGTCGTTGTACACCACCACCGGCAGGATCGGTTGCAGGGTGCCCAGGCGCAGGGTGCTCTTGGATACGCGCAGCTTGGCGGTCAGGCCCAGCTCGCTGTAGTCGTCCACCGGCTCCAGGCTGCGCGGCCCGTAGGGCAGCAGGCCGGTGTTGCGCCGGTCGCGGCTGGAGTCGAGCTTGATCCCCAGCTGGCCCATGGCGTCCACGCCGACCCCGACCGGGCCGTCGGTGAAGCCCGACTCGAAACGCGCGGTGAAGCCCTGGCCCCATTCCTCGGCCTTGTTCTGTGGCGCGTTGTCCTGGCGGAAGTCGCGGTTGATGTAGTGGTTGCGCAGTTCGATGCGCGCGTGGCTGTCAGCGATGAAATCCGCCATGGCCGGCAGGGGCAGGGCGAGGGTGGCCAGCCAGGCGGCTGAGGTGAGGCGCGTGCGGTTCATTATTGTTCTTCCCGACATTGTTGTTGTTCTTGAAGTCAGTGCTTGCTGGCGCCGGCGGCGCCGATACCGGTCATGGAGCGGATGAACTGGGCGAGGTAAAGTCCGCGTTCATCGCGCGCGCGCTCCGAGCTGTCGGTGACCGAGAAGGCCCAGGCGGCGAGGAAGGCCAGCGACATGGAGAACAGCGCCGGGTTGCTGTAGGGGAACAGCGCCCGCTCGTTGTGCAGCACGTTGACCCATACCGCCGGGCCCAGCACCACCAGCACGATGGCCGAGACCAGCCCGGCCAGGCTGCCGCCCACCGCGCCGCGGGTGGTCAGGCCTTTCCAGAACATCGAAAGCAGCAGCACCGGGAAGTTGACCGAGGCGGCCACCGCCAGCACCAGGCCGGAGAGGAAGGCGATGTTCTGCGACTCGAACAACAGCCCCAGCAGCACCGCGAACAGGCCGATCACCAGGGTGGCGATGCGCGACATGCGCATTTCTTCCTGTTCGCTGGCCTGGCCCTTGCGTACCACGCAGGCGTACAGGTCGTGGGACACCGCCGAGGCCCCGGACAGCGCCAGGCCGGCGACCACGGCGAGGATGGTGGCGAAGGCCACCGCCGAGATGAAACCGAGGAACAGGTTGCCACCCACGGCCTGGGCCAGGTGCACCGCGACCATGTTGCCACCGCCGATGATCGCGCCCGTGGCGTCGCGGTAGGACGGTTCGGTGCCGACCATGACGATGGCGCCGAAACCGATGACGATCAGCAGCAGGTAGAAGTAGCCGATGAAACCGGTGGCGTAGAACACGCTCTTGCGCGCTTCCTTGGCGTCGCTGACGGTGAAGAAGCGCATGAGGATGTGCGGCAGGCCCGCCGTGCCGAACATCATGCCCAGGCCCAGGGAGATGGCGTCGACCGGGTTGGACAGCAACGCCCCGGGGGCCATGATCGCCTGGCCCTTGGCGTGCACCGCCACGGCGCTGGCGAACATCGCCTCGGTGCTGAAACCGAAGTGGCGGAGCACCATGAAGGCCATGAAGGTGGTGCCCGACAGCAGCATCACCGCCTTGATGATCTGCACCCAGGTGGTGGCGAGCATGCCGCCGAAGGTGACATACAGCACCATCAGCACACCCACCAGCATCACCGCGTACAGGTAGCTGATGCCGAACAGCAGCTCGATCAGCTTGCCGGCGCCGACCATCTGCGCCACCAGGTACATCAGCGCCACGGCCAGGGTGCCGAAGGCCGAGGTCAGGCGTACCGGAGCCTGGGCCAGGCGGTAGGAGACCACGTCGGCGAAGGTGTACTTGCCCAGGTTGCGCAGGCGCTCGGCGATCAGGAACAGGATGATCGGCCAGCCGGCCAGCACGCCCAGGGCGTAGAGCAGGCCGTCGTAGCCGTTCATGAACATCATCGCCGAGATGCCGAGGAAGGAGGCGGCGCTGATCATGTCACCGGCGATCGCCAGGCCGTTCTGCATGCCGGTCAGCCCGCCGCCGGCGGTATAGAAGTCGCTGGCCGAGCGGGTGCGCAGGGCGGCCCAGCGGGTCACCAGCAGGGTGAGGCAGACGAACACCAGGAACATCGAGATGGCGGTCCAGTTCATTGCGCGCACTCCTGCCTGACCACCTCGTTGAGCGGATCGATGACGCGGTTGGCGCGGTGCATGTAGATCCCGGTGAGGGCGAAGGACAGCAGCACCATGAGCACCCCGACCAGCATGCCGACGCTGGTCACGCCACCGCTGAGGGACTGGCCGAGCACGCCGGGGGCGAAGGCCACCAGCAGGACGAAGCCATAGTAGGCGACGAGCATGGCCAGGGTCAGCGTGCCGTTGAGGCGGCGCTTGCGCCTGATCAGTTGCACGAAGGCGGGATGATTGCTGATGGAATCGATGTGTTCGGGTGTCATGGGAGCGTTCTCTCTGGCTGTTGTAATTGTTTTTCAGGTCACGCGGTATTGCTGCTTGCACCGTCCCTGTAGGAGCGGCCTTGTGTCGCGAAAGGACCGCAGAGCGGTCCCGGGATCTGCACCAATGCAGAGATTTGCCGGGGCTGCTGCGCAGCCCTTTCGCGACACAAGGCCGCTCCTACAGGGATGCCTTCAAAGCTGATCGAAATCGAGCACCACCTTGTCGCTCAGTGGATAGGTCTGGCACGACAGCACATACCCGGCCGCCACTTCGTAGTCCTCCAGGGCATGGTTGCTGTCCATTTCCACTTCGCCCTCGATCACCTTGCATTTGCACGTCGAGCACACCCCGGCCTTGCACGAGTAGGGCAGCTCGGCGCCGATGGCGTTGCCGGCGTCAAGCACGCTGCGGGTGTTGCGCGGCAGATCGAAGGCCAGGGCGCGACCGTCGCTGATCACGGTGACGTGGCTGACCGCCGAGTCCACCTGGCGCGCTGCCTCGCGGGCCTCGCGACGGGCCTCGCCACCGGTGGCGGCGAACAGCTCGAAGTGGATGCGATCCCTGGCCAGGCCGTTGGCCTGCAGGCTCTCGCGCACGGTCTCGGTCATCGCCTGGGGGCCGCAGATGAAGGCGGCGTCCAACGCCTTCACGTCGAGCCAGCGGGAGAACAGCTGCCGGCACTTGTCGGTGTCGATGCGACCGTTGTACAGGTCGACATCCTGCTGCTCGCGGCTGAACACGAAGATCAGGTTGAGGCGGTCCAGGTACTGGTTTTTCAGGTCTTCCAGGCGATCGCGGAACAGCGCGCTGTTGCTGGCCCGGTTGCCGTACAGCAGGGTGAAGCGGCTGTGCGGCTCGCTGGCCAGCGTCGTGGCGATCAGCGACAGGATCGGCGTGATGCCGCTGCCGGCGGCCACGCCGAGGTAATGGCCCTGGCGTGCCGGGTCCAGCGGCACGAAGAAGTTGCCCGACGGTGGCATTACCTCGAGCTGCTGGCCGGCCTTGAGCACTTCGTTGGCGAAGGCCGAGAAGCGTCCGCCCGGCACACGCTTGACGGCGACCCGCAGCTCGCCGTCCTGCACTGCGCTGCAGATCGAGTAGGAGCGGCGTACCTCTTCATCGTTCAGGTGGGTGCGCATCACCAGGTACTGCCCTTGGGTGAAGCGGAAGTCGTCGCGCAGGTGCGCGGGCACGTCGAAGGCGATGGACACCGCGTCGCGGGTCTCCTGGCGCACCTGCTTGACGGTCAGGTGGTGAAACTGGCTCATGGCGTTCTCCACGGCTCAAAGGCATTTGAAATAGTCGAACGGTTCCAGGCAGGCGCGGCAGCGATACAGGGCCTTGCAGGCGGTGGAGCCGAATTGGCTGAGCAGCTCGGTGCGCGCGCTGCCACATTGCGGGCAGCACACGCTGGGTTGCCCGCGCAGGCTGGCGCTGCCCGCAGGTGGAGCGATGCCGTAGGCGCGCAGGCGCTCGCGGCCCCGCTCGCTGATCCAGTCGGTGCTCCAGGCCGGAGCAAGCCGGCGTTCCAGCGCGGGCCGGGCGAACCCGGCCTGTTCCAGGGCCTGGCGGATGTCGCCCTCGATCACCTCGGTGGCCGGGCAACCGGAGTAGGTCGGCGTGACCACCAGGTGCAGGTGACCGGCGCGCCAGTCGAGGTCGCGGACGATACCCAGATCGACCACGCTGACCACCGGCACTTCCGGGTCCATCACCTCGGCCAGCACCGCCCAGGCGTGGGCCAGGTCGCCTTCGCGCAGGGCGCGGGCGCCACGGTCGCCGACGATCAGCTCACCAGGTCGCATCGGGATAGGCTCGCGGCAGGAACTGCATTTCGGCCAGCAGCAGGCCCAGGTGTTCGGTGTGCAGGCCCTTGCGCCCGTCCAGGTAGAAGTGGCGGGCGGCCTGGGGCAGCGGCAGTTCGACCGAGGCGAAGATCGCGCCGACCGAGGCCTGCCAGCGCTGGGCGACCTGCGCCGGGTCGGCGGCGATGCGGGCCTGGGCCAGTTGCACTTCGCTGTCGCTGGCGATCTTCAGCTCGACGGTGAAACGCCACAGCGCCGGGATGGCGTCGAGCATGCGTCGACGGCTTTCCTCGGTGCCGCCGCCCAGGCGCTGTACCCATTCGCCGGAGCGACGCAGGTGGTACGTCACTTCCTTCAGGGCCTTGGCGGCGATACCGGCGATGCGTTCGTCGCGGGAGGCGCAGAGGCCTTCGAGCACGGCGTGGTGCCAGGCATCGTAGAAGAACTGCTTGAGCATGGTCACGGCATAGTCGCCGTTGGGTTGCTCGACCAGCAGCAGGTTGCGGTAGGCCCGCTCGTCACGGCGAAAGGCGAGGGCGTCGGCGTCGCGACCGTCATCCTGCAGCTCGGCGGCATACTCCAGCCAGTTGCGCGCCTGCCCGACCAAGTCGAGGCCGACGTTCATCAGCGCCAGTTCTTCCTCCAGCGCCGGGGCCTTGCCGCACCACTCGCACAGGCGCTGGCCCTGGACCAGGGCAGTGTCGCCGAGCAGCAGCAGGTATTGGATCAGTGCTTGCTTGTGCATGGCGCGCCTCACATGTGTCCGACTTCGGCCGGCAGCTCGTAGAAGCTGGCGTGGCGGTAGACTTTGTCGTCCGCGGGGGCGAACAGCGGATCCTTTTCGTCGGGGGACGAGGCGGTGATCAGGGCCGAGGGCACCACCCACAGGCTCACGCCCTCGCTGCGGCGGGTGTACAGCTCGCGGGCGTTCTCGATGGCCATGGCGGCGTCGGCGGCGTGCACGCTGCCGACGTGCTTGTGGTTCAGGCCGTGCTTGCTGCGCACGAAGACTTCAAACAGGGTCCAGACAGACATCGGGTTCTCTCCGCATCATTCGCCGCTTCAGGCGGCGTTCTTGTTCTGTTGCTTGCGCGCATAGGCGACGGCGGCCTCGCGGACCCAGGCGCCGCTTTCGATGGCGTTGCGCCGGGTGGCCAGGCGTTCCTGGTTGCACGGACCGTTGCCCTTGATCACTTCGTAGAACTCGTCCCACTGGATTTCGCCGAAGTCGTAGTGACCACGGGCCTCGTTCCACTGGAGCGCGGGGTCCGGCGCGGTGCAGCCGAGCAGTTCGAGCTGGGGCACGGTCTGGTCGATGAAGCGCTGGCGCAGTTCGTCGTTGGTCTGGCGCTTGATCTTCCAGGCCATGGACTGGGCGCTGTTGGGTGAGTGCTCGTCGCTGGGGCCGAACATCATCAGCGCTGGCCACCACAGGCGGTCGATGGCGTCCTGGACCATGTCCTTCTGCGCCTGGGTGCCGTGACGCATCATGGTCAGCAGCAATTCGTAGCCCTGGCGCTGGTGGAAGCTCTCTTCCTTGCAGATGCGGATCATCGCGCGAGAGTAAGGGCCGTAGGAGGTGCGCTGCAGCACCACCTGATTGACGATCGCAGCGCCGTCCACCAGCCAGCCCACCGCGCCCATGTCGGCCCAGCTCAGGGTCGGGTAGTTGAAGATGCTCGAATACTTGGCCTTGCCGCTGTGCAGCCTGGCCACTTCCTCGTCGCGGTCGGCGCCGAGGGTCTCCATGGCGCTGTACAGGTACAGGCCATGGCCGGCCTCGTCCTGGATCTTGGCCATCAGCTGCAGCTTGCGCTTGAGCGATGGAGCGCGGGTGACCCAGTTGCCTTCCGGGAGCATGCCGACGATCTCGGAGTGGGCGTGCTGGGAGATCTGGCGGATGAGGGTCTGGCGGTAGGCGTCGGGCATCCAGTTCTTGGCTTCGATCTTGATTTCGGCGTCGATCTTTTCCTGGAAGGCGCGTTCTTCGGGCGACATCTCTTCCAGTGTCTTGAGGCGTTTGACGCCGGTTTCCACTAGCTGTGCGTACATGTTCGGGCTCCCGGTTGTGGGCTGCTTGGGGCGTGGGTCATTTATAAGCGATACAAAACACAACATCAAACAGTATTTGATGTATCAAATAATATTTGTGTATCGCATTGGGCTTGTCGGGGCTGCTGCGCAGCCCTATCGCGACACAAGGCCGCTCCTACAGGGGGAATGCGATCTCCTCTGTAGGAGCGGCCTTGCGTCGCGAAAGGGGCGCAAAGCGCCCCCAGCTTTCTAAAGGCCAAAAAAAGCCCCGGACCATGCCAGGGCTCCCTTCTAAGCGCTTGCTGTCAGCCAGCCAACCGCTTGTCATACACATGACAAGCCTTGCCCTCGGAACGCTTCAGCGTGCCGCACGGCTGTAGATGGATCTGCGTGCTGATGCCGATATAGGTCTTGATCTGCCGCGCCAGTTCACCCACCACCTGCTTGCGCTGGCCATCGTCGAGGTACTGGCTGTCGTTGCGCAATTCGACATGCACTTCCACGCTGTCCAGGTTGCCATTGCGATACAGATGTATCTCATAAAGTTCTGAAAGCTGTTTTATCTTGAGTACCTGTTCCTCGATCTGCGTCGGGAACACGTTGACCCCGCGAATGATCAGCATGTCGTCGCTTCGCCCGGTGATCTTGCCGATGCGCCGCATCGGTCGCGCCGTGCCGGGCAGCAGGCGGGTGAGGTCGCGGGTGCGGTAGCGCACCATGGGCAATGCTTCCTTGCTCAGCGAGGTGAACACCAGCTCGCCGAGCTGGCCGTCCGGCAGCACCTCGCCGCTCACCGGGTCGATGATCTCGGGGTAGAAGTGGTCTTCCCAGATGGTCGGGCCGTCCTTGCTCTCGATGCATTCCATGGCCACGCCGGGCCCCATGATTTCCGAGAGACCATAGATGTCGAGGGCATCGATGCCCAGGCGCTGTTCGATGGATCGGCGCAGCTCGTCGGTCCAGGGTTCGGCGCCGAAGATGCCCAGGCGCAGCCTCAGGTCGTGCGGGTCGATGCCCTGGCGTTCGATCTCGTCGGCCAGGTTGAGCATGTACGACGGCGTGACCATGATGATGTCCGGCTGGAAGTCGCGGATCAGCTGTACCTGCTTCTCGGTCTGGCCGCCGGACATGGGGATCACCGTGCAGCCCAGGCGCTCGGCGCCGTAGTGCGCGCCAAGCCCGCCGGTGAACAGGCCATAGCCGTAGGAGACATGCACTTTGTCGCCCCTGCGCCCGCCGGCGGCACGGATCGAGCGCGCCACCACGTTGGCCCAGGTATCGATGTCGTTCTGGGTATAGCCGACCACCGTCGGCTTGCCGGTGGTGCCGCTGGAGGCGTGCAGGCGCACCACCTGATCCTGGGGCACGGCGAACATGCCGTAGGGGTAGTTGTCGCGCAGATCGCTCTTGCCGGTGAAGGGGAATTTCGCCAGGTCGTCCAGTGACTTCAGATCGTCGGGGTGGACGCCTGTGGCGTCGAAGCGTTGGCGGTACAGCGGCACGTTGGCGTAGGCATGGCGCAGGCTCCAGCGCAGGCGCTCCAGCTGGTGCTGGCGCAGCGCGTCGACGCTGGCGGTCTCCATCGGGTCGAGCAGGGCACGTTCGGCATCGTGGTAGAGGTTCATGGTTTCACTCGATTTGTTCTTGTCGTGGGCTGGGGCCCTGAGTGTCATGGGGCAGCATACTGCCCGCGTCGCGTGGCGTCTCTTGTGGCTGATCAGAGGCGTTCGATCACCAGGGCGATGCCCTGGCCGACGCCGATGCACATGGTGCACAGGGCGTAGCGGCCTCCCGTCGCTTCCAGCTGGTGCAGGGCGGTGGTCACCAGCCGCGCACCGCTCATGCCCAGCGGGTGCCCCAGGGCGATGGCGCCACCATTGGGGTTGACCCGGGGATCGTCGTCGTCCAGCCCCAGCTGGCGCAGCACGGCCAGGGCCTGGGCGGCGAAGGCTTCGTTGAGCTCGATCACATCCATGTCGGCCAGCGCCAGGCCGGTCAGTTCCAGCACTTTGTGGGTCGCCGGGACCGGGCCAATGCCCATCAGGCGCGGTTCGACGCCCGCCACGGCGAGGCCAAGCACCCGGCCACGGGCTTTCAGGTCGTGGCGCCGCGCCGCTTGCGCACTGGCCAGCAGCAGGGCGCAGGCACCGTCATTGACCCCGGAGGCATTGCCGGCGGTGACGCTGCCGCCGTCGCGGAACGGCGTGCCCAGGCGGGCGAGTTGTTCCAGGGAGGTATCGCCTCGTGGGTGTTCGTCCTGTTCCACGCGCCTGGGCGGCCCTTTGCGCTGGGGAATCTCGACCGCCACGATTTCCTGCGCCAGGCGGCCATCGGCTTGGGCGGCAGCGGCCTTGAGCTGGCTGCGCAAGGCGAAGGCGTCCTGGTCCTCGCGGGAGATGCCGAACTGCGCCGCGACGTTCTCGGCGGTCTCGGGCATCGAGTCGATCCCGTATCGCGCCTGCATCAGCGGATTGACGAAACGCCAGCCGATGGTGCTGTCGAACAGCTCTGCGCCACGGCCGAAGGCCTGCTCCGACTTGCCCATGACGAACGGCGCCCGCGACATCGATTCGACGCCGCCGGCCAGCATCAGCCCGGCTTCGCCACAGCGCAAAGCGCGGGCCGCGATGCCGATGGCGTCCAGGCCCGAGCCGCACAGACGGTTGACCGTGGTGCCGGGCACGCTGATCGGCAACCCGGCCAGCAGGCTGGCCATGCGCGCCACGTTGCGGTTGTCTTCGCCGGCCTGGTTGGCGCAGCCGAGGATCACATCGTCGACGGCCGCCCAGTCCAGTTCGGGGTGACGTGCGATCAGGGCCTTGATCGGCGCCGCGGCCAGGTCGTCGGGACGCACGCTCGACAGCGCGCCGCCGTAGCGGCCGATGGGCGTGCGCACGGCATCGATGATCAGGGCGTGGGGCAGGGGGGCGTCAGTCATGGGAGCTCTCCGGGGTCAGCACGCTGCCGCGCACCTTGTAGGACTTGCCGTGGAACAGGGCGATCAGCTCGCCCTGCTGGTTCTCGATCCGCACGTCGTAGTTGCCGGTGCGGCCCTTGCGGCTCTGTTCGCTGGCCGTGGCCAGCAACTGCTCGCCAAGGCGCGCCGGCGCCACGTAGTCGATGCCGCAGCCCAGGGCCACGGCAGCTTCGTCGTAGCTGTTGCAGGCGAAGGCGAAGGCCGAGTCGGCGAGGGCGAACAGGTAACCGCCATGACAGGTGCCGTGGCCCTGGATCATGTCGGCGCGCACCGTCATGCCCAGGCGGGCGCTGCCGGGGCCGGCGTCGAGCAGCTCGATGCCCAGGCCCTGGCTGGCGGCGTCGCGGGCGAACATGGCCTGGGCGCAGGCGCGGGCCAGGTCGGCGGGGGAATGGTCAGGCATGCAGGCGGCCTCCTTCGGCGTGGGTGCGGCGCAGCAGCAGGGACGGGCGGTAGCGCTCCTCGCCGTAGCTGCGTTGCAGGTTGTCGAGCACGCGCAGGGTGTGACCGATGCCCAGGCTGTCGGCCCAGGCCAGCGGGCCGCGCGGGTAGTTCACCCCGGCGCGCATGGCCAGGTCGATGTCAGTGGGCGAGGCGACGCCTTGCAGTACTGCGTCGGCGGCCTCGTTGGCGAGCATGGCCACGGTGCGCAGCACCACCAGCCCGGGCAGGTCGGCCACCACGCAGACCTTCAGGCCAGCCTGGTCGAGCAAGGCGACAGCCTGGTCGAGCGCGGTGGCGCTGCAGTCGGCGCTGTGGCTGATGGCCAGGCGCGTGGCGTTGGCGTAGTCCAGGGCCAGGTCCAGCAGCACCAGGTTGCGCAAGCCATCCTCACGTGCGCGCTGGCTGGCCATGCGCCCGTCGGACAGCGCCAAGGTCGCCTCGCCGACCTGCAGCAGGCCGCTGCCGGCGCGCTCGGTGACATGGATGCCGCTGCCGCGCAAGCGCTCGATCAGCGGCTGCAAGGCGCCGAGATCACCTTGCGCCGCGCAGCGCTCGACGGTCGCCGAGCTGGCCAGCTCTGCCGGGCGTGGTCGTTCAGTGCCGTCGTCGTACCGATAGAACCCCTGGCCGCTCTTGCGTCCAAGGCGTCCGGCATCGACCAGTTCCTTCTGCAGCAGCGACGGCTGGAAGCGCAAATCGCCATAGAAAGCTTCGAACACCGAGCAGGTCACGGCGTAGTTGACGTCGTGGCCGATCAGGTCGGTGAGCTCGAAGGCGCCCATGCGAAAGCCACCGGCGTCGCGCAGCAGGGCGTCGAGGGTGGCGCAGTCGGCGGCGCCTTCCTGCAGCAGACGCAGGCTTTCGGCATAGAAGGGGCGGGCCACCCGGTTGACGATGAAGCCCGGTGTCGAGCGGGTACGCACCGGTTGCTTGCCCCAGGCCCTGGCAGTGTCGTACAGCGTGGTCGCCATGGCTGCGGGGGTGGCCAGCCCGGAGATGATTTCCACCAGCGCCATCAGCGGCGCCGGATTGAAGAAGTGCATGCCGATGACCCGCTCCGGCCGCTGAAGCCCGGCGGCGAGGCGGGTGATCGACAGCGACGAGGTATTGCTGGCCAGGATGCAGTCTGCATCGCACAGGGTTTCGAGCTGGCGCAGCAGTTCCTGCTTGATCGGCAGGCTTTCGACGATGGCTTCGATCACCAGTCGGGCATCGGCCAGGGCGTCCAGGCTGTCGGCCGGCTGCAGGCGCTCGCGGATGGCTTCACGGGCGCCAGGCGCGAGCTTGCCTTTTTCCACGAGCCGGCCGAGTTGGCGGTCGATGCCCTCGATGGCCTGGGCGGCAGCGCCGGGGCGGTTGTCATACAGGCGCACCGGATGACCCGCCTGAGCCGCCACCTGGGCGATGCCGGCGCCCATGGCGCCCGCGCCGATCACCGCCACCAGGGCATCGTTGTCGAGTGCGGCCATGCTCAGCACCCCTTGAACGCAGGCGCGCGCTTGTTCATGAAGGCGCTGACGCCTTCGCGATAGTCCTCGCTGCGCCCGGCCAGGCGCTGCAGGTCGCGCTCAAGCTCCAGCTGCTCGTCGAAACGGTTGTCGTGGCTCTGGTTGAGGGCGCGCTTGATCAGGGCCAGGCCATAGGTGGGCTGGGTCGCGAGGTGGCGGGCGAGCTCGAGCGCTTCGTCACGCAGCGCGGCGTCATCCACCACCCGGTGGATCAGCCCCCACTGTTCGGCCTGCTCGGCGCTCAGGCGCTCGCCCAGCATGGCCAGCGCCTTGGCCCGGGCCAGGCCGACCAGGCGTGGCAGCAGCCAGGTGCCGCCGGAGTCCGGCACCAGGCCGATCTTGCAGAACGCCTGGATGAAGTTTGCCGAACGCGCGGCCAGCACCAGGTCGCAAGCCAGGGGCAGATTGGCCCCGGCGCCGGCGGCCACGCCGTTGACCGCACAGATCACTGGCAACGGCAGGTCGCGCAGGGTGCGCACCAGTGGGTTGTAGAACTGCTCGATGGACTGACCCAGGTCAGGCATGTCGGTGCCGGGCGCGACATTGCGCTCGGCCAGGTCCTGGCCGGCGCAGAAGCCGCGACCTTCGCCGGTCAGCAGCAGCACGCGGGCGTGCTCGCTGTGGCGCACCTGTTGCAAGGCTTCACGCACCTCCAGGTGCATCGCCGCATTGAAGCTGTTGAGCTGCTCGGGCCGGTTCAGCGAGAGAAGGGCGACGCCGTCGTCCTCGATGGAAAACAGGATGTGTTCGAAAGGCATGACTGGCTCGCTCCGTCAGTCGGTGGGAGGCTTACAGCCCTTGGAATCGGGCTGGGCGTTTTTCCTGGAAGGCGCGGATGCCTTCGTCGCGGTCGGCGGTGCCGGCCAGCAGGGTGAAAGCGTGTCGCTCGAAGCGCAGGCCGCCGGCCAGGTCCATGTCCTGGGCCCTGAGCAGCGCCTCCTTGGCCAGGCGCACCGCCAGCGGCGCCTTGGCGGCGATGCTGCTGGCCACCTGCAGGGCGCGCTCGACGGTCAGTTCCGGCTGGGTGACTTCGCTGACCAATCCGGCCTGCAGGGCATGGCGGGCGTCGATGGCTTCGCCACCGAGCACCATCTGCATGGCCAGCGGCTTGCCCACGGCGCGTAGCAGGCGCTGGGTGCCGCCGGCGCCGGGGATGATGCCGAGGTTGATTTCCGGCTGGCCGAAACGGGCATCGCTGCCGGCGATGACGATGTCGGCGCACATCACCAGTTCACAGCCACCCCCGAGGGCGAAGCCGTTGACCGCGGCGATCAGTGGTTTGGGAAAGGCGGCAATGCGCTGCCAGCAGGCCACGCGCGGATCGTTGAGGATGCCGACCAGGTCGCGCGCGGCCATCTCGTTGATATCGGCGCCAGCGGCGAAGGCCTTGCGGTTGCCGGTGATGACCACGGCGCGGGTCTGCGGGTCGTGCTCGGCCGCCTCCAGCTCGCCGGCCAGCTCGGCCAGCAGCGCGGTGTTCAGGGCGTTGAGGGCTTGCGGGCGTTGCAGGGTGATCAGGCGGACACCGTCCGCCGGAGCCTGCACGACAAGGTTGCTTGGCATGGTGGTACCTCAGGCTGCACGTTCGGCGCCGGCTGCGACCGGCTTTTCTTGGGGTTGTTTGCGGTGCTGGAGGCAAGTATATGTGCAATGCGATACATAAAATCAACATATAAATTAGATTTATGTATCTGTAATTTTGAGGGTGGTGTATCGCTGCTCAAGCCAGCTTCCACGCTGCATCGCCTGCCAAGACTTTTGTTGAAGCAAGAAGGCCTCGCGCTGAGGTGTTCGTTGTGCTCGTGCCTGGTGAGAAAAGCGATACAGTGCCGAGGCATTGACTAAGTGATTTGTTCTGATACAGGATCGACCGACTTTCTGAATCGCATCGAGAACCCAGCCCATGCCCTGCTATCGCCTCGACGGCCTGACCCCCGTGGTCCATCCCAGTGCCTACGTACACCCCAGTGCCGTGCTGATCGGCGACGTCCTTGTAGGCCCGAACTGCTATATCGGCCCCCTGGCCTCGCTGCGCGGCGATTTCGGGCGAATCATCCTGGAAGAAGGGGCCAACCTGCAGGACACCTGTGTCATGCATGGCTTCCCCGGCGGCGATACGGTGGTCGAGCGCAACGGCCACATCGGCCATGGCGCAGTACTGCACGGCTGTCGCGTGGGTGAGGACGCGCTGGTCGGCATGAATGCGGTGGTCATGGATGGCGCCCATGTCGCCCCGCGCTCCATCGTCGCGGCCACCGCTTTCGTCAAGGCGGGTTTCCAATGCCCGCAACGGAGCCTGGTGGTCGGTGCGCCGGCCACGGTGAAACGTTCGCTCAGCGATCAGGAGCTGGCCTGGAAACAGCGCGGCACTGCCGAGTATCACAGCCTGGCCCGGCGTTGCATGAGCGCGCTGGTCGAGTGCCCGCCGCTGAGCGCGCCCGAAGCCGAGCGCCCGCGCATGAGCGATTCAGGCGTCCGGCCCAAGGCCGAGGGTGGCGCATGAGCCTTGCGCGGTCGCGGCAGGCAGGTATAGTCGAGGCTTTAGCCGTGCCTCGTTCACTCATGAGCAGCCTTGCCTCCCTGAATCACCTGATCACCCGCTTCCAGGAGCAGACGCCGATCCGCGCCAGCTCACTGATCATCACCCTGTATGGCGATGCCATCGAACCCCATGGCGGCACGGTCTGGCTGGGCAGCCTGATCAACCTGCTGGAGCCGATGGGCATCAACGAGCGGTTGATCCGCACCTCGATCTTCCGCCTGACCAAGGAAGGCTGGCTGACCGCCGAGAAGGTCGGTCGGCGCAGCTACTACAGCCTCACCGGTACCGGGCGGCGGCGTTTCGAGAAAGCCTTCAAGCGCGTCTACAGCGCCAGCCTGCCGGCCTGGGATGGCGCCTGGACGCTGGTCCTGCTGTCGCAGCTCGACGCCGCCAAGCGCAAGGCCGTGCGCGAAGAACTGGAATGGCAGGGTTTCGGCGCCCTGGGCGTGAACCTGCTGGGCTGCCCGCGCAGCGATCGCGCCGACCTCGCCGCCACCCTGCGCGAGCAGGAAGCCGAGGACGACTGCATCGTCTTCGAGACCCACGCCCAGGAAGTGCTGGCGTCCAAGGCCTTGCGTGCCCAGGTGCGGGAAAGCTGGAACATCGAGGAGCTGGGGCGGCACTACAGCGAGTTCATCCGCCTGTTCCGCCCGTTGTGGCAGGCGATGCAGGATCTGGAGTCGGCCAGCCCGCAGGACTGCTTCCTGGCCCGAACGCTGCTGATCCATGAGTACCGCCGCCTGCTGCTGCGCGATCCGCAGTTGCCGGACGAGTTGTTGCCGGGGGATTGGGAGGGGCGTGCGGCGCGCCAGTTGTGCCGCAACCTGTATCGGCTTGTGCAGGGCAGGGCGGAGGTGTATCTGGCCAGCGCGCTGGAGACCGCCGACGGGCCATTGCCGGATGCCAACGAGAGTTTCCATCGGCGTTTTGGCGGGCTTGGCTGATTCGATTTCGGCGAGGTTGCGAAGTGACGACATCGGGCAATGTCTTGCGCAGGGGGCAGGCCGGCATGGCTGACCCCTGCCCAGAGCACGCTACTGCTTGCGCTGCTCGTATTGCCGTATCAGATCTCTCGCCTTGCGGATCTCTGATCTGGCTTCCTGGCGATGCGATTCAAAGCTCGTCTCTCTCATGAGGTTGTCTTTCAGCAGGCGAAAATCAATGACCAGCGCCCTTCCCTCGTGCGCCGCATGCTTGTTGGTGGGGTCTACAAACACATTTTTCCCGCGTACGACGATGCCGTGCTTATCGAAAGCATCTTCGATCGTGGATATGTAACCTTCGATCAGTTTCTCTGCCGCGTCGACTTCTGCGGAAAACTCCTGTACGAGATCGTCCTTCGACAAGTTCGCTGCTTGCTGGATTTTTTTTCCGGTGTGGTACCACCAGGTGACAGGCACGGAAATTGGCGAGGAGGCGCTTCCTAGCGCTTCTAGCCCTTGACCGATCGCATAATTGCCAGCTTTGTCGATTCCCTTGTCGCGAAGGTGCGAACGCTCAAATTGATGCGCCAATGTTTCTTTCACGATCTGCCAATAGCTCTGCTTGTTTTTGTTCAGACTCTTGGAAATGGAAGTGCCAGGCACAGGTCCATAGGCTGGTGAGATCTGCTTTGCCGCCTCTTTTGCGAGGAAACCAAGTATGAAGGCACCTCCTGGTCCCGCCACGGCGCCTGCCGCGGATCCCAGCGCACCAAAAATCGACCCCGTGACTTCCGTGACAGCCATGGAAACAGTGCTGTAGGCAATTGTCGTGGATTTGGAATCGAGAAAATTCCCCACTTCATTGGTGGCTTTCTGCAGTACGCCGGAGGCCGACTTGAGAGCCTTGTAGGTCTGGGAGTACTCCTCACGAACGCTCTTGAGCTGAGCCCTTTCATCAGGACTGTGCTGGCGACCGCCGTTGACTGGGGAGAGCCCAGTCGCATCGGTCAATGTCAGCGGGTTGTTGCGCACCATGCGATAGAGGTTCAACCCATCGATGGTGCCTGCGGGGTCGGCGCTCAACCAGCGCCCGGCCCACGGCTGATAGTAGCGATAGCCGTAGTAGTACAACCCTGTGGCATCACGCTCCTTACCTGCATAACGGGCCGTCTTGTACCGTGCCTCCAGTTGATTGCGCGCGGCCCAGACCGAGGTTCCACCAAACGGGTAGTACTCTTCCTGGCTGATCACCAGGCCATCGTCGTCCAGCTCCAGCCCGGCACTCGCGATCAGGTCGCCATGGCTGTAGCGCAACGCGTCGTTGCTCAGGCCGTCCGGCATGCCGTGTTCCCAGTGCAACCCGCGCACCTGGGCGCCTCCCGCGTCGTCATGAAGGACGACATGCAGCGCTTCGGCCAGGGTCTCGCCGTTGTATCGGGTCTGTAACTCCAGGAGCGGCAGGTAGAGGGTCCGTTGCTGTTGGACGGTATTGCTCGAATGTCGATGGCCGAGTTTCTCCACCCGCTGGCTGGCGGCGTCGTAGCGGTAGGTTTCATCATCGCCGGCGGACGCTGCGCGGGCCACCTGCACCACCTGCGCAAGCTCGTCGCGATGGGTCCAGCGCAGCGGTTGCCCTGGTTGCAGGTAGCGCTGACCACCCGGGGCGAAGAAGAAATTGTCGACCGTGGCGGGGTCGTCGGTCAGCGTGCTTGGCACGGCGCGATTGCTGCGCTCGGAAACCGTCATGTCCAGCGTGTAGCCGGTGTCGGGGGCGGGCGAACGATGGCTGATGCGGGTGAGGTTGCCACCCCGATCGTATTGATAGCCGCGGGTGTAGTGGGTATAGGCGCCATCGCTGGCGGGCAGGGGGATGGTGGCGCAAGGCAGGTGCTGTCCCTGGCGTGCGATACCGGCCAGTTCGCGGCCGCTGGCGTGGACCAGCTGGTAGAGGCTGTCGTACCGGTAGTGGCTTTCGGGCACCACCTTGCGGTTGTGCCAGAAACGTGTGGCTTGCGCGTCGTTGCGCACACTCAGCACGTTGCCCACCGGATCGTAGTCGTAGCGCAGGTCCTGCAGCACTTTCGCCCCGCTGCGGTGACCGGCGGGGCGCGCGGTCCTGATCCCGACGAGCCGCTGCGTACGGGGCTCGTAGGCATAGGTGACCACCACGCCGTTGCCCTGTTCCTCGCGCAGTTTGCGGCCCTCGGCGCAATACGCCGCCGACCTGAGGACACACCGCTCGGTACCACTGCCAAGCGTCAGCCAGCTCTGGCACAGGCGGCCGGCGACGTCATACCGGCTGCGGCGTTTGTGGCCCTTGGCGTCGGTGCGCTGCAACAGTGTTCCGGTGGCGTCCGCGTGGCTCATGGTGGTGAAGGCGGCGGGCGCCAGCAAGGCCTCCCAGGCCGACTCGTCCTGCCCCTGCCAATTTGCCGCGTGGCCGTCGGCGAGCAGCCTGCGCGTCGACGACAGCGACGCTCCGCTCAAGCCAGTGCTGTCCTGCAGCATGCATCCGGCCGTGTCGTAATGGCGCACCGGCATGCCGGCCTGGTTGCGATCCTTGGCCGCCTGATCGTTTCCTTGCCAGATGAACCGTTCGGTGATGCGCGGCGCCTGGCCGCCGACGAGCTCGTCGATACCCAGCAGGCGTCCGGGCAGCGGCGCCGCCTCGTACCAGCTGCGCTGGCTGACGCCGCTGGCGTTGATCCTGATCAGCGCGCGCCCATCGATATCCGAGAGGCCCAAGGTTCGGCCAGCATCGACGCTGTCGGCCCGCAGCACCTCGCCGCCCAGCGCGGCATGCAAGGTGAGATTGGCCGCGCCAGACCCGTGCAGGCGCGGGTCGATGCTGCTGGCAAGGTGCCCCAGGTCGTCGAAGCGCTGGCGGGTGATGCGCAGATCGACCAGCGCTGGGGTGTCCGGGTGACGATGGAAAGCGATTTCGCGTATGCCCAGGCCCCGCGTGTCGCGGACGATCACAGCCGGGGTTCCCTGATGAAGTGAAAGATCTGTGCTGCTCATGCGGCGTTCTCCTCTGGCGGCTGACGTCGTGCCAGCCGCGACCCGGTCAGGCTACGCAGGCGCAGCATGGCGGGGAGCGGGGGAAAACTGCCCATTCTTGTAGCAGCGCCGCGCACATGGTCCGTTTGAGGGATGCCAACCCCCGATCCCCTTGTTGCAATGCCTCGCGCGCCCCGGTAACCGGGGCGATCAGAGGAGAACAACAAGATGAATCAGGACCTCTTGCGTCAACAGCTGCGCGAGCGCGCCCGCGAACTGGTGCCGGTGCTGCGCGAGCGTGCCGAGCAGGCGGCGCGGCTGGGCCGCCTGCCGGAAGACACCCTGGCCGACTTCCACCAGGCTGGCTTCTTTCGCATCCTGCAGCCGGCCCGCTGGCAGGGGCTGGAGCTGGAGCCCAGGGACTTCTTCGACGTCCAGATGATCCTCGCCGAAGGCTGCATGTCGTCGGCCTGGGTGCTCGGCGTGGTGGCGATCCACAACTGGCAGCTGGCGCTGTTCGACGACCGCGCGGCCGAAGATGTCTGGGGGCGGGACAGCAGCGTGCTGATCTCGTCCTCGTACATGCCGGTGGGCAAGGTCGAGCGTGTGGAGGGCGGATTCCGCCTCAGTGGTCGCTGGGGATTCTCGTCCGGCAGCAGGCATTGCCAGTGGGCCTTCCTCGGCGCCCTGGTGCCGCCAGAGGAACCGGGCGGGGCGCCGGACTACCGCACCTTCCTGGTACCGCGCAGTGACTACCAGGTCCTCGACAACTGGGACGTGATGGGCCTGGAAGCCACTGGCTCCCATGACGTGCTGGTGGAGGGCGCCTTGGTGCCCGAATACCGCACCCACCGTGCCGCCGATGGCTTCATGCAGCAAAGTCCGGGCAATGCGGTGAACACCTCGCCCCTGTATCGCCTGCCATTCGGGCAGATCTTCGTGCGCGCGGTGTCGTCCTCGGCGATCGGCGCGCTGCAGGGCGCGGTGGATCAGTTCATCGCCCACAACCGCGCGCGGGTGGCGGTCAACGACGGGCGCAAGATGCTCCAGGACCCGGCCGCCCAGGGCGCGCTGGCCAACGCCATGGTCTGCGTCGACGAATGCCGCACCGTGCTGCTGCGCAACTTCGAACTGATGCTCGACAGCGCACGTGCCGGCGTCCCGCTGGCCATGCAGGCGCGGGTGAAGATGCGCTATGACTCGGCGCTGGTGGCCGATCGCTGCGCCAAGGCGGTGGCCGAGCTGATGTTCAACAGCGGCGCCGCCACCATCTTTCGCGAGCACCCGATCAACCGCGCCTTCCGCGACATCCACACCGGCCGCGCCCATGTCGCCAACAGCCCGGCCAAGTACGCCTGGAACCTGGGCGGCGTGAGCATGGGCCAGGACAGCAGCGACTTCTTCCTCTGACGCGGCGGGCGAGCACCGAAACCGGCTAGTCCATTTGCGGGATTCGAGCGCCCCGGCGATGCCAGAGGATGTGGCCAAGGCCGGCAGTGCCGGCCACCGCCCCCGGAACAACAAGGAACGCACATGAAATTCTCGCTGATATACGAAGCCCAGACGATCGATGCCAGCCGCGAAGGCGACCGCAGGATCTTCGATGACACCGTCGAGCAGGCCGTGCTGGCCGACCAGCTGGGCTTCGACACTTTCTGGTGCGTGGAGCACACCGCGCTGACCAACTACTCGCACATGTCCGCGCCGGAAACCATGCTGGCCTTCGTCGCCGGCAAGACCGAACGCATCGGCATCGGCCACGGCGTGGTGTGCCTGCCGCCGGCCATGAATCACCCGGTCAAGGTGGCCGAGCGCATCGCCACCCTCGACCTGCTGTCCAAGGGCCGTGTGCACTTCGGCGTGGGCAAGGGCGGTACCCAGCAGGAGGCCGGCACGTTCGGCTACGACCTGGCGACCCTGCAGCCACAGATCGACGAGGCGATGTACCTGATCCCGAAGATGTTCGTGCAGGACGAGATCGAGCACCACGGTGACTTCGTCAAGATCCCGAAACGACCGATCCACCCCAAGCCGTACCAGGATCCGCACCCACCGATGTACCTGGCCTGCACCAACACCGAGTCGCTGAAGAACGCCGGTGGCCGCGGCATGGGCGCGCTGGTGCTGGGCTTTGGCGGCCCCGAGGAGATCGCCAAGAAGGTCGCGGTGTACCACGAGGCCTTCGACAACCGTGACGTCCGCAACCAGGTGGGCTTTCGCCCCAATCGCCATATCGCCGCGCTGTGCCCGGCCATCGTCCTGGATGACAACGAGGCCGCGCGAAGCATCGGCATTCGCGGTCAGCGCTACTTCATGGAGTCGCTGGGCTACTGGTACGGCGGCGGCGAGCGTCCGGACCCGGAAAAGTGGAAGGACGACACCTACGTCGATGGCAATGGCCAGGCGGTGATCAAGTCGCGCTTCGCCTCCGAGGAGGTCCGTGTCGACTTCTCCGACCCGACCATGGCGATGATGAACCCCAACCACGCCTACGGCACCGTGGAGGACTGCATCGGCTACGTGCAGCGCCTGATCGACGCCGGCGCCGACGAGATCCTGTTCATCTGCCAGATGGGCACCGTCCCGCAGTGGGCGCAGCTGGAGACCCTGCGCAACATCGGCGAGAAGGTCATCCCGCACTTTCGCAAGGCCAATTGATGCCGTGCCAGGCATGAGCGGATGAGTCGGCAAGGTCCTGTGGGTGCGGGTAAACCCGCTACCACAGGCGCCGCCTGGCTCAGGTTAGTCCCATCGGACGATGCCGGCCACGCCCCCGCTGGCTCAAATGACGGCACATCCACCACAACGACAATGATAAGGAGACAGCCCATGGATATCCGTGGCCTGGGGTACGTCACCGTGCGTTCCACCGACCTGCGGCAATGGCGTCACTACGCCAGCCAGGTGCTGGGCATGATGGTGGTCGAGGCACAGGGCGGCGACCAGTTGCTGCTGAAGATGGACGAACGCCCCTATCGCCTTTTGGTGCAGCACGACGCCCAGGACGGCTTCGGCGCCTGCGGCTGGGAGGTTCCGGGCCAGGCCGCCTTCGACCAGGCCGTGGCCGAGTTGCGCGCCGCCGGGGTGGCGGTGGAGCAGGGCAGTGGCGAGCTCGCCGTGCAGCGCCAGGTGCAGGCGCTGGCCTCGTTCGCCGACCCGGATGGCAATCGGCATGAGCTGTACTGGGGGCCGCGCCAGGACTTCGCCCGCTTCGTCTCGCCGGTGGGCGTGCGCGGTTTCGTCAGCGACGCCCTGGGCATGGGCCACGTGGTGCTGCCCGCGCCAACCTTCGAGCGCTGCCGCGATTTCTACGAACAGGTCATGGGCTTCGGCCTCTCGGACCTGATGAAAGTGCGTTTCACCCCCGACCCGGCCGAGCCGGAAAAACGCATCCACTTCATGCACTGCAACAACGCTCGCCATCACTCCCTGGCGATCTTCGAATGCCCGGTGCCCAGCGGGTGCGTGCACCTGATGGTCGAGGTCGCCGGCCTGGACGAGGTCGGCCGCGCCCTGGACCGGGTGCACGCCCACGGCGTCAAGCTCACCGCCACCTTGGGCCAGCACACCAACGACCAGATGATCTCCTTCTACATGCGCACTCCGTCCGGCTTCGACCTGGAGTACGGCTGCGACGGCCTGGTGGTCGACTGGAGTCGCCACACGCCGTTCGAAAGCACGGTGGTCAGCCAGTGGGGCCACGATTTCAGCGTCGGCCGTCAATGAGGACAACAGCCATGGACAAACAGATGACCACCGCCCAGATGGTCGCCCGGCTGCGCGACGGCATGACCCTCGGCATAGGCGGCTGGGGCCCTCGGCGCAAGCCCATGGCCCTGGTGCGCGAGATCCTGCGCTCGGACCTCAAGGACCTGACCATCGTCGCCTACGGCGGCGCCGATGTCGGCCTGCTGTGCGCCGCCGGCAAGGTGAAGAAGCTGGTGTTCGCCTTCGTCTCGCTCGATTTCATCCCCCTCGAGCCGCACTTTCGCAAGGCGCGCCAGGCCGGTGCCCTGGAGGTGATGGAGATCGACGAAGGCATGCTGCTGCTGGGCCTGCGCGCCGCAGCCATGAACGTGCCGTTCATCCCGACCGCCGTGGGCCTTGGCACCGATGTGCTGCGCCACAACCCGGGGATCAAGCTGGTCGCCTCGCCTTACGCCGACGACCGTGACTGGGTCGCGATGCCGGCGCTCAAGCTCGATGCGGCGCTGGTCCACGTGGACCGTGCCGACGCCCGCGGCGTGTGCCAGATCACCGGCCCCGACCACTACATGGACGACCTGTTCGTGCGCGCCGCGACGGACACCTACGTCACCTGCGACGAGCTGCTCGACAGCGCCTGGCTGCATGCCGACCCGGCTCGTGCCCACCAGGTGTTCTGGGAACGCAACCTGACCACGGCGGTGGCCCTTGTGCCGGGCGGCGCGCACCCTTCGTCCTGCGCGCCGCTGTACGGCTTCGATGTGCCGCACTTCAAGGCCTACGCCGCCTCGGCGCAGAGCGAGCAGGGCTGGCAGGCCTACGTCGCGCAATACGTGAACTGCACCCACACCCAGTACCTGGAGCGCTGCGGTGGCCTCGAGGCCATCCGCCAGCTGCCCCTGCCGGTTTTCTGAGCGAGGACGCCCATGACCATCGCAACCCCGTACAGCCTCGCCGAGTTGATGATCTGCGCCGCCGCCGAGGCCTGGCGCCACGACGGCGAGGTGCTGGCCACTGGCATCGGCGTGATCCCGCGTCTTGCCGCGTCCTTGAGCATGCTCGACAACAACCCGCGATTGATGATGACCGACTCGCAAGCCTACATGGTCGCCGAGCCGGTGCCGGTCGGCCCGCGCAACGGTCATGAGCCCAAGTGCGACAGCTGGATGGGTTTCTCGCGGATCTTCGACAACGTCTGGAGCGGCAAGCGCCACGCGATGATCGGCCCGATCCAGGTCGACCGATTCGGCCAGGCCAACCTTTCCTGCATCGGCGACTACGCCCGGCCCAAGGCGCAGATGCTCGGCGTGCGCGGGCTGCCAGGCAACTCCATCAGCCATGCCAACTCGTTCTACGTGCCCAGCCACAACCGCCGGGTGTTCGTCGAGGGCGAGTGCGACATGGTCGCCTCGGTGGGCTACAACCCGGCGCGCCTGGCCCGTGGCTGGTCGCTGGACGACATCGACATCCGCCTGATCGTCACCGACCTGTGCGTGCTCGATTTCCTCGGGCCACGGCACCAGGTGCGGGTGCGTTCGCTGCACCCTGGGGTGAGCCTGGACGAAGTGCGGGACAACACGGGCTTCGCGTTGCATGTGCCCGACCAGGTGCCGGTCACCGTGGCCCCCAGCGAGGCGCAGCTGCGCCTGATCCAGCGTCTGGACCCGCACGACCTGCGCGCCAGCCAGCTCAAGGACAACCCGCCGGGCCAGCGTTGAACCTGCTGGGCAACCCGCCAACTGGGTTTTTGGTCTGTGCCTGAGCAGACAAGGCCCGACACCTCTATCCGGAGTCACGATCATGAACACGCAACACACTGAAGAAGCCGAAGAGGTGGTGCTGTACGAGGTCCGCGACGCGGTGGCCCTGGTCACCATGAACCGTCCCGCGTACCACAACGCGCAGAACTCGCGGATGACCTATGCCCTGGACGCCGCCTTCGCCCGCGCCTGCGCCGACGACACGGTGAAGGTCATCGTGCTGCGCGGCGCCGGCAAGCACTTCTGCGCCGGCCACGACATCGGTACGCCCGGGCGCGACGTCGAGCAGAGCTTCGAGCGTGTCAGCCTGTGGTACGACCATGTCGGCAAGCCCGGCGGCGAGTTCCTCTATGCCCGCGAGCAGGAGGTGTACCTGGGCATGTGCCGGCGCTGGCGCGAGATGCCCAAGCCGACCATCGCCATGGTCCAGGGCGCCTGCATCGCCGGCGGCCTGATGCTGGCCTGGGTCTGCGACTTGATCGTCGCCAGCGACGATGCCTGGTTCCGTGATCCGGTGGTGCGCATGGGCATTCCGGGGGTGGAGTACTTCGCCCACGCCCACGAGCTGAACCCGCGCATCGCCAAGGAGTTCCTCTTTCTCGGCGGCCCCATGCCCGCGGCGCGTGCCTATCAGATGGGCATGCTCAACCGCGTGGTGCCGCGCGAGCAGCTGGAGCAGGAAACCTTGGCCATGGCCGCGCAGATCGCGCAGATGCCGCGCCTGGGCCTGCAACTGAGCAAGCAGGCGTTGAACAACGCCGAAGACCTGATGGGCAAGCGCGCCACCATGGACATGGTGTTCGGCCTGCATCATTTCGCCCATGCCCATAACGAGCTGGTGTCCGGCGACCGTCTGGGTGGCTACGACGCCAAGGCCATGGCCAACGCCCAGCGCGAACCGGGGAGGGCCTGAGCATGACCGTGTCGCTGGCGACCCGCCTGACCGAACGTCTCGGTTGCCGCTACCCGATCGTGCAGACCGCCATGGGCTGGGTCGCCGACCCGCGCCTGGTGGCTGCGACCTGCAACGCCGGAGGCTTCGGCTTTCTCGCCGGGGCGACCATCGAACCCCGGCACATGGAGGCGGCGATCCTCGAGACCCGGCGCCTGACCGAGCAGCCATTCGGGGTCAACTTCCACATGTACCAGGCCAACGCCGCCGACATCGTCGAGCTGGTGTTGCGCCACCAGGTACGCGCGGTCAGCTACAGCCGCTCGCCGGGCCGGCAGATGATCGCTCGGCTCAAGGACGCCGGGGTGGTCTGCATGCCCACCGTGGGCGCGCTCAAGCATGCGCGCAAGGCCGTGGAGATGGGCGCCGACGTGGTCACCGTGCAGGGCGGCGAGGGCGGCGGCCACACCGGCGCGATACCCACCGCGCTGCTGCTGGGCCAGGTGCTCGACGCGGTCGATGTGCCCGTGGTGGCCGCGGGAGGCTTCAAGGACGGCCGCGGCCTGGCGGGTGCCCTGGCCCAGGGCGCCGACGGCATCGCCATGGGCACGCGCTTTCTGATGAGCGCCGACAGCCCGGTGCCGCCGGCCACCCTGGCGCGCTACCTGGCGGTCGACGACCCGGCGGCGGTGATCGTCAGCCGCGCCCTCGACGGTCTGCCGCAGCGGATGATCCGCAACGAACTGCTCGATGCCCTGGAGTCCGGCGGCGCGCTACGCCGCTGGTTGCTGGCGGTACGCAGCGGCCTGGCCTACCGCCGGTACACGGGGCTCAGCCTGGGCCAGTTGCTGGGCGGCGCACTGAAGATGCGTCGGGCTGGCGAGCTGAGCGCCGCCCAGAGCCTGATGGCCGCCAACGCGCCGATGGTGATCCAGAAGGCCATGGTCGATGGCCTGCCCGCCGAGGGCGTGCTGCCGGCTGGCCAGGTGGCCGCCGGTATCGACAGCCTGCCGGGCTGCGCCGAACTGATAGAGCAGATCGTCCGGGACGCCGAGCGGCACCTGGGCGCGCTGTGTCGCCGACTTTCGTAAGGGGGAATCGCAATGCAAGCGTTCAGTGTCAGCATCGACAACGGTATCGCCGAGATGGTCCTCGACCATCCCCCGGTCAATGCCTTCAACCGCCAGGGCTGGGCCGCCATCGCCAGCAGCCTGCAGGCCCTCGGCCAGGATCCGCGGGTCCGGGTCATCGTCATCCGCGCCGAAGGCCGTGGCTTCTGCGCCGGCGTCGACATCAAGGAACTGGCCGCCGACGACAACCTGATCGTCGCGGTGAACAAGGGCAACTACGACACCTTCAAGGCCGTGCACCGCAACTCGGTGCCGGTGATCGTCGCCGTGCATGGCTTCGTGCTGGGTGGCGGCATCGGCATCTGCGGCGCCGCAGACATCGTCGTCGCCGCCGACTGCGCGCGCTTCGGCGTGCCCGAGGTGGACCGTGGCGCCATGGGCGGCGGCGCCCACCTGCAACGCCTGTTCCCGGTGCAGAAGGTGCGCCACATGTATTTCACCGGCGCGATGATCGATGCCGCCGAGGCCTACCGCCTGGGCGCCGTCGAGCGCGTGGTGCCCCGCGAGCAGCTGCGCGGGGCGGCCATGGGCATCGCCGCGGCCATCGCCGCCAAGAGCACGGCGATGATCCGCCTGGCCAAGGAGGCGCTCAACGGCATCGAGGACGGCGATCTGGAAGGCAAGTACCGCTGGGAGCAGGGCTTCACCCTCGAGGCCTACCGCAGCCAGGATTCCCAGGAAGCCCGCGACTCGTTCGTCGAGAAGCGCGACGCGAACTTCAACGGCTGAGGAGGGCGGACATGGACCTGACCTACACCACCGGCCAGCAGGCCTTTCGCGCCGAGGCACGGGCCTGGCTCTTGGCCAACGTGCCGGCGCAAGCGCTGCCGTCGTTCGACACCGAAGAGGGGTTCGCCGCCCACCGTGCCTGGGAGGCGCGCCTGAACGACGGGCGCTGGGGCATGGTCACCTGGCCCACGCGCCTGGGCGGACGTGGCTGCGACCTGATCGAGTGGCTGATCTTCGAGGAGGAGTACTACCGTGCCGGCGCGCCGGCACGGGTCAACCAGAATGGCATCTTCCTGCTCGGGCCGACCCTGATGGAGTACGGCACGGAGCAACAGAAGGCGCGTTTCCTGCCGCGCATGGCCACCGGCCAGGACATCTGGGCCCAGGGCTGGTCCGAGCCCGGCGCCGGCTCCGACATGGCGGCGATCCGTTCGCGCGCCGAGCGCGACGGCGACCACTACGTGATCAATGGCCAGAAGACCTGGTCGACCCGCGCGGTGTGGGCCGACTGGGTGTTCGGCATCTTCCGCACCGACCCCGGCTCCCAGCGCCACCACGGTCTCACCTTCATCCTCGTGCCATTGGACACGCCCGGCATCACCGTGCGGCCGATCCCGCAGCTCAACGGCCTGCCGGGTTTCGCCGAGATCTTCTTCGACGATGTGCGTGTGCCGGTGGAGAACGCCCTGGGCGGCGAAGGCATGGGTTGGCATGTGGCGATGTCCACCGCCGGTTTCGAGCGCGGGTTGATGTTGCGCTCCCCGGCGCGTTTTCAGGAAACCGCGCGGCGCCTGCTGCAGCTGTACCGGGACAACCGCGAGGCGGCCGATCGCGATCCGGCCATCGGCGAGGCGGTGATGCGCGCCTGGCTGGATGCCGAGGCGTACACCCAGTCCACCTACATGACCGCCTCGAAGCTGGTCAAGGGCGGGCGTATCGGTCCGGAATCGTCGACCAACAAGATCTTCTGGTCCGAGCTGGACCTGCGCATGCACGAGACGGCCATGAGCATCCTCGGCCAGTGCGCCGAACTGCTGCCCGAAGCGCCTCTGGCGCGTGACGTCGGCCAGTGGCTGGATGGCTTCCTGTTCGCCCAGGCCGGGCCGATCTACGCCGGCACCAACGAGATCCAGCGCAACATCATCGCCGAACGCATGCTCGGCATGCCGCGTGCCTGAGGAGAGACCATGGACTTCAGTTTCAACAGCGACCAGTTGCTCTTTCAGGACAACGTGCGCGGCTTTTTGCTCAACGAAGTGACCCCCGAGCGCATCCGCGCACTGTGGCAGACCGACAGTGGACGATGCGACCGCTTGTGGGCGCAGCTGGTGGAACTGGGCCTGACCGCGCTGACCGTGCCGGAGGCTCATGGGGGCCTGGGCATGGGCCCGCTGGATTTCGTCCTGCTGGCCCAGGAGTGCGGCTATGCCGGGCTGCCCGAGCCGTTGGTCGAGACGATGCTGGTGGCCGTGCCGCTGCTGGCCGAGCTGGACACGGCGCATGACGCGCTCAAGCACGACTGGCTGGGGCGAGTGGCCGCGGGGCGGGCACGCCTGGCGGTGGTCGAGCCGGGCAACCCGCTGGTCGCCGACGCGCATGTCGCCGACCTGCTGCTGCTCGGCCATGACGATGCACTGCACGCAGTGCCGCGTGAGGCCGTCGAGCTGGTGCGCAATCCGTCGGTCGACCCCAGTCGGCAATTGTTCCAGGTGCTGTGGACGCCCAGCGCAGCCACCTGCGTGGCACGGGGCGAACGGGCCAGGCAGTTGCTGGCCGGTGCTTTCGAACGTGGCGCCCTGGGTTGTGCCGCTCAGTTGCTGGGCCTGGCCAAGCGTATGGTGGACCTGGCCGTGGACTACAGCTTCGAGCGCAAGCAGTTCGGCAAGCCGATCGGTTCGTTCCAGGCGGTCAAGCACCTGATGGCGGATGTCGCCGTACGCATCGAGTTCGCCAAGGGGCCGCTGTACCGCGCCGCCCATGCCGTGGCCAACGGCGCGGCGGACCAGGCGCTGGCGGTGTCCCATGCGCGCCTGGCCACCTCGGAGGCGGCCCTGCTGGCCGCGCGCAACGCGATCCAGACACACGGCGCCATGGGCTACACCTGGGAGGTCGACCTGCAACTGTTCATGAAGCGCGCCTGGGCCCTGGACAAGGCCTGGGGCGATGCGGCCCTGCACAAGGCACGACTGCGCGAGGCGTTGTTCGACCATGGCCGGGTGATCGGCGCCGGCACCACGTTCTGAACCCATCCCCTGTGGGCGCGGGCTTGCCCGCGAACACGGGCGTGGCCCGGGCCATGCACCGCGCTGTCAATTTCGTGGGTAAACCCGCTGCCACAGGTCCGCTACATCCCAGCATTTTTGTTTCAGGAGCTAGAACATGCCCGAAGCCTATATCGTCGACGCCCTGCGCACGCCCACCGGGCGGCGCAAGGGCGGCCTGGCCCATATCCACGCCGCCGATCTGGGCGCCCATGTGCTGCGCGCCCTGGTCGAGCGCAACCCGATCGCCGACGACGACTACGACGACGTGATCTTCGGCTGCGTCGACACCATCGGCCCGCTGGCCGGCGACATCGCCCGCACCGCCTGGCTGGCCGCCGGGCTCAGCCAGGCGGTGCCCGGCACCACCATCGACCGCCAGTGCGGTTCGTCCCAGCAAGCGGTGCATTTCGCCGCCCAGGCGGTAATGAGCGGCGCCCAGGACGTGGTGATCGCCGGTGGTGTGCAGACCATGACCCAGATCCCCATCTCGTCGGCCATGACGGCCGCCGAGCCGCTGGGCTTCACGGACCCGTTCACCGGCTCCGAGGGCTGGGTGCGCCGCTACGGCGCGACCGCACCGACGCAGTTCCGCGCGGCGCAGATGATCGCCGAGCGCTGGCAGCTCAGTCGTCAGGCTCTGGAAGCCTATGCGCTCGAATCCCACCGACGCGCCCTGCGCGCCATCGAGCGGGGCCACTTCGATCGCGAGATCGTGCCGCTGGCCGGGGTCGTGCACGACGAGACGCCGCGTCATACCAGCCTGGACAAGATGGCCGAACTGGAGCCGCTGTTCGGTTGCGACCGGGTCACCGCCGGGGTGTCGAGCCAGACCTGCGATGCCGCCAGCGCGCTGCTGATCGTCTCCGAGGCGGCGCTCAGACGCTATGGCCTGACGCCCCGGGCACGCATCCACCACATGAGCGTGCGCGGCGACGATCCGCTGTGGATGCTCACCGCGCCGATCCCGGCCACGGCCCATGCCCTCGAACGCGCCGGCATGCGCCTGGAGGACATCGACCGGGTCGAGATCAACGAGGCATTCGCCTCGGTGGCCATGGCCTGGCTCGAGGAGACCGGCTACCCACACGCCCGGACCAACGTCAACGGCGGCGCCATCGCCCTCGGCCACCCCTTGGGCGCCACCGGCACCCGGCTGATGTGCAGCCTGCTCCACGAGCTGGAGCGCACGGGCGGGCGCTATGGCCTGCAGACCATGTGCGAAGGCGGTGGCCAGGCCAACGTGACCATTATCGAGCGCCTGTAGGCGCGGGAGAGCAGCATGCGCAGTTGTGACAACCGAAGCGTGATCATCACCGGTGCCGGGGGCGGCCTGGGCAGGGCCTATGCACTGGCATTCGCCGCCGAAGGCGCCAGGGTGCTGGTCAACGACATCAATCGCGAGGCCGCCGAGGCGGTGGCCGCGCAGATCCGCGCGCAGGGCGGCCAGGCCCTGGCCAACAGCGGCGACATCACCGACTACGCCGACGCCGGGCTGATCCTGCGGGCGGCCCTGGACGCCTTCGGCGGGGTCGACGTGCTGGTGAACAACGCCGGCATCTGCCGCGACCGGATGTTCGCCAGCCTGACCGAAGCGGACTGGGACGCCGTGATGGCGGTGCACCTGAAGGGGCATTTCTGCCTCGCCAGCCATGCCGTGCGCCACTGGCGCGAGCAGGCCAAGCAGGGCATGGCGGTGGACGCGCGGATCATCAACACCAGCTCCGGCGCCGGTCTGCAGGGGTCGATCGGCCAGTCCAACTACGCCGCGGCCAAGGGCGGTATCGCTGCCCTGACCCTGGTGCAGGCGGCGGAGCTGGCGCGTTACGGCATCACCGTCAACGCCCTGGCCCCGGCGGCGCGCACCGGCATGACCGAACAGGTGTTCGCCGAGGTGATGAAGCAGCCGGAGCAGGGCTTCGACCACTTCGCCCCGGAGAACGTCGCGCCGCTGGTGGTGTGGCTGGGGTCGGTGGACTCGGCCGGGGTCACCGGGCAGCTGTTCGAGGTCGAGGGCGGCAAGCTGTCCATCGCCGATGGCTGGCGGCGCGGCCCGCAGGTCGACAACCAGGGCCGCTGGGCGGTGGCCGAGGTGGGCGCGGCGGTGGCCGGCCTGTTGCAGAGCGCGGTGCCGGCGCAGAAGGTCTACGGCACCTGAGTCGAGGTTTTCCCGCCTGATTGGCGAACCGCGCCACATGCCAGGGTGGCGCGGTTTTTTTAGCAACGCGCCGCCCGCGCGGCTATGGGCGCCGGCTTGCCGGCCAGAGGCCGGTGCCGGCATCACAAGGCTGTTGCTCATGCAGCCAGTGGCCGTCCTGCGCACGCCCCTAGTCCGATCGGCCGATTCTACCGCCCCTCCATCCGGCCACACTCAGCGCCACCTGAGGCAGACGAGTAGAAGACGCCGCGATGGACTTTGCATTCACCGACGAACAGGAAATGATCCGTGAATCGGCCGAGGGTTTCCTCGCCGATGTCAGCGGCTGCGCCGCCGTGCGCGCGGCCATGGTCAGCGAAAGCGGGTACGACGCCGGCCTCTGGCGGCGTGTCTGCGGCGAACTGGCCTGGCCGGCCATCCATATCCCCGAGGCCTACGGCGGCCTGGGCCTGGGGTTCGTCGAGCTGGCGATCCTCCTCGAACAGATGGGCCGGCGCCTGTACTGCTCGCCGTTCTTCGCCACGGCGTGCCTGGCGACCCCGGCACTGCTGCTGGCCGGCAGCGAGGCGCAGAAGCAGCGCTGGCTGCCGGCCATTGCCGCAGGCGAGCTGGGCGCCACCTTGGCCTGGGGTGATGGCGGCGGCTGGACGCCCCAGGGCGTCGGCGTGACGGCCACTGCGCAAGGCGATGGCTACGTGCTTGAGGGCGAGCATGCCCAGGTGATCGACGGCCACAGCGCGCAGTTGCTGGTGGTCGCCGCGCGCCTGGCCGACAGCCAAGGCGACGAGGGGGTCTGCCTGTTCCTGGTCGAAGCTGGGCAGCCGGGGCTGGCGCGCCAGTGGCAACCGACGATGGATCAGACCCGCCGGCTGGGCAAGGTCGGCCTGCGCAACCTGTACGTGGGCGCGGACGCCCTGCTTGGCGAGGCCGGCAAGGCCTGGCCCGTGCTGCAGGATGTGCTGCGCCTGGCCTGCGTGGGCCTGGCCGCCGAGCAGGTCGGCGGTGCTCAGCAGGCACTGGACCTGAGCGTGGCCTACCTGCAGGAGCGCCAGCAGTTCGGCCGCCCGCTGGCCAGTTTCCAGGCCCTCAAGCACCGTGCGGCGGACATGATGCTGCAGGTCGAGTGCGCCCGCTCGGCCAGCTACTACGCCGCCTGCGTGGCCCAGGAAACGCTCGATGGCGCGGGCGACCGGCAAGTGGCCGCCGAGCTGCCGCTGGCCGCGGCACTGGCCAAGGCCCAGTGCTCCCAGGCGTATTTCCACTGCGCGGCGGAGTCGATCCAGCTGCATGGCGGTGTCGGCTTCACCTGGGAGTACGACCCGCACCTGTATTTCAAACGCGCCCGGGCCAGCGAGAGCTTGCTCGGCGCACCGGCCTGGCATTTGCGCCAGATCGCCGACCTGATCATCGGGGAGCACGCATGAAGATCCGTTTCACTGACCAGGACGAGGCCTTTCGCCTGGAAGTCGCCGCCTGGCTGGCCGAGCACCTGCAGGGCGAATTCGAGCCTTTGCGCTTTCGCGGCGGGCCCGGCGACGAACACATGTTCCCCGAGGCGCGCAAGGCCTGGGAACGCAAGCTGGCCGAAGGCGGCTGGACCTGCGTGGGCTGGGCAACGGAACACGGCGGCCGTGGGCTGTCGATCAGCCAGCAGGTGATCTTTCACGAGGAATACGCCCGCGCCGGCGGCCCCGGACGCATGGGCCACATCGGTGAGGGCCTGGCCGGGCCGACCATCGCGGCGTTCGGCAGCCAGGCGCAGAAGCGCCGCTTCCTGCCGGGCATCCGCCAGGGCACCGAATTCTGGTGCCAGGGCTACTCGGAACCGGGCGCCGGCTCGGACCTGGCGGCGGTGAAGACCCGCGCCGCCCAGGCCGCCAACGGCGACTGGCTGATCAATGGCCAGAAGGTCTGGACCTCGCTGGCCCACGCCTCGGACTGGTGCTTCGTGCTGGCCCGCACCGAGCCCGGCAGCGTCGGTCACCATGGTTTGTCGTTCCTGCTGGTGCCGATGGACCAGCCGGGCATCAGCGTAAGGCCGATCGAGCAGATGACCGGCACCTCGGAGTTCAACGAGGTGTTCTTCGACGATGCCCGCACCGACGCGGCCAACATCGTCGGCCAGCCCGGCGATGGCTGGAAGATCGCCATGGCCTTGCTGGGTTTCGAACGCGGCGTGTCCACCCTGGGCCAGCAGATGCAGTTCCATAACGAGCTCGATGAGGTGATCGCCATTGCCCGGGGCAACGGCGCCGACCGCGATCCGCACCTGCGCCAGCGCCTGGCCGAGGCGTGGTGCGGCCTGCGCATCCTGCGCTACAACTCGCTGCGCATGCTGTCCGGGCCGCAGGACGGCTCGCTGCGCCGCGAGGCGAGCATCTACAAGCTGTGCTGGTCCACCTGGCACGCCAACCTCGGCAAGCTGGCGATGGACGTGCTCGGCGCCCAGGCCGAGCTGCTCGAGGGCGCGCCGTACCAGCTCAGCCGCCTGCAGTCGCTGTACCTGTTCAGCCGCGCCGACACCCTGTACGGCGGCAGCAACGAGATCCAGCGCAACATCATCGCCGAGCGCGCCCTGGGCATGCCCAGGGAGCCGCGTGCGCGTTCCTGACCGAGGAGTCCTTGCATGTCCGTTCCCCACTATGTTCCAGGCCACGGCCTGCTGCGCGGCAAGTCGGTGCTGATCACCGCCGCCGCCGGTTCCGGCATTGGTTTTTCCGCCGCCCAGCGCGCCGCCGAGGAAGGCTGCCGCGCCCTGATGCTCAGTGATATACACGCCGCTCGCCTGGAGGAGGCGGTGGCGCGGATCCGCGAATCGACGGGACTGGCGGCGGTGCACGGGCAACTGTGCAATGTCACCGACGAGGGCCAGGTGCGCGAGCTGGTGCGGGTTGCCGAGCAGGCGCTGGGCGGGGTCGATGTACTGATCAACAACGCCGGCCTGGGCGGTTCGCGCACGCTGGTGGAGATGCCCGACGAGGAATGGCAGCGGGTGCTCGACGTGACCCTCACCGGCACCATGCGCATGACCCGCGCCATGCTTGCGCACATGATCAACCGGCGCGCCGGGGTGATCGTCAACAACGCCTCGGTGCTGGGCTGGCGGGCACAGAAGCAGCAGGCGCACTATGCCGCGGCCAAGGCCGGGGTCATGGCCCTGACCCGGTGCGCCGCGCTGGAGGCGGCCGAGCACGGCATCCGCATCAACGCGGTGAGCCCGAGCATCGCCCTGCACGACTTCCTCTCGCGCTCGGCGCCCCAGGCCGTGCTCGAGCGGCTGGCGGCCGGCGAGGCGTTCGGCCGCGCCGCCGAAGTCTGGGAGGTGGCCAATGTGATGATGTTCCTGGCCAGTGACTACAGCTCCTACATGACCGGCGAAGTGCTGTCGGTCTCCAGCCAGAGGGCCTGAGCATGGCGCGGATCTTCGACACCCCCGAGGCCTTGCATGAGGCGGTGGGGCAGGCGCTGGGTGCGAGCGACTGGCTGCGCGTGGACCAGTCGCGCATCGATCTGTTCGCCGAGGCCAGCGGCGACCACCAGTGGATTCATGTCGACCCCGGGCGCGCCGCCCAGGGCCCGTTCGGTGCCTGCATCGCCCACGGCTATCTGAGCCTGGCCCTGGTCAACCTGTTCCTGCCGCAGATCATCGAGGTGCGCGGCATCGCCATGGGCGTCAACTATGGCTGCGAGCGAGTGCGGTTCCCGTCGGTGGTGCATGTTGGCGCCCGCGTGCGCGGCAACGCCAGCTTGCTGTCGACCGAAAGGGTGGGCAGCGGTGTGCAGGCGGTGATCCGCGTGACCGTCGAGATCGAAGGCCAGGACCGTCCCGGCTGCGTGGTCGACACCATCAGTCGCTATTACCCGGCGTGATACGCCAAGCAAGGAGTCCCGCATGAACGAAGCAGTCATCGTGTCCACGGCACGCACACCGATCGGCAAGGCCTTCCGTGGCGCCTACAACGACACCGAGGCACCGGCCCTCGGTGGCCATGTGGTGGCCGAGGCCCTGCGCCGCGCCGGTGTCGCGCCGGGCGAGGTCGACGATGTGATCATCGGCGCCGCCGCCCAGCAGGGTACCCAGGCCTACAACCTCGGGCGCCTGTGCGCCACGGCTGCCGGCCTGCCGGCCCAGGTCGCGGGGATGGCGGTGGAGCGCCAGTGCGCCTCGGGGTTGATGAGCATCGCCATCGCCGCCAGGGGTATCGTCTGCAACGAGCTGGACATCGCCGTGGCCGGCGGCCTGGAATCGATCTCCCTGGTGCAGAACAAGCACAAGAACACCTACCGCAACCAGTCCGCGCGGGTGCTGGAACAGGATCCGCGAGCCTATATCCCGATGATCGAGACCGCCGAGATCGTCGCCCAACGCTACGGCATCGGCCGCCAGGAGCAGGACGCTTACGCCCTGCAGAGCCAGTTGCGCACCGCCCATGCCCAGCAGGCCGGGCTGTTCGACCTGGAACTGGCGCCGCTGACCACGCACAAGCTGTTGCTGGACAAGGCCAGCGGCGAAACCCGCCACGAGGCCGTGACCCTGCTCAAGGACGAGTGCAACCGCGCCGATACCAGCGCCATCAGCCTGGCGGCCCTGGAGCCGGTGTGGGGTGGCGGTCAGTGGACCGAGGCCGGGCGCTTCGTCACCGCCGGCAACGCCTCGCAGCTGTCGGACGGCGCCTCGGCCTCGGTGCTGATGAGCGCGCGCCTGGCCGAGCAGCGCGGGCTGCAGCCGCTGGGTATCTACCGGGGACTGGCGGTGGCCGGTTGCGATGCCGACGAGATGGGTATCGGGCCGGTGTACGCGATTCCCAAACTGCTCAAGCGCCACGGCCTGAAGCTCGATGACATCGGCCTGTGGGAACTCAACGAAGCCTTTGCCTGCCAGGTGCTGTACTGCCGCGACACCCTGGGCATCGACAACGACCGGCTCAATGTCAACGGAGGCGCCATCGCCATCGGCCACCCGTTCGGCATGTCCGGGGCGCGGATGGTGGGCCATGCCTTGATCGAGGGTCGGCGCCGGGGCGTGCGCTACGTGGTGGTGAGCCTGTGCATCGGCGGCGGCATGGGCGCCGCGGCCCTGTTCGAGGTGGCCTGAGATGGCCCTGCCAGCGCCGGAGCAGGTGCGATCGGTGATGCAGCGCTATGTCCAGCTGGTGGATGGCGGGGATATCGACGGCATCCTGCGGCTCTACGCCGAGGACGCCACCGTCGAGGACCCGGTGGGGCAGCCACCGCTGCGCGGTATCGAGCAGATCGCCGCGTTCTATCGGCAGGGGCTGGGCCGGGCCAAGGTGTCCGCGACGCTGACCGGGCCGGTTTGCGTGACCCATGCCGGTTGCGGCGCCATGCCGTTGCGGGTCGATATGCAGTGGCAAGGGCGAGACTGCTCGCTGCAGGTGATCGATGTGATGACCTTCGACGAACAGGGGCTGATCGTTGGCATGAAGGCTTACTGGAGCGAGGTGAACGTGGCGCCGCGCTGACCTGGCGCGCGCCATCCTGTGGCAGGGGCCACCCGCGTCGCGGGTGAGCCCGCTCACCCAGGGCTCAATGAATGCCTTCGAAGGCTGGATTCTGCGTCTGCCCGCTCTCGTAGTACGCCTTCAGGTTCTCGGCGATCTCCCGCACCGCCTTGGCGAACGCCCGGCGCATCAGCCATTCGGCCAGGCGCCCGCCGCGCAACCGGTAGTGCAGGCTCATGGTGATGCGACTGCTGGCGTCGTCACCCTCCAGCGCGTAGCGGAACGTGGCATGGCGGAAAGGAAAGGGCGCGCCGTTATCGCCCTTGTGCAGGGCGAGCACGAAGCCGCCGCCCTCGGTCCAGGCCACCACGCTTTCATCCAGCCACTGGCCGCCCTTGCGCCGTACGCGCCGACTGGCACCGATGCCTTCCTCAGGCCCCGGGTGCAGCGTGCAGCCGGTCAGGCCCGGCACGTAGCGAGGCGCCTGGGTCAGGTCGCGCAGTTTGTTCCAGGCGTCGCCGTGGGGCAGGGCGAGCGTCACGCTGTGGCGGGCAACAGGTGTCATGCGAGGGCTCCTTCAGCGGTCGTGTGATTTTGCGGCATCGAGAAAGGCGGGGCGTTCGCCGCCGCCATGAACCGCCAGGTCGGCACCACTGACATAGCGGGCCAGGGGCGAGGCCAGGTACAGGCAGGTATCGCCGATATCCTCGGGATCGGCCAGGCGGCCCAGGGGAATGGTCGCGGCCACCTGGGCCAGTTGCAGCTCGTCACCATAATGCAGGTCGGCCTGTTCGGTCAGGATCAGCCCGGCGGTGACGGCGTTCACGCGCACCTTTGGCGCCCATTCCACCGCCAGCGAGCGGGTGAGGTTGAGCAGGCCGGCCTTGGCCGCGCCGTAGGCGGCGGTGCCGGGCGAGGGGCGGGTGGCGCTGACGCTGCAGATATTGATGATGCTGCCGCCCTCGGCCTGCCCCTGCATGATCCGGTAGGCCAGCTGGCACAGGTTGAGCGGCGCGAGCAGATTGAGGCGCACGATCGACTCGCTCAAGCGCGGCGAGGCGCTGGCGGCTTCGGCGAACGGCGCGCCACCGGCGTTGTTGACCAGCACGTCGAGGCGGCCGAAGTACTTGAGGATGTCGTCCAGCAGGCGCTGCAGCTGCGCCAGGTCGCGCACGTCGCACGGCATGAACAGGGCCTGGCGTCCATCGCTGCTGGGCAGGCGTTCCGGCACCTGGCGGCCGCAGATCACCACCTGCGCGCCACGGGCCAGGAAGCGCCGGGTGATTCCGCGTCCGACGCCCTTGCCGCCGCCGGTGACCAGAACCACTTTGCCGTGAAAATCCAGGGGGTCGTGCATGGGGATACCTTGGCTCTCGGGGAATTGCGCGAGCCTAGGCGGCAATGGCGCGCGGGCCTACGTCCGAAAGGACTAGCCGGGCCCCCTGGGCAAGGGGGACGCGCCCTAGTCTTGACGGACGATGCCGCTGACCGCTGGCGCTGCGGATACTCCCGGCACAACAACGAGCCGGGAGGTTTCCCATGGGCGCAGCAGCGCAAGGGCACAAGGTCAGGTTGGCGAGCGGCCTGCAACTGCATTACCACGACATCGGCAGCGGCGAGCCGGTGGTCTTCATTCATGGCAGCGGCCCGGGAGCCAGCGGGCACAGCAACTTCAAGCGCAACTATCCGGCCTTCGTCAGCGCCGGTCACCGGGTGATCGTGCCCGACCTGCCGGGCTACGGTGCCTCGGACAAGCCCGACAGCGCCTACACCCTGGACTTCTTCGTCGATGCCTTGCTCGGCCTGCTCGATGCCTTGGGCATCCAGCGCTGCGCCCTGGTCGGCAACTCGCTGGGCGGCGCGATCGCCATTGCCATCGCCCTGCGCCAGCCGACGCGGGTCACGCGCCTGGTACTGATGGCCCCTGGCGGGTTGATGGACAAGGCGCAGTACTACCAGCAGATGGAGGGCATCCAGCGCATGGCCGCGGCCTTCGCCAGCGGCGAGCTGCGCGAGGCGGCGGGGATGAAGCGGCTGCTGGCCCTGCAACTGTTCGACCCGGCGCTGATCGATGACGAAACGGTCGCCGAACGCGTCGCGGTGGTGGTCGATCAGCCGGCCTGCGTGCTCTCGACCATGGATGTACCGAACATGGCCGGGCGCCTGGGCGAGCTGGGCTGCCCGATCCTGGTGTTCTGGGGCATGAACGACAAGTTCTGCCCGGTGTCCGGCGCGCACACCCTGATGCAGGCCTGTCGAGGCATCCGTTGCGTGCTGCTCAGCGAATGCGGCCATTGGGTGATGGTCGAGCACCAGGCGCTGTTCGACCGCGAATGCCTGGCGTTCCTTGCGCAGGCACGGTCATGAGCGCGCAATTGCGTCGCCAGCACGGCGATGAACTCTACCAGGCCCTGTGCGAGGGGCGGACCCTGGCGCCGCTCACCGAGCGCTGGCCGCAGATCAGCATCGAGGACGCCTACCATGTCTCGCTGCACAGCATCGAGCGCCGGGTCGCCGCAGGTGACCGCATCGTCGGCAAGAAGATCGGTGTCACCTCGGCGGCGGTGCAGCGCATGCTCGATGTGCACCAGCCGGATTTCGGCTTCATCACCCAGGCCATGGCGTTCGACGACGGCGCCTGCATCTCGCTCGCCGAACAGCGCCTGATCCAGCCCCGCGCCGAGGGCGAGATCGCCTTCGTGCTCAAGCACGATCTGGCGGGCCCCGGGGTGACCGAGGCCGACGTGCTGGCAGCCACCGACTACGTCACGCCGTGCTTCGAGATCGTCGACTCGCGGATCCACGACTGGCGCATCCGCATCCAGGACACCGTGGCCGACAACGCTTCCTGCGGGGTCTTCGTGCTCGGCAAGGACAAGGTCGATCCGCGTCAGCTCGATCTGCCGGCCCTGCGCATGCGTGTGTGGAAGAACGCCCAGCCCCTGAGCGAGGGCCTGGGCGCGGCGGTGCAGGGCAACCCGTTGACCGCGGTCGCCTGGCTGGCCAACACCCTGGGCGCCTTCGGCATTCCGTTCAAGGCTGGCGAGGTGATCCTCTCGGGCTCGCTGGTGCCACTGGAGCCGGTTCGGGCCGGCGACCGTTTTTCCCTGACCATCGACGGACTGGGCAGCGCCCAGGTGTCGTTCCGTGCCTGAACGAGGAGCAAGGCCATGAGCCAGAAATTGAAAGCGGCCATTATCGGCCCGGGAAACATCGGTACCGACCTGCTGATGAAGATGCGGCGCTCGGCGTGGATCGAGCCGGTGTGGATGGTCGGGGTCGACCCCGAGTCCGAAGGCCTCAAGCGCGCCCGGGCGATGGGCGTGAAGACTACCGCCGAGGGCCTGGACGGCCTGTTGCCCCATGTGCTGGACGACGATATCCGTATCGCCTTCGACGCGACGTCGGCCTATGCGCATGCGCACAACAGCCGCCAGCTCAATGCGCTGGGGGTGATCATGATCGACCTGACTCCGGCGGCCATCGGGCCGTTCTGTGTGCCACCGGTCAACCTCGAGGAACACGCCGCCACGCTTGCGCTGAATGTCAACATGGTCACGTGCGGTGGCCAGGCGACCATCCCCATGGTCGCGGCGGTGTCGCGCGTGCAGTCGGTGGCCTATGGCGAGATCGTCGCCACCGTTTCATCCAGCTCGGTGGGCCCTGGCACCCGGCAGAACATCGACGAGTTCACCCGCACCACGGCGGGTGCGGTGCAAAGCGTCGGCCGCGCCCGGCGCGGCAAGGCGATCATCGTCATCAACCCGGCCGAGCCGCCTTTGATGATGCGCGACACCATCCACTGCCTGACCGACGACGCCCCCGACCAGGAGGCCATCCGCGCCTCGGTGCTGGAGATGGTCAGGGAGGTGCAGCGCTATGTGCCGGGCTACACCCTGGTCAACGGCCCGGTGTTCGACGGCAACAAAGTGTCGATCTTCATCGAGGTCCAGGGGCTGGGCGACTTCCTGCCCAGATCCGCCGGCAACCTCGACATCATGACCGCCGCCGGCCTGCGCACTGCCGAGATGTTCGCCGAACAAGCCCACCAGGGCACCCTGCAACTGCCTGCCCGCTGAGGAGCGTGACCATGAACCTGCAAGGTAAGACCGTGCTGCTGCACGACATGAGCCTGCGCGACGGCATGCATGCCAAGCGCCACCAGATCAGCCTCGAGCAGATGGTGGCGGTGGCCACCGGATTGGACGCCGCCGGCGTGCCGCTGATCGAGATCACCCATGGCGACGGTCTCGGTGGCGCGTCGCTCAACTACGGCATGCCCGCCCACAGCGACGAGGCGTATTTCAGTGCGGTGATCCCCCAGCTGCGCCAGGCCAGGGTCTCGGCGCTGCTGCTGCCGGGCATCGGCACCCTCGATCACCTGAAGATGGCCCACGAGCACGGGGTCTCGACCCTTCGCGTGGCGACTCACTGCACCGAGGCCGACGTGTCCGGTCAGCACATCGGCATGGCCCGCAAGATGGGCCTGGACACCGTGGGTTTCCTGATGATGGCGCACATGGTCAGCGCCGAGAAGCTGCTGGAGCAGGCACGGCTGATGCAGAGCTACGGCGCCAACTGCATCTACTGCACCGACTCGGCCGGCTACATGCTGCCTGATGAAGTCCGCGAGAAGATCGGCGCGCTGCGTGACGGCCTGGAGGCGGACACCGAAGTGGGCTTCCATGGCCACCACAACCTCGGCATGGCGATCGCCAACTCCCTGGCCGCCATCGAGGCCGGCGCGGCGCGTATCGACGGCTCGGTGGCCGGGCTCGGCGCCGGTGCCGGCAATACCCCACTGGAGGTGTTCGTCGCGGTGCTCGAACGCATGGGCGTGCACAGTGGGGTGGACCTGTACCGGATCATGGATGTCGCCGAAGACCGGGTGGTGCCGATGATGGATCAACCGATCCGCCTGGATCGCGATGCCCTGACCCTGGGCTATGCCGGGGTGTACAGCTCGTTCCTGCTGTTCGCCAAGCGGGCCGAGCTCAAGTACGGGATTGCGGCGCGCGAGTTGCTGGTGGAACTGGGGCGGCGCGGCACGGTGGGTGGGCAGGAAGACATGATCGAAGACCTGGCGCTGACCCTGTCGCGGGCGCGGGGGGTGTTGCCGACCTGAACGAGTCGAGCCAGAGAGCCGCTGTCTTGCTCACAGCGCTCAAACGGGTGTGATCCCTGTGGGCGCGGCGCCGACCTCGATATCGGCGCTGTTCCTGCAGATCTCACCCCCTGCGCGCCAACACTCCCATGGCCATGAACAGCGCGGCGATCGCGCGCGCCTCGTGCAGCTCGCCGCCGGCCACCAGGGCGGGAATATCTGCCAGGGCCACCGGCAGGCATTCGAGGGGCTCAGGCTCATCCCCCGGCGGTGGCTTGCAGGGCGCGAGCTCTTCGGCCAGCACCACCCGGCAGCGATGACACAGGTGGCCAGGCGCCAGGGTCAGCTCGCCCAGTTCGGTCAGCCGCGCGGCGTGCAGGCCGACCTCTTCGCCCAGCTCGCGCTGCGCGGCCTGCAGGTAGCTTTCGCCCTCGTCGGCGCCGCCCTTGGGCAGGCCGAGGATGGTGCTTTCCACGCCCACCGCATACTCGCGCACCATCAGCACATGCCGTGGATCGGGCATGGCCACCACCAGCACCGAGCGGTAGCCGGTGCCGCGAAGGCGTTCGTAGATTCGTTGCTGGCCGTTGCTGAAGCGCAGGTGCAGGGCTTCGATCTGGAAATGGCTGCTTTCGGCCAGCAGTTCGGTCTTGAGGATGGTGGGGCACTGGCGCATGGCGGGCCTCTGGCAACGGTAAGCGACGGCATCACTGTGCGCCGCCGCCCCCGGCCTGCCATCGTCCGAGCGGACGATGGCGGCGCTACCCGTCAGCCAAGGGTGGCGACGCTGCGCAGGATCAAGCGCACCAGCATGGTCTGGCGGGTGACGCCGGTCTTGGAGAAGGTCGAGCGCAGGTGCGCGCGGGAGGTATTGCGGCTGATGCCCAGTTCCTCGGAGGCCTCGTCGAGGGTCAGGCCGTTGGCCAGGAGCATGGCCAGCTGGGTTTCGGCGGGGGTGAAGTCGAACAGGGCGCGGACGATTTCCTGGGGCGCCGAGGATTGCTGCTCGGGGTCGCTGATGAAGATCACCACCGTGGGGCACTGCTTGCCTTCGCTCCAGGTTGCCAGCGGCACCGAACGCACGATCACGCCCAGGTCGGCGCGTCCAGACGGGCGCTTGACGCGCATGGCCTCGACCACCGAGGCCAGGTTGCCTTTCTGCGACGCCAGCGCCTGGCGCACCAGGCGACGGAACTCCTGGGTATCGCGGGCGCTGCCGACTTGCAGGCCATCGTTGACCTGCTTGATGCCGTCCTTTTCCTGCAGCAGCCGTTCGGCTACCTGGTTGGTCTGCAGCACCTTGCCGGTTTCATCGAGGATGATGGTGCCGACGGCCATCTGGTCGACGGCGCCGGCGTACAGGTTGCGCTCGGTCTCGATGCGGTTGAGCTGCATGTGCAACTTGATCGAGCGCTCCAGGTGCGGGACGAAACCGGCCAGCAGCTGTTTTTCCGTGTAGCCGAACGCCGCGTCGTCACGCCCGCGGCTGATGCGCAGACGGCACTGGGCACCGTCGCAGGTGTTGATGTCCACGCCGAGGATATGGAACACGTCCACCGGCTCGAGGAAGTTGCGGAAGAACTCCGACTGCTCCAGCTCGCTCTCCGGCAGGTAGTCGGCCAGCGCGACCACCTCGCGGTTGGGCAGGTCGACGAAAGGGTCCATGGCGTAGAAGTGCTTGTTGTAGGAGGCAGTGGCTTCGAGGGAGGTGCCGGTGGTATTGACCATCAGGCCATCCACCTGGGTGCTGGGCGGGCGCAGGATGAAGGTCACGTATTTGCTGTGCAGCAGGCCGTTGAGCTGGTTGAGGAAGGTGCCCCAGGGGATGTTTTCGAGCGGGCCCTGGTAGAGCTGGCCGACCAGCTCGCTGAAGTCGTCGAGGCTGAGACTCTGCATGGTTGGGTACCGGAATATTCTTATTAGTATGGGCGTCGGCGAGCATAAACGGCGTCCATGCTGGCGCGCAATCTCGGGGTGCAAACCCCGGCGACGGTCGCTGTCGACCGCGCCGGGGTGCCAGGCACAGGGTGGTCAGGCGCGCTCGCCGCTGCGCACGACGAAGCGCTTGCTGGCGTGGGTATCGGCATCGAGCAGGGCGATATCGGTGTAGAACTGCTCGTACCAGCGACGCAGTTGGTACACCGGGCCATCGCCGTCGCACAGCAGTGGGTTGTCGACGCGGGTCTTGCTGTGCCAGATCGCCACGTCCTCGTAGAACGCCGCCTGGGCCTGGGCCACATAGGCCTTGGCGATGGCCTGGTTCTGCTCCTCGCTGAGTCCGGGGATTTTCTTCACCAGTACGCCGTAGCGCAGGGTGAAGCTGTTCAGGTCGATCGGCACGTGGCTGTTGAGCAGGATCGAGTGGATCGGCTGGCCGTTCATGGCACCGTTCATTTCGGTGATCTGGTAGGCCGGCCCGAAGTAGGTGGCCACCGTGGTCAACTCGCTGTCGCCGGACAGGCGCTCGCTGCGGGCGCGCATGACCTGGGTGGCCATGTGGCCTTCGAAGACGTTGCTGAACTCATCCACCGGCGCTCCGTGCACGCTGCCGAAGTGCGCCATGTCGGCGACGTTGTCGATCAGTTCGCGGCAATTGGTTTCGATCTTCAGCTCGGCGATTTCCCAGCTCGCCCAGCTGTCGTCGTGGCAGGCGTCGATGCGCGGGATGGCCTGTGCGTCGAGCGGCGGGTTGCCTTCCGGGTCGTTCCAGACGAACAGCAGGTGGTTCTGCTCCATGAGCGGCCAGCGTTTGATCTTCGCCCGCGGCGGGATGCGCTTGGCATAGGGGATGTCGTCGCATACACCATCGACGTTCCAGCGCCAGCCATGGAAAGGGCAGCGAATGGCGTTGCCTTCGATGCAGCCGGTGCTCAGGTCGGCGCCCATGTGCGGGCAGTAGCCGTCGAGGATGTTCAGCTCGCCGTCCTCACCCTGGAACGCCACCAGGCGGGTACCGAACACCTCCAGGCGATGGGCCTGGCCGTCGCGGTACTGGTCGGCCAGGCCCAGGCAGTGCCAGCCCCGTGCATAACGGTCCTCCAGCAGCTTGGCTTCGATACGGTGCAGTGTGCTCATCTTGTTGTTCTCCGGTCTTCGATGGGGCCGCTGGCCGTTCTTCGCCACCCCGGTCACAGGCGGCCCGGCAAGCGGAACTGAGGCACTGGGTCGATTCTGCCGGCCGTGACGCTGCGGTCATCGTCTGAACGGACGATGGCCGCGCTTACCGGGCCCGTTCTACTGGACGCCCATCAGCCACGGTCTGGAGAACAAGATGGCGGGTCGAGTAGCAGTGATCACCGGCGCGGCCAGCGGTATCGGTCGCGGGCTGGCCGAGCAGGGCGCGAGCCTGGGCCTGCGCCTGGTGCTGGCGGATGTCGACGAGAACGCCCTCGAGGCGTTGACGCAGCAGTTGCGGGGACAGGGGGCCGACGTGCTGGCCTGCCTGACCGACGTCAGCGATGCCGAACAGGTTGCGCGCCTGCGCGACGCCGCCGTGGCGCGTTTCGGTGGCGTCGACTTGCTGTTCAACAACGCCGGGGTGATGCAGACCGGCTACAGCTGGGAGATCGACGCCGGGCAGTGGCGGCGCATGCTCGACATCAACCTCAACGGCGTGATCAACGGCATCCGTTGCTTCATGCCACTGTTGCTGGCGCAGGGGCGTCCGGCCCAGGTGATCAATACCGCGTCGCTGGCGGGCCTGGTCAGCAGCCCGATGATGGCGCCGTACAACGTGACCAAGCAGGCCGTGGTGGCCTTGTCGGAAACCTTGCACTACGAGCTGGCCCAGCTGGGCGCGCCGGTCTCGGTCTCGGTGCTCTGCCCTGGGCCTGTGGCCAGCGCGATCATGGCTTCCGACGCGGTGGCCGAAGGGCCGGCGGCCGCCTTCAGCGCCGCGCTCGACGGCAGCATCCGCGCTGGCATGGCCCCGCGTGCGCTGGCCGAGCAGGTATTCGAGGCGCTGGCCGAGAAGCGCTTCTGGATCCTGCCGCACAAGTCCTTCAAGCCTGCGCTGGAGCAGCGCCTGCGCAGCATCCTCGATGAATGCAATCCACGTTTCGTCATGGCTGACGTCCAGGGAGAATCCCATGCCGCTCGATAACCAGCTTGCCGCCGTGCTGCAGAACTTCAGCGCGCTGGCCGAGCCCGACTACACCACCCTCGATGCCGGTCAGTTTCGCCTGCAGGCGGATAACCAGATGCCGCCCTTGCCCGGGGCGGACATGGCCCAAGTGCTCGACCTGCAGGTCGGCGGCGCGGCGGGCTCGCTGGCGGCACGGCTCTACCGGCCGACCGACCGCCGCGACTTGCCACTGCTGGTGTTCTTCCATGGCGGCGGATTCGTCCTCGGCAACCTGGACACGCACGATAATCTTTGTCGCACCCTGGCCCAGGAAACCCAGGCGGTGGTGGTGGCGGTGGCCTATCGCCTGGCGCCGGAAGCACGCTTTCCCGCAGCGCCCGAAGACTGTCATGCCGCCACCTGCTGGCTGGTCGCACAGGCCGCCGAGCTCGGCTTCGACGGCAGCCGCCTGGCGGTGGCCGGGGACAGCGCCGGCGGCAACCTGGCCATCGCGGTCAGCCGTCTGGCGCGTGACCGCCAGGGGCCGGCCATCCGTCATCAATGCCTGTTCTACCCGGTCACCGATGCCGCCTGCGATACCGCGTCCTATGCCGAGTTCGCCGAAGGTTACCTGCTGTCACGCTCGATGATGGGCTGGTTCTGGCGGCAATACCTGGCGACGCCCGAGCAGAGGGGCGATCCGTTGGCGTCGCCGTTGCGCGACGACTGCCTGGGCGACCTGCCGCCGACCACCTTGCTGACGGCCGAATTCGACCCGCTGCGCGACGAAGGCGAGGCGTTTGCCGAACGCCTGCGCGTGGCTGGGGTGACGGTGCGACTGGAGCGTTGCCAGGGCCTGGTACACGGCTTTGCCAACCTGGCACCGTTCGTCGAGGCGGCGTCCCGCGCCTTGCTGGGTGCTGCGGCGGACGTGCGTCGGGCGCTGGCCTGAAGGCAGTCGCCTCGTCCATTCGGACGAGGCGGGCAGGGCGCGACGATTCTAGTCTGGCAGCACGCAGCCCTTGCCCACGCAGAGGAATGGCCATGAAAACAACAAGAACATGCCTTGCCCTGATCGTCTGTGTCTTCGCCGCCGCCTATGTGGCGGCGCTGACACGGCCACTGCCTGTTCCGCTGGCGTATTACTGCCAGGTCAATCACGCCCCTTGCTGGGCTCCCGTGTCGTACGGCCTGCGCCTGATGCCGTGAGCGCTGTGGCGCAGTGACACCGGCAACGTCTCAGCGTTGCTTGTCGCTGTGCGGATGCGGCCTGTTCTTGACCATCAGGAACAGCTTGATCCGGTCGCTCAGTTGCTGCAGCAGGTGACGGAAACCTTCATCGCCCTCTGTCCCGACCGGGTTGGCGAAACTCCAGGCAATGGTTTCGCTGGAATGCGGCAGCTGCGCCAGCTCGTCGGATTGCTTGTCGCAGAGATCGATCAGGTAGTCGAACGACTTCCCGGTGAAGTCCTCCAGCGGCTTGCTGTGCAGACCCGCCGTGGAAATGCCGGCATGTTCCAGCACCGCCAGGGTGCGGGGATCCACCGGGGCAGGGGTCACACCACCACTGAAGGCTTCGAAATGCTCAGGGTCTGCGTGACGCAGCACCGCTTCAGCGATCAATGAGCGGGCATCGTTGCCGATGCAGACGAACAGGACGCGCAGGCGTTGGGACATGAGCTCATACCCTTGGCGAATGACCAGGCCAGCTTAATCCCTGTGCCCCGGCTTCGTTTGACTGTAAGGAAAAATTCATCAAGCGGAAAATCGCCAAGCGTCGATGCGCACGCAACGTCCGGAGGATTTAAACTTCCCATATTGCGTGAGTGTCTTGGGGATGGGTGCGAGCGCGAAAGTTAAGTATGCGGCGCTGCTGCGAAAAACAAAATAGCGTTGATGGTTAATAAAGATTTTATTTGTTGCGCCTGCTGTTTTGGCCTGCATATTATTGCCGCCGTCTCTCACTTGAAACACGGGTGTTTAATGATGCAGCACACTTTGGTTACGCCTTTCATGTACGCAGGTTTTCGCATCGAGTTTGATAACCTCCTTGAGCATATTCGTTATGAACGGCGCGCGCTCGAACAAGAGCGGAAGTCCTTTCAGGCATTGCTTGACGAGCAGCTCGCCGGACTGGACGACGATGAGAAGGACGAGCTGCTTGGCAGCTATGAGGATGAAGGCTGGCGACTGAGCGAGGTATTTCCCGCATTGCAAGCATCATCTTCGTTCTTGCTGATTTACAGCCTGTTTGAGACGACCCTCGACAGAATCGTCGCTTGCTTTGCGACGCATGCGGATGATCTGGCGGCGGAGGGAGTAGAGCTGCGGTCGCAAAACCGTGGTATCGAGCGCGTCAAAAACATCCTGTCGAAACAGTATGGCCTGCCTCACTTGTTCACCGGCGCCGATTGGCAGGCGGTGAAAATGTTTGCGGGTCTGCGCAACGTGATCACTCATGCCGGCGGAGTGCTGGATCTGGATGATCGAAAGCATGATGCGATCTACCAGCATTTCAAAGGCAATAGCAAAATCTCCCTGCAGCACTGGAAAGAATCCGATCGGGCGAAAGTCACCTTGACCTTGGATTTTGTGGAAGAGGCCGTAACGTTGTTTCGTCGATTTGCACTCGGGTTGTGCAGCATCACCAAAGCAGACTTGCGAGCACAGGTTGGCGAGCACTGAACAATGCAATGGTGTTGACGGCCTCGTCTCTGTGCAGGCGAGGTGTGCCGGGTAGACAGTTGCGACTGAAACGGGCTGATCAACCATGCCGCTGCTGATTGTAAGCGCTCATTCGTTCTGTTTCAGCCACATTTTCCGGTAACTCTTCGACCGCGACACGAGCGACGGAATAATAGTTGGTCATGGCGCGGTCAATAAGGTCCCTGGCCGCCTCGCGGGGGTCAAACTCAACGTGGCTAGGGGCGTTGGGATCCATGTGTTTGGTGGCGTTCCTGGCATGGTTCATAAGTTGCCGGATTGAAGAAAGGGTGGTCTTTTCACTGGCCTCAAAGGAGCGGGCTATTCGTAGCGCGGCTTGGCTGAGGCTGTCCGCAGCGTGCGTCTGACCCGCTCGTTCAGCGAACTTTCCCAATAGCTCCTCCGCCGCGCCGGCCAAAGAGATTGCAGAAAAGTAGCGAGGCGTGGGATCCAGGTAATGAGCAATCGCCGAGTCGAGCAGTTCAACGGCAATTTCCAGCTTGGATACAGGTTGTCCTGGCATGTCCGATTCTCCTTGCACCTCAGAGGCGATGGGCCCGGTTCCTGGCTCATATCTGAGCTTCAGGAGATGGTGATGTTGTAGCAGGCTTTCGCCTCGTGTCGAGGTGATGACGGTGTTCTTGCATGTCACCCGGCTCACGCTTCAAGCAGCCTGCTTAAGGCCATCCTGGCCTCGGCTGTCCCCAGACGCTCGATGAATAGCCGACATTCGCGCCGCAATGTGGTCTGCAGCTGCACGCGCAAATCCTCCCTGAGCAGGCGCCTGCTGGCCCGCAGGGCGCCCTGGGGCATGGCCTGCAGTTCACGGGCCCGTCGCCTGGCCGCCGTCAGGCACTGTTCGCCCTCTTCATGCAGCGCATTGGCCAGCCCCCAGGCGACGGCCTGCTGGCCATCGAGCACGGCATTGCCCAGCAGCAGCTCAGCGGCGCGGGCATGGCCGAGCAGGCGCGGCAACAACAGGCTGGCGCCGAACTCCGGGCTCAGGCCAAGGGGTACGAACGGCATGCGCAGCCTGGCCGAGCGGCTGACCAGCACCTGGTCGCAATGCAGCAACAGGGTCGTGCCGATACCGATGGCGGGACCACACACCGCGGCGATCAGCGGCTTGTCCAGGGCGATGACCACCTGCATCAGGCGAAACACCGGGCTGTCCATACCTTGTGGCGGGTGGTCGAGGAAATCGCGCAGGTCGTTGCCGGCGGTGAAGCACGACGGCCCGCCGGTGACGAGTATGACCTGCACCCGAGGGTCGTCATCGGCAGCCAGCAGGCATTCGGCGAGCTGCTGGTACATCGCGAGGTTCAGGGCATTGAGCTTGTCGGGGCGGTTGAAGGTCAGGGTCAGCAGCCCCTGATCCAGGTCCTGTACGATCAATTCGGTCATGGCGGGTGGGATGTCTGGGAAAGGGAATGCCCCGGTCGCGACGACCGGGGCCCTTGGCTCAGCGGGTGCCGAGCTTGCGCAGGTTGCCCGGGGTGAACTCGTCCGCGCCGAAGTTGCTGGCGTTGAGCAGGGCCGGTTTCTGCCCGTCGAGCAGACGGTCGACCATGTACGAGCCGGCGATCAGGTCGTGGTAGATGCCCAGGCGCGCATGGAAGCGCTGGATGTCGAAGGCGTACACCGAGGTCTGCATGTTGGTGCGCCAGAGCTGGCCACGGCCATCGTAGTTGTCGGCCAGGGTCGCGGCCCAGCTGTCCTCGTCGATGTAGAACATGCGCTTGGCGTAGATGTGCCGGGCATTGGGCTTGAGCGTGGCCTGCAGCACCCAGACGCGATGCTTCTCGTAGCGCATCAGGTCGGGGTTGACGTGGCCGGCGGCGTTGATGATCTCGGCCTGGCTGACCTGCGGGCTGTCGATCTTGTAGTTGTTGTAGGGAATGTAGATCTCGCGCTTGCCGACGATGCTCCAGTCGTAGCGGTCGGTGGCGCCGTTGAACAGGCGATCCTCGTCATAGACCCGGAAGCCTCCCGCGCCGGTCGGCGAGTCGTAGCCCACCGTCGGCGCCCGGCGCACCCGACGCTGGCCCGGGGTGTACTGCCAGGCCTGACGCGGCTGCGCGGCGGCGTCGACGAACTCGTGGCCGACGATGATCTCGCCCTTCTTGCGCACCGGCTCCAGCGTCGTCAGCAGGAAGTCGGTGAACACGCCCTTGGCGCTCTGCGCGCTCTGCTTGGGGTCGGACCACAGCGAGTAGATCTTGTAGTTGACCTTCTCCAGCACCCGGTTGTTGTCGGCGTAGACCACCACCTGGTTGTAGTTGGCTTCCTCGGTGACCGCGCGGGCCTGCATGTTGTGGTTGAGGATCAGCTCGTTGCCGTTCTTCGGCACCGGGAAAGGCGAGGCGCCGAAGGCGTCGATCGCATCGTTGCCGTCGCTGCTGAGCTTGGCGTGCTGGGCGTTGCGGCTGATGGCCGCCTCGGTGTCCGGGTCGACGCGAAAGTCTCGGTGGCTGGGGTAGACCGGGATGCGGAACGTGCTCGGGTAGCGCTTGAGCAAGGCCTTTTGCCCGTCGGTGAGGTTGGCGGCGTACTGCTCCATGTTCTTCGCGTCGATGACGAACAGCGGTTTCTCGTCGGCGTAGGGGTCGGGGTAGGGCGTGCCGGGGCCGGCGAACTTGACCTGGGGCGGGGCGCCGCGCCATTTGCCGGTCCAGGCGGGGATGCTGCCGTCGGCGTTGCCGGCGCGCTCGGCGCCCATCGGCGTCAGGCCCGCGCCGAGGCTGGCGCCGGCGTCGACGTTGGCCTGCAGGGTCAGGCTGCTGCCGAGCAGGGTGACGGCGAGGGTGGTGCGCAACCAGGAATTCTTGAAGTCAGACATGTCGGTGATCCTCCATCGGTAGCTTCAGAACCGGTACTTGAAGTTGAGCGCGAGGTTGTCGCGATCGGCCAGGGGGGAGTTGTTGGCGTTGCCCAGGTACAGGTTGTAGAGGGCCTCGACGGTGAAGTTGCCGAGGTAGCGCCAGGTGGTGCCGACGCTGGCGCGGTCGTCGCCCTGGCCATAGTTGATCGAGCCGGAGAGGGCACTGTCGTGCTGGGCGGCGGTGCTGTAGGTGATCGGCACGGACATGTCCCAGCCGCTGAACACGTCGTTGTAGTCGAGGTTGACCTGCACCGTGTAGCCCCAGGCGTCGCGGTCGCTCACCAGGCTGTCGGTGCCGGGCAGGGTCATGCCGGGAAACAGGCTGAGCGGGTCGGAACGGTCGTTGTGCAGCACGGTGTTGTAGATCAGCTCGCCGGTCAGGGTGGTGTTGTCGGCGAAGGCGCTCGGGCCCAGCACATGGATGGCCGAGACCTGCGCCTGCAGCGTCCGGGCCCTTACCGCGCTGGAGAAACCGTTGTCGACCAGCACCGGCTGGCCGTCGCGGTAGCTCACCTCACCGGCCAGGCTGGTGTCGCCGAGCACGGTGGCGAAGCTGGCGCCATACAGGTCGATGTTGTCGAAGTAGCGGGCGCGGTAGAAGCCCAGGTCGCTCTGGAAGTCCAGGGTCGGGGCCTTGTCGTGGTAGCGCACGTAGTACAGGCCGAACTCGGTGTTGTTCAGCGAGGCGGCGCTGTAGCGCAGGGCCAGGCCGTACTGGCCGCTGTCGGCGGGCTCGTCGTCCTCCAGGCGGCTGACGAAACCGCTGGCGTCGCTGTAACCGCCACGGTCGATGTAGTCGGTGATGGAGAAGTAGCTGCCGACGCCGAACAGCTGGGTCTTCTCCCACTTGTACTGGTAGTAGGCCTCCAGATCCAGGTCGTCGGTCAGGCTGAACTGGGCGAACACCTGGCCGACCGGCAACAGCACTTCCTTGACCTCCACGCCGGGGGTCGTGGCCTTGGTCGCGTCCACCGGGCTCTGCGCGCCGGAAACGCCGGGGTAGAACAGGCTTTCGCCCCAGCTCACCACCTGGTCACCGACCCGCAGGTTGAGGTTGTGCCCGGCCATGTCGCAGGTGCCATAGGCGTAGGCATCGAGCAGGCGCAGGTCGTCCCGGTGCTGGTCGATGGTGTCCTGGGCGAAACGGTCCGGGCGGCTGCACACGCCGCTGGCGAAACAGTTGGAGGTGCCGGTGTCGTTGTCGTTGCCGCGGTCGTAGACCCGGTCGTAGAAGCCCGAGGCGCGCATGAACAGGCCGTAGTCGTCGCGCCAGCGCAGGTTGGCCTCGGTGAGAAAGCCGACGCGGTCGGTAATCAGGCTGCCTCGATCGAAGGCGTTGTCGCCGTCGTTGCCGTCGGCGTTGTTCACCAGTTTGTGATCACGCTTTTCGGTACGCCAGGCCAGGCTGTAGCTCAGGGTGGTGTCCCAGTCCACGCTCAACGCATCGCTGGGCTGGAAAGTCAGGGCACTGGCGCTCTGGCCGATGCCCCCGGCCAGCAGCAGGAGAGGGAGGCATACATGGGGCTTGAGCGGGTGGGGGGCGATTGTTGTTCTTATCATTTCGTCCTCGTGCGCGGGCAGTTCTGCCCGACCGGCATGCGGTTTGGGAGATGCAGCAGGGCCGACTATGGGACGCGCGCACCGCCACCAACATCGTCCGAGTGGACTACGCGTCGCGGCACTGGCGCGCTAGTCCCATCGGACGATGTTCACCCTCGTGGCGCGGCGGACCATGGCTTTTGGTCTGTCCCGAAGGAGGTACTTGCATGATCAGGTGGGATGAATGTTGCGATGTGCTGGTGGTGGGTTCGGGCGCTGGTGGCCTGACCGCCGCCTTGCGTGCCCATGACCTGGGTCTGGACACGCTGGTGGTCGAGAAGAGCGCGCAGTATGGCGGCACCTCGGCGGTGTCCGGCGGCGGGATCTGGATTCCTGACAATCACCGCATCGCTGCCCTGGGCGGCGCGGACTCGGCGGCCGAGGCCGTGGCGTACCTGCGGGCGGTGACCCAGGGCGAGGTCGACGACGAGCGTATCCAGGCCTATGTCGAACAGGGCCGGGCGATGGTCGAGTACCTCGAGCGCGACACCCGCGTGCGTTTCGAAGCCCAGGCGCAGTACACCGACTATTACCCGCACGTGCCTGGTGGCAAGGCCGGTTATCGCTCGATGGACCCGCTGCCGTTCGCTGCCGCGGCGCTGGGCGATGAGTTCCTGCGCATGCGCGAGCCGTCGCCCGGCACCCTGATGATGGGGCGCATGGCCATGACCATGAAGGAAGCGCGGGTGCTGCTGTGCCGTGGCAAGGGCTGGCTGGGCCTGACGGCGCGGGTGCTGTGGCGCTACTGGCGCGACCTTGAAGGGCGCCGCCTGTCGCGGCGCGATCGTCGCCTGACCCTGGGCAATGCCCTGGTCGGCGCCTTGCGCTGCTCGTTGCTCGACCGTGGCGTGCCGTTGTGGCTGAACTGCAGCCTGGATCAGCTGCTGATCGTCGAGGGCCGCATCGGCGGCGCCCGGGTCCTGCGCGACGGGCAGTGGCTGAACGTCAAGGCACGTCATGGGGTGATCATCGCCGCAGGTGGTTTCGAACGTAACCAGGCCATGCGTTCGCAGCATCACCCGCAGCCCTCCGAGGCGCGCTGGAGCGCGACGCCACCGTGCAACACCGGGGACGGCATCCGCGCGGCCCAGGCCGTCGGCGCACGCACCGCACTGATGGAACACAGCTGGTGGGCGCCCACCGTGCAGGTGGCGGGCGAGGAAAAACAGCGTGCGCTGTTCATCGAGCGCAATCTGCCCGGCTGCATCCTGGTCGACTCGGCGGGCGAGCGTTTCGTCAACGAGGGCGCGCCCTACAGCGACATCGTCTACGCCATGTACGGGCACAACCGCGACGGCGCCAGGAGCGTGCCGTGCTGGTTGGTGTTCGACGCCGACTACCGGCGCAAGTATCCCTGCGGCCCTTTGCTGCCGGGCTATGTCCAGCCCGACCGGCGCCTGCCCGCGCACTTGCGTGCGATGCTGTACAAGGCCGACGACCTGGCCACGCTGGCGGCGCGCATCGGTGTCGATGGCGCCGGCCTGGAACGCACCGTGCAGCGTTTCAATACCATGGCCATACAGGGGCGCGATGATGACTTCGGCAAGGGCGAGTCGTTGTTCGACCGCTATTACGGCGACCCTGGCGTGCAACCGAACCCTTGCCTGGCGCCGCTGCGCAAGGCGCCGTTCTACGCGGTGCGGGTGGATGCCGGTGATATCGGCACCAAGGGTGGCCTGCTGACCAACGGCGACGCCCAGGTGCTGCATGAGGACGGCTCGCCGATCCTCGGCCTGTACGCCATCGGCAACAGCGCCGCTTCGATGATGGGGCGCACCTATCCCGGCGCCGGCGCCACCCTGGGCCCGGCCATGACCTTCGGCTACCTGGCCGCCAACCATCTTCATGTGCATAGCCAACAGCGCCAGGGGCAGGTAGCCCCGGCCTCGAACGGGAGGTAACCATGCAAGCATCACAAGTGGCCCTGGTGACCGGTGCCAGCCGAGGTGTCGGGCGCGGCATCGCCCTGGCGCTGGGCGCGGCGGGCATGACGGTCTACATCACCGGGCGCATGCCGGGGCAGGGCGGCGCGATGCTCTACGGCCAGGCGCTGGCCAGTGACCTGCAGGGCACCGCCGCGGCGATCGACGCCGCCGGCGGGTGTGGGGTCGCCGTGGCCTGCGATCATGGCGACGACGAGCAGGTGCGGGCGCTGTTCCAGCGCATCGAGGTCGAAAGCGGGCGGCTGGATCTGCTGGTCAACAATGTGGCCCATGTGCATGAGCAACTGATCGAGCCGGGGCCGTTCTGGGAAAAGCCGCTGTCGCTGGTGCGCATCCTCGATGTCGGCCTGCGTTCGGCCTATGTTGCCAGCTATCACGCCGCGCCACTGTTGTTGCGCAGTGGCAGGGCGCTGGTGTGCTTCACCTCGTCGTTCGGTGCCGGGTGCTACATGCATGGGCCAGCGTATGGGGCACAGAAGGCCGGCTGCGACAAGCTGGCGGCGGACATGGCCGTCGATTTCGAGGGGCGCGGGGTGGCGGCGCTGTCCCTGTGGCTCGGCCCGCAACTGACCGAACGCACGCGCATCGCCGCCCAACAGCATGAAGAGCAGTACCGGGCATTCCTGGAACATGCCGAGACCCCGGGCTTCAACGGGCGCCTGATCCATGCGCTGCTCAACGATCCGCAACTGGCCGAGCTCAGCGGCCAGACGCTGATCAGTGCGCAGATCGCTGCGCGTTATGGCATCACCGAGGCGGACGGGCGTCAGCCGCCTTCCCACCATGCGCTGTTGGGCGAGCCGCGCAAGCAGCATCCGGCGCGGGTCATATGAACGCACATACGGGTCTGCCCGCGCAGGCGCGGGTAAACCCGTATGTGCAGCGGTGGTGCAAATCTCGTCCTATCCGGCCACACGGTCGCGCAACACCTGCTTGGCCACCTTGCCAGTGGCGTTGAGCGGCATGCTGTCGAGCACCTGCACCCGCCGTGGCACCTTGTAGTTGGCCATGTGCTCACGGCACCACGCCAGGAACGGCGCCTCGTCGATGCACTGTCCTGGGATCGGCAGCAGGAACGCCATCGCCACCTCGCCCAGGCGCTCGTCGGCCAGGCCGATCACCGCGGCCTGGGCGACCCCGGGGTAGCGCAGCAAGGTCTGTTCGATCTCTGCCGGGTACACATTGAAGCCACCCGTGATGAACATGTCCTTGAGCCTGTCGGTGATGCGCAGGTAACCCGCCTCGTCGAGCACGCCGACATCGCCGGTGTGCAGCCAGCCGTCGGCATCGATCGCCTCGGCGCTGGCGACAGGATCGTTCAGGTAACCCTGCATCAGGTTGTAGCCGCGCACCAGCACTTCGCCCGGCTGGTTGGCTGCGACCGTGCGCCCCTGCGGGCCGACGCAACGCACCTCGACACCCGGCATCGCCCGGCCACAGGTGGTGGCCACGCGCTCGGCGCTGTCACCGGCGCGGCAGAGGGTGACGAAGCCGCAGGTCTCGGTCAGCCCGTAGGCGGTGACGATGGTGCTGAAGCCCAGTTCACTGCCCATGCGCTGGATCATCTGCACCGGGATCGACGCGGCGCCGGTCACGGCAACGCGCAACGAGCCCAGGTCGTGGCGCGTGCGATGCGGGTGCGCCAGCAGCGACTGGTACAAGGTCGGCGGCCCAGGCAACACGGTGATGCGCTCGCGCTCGATGCATTCGAGTACGGCCTGGGCGTCGAACACCTGCTGCGGCAGCAGGGTGCAGCCACGCATCAGCGCAGCCAGCCAGCCGGCCTTGTAGCCGAAGGAGTGGAAGAACGGGTTGACGATCAGGTAGCGGTCGCCCCGACGCAGGCCGACGATCTCGCTCCAGTCGCGTACCACCCGCAGGTTCTGGCCATGACTGGTCATCACGCCCTTGGGCTTGCCCGAGGTGCCGGAAGTGAACAGCAGGTCCGACAGGGTTTCGCCGCTCACCTGCCGCTCACGCTCGAGCAGATGCGCTTCTGGTACCCGTTCGGCCAGGGCGAGGAAGTCGTCCCAGTCCAGGCCATCCCCTCGGACGCCTGCCGGGCGCAGGTGAATGACCTGGCGCAGCGCGGGCAGTGCCTGGCCGGCCAGCAGGGCCGGGTAGTCGGTGTCGAGGAAACGGCTGATGCAGAACAGCACGCAGGCACCGCTGTCGCGCAGTACCTGCGCGGCCTCGGACCCTTTCATGCGGGTGTTCAGCGGCACCAGGGTGGCGCCGACGCTGTGCAGCGCGCCGGCGGCGACGATCCACTCCCACAGGTTCGGCGCCCACACGGCCACCCGCGCCGCCACCGGCACGTCCAGGGCGAGCAGGGCGCGGGCGGCCTGGCGGCGCAGCTGGTCCAGGCGGCGATAGCTGAGTGTATGCCCAGGCTCTTCGATGGCCGGGCGCTCGCCGTGGGCCTCGGCGGCCAGGGCGAACAGTTGCGGGACGGTCTGGGCATTTTCCACGGGCGGCATGCGGCCTCCTCAGGCAGAGGATCGTTGAGCGGAGGGGAGGCCGGGCACCAGGCCCGGCCGGCTGGATCAGGCGCTGGGCGGCGCGAAGCGGCGGCCGGCGGAGAATCCGCCGTCCACGGCGATCATCTGGCCACTGACGAACGAGGCTTCGTCCGAGGCCAGGAACAGCGCGACGCTGGCCACTTCCTCCGGCTGCCCGGAGCGGTTGAGCATGTGCTGCGAGGCGAAGAAGGCATGGAATGCCTGTTGCTCGCGAACCATGCTGGTCATCGGCGTCTCGATCAGGCCCGGGCACAATCCGTTGACGCGGATGTTGGCATGGCCGTAGTCGATGGCCATGCTGCGGGTCAGCTGGTTGATGCCGCCCTTGGCGACGTTGTAGGCGACATTGCCGTCGCAGCCTTGCAGGCCGAAGATCGAGCCGATGTTGATGATCGAGCCGCCGCGCTGGGCCTGCATCTGCCCCAGCACGTGCTTGCTGGTGAGCATGCTGCCGGTCAGGTTGATGTCCAGGACGCGCTGCCAGTCGGCGCTGCTGGTACTGGTGACGCTGCCCTGGCTGGCGATGCCGGCGGCGTTGACCAGCACATCGAGGCGGCCGAAGCGCTGGATCACCTCGTGCATCACCTGGCGCACCTGTTCCTCGTCGCGCACGTCCAGGGTCATGAACAGACCAGGGCAATCCGCCGGTGCCTGGCCGACGTCCAGGCTGACCACCTGGGCGCCCTCGGCGCTGAAACGGCGCACACAGGCCAGGCCGATACCTGACGCCCCTCCGGTGACCACTGCGACCTTGTCTTGCAAACGAGCCATAGTCGAACCTCTGTCTTTTATTGTTGTGGAGCTGTTGCGCTGGCGAGTCTACCTGTTGCGTGGGCCGGCGGGATCGTCCGTAAGGACTACGGGCGATCAGCCGGGAAACTTCAGCCGCACCCGCGCGCCCTGAGGGCGGCCCTGACAGGCCAGGGTCCAGCCAGCCGCGAGCTCCGCGGTACTGAGCACGTCGTTGCGCGCCAGCCGCGCCTGGCCTTCCTCTACGGTGCACATGCAGGCGCCGCAGAAACCTTCCTCGCAGGAGAACGGCACCTCAAGCCCGGCCGAGCGGCAGCTCTGCAACAGCGTCGCACCGGGCGCCGGGGCGATTTCGTGGAGCACGCCATCGAGCTCCACCAGCAGTTGCTCGCAATCACTGTCGCCAGGCGGTTCATGGTTTTCGGTGGCTGCATCCAGCGGCGAGACGAAACGCTCGACGCGGATCCTGGCGCGTTCCTCGCCCAGTGCCAGCAAGGTGCTTTCCACGGTGTCCATGAAGGGGCCGGGCCCACAGATGAAGTAGTCCGCGCCTCGCCAGTGGCGTATCAGCTGGCGGACCTGGGCGGCGTCGAGAAAGCCCTGCAGGGTGTCCAGCACATGCATCACCTGCAGCTGCTCGGGGTGCATCCTGGCGAGCTGGCGCAGCTCGTCGCGGAAGATCACCGACGCTTCATCGCGGTTGGCGTACACCAGCAGCACGGGACGATCGCCGGCGTGCAGCACGGACTTGAGCAGGGAGAACACCGGCGTGATGCCCGAGCCGCCGCCGAACAGCACCAGCGCTCGACTGGCGTCGGCGGCCTGTTGCCGGTCAAGGCAGAAATGCCCGGCCGGGGGCAGCACGTCCAGCCAGTCGCCGACCTGCACGTGCTGGTTCATCCAGTTGGACACCAGGCCCCCGGCGACCCGCTTGATGGTCACCTTGAGCCGGTCCTCGGTCCAGGGCGAACTGGACATGGAGTAGCAGCGGGTCAGGCGCTTGCCATCCAGGGTTACCCGAAAGCCGAGAAACTGCCCGGGCTTGTAGGCCAATCGCTGTCGATGGGCTTCGGGCACCTCGAACAGCAGCGAACGGGCATCGGCAGTCTCATCGATCACGGCGCATACCTGCAGGCGCAGGGTATCCGCCGCGAGGGCAGCCTGAACGTGGTCCACGGTAGCCTGAAGGTCCATCTCAGATGCCACTGATCAGTTGCGCGTTGTCCACCCGCAGTTCGGCGCCATTGACGAAGCGCGACTCGTCGCTGGCCAGGAACAGCACCACGTTGGCGATATCGCGCGGCGCGCACATGCGGTTCATCGGGTCCTGGTCGAGCCGTTCCTGGGGGATTGGCTGGCCGCCGGCCAGGGCCTGGGTCATGGGGGTGTTGACGCCGTCTGGGTGCACGCTGTTGCAGCGGATGCGATAACCCTGTTCCTTGCAGTGACGGGCGATGGAGCGGGTCATGGCCGCCACCGCGCCCTTGGACGCTGAGTAGGCGCAGAACATCGGCATGGCCCCCAGGGCCGCCACCGACGACATGTTGATGATCGAGCCGCCCGCGTTTTTCTTCATGGCCTCGATGGCGTACTTGCAGCCGAGGAAGTAGCCATCGCCGTTGATCCGCTGCACCCGCTGCCAGAGTTCCAGGCTGGTGTCCTCGATGCTGCCTGTGGCAAGGATCGCGGCGTTGTTGACCAGCACGTCGAGGCGGCCGAAGTGGTCCAGGGTCGTGGCGATGACCTGCCGCCAGTCGCTTTCGCTGGCGATGTCATGGCGCAGGAACAGGGCGTGTTCGCCAATCTCGGCGGCCACCGCACGGCCGGCCTCCTCGTTGAGGTCGGTGAGCACCACCCGGGCACCTTCGCGGGCCAGCAGCAGGGCGTCTTCGCGGCCGATGCCGCTGGCGGCGCCGGTGACCAGGCAGACCTTGCCTTCTACACGTTGCATGGTTGTTCTCCTGTGGGGACGTGGGGATTGGCGGCGCGCCCAGCCACATGGGCCGCGGCGCGTCGACCGGAAAAGACGCAATCGGCCAGGGACAGGCCCGAGACATACAGGTTGGAGGCGACGCCTACCGCGCAGCGGCCGGCGGCGTAGAGGCCAGCGATCGGCTGGCCGTGCTCATCGAGTACCGCGCCACTCTGTTCGTCGACCCGCAGGCCGCCCAGGGTCAGGGTCGGGCAGGGGAACAGGCGGCTGGCGTAGGACAGGTCCAGGCAATACCAGGGGCCTTGGGACAGGTCGTGGCGCATCGCTGGTGACTTGCCGTGCAGGTCGGCGATTTCGCCACGGGCGGCGCGGTTGTAGCTGTCGACGCTGTGGCGCAAGGCCGCGGGCGGTAGTTTGCAGCGTGTGGCCAACTGCGCCAGGCTGTCGCCGCGGCGGCAGTTCAGCAACAGGTTGAGCAGCACTGGCAGGCGCTGGAACGACCACACCTTGCCTGGTCCGACCTGTCGCAACGCCTCGTTGCGCAAAGTGCGGTCGAGGATCAGCAGGGCGCGGCCGTCCTGTTCCTCGACCATGGCATGGCCCAAGGTGGCGCCGTACAGCTCTTCATTGCCATAGCGTTGCCCACGGGCGTTGACGATCAGCCCGCGGGCCCAGGCCAGCGGCGGGTTGATGAAGCGCCAGGCGCTGACCTTGTCCATGCGCCCGAGGTTGCCGCCGACACTGCAACCCAGGGCGATACCGCTGCCGTCGCAGCCGTTGCCGCCCAGCGGCAGGCCATCGAGGTAGCGCGGGGCGTGCTGACGCAGCATGTCGCGATTGAGCACGAAACCGCCGCTGGCCAGCAACACGGCTCGCCGAGCGCGCACGCGCAACGGCTGGGCGTGGCGCTGTTCGAGTTGGCGCATGCGTGCACGCAGACGCTCGGACAGCGCCGGCGCGTACAGCTGCACGGCATTGGCCCAGCGCGCCAGGCGGGCATGCTGGCGCGCCGCGCGACTGTCCGGGGCAAGCTGCCAGGCCTCGACCCCGACCACCTGGGCGTGGCGATCGACGATCAAGCGCCGAACCGCGCACTGGCTACGCACCTCGACGCCGAGGCGCCGCACGCTGTCGGCCAGGGCCTTGAACAGACTGGCCCCGGAGAGCCCCTTGCCTTTGCAGCGATGCCCACGCGGCGCGGGGGATGCCGCGGCGGCGTAGGCCGGTACGGCCTCGTTGCCGGAGTAGTAGAGGTAGTAGCGGTCGCTGGGGTAGGAGGTCTTGTGCGGTGCAAGGCTGCCTTTGAATACCGCGCCCTGGCGCTGCAGCCACTCCAGTTGCTCGAGGCTGGCGTCGCAGAACGCGCGCAGGGTCGCTTCGCTGACCGCTTCACCCACCTCCTGACGCAGATAGGCGAACATCGCCTGGCGATTGTCCTGGCAGCCGGCCTGCGCCTGCTGAGGCGTTCCGCCCCCCGCATAGACCACGCCACCGCTTAGGGCCGTGGCGCCGCCACCAGCGAAGCGCTCCAGGACCAACACCTCCAGCCCGTGGCTGGCAGCCTCGATGGCTGCGCAGGCACCGGCACCACCAAAGCCGACCACCACCAGGTCGGCCTGCTGCTGCCAGCGCACCTGCTCGGCACTGTCGACGCGCAGCGGCGCCATGTTCGCCTGCCCGCTCATGGCCGCGCCTCAGCCGGCACTGGCCACGGCGGGCGCGGGCAGGGCAGTGGTGGTGTAGTGCCCGTCCAGGTATACCAGCGGGGTGATGGCCGGGGTGTTGCGAATGCGCAGGATACGGCCGATGAAGATGGTGTGGGTGCCGTAGGCGAACTGACCGTCCTGACGGCAGAGGATGGATGACTGGGCATCGTCCAGGTAAGGGATGCCCTCGTCGCTGGTCAGCCACCGCCCCTGGCCGAACCGCGCCTCGCCCTTGATGCTACCGCTGCACAGGTGCGCGAGGTGCTGCTGTTCCACCCCCAGGATGTTGACGCAGAAACTTGCGCCCGCGGCCAGCGCCGCGTGCGGCGAGGCGCTCTGGTTGACGCAGATCAGCAGCGAGGGCGGCTCGGTGCTCAGCGAGTCGACCGCCGTGGCGGCCATGGCGAAACGCTGACTGCCGTCGCTGGTACTGATGATGGTCACGGACTTGGCCAGACGGCGCATGGCCTGGAGCATGTCGGCTTTCAGAGTGTTGTCGTTCATCGCACGGCCTCGGGTTGCGGGTTCGGTGCGATGGATTCTTGCAGTCGAGGGGAGGGCGGGCATCGTCCGACGGGACTAGGCATGGCGCGCCGGATGCCTGGTTGACGGTGCGTGCCGCCCGGCCTGAACCGGTGTCTGGTTCAGGCCGGGGAAGGAGCAAGGTCAGGCGGTGAAATCAGTGGAAAGCGACAATTCCCGCCATTGCGCCAGTTCCTTCGCGACCGCGGCGTTCTTGGCCTCGATGCGCGCGACGGCATCGCTGCCCAGGGCCAGCCGCAGTGGCGGATTCGGGGTGTTGGCCAATACCAGCAGCGCTTTGGCCAGCTTCGCCGGATCGCCGGGCTGGGCATGGTTGGCGGCCGCGGCGTGGCTACGCATGACGCCGACGGTCTCGGCATAGTCCGCCAGCTCCAGGCCTGTTTTGACCAGCGATTGCTCATCGAGAAAATCGGTCCGGAAGAAACCGGGCTCGACCACGGTCACCTTGATCCCCAGGGGGGCGAGCTCCTGGTGCAACGCTTCGCTGATACCTTCGACGGCGAACTTGGTCGATCCGTAGACCCCCCAGCCCATATAGGCCTGATAGCCGCCGAGCGAGGAGATGTTGAGCACATGGCCAGCGCGCTGGCGACGCATGTGAGGCAGGACGGCGCGGGTGACGTTGAGCAGGCCGAAGACGTTGGTGGTGAACAGCCGCTCGGTTTCCTCGGCGCTGGTTTCCTCGACCGCACCCAGCACGCCGAAGCCGGCATTGTTGACCAATACGTCGATACGCCCGAAGCGCTCGATACCGGCGGCCACCGCCGTGTGGGCAGCCTGTTCATCGGTCACGTCCAGGCGCACCGCCAACAGGTTCGAGTGCTGGCCCAGCCGGGCCACGATGTCTGCCGGGTTGCGTGCCGTCGCGATGACCGCATCGCCAGCCGCCAGGGCCTGCTGGGCGATCAAGGTACCGAAACCACGGGAAGCGCCAGTGATGAGCCAAGTACGCATGTGCAACTCCTCCTGTATCCGACCGCGCACCTTGCGGGGCCTTCTTGATGAGTTGTACGCACTTTAAAATGCCGAGACTCGTGTGATAATCCCATCAATCCTATATAGGCTTTTGAGAAAATCTCATAGATGAAGCTCTCCAGCACCGCTGACCTGTCGATGTTTCTGTGTATCGCCCGGCATCTCAATCTGAGCCGTGCCGCAGTGGAACTGGGGCTGACGCCGTCAGCTCTGAGCCACGCATTGCGTCTTCTTGAAACGCGCCTCGACGTACGCCTGTTCAATCGCACGACGCGAAGCATGGCGCTGACCGAGGCAGGGGAACGCCTTTACCTGCGACTGCAGCCTGCGTTTCGCGACATCGCCGATGCACTGGAAGACCTGAACCATTTCCGCGACAAGCCTTCGGGCAATCTGCGGATCACGGCGGGCAGGGCAGCAGCGGAACTCGCGCTGCTGCCGCTGGCCAGCCGCTTCCTGAGTGCCTATGCGGATATACGCCTGGAAATCGTCAGCGACGATGCGTTGGTGGATATGGTCAAGGAGGGTTTCGATGCCGGCGTGCGGTTGGGTGAGCGACTGCAGGCAGACATGATCTCATTGCCGATCGGCCCGAATCTGCGGTCGGTGGTGGTCGGTTCGCCCACGTTCTTCGAGCGTCATCCAGCCCCCCAACACCCCGAAGACCTGAAGGGGCTGCCGTGCATCGGGCACCGCTTCCCGAGTGGGGCGCTTTATCGGTGGGAGTTCGAACGGGGTGGCCTGCCGCTGGAGGTCGAAGTGCAGGGACCCTTGATACTTGGTGATGTCAGCCTGATGCTGGCGCCGGCCATGCAGGGGCTTGGCCTGGCCTATGTGTTCGAAGACATGGCGAAGGCACACCTGGAGCGCGGCGAGTTGCAGCAGGTGCTAGGCGACTGGTGTGCCTATTATCCGGGATTGCACCTGTACTATCCGAGCCGAAGGCAGGTGCCCGCAGCATTGAGGGCATTCATAGACTTTGCGCGTGAATCTCATCGAGCGGTGGTGTGATTGGGTTTTATATAACTCAACTAAACAGTTATTTAGTTTAGTTATAATCAAGGGCAATTAAAAGAAGGGGAAGACAAGGCTATCGACTGCTTCGCCCAACTGCAAGAAGCGCCTGAAATGCAGCTTTAGCAGCTTCTTCAGCCTCTTTGATCTGGTTGAGAGCCGTCATTAAATGTAGGTCAATCACTTCCTGCGTTTCTTTATCCGCTAGATCTCCAAGCAAACCGACGAATTGCTTCAAACGATTTACTTGGGAAAAGGCGTTTGCCAGGCTGCTGCTTGTGGCTTCGCTGAAGAAGTCAGCTTTGTCCAAGAACTGTGAAGGAAGGTCGATCGTAATCGCCGGTGCCTTTTCGGCCAGTCGACGCCGAGCTTCTTTATCCTCACGCAAAGCACCAATCAGCGGATCGCTGCCGGTTGGGAAAAGATCGCTCCTGAATTTGGAAATTTGGACGTGTGCAGCTCCGACTGGTGTCGTCATAATCTGAGCAAGAAGCCTAGCACTGGCCTTACGTTCAAGACCCCGTTGATGCTTGTCGAAGAGCCAAACGCACAGAGCAATGACTGCGGCAGCGGCAGTCGCCACAGCGCTGATTGCATCCCAGTCAATTTCCCAGTCTGTACAAAGCCACATTCCATTTCTCCGGCGTAGAGTGAAAGCAACAGCGTTGCTGAAGGCCGGCATTCAAGCATGCGCAGAAAGCATCGCCAAGCGATGCCTGTGCGAGCTGCAGCAAGGTGATCGAGGCCAGGGCCTGGCTTCAAATCTGGCCAACCCACGCCCCGGCAGCTCCATACGAAGGTGCGCATAATGTATATTATGTTAAATTAGATACGCTTGGAGACAATCACCCACGTGCCCGTTTCCACCAACCCCGATCGCTTTTCCACAGAAATCCTTACCCACCCTTAAGTCGCCGTGTCACGCCCTCTGTTACTGGGAAACCAACCGCGAAATCAGTTTCCCCAAACCTCCAAGTCTCCGCTCGCTAGCGGGTCGCGTGAGTGGCAATGAATCCATACCCTGTCAGTCTTCTACCCAATCCACGACTTTCACCTCGTCGCCGATGTAAAACCGCATCAGATCCTGCCCGACCAAGAGCTGGCCTTTGGGCCATTCTTTCTGCGCGCGCGCCTTCAACGCTGCGTCGGTATTGGTTTCATCCTGTGGGCCTGGACGTGAGATATGGGAGAATACCGCTACTTTGGGGTTAGCCTTGGCAAAGACCATTCCCGCTTCTTCAGGACTGGTATGGTGAGCCCTGTTCGGCTTGGTCCAGGCCTCGTCGAGGTGGTGAGACGAAATGATACCGACCTCATGTACCAACAGGTCGACGCCTTTGGCGTTATCGATCACCCTTTGGTCATATTTGGTGTCGCAGGACAGCGTCACCGCACGACCGTTGTACTCAATACGAAACCCATAACTCGGCTTGATCGCTTCGCCATGGTTGACCTCGAAGGCGATGACCTTCACGCCGTTCTTGTTGAATATCACGCCCGGGCCTGAAAAGGTGTGTGTGTTTATCTGTTCAGCCGTTGCGCCAACTTCGTTATCAGCCCGGCGGATTTTCAGGTCTGGCGCCATCATCTCTTTCATTCCGGCGGCCACCGTTTCAATACCGACTGGGCCGTATAACTCAAATGGGGTGATGCGTCGGTTCTGCGGGCTCGGCAATAAGCTTGTGGCCCATAAGTCAGGCAGGCCGTTGAGATGATCAGAGTGGAAATGGGAAATGAATGTCGCACTCACCTGCCCTAACGGGATGTCTAACTGGGACAGCCGAATGGCATTGCCGCGTCCTGCATCGAAGACTAGATTCAGCCCGTTGGCCTGCACCAAGGTTGAATAGCCAAAGCGCTTGGCGCTCAATGTCGGCGTGCCGGTACCGAGCAATGTGACGACGATGTCAGCCGCTTCTGGCTCCAGGCCTGCAGGTGTCTGCGCAAATGCTGCAACGCTGGTCGCCATAGGCATAGCGCACGCTACAAGCAAAGAAAAAATCTTGTTTTTCATTTTATATTCCGCGAGGCGATATATTGATTTTTTAGTTCCAGGCTTTACTGCGTATTATAGGCAGGTGCCAATCCCCATCATGTCCTGTCCGCGCACGGCTCAACAACTTGCGTGTTGTCAAATAGGACATGTGGCACTTAGCTAATCTTAGAGCTGGAGAATTAAAAAGTGCAAATATCTTAACCAGCCAGCGATTTTGGTTATCGCCTGGCAGGCTGGGCTTTCAGTTGTTCTCGCGCATAGGATAAATAAAAAGCATGCCCGATTAAGCATTATGCATACGGACTGGAAACTACCGTTCTACCCTTACGTCAATGAGCCGACTCGCCGCAGCATCAGGGCTGCCTCAGGGGGCTTGCCGTCAAGTTTCTTGATGCAGTGAGGCATATTCAGCCTGCTGCTGCGGTGTAGCGCTTGAGCCGCGCGCCCATTGAGCGCGCGGACAAGACAAGCAGTTACTCACGTACCTTGTCAGTGAGCGCGACCGAATTCAGTCCGGAGTCTGTTCCGCGGCCGTATCGGCGACGGGAGCAGAGACGCGCTCTTTTGACTTCGCACGCTTTCGGCGGTCTTGGCTGCGTTGCCGCGATGCCTGCTGCTTAGCATGTAACGCCTGAGCGGCAGTCACAGTGCCGGCTACTTGACCGCTCAAGTCCAAGCGCGGCGCATTCTCCACCATGCTTGCCCAGTATCGTGCTCCCCGGCACCAGGTCGAGATGCCCAGTTTGAGCTGTTCACGGGTTATGCCGAGCAGCTCCAGATGCTGTTCGGCATCCTTGAAAATGCCCTCCTTGAGCGGAACCTTGGGGGCCGGATTGACAGGAAAGGCCAATGGAAAATGCTTCTGCAATGGCCAGATCGCTTCCAGCGCCGGGTCTTGCTCACGAGGCTTCGCCTGTGGGGAAGGCTTTCGCTTGGGGTGGGTCGAGCCACCGGTCTTTGCCTGCTCTTTCTCAGCCCGCAGGCGGTCACGTAACTCAGCTAGTTGTTCAAAACCCATCATTCAATTCACTGCTAGAAGTTGATTGCGTGGGGCAAGGATATTCCATGCAGCCCGTGGAAGCAGCTGAAACAGGACAAATCGCCGCTGTTTTCGTGGCCGCGCGCCCGACGCCACCGCGCTACCGCGCCGCGCTGGCCCAATGCGATAAGCAAAACCGATAACCGCTTAACGATTTCCCGGAGGCGGCCCGCATCGCCCCGGCCTTACAGTCGCCACACGCCGAGACCCGGCAAGGTGTGTCCCCGCAGGTCCTGCAATCCAGGGATTTCACCATTACAAGAACAAGAGGTGACACGCATGCTCAAGCCTACTGTCGACACAAGTGTCGATGTCAAAGACTGGATCGATAATCGCCCTCTCGCAGCCTACCAGTGGTCGATCCTGGCCCTGTGCTTTCTGATTGTCCTGTTCGATGGATTCGACGTGGCCGTCATGGGCTTCATCGCACCGTCGCTGATGCAGGACTGGGGGTTGTCACGTACAGCCTTCGGCCCGGTCATGAGCGCGGGCATGATCGGTCTTGCGGTCGGCGCACTGACCGCAGGCCCCTATGCCGACCGCCTGGGTCGCAAGAAGGTGCTGCTGCTCGCCGTCACCGGGTTCAGCGTGCTCAGCCTGGCCTGTGCGTTTGCCCGCAACCCCTACGAACTTGCCGTGCTGCGCCTGTTGACCGGCATCGCACTGGGCGCCGCGATGCCGAACTGTACGACGCTCCTGGCCGAGTTCCTGCCCGAGCGTAGTCGCTCGCTGCTGATCACCATCATGTTCACCGGCTTCAACATGGGCTCTGGGCTGGGCGGATTCCTGGCAGCCTGGCTGATCCCGCAATACGGCTGGCAATCGGTACTGCTGGCAGGCGGCATCCTGCCGCTGGCTCTGGTGCCGGTGCTGTGGTGGTGGTTGCCCGAGTCGCCGCGTTTTCTCGCCGCTCGCAAGGCGCCTGCAGAGCAGATTGCGGCGGTGCTGCGCAAGCTGGGCGGGCATTTCACCGAAGGTACCCGCTTCATCAACAGCGAACCGGCCGTGCAACACAAGGCGCCAGCCCGGCAATTGTTCAGCCAGCCCTATCGTCTCGGCACACTGGCACTGTGGCTCACTTACTTCATGGGCCTGCTGGTGATCTATCTGACCATGGGCTGGCTGCCGACGCTGCTGCGTGATGGCGGCCTGTCCATCGAGCGTGCCGCGACCATCACCGGCATGTTCCAGATCGGCGGTACCGTAGGTGCCATTCTGGTCGGCTGGATCATGGATCGGCGCAACCCCAATCGCGTCATCGCCGTCGCCTACGCCTTGGGCGGGATGTGCATCGTCGGCCTTGGCGCCCTGAGCCTGGAGTCGAGCCTGCTGATCGTCGGCGTCACCCTGGCCGGGTTCTGCATGAGCGGTGCGCAGACCGGCCTGAACGCCTTCGCCCCGGGCTACTACCCCACTGAGTTTCGTGCCACCGGCGTAAGCTGGATGCTCGGCATCGGCCGCTTCGGCGCCATCTTCGGCTCGCTCATCGGTGGTGCCGTGCTCAGCCTGGGCCTGGGCCTGCCACTGCTGTTCACCTTCCTTGGCCTGCCGGCGTTCGTCGCCGCCTTGGCGATCCTGGCCAACGGCCACGCCCGGCGTCGCGCCAACCCGGCGGTTGCCGCGCAATAAGCAGAATCAGAGGACCTTTACATGGCTCGCATCATTGGCGGCCTGGCCGTCTCCCACACCCCGACCATCGGCTTTGCCGTCGATCACGACAAGCAGAAAGAAGCCGCTTGGGCGCCGATCTTCCAGAGCTTCGAACCGATCCGTGCATGGCTGCAGGCGAACCAGCCGGATGTGCTGTTCTACATCTTCAACGACCACGTCACTTCGTTCTTCTTCGATCACTACAGCGCCTTCACCCTGGGTGTCGACGACCAGTACGGCGTGGCCGACGAAGGCGGTAATCCCCGCGACCTGCCACCGGTCGGCGGGCATGCGGCGCTGTCCCGGCACATCGGCCAGAGCCTGATGGCCGACGAGTTCGACATGAGTTTCTTCCGCGACAAACCGCTGGACCACGGTTTCTTCTCGCCGATGTCGGCGCTGCTGCCTTGCAACGAGGGTTGGCCAGTACAGATCGTGCCGTTGCAGGTGGGTGTGCTGCAGTTGCCGATCCCCACGGCACGTCGCTGCTACAACCTGGGCCAGGCCCTGCGCCGGGCCATCGAGAGCTATCCCGAGGACCTCAAGGTAGCCGTCGTCGCCACCGGCGGGGTCTCGCACCAGGTGCACGGCGAGCGCTGCGGCTTCAACAATCCGCAGTGGGACGCCCAGTTCATCGAACTGCTGGTCAATGACCCGCAGCGGCTGACCGAGATGACCCTGGCGGAGTACGCCACCATCGGTGGCATGGAGGGCGCGGAGGTGATCACCTGGCTGATCATGCGCGGTGCGCTGTCGGCCAGCGTCAAGCGCAAGCACCAGAGTTACTACCTGCCATCGATGACCGGCATCGCGACTCTGCTCCTGGAGAACCTCGACCAAGGGCTGCCGGCACCGGTCAATGAACGCCATCGCCAGCACATGCAGCATCAACTGGCCGGGGTCGAGCAGCTCGAAGGCACCTATCCCTACACCCTCGAGCGCAGCGCCCGGGGCTACCGCCTGAACAAGTTCCTGCACCGTTTGATCGAACCGCAGTGGCGTCAGCGCTTTCTGGCCGAGCCCGAGGCGTTGTACCAGGAAGCCGGGCTCAGCGAGCAAGAGTGCGACCTGCTGCGGCGCTGCGACTGGCGCGGGCTGATCCATCACGGCGTGATCTTCTTCGTGCTGGAAAAGCTCGGCGCGGTACTGGGCGTCTCCAACCTGGATATCTATGCCGCGATGCGTGGCCAGAGCATCGAAGACTTCATGAAAACCCGCAACCAGCAAGTGCGTTACTCAGTGGCAGGCAAAGCTAGCCGCTGACCGTTTCGGGGCCGCACTGGCCCCGTAATTCAACACGATCCCCCTACCCCACCAGCGCTCCCTGGCCGCTGGCAGGCAGCGCTTTGCCCAACAAAAAAGAGAAACAACAACAATGACATCTCGCAAACTCTACCCCTTCCTCCCAGGGGTCGCTCTGGCTGCCAGCCTGCCCTTGTCGGCAGGTGCAGAAGGCTTTGTCGAAGACACCAAGGCCAACCTGACCCTGCGCAACTTCTACATGAACCGTAACTACACGGGCAATGCCAACCAGGGTAAGGCCGCGGAATGGACACAGAGCTTCATCCTCGACCTGAAGTCTGGTTTCACCCCCGGCGTCGTCGGCTTCGGCGTGGACGTGCTGGGGCTGTACAGCGTCAAGCTCGACGGCGGCAAAGGCACCGCCGGCACGCAGCTGTTGCCGGTTCACGATGACGGCCGCCCGGCGGATGACTTCGGGCGCACCGCGGTCGCAGCCAAGGTGCGTGTCTCCAGCACCGAACTGAAGGTCGGTGAATGGTCACCTACCCTGCCCATCCTGCGTTCCCACGATGGGCGCTCGCTGCCACAGACTTTCCAGGGCGCCCAGTTCACGTCCAACGAAGTGGCCGGCCTCACCCTGTATGGCGGCCAATTCCGCCAGAACAGCCCGCGCAACGACGCCAGCATGCAGGACATGAGCCTGTTCAACCGCCCGGCGTTCACTTCCGACCGTTTCGACTTCGCCGGTGGCGAGTACCGTTTCAACCAGCAGCACACCCTGCTCGGCCTGTGGCACGCGCGGCTGGAAGACATCTATCAGCAAAGCTATTTGCAGCTCCAGCACCAACTACCCCTCGGCGATTGGGTGCTGAGCGCCAACCTGGGTTACTTCTGGGGCAAGGAAGACGGCAGTGCCAATGCCGGCGAGCTGGACAACCGCACCGCGTCCGGGTTGTTTTCCGCACGACTCGGCGGCCATACCGTCTACTTGGGGTTGCAGAAGGTCATGGGCGAGGATGAGTGGTTCCGGGTCAATGGCGCCAACGGTAGCACGCTGGCCAACGACGCGTTCGGCTCCAGCTACGATAGCGCCAGGGAACGTTCCTGGCAGCTGCGTCATGACTTCAATTTCGTGGTCCTCGGCATTCCCGGCCTGACCCTGATGAACCGCTATATCCACGGCGACAACGTGCATAACGCCAGTACCCAGGATGGTACCGAATGGGGCCGCGAGACCGAGTTGGCGTACGTGGTCCAGTCCGGCCCGCTAAAGTCGCTGAACATCAAATGGCACAACTCCAGCCAGCGCCGCAACTGGGGCAGCACCAATAGCTTCGACGAGAACCGGCTGATCGTGAGCTACCCGATCAACCTGTTGTAAGGCAGCCTATTCGGCGATCACCTGGCGGATGCACGCCATCAGGGCGGCGGCGGCTGGTGAGTGCAGGCAGCCGTTACGGCAGGTCAGGCCAATGGCCCGATCCGTGCCGGGCAATGTCAGTGGCAAGCGTTGCAGCTCGCCGCTGGCGAGCTCGTGGGCCAGTTGATGCTCGGACACCGCTGCCAGCATGTCCGAATGCAGCAACAGGCCACGAATGATCGCCAGGTCCGCGCTTTCGACTACCGGTCGCGGGGCTGACAGGCCGGCTGCGGCGAAACAGGCATCCAGCTGGCGACGTGCCGGAGAGCCAGAGCGTGGCAATACCCAGCGCGCCTGGCGCACACCGGCGAGGGTCCCCTGCCCCTGCCCCTGCCCCTGCCCCTGCAACAACGGATGGCCACGCCGCGCCAGCAGCACGATCTGCTCGGTGATCAACGCCTCCCCGCTCAGGTCGCTGGCGTAATCAGCCGAGCGCAGGGCGCCCAGTACGAAATCCACATCACCGACCCGCAACTCGGTCGCCAGCAAGTCGAACGGGCTTTCGTTGGTGATCACCTGCACCAGGGGATGCGCTGCGGTAAAACGCAGGATCGCTTCGGGCAGGATACGCGAGCGCCCCAGCGGCAGCGCCCCCACATGCACCACGCCCTGCAGGCTGCCATGCATGGCGCTGAGGTCACTGTCGATGTGGCGCAACTCGTTCAGGGCGCGGCGGATCGGGAACAGGATTTCCTGGCTGGCCGGCGTTGGCTGCAGGCCGCGCGGGGTGCGCTCGAACAATGGCTGGCCGCAACCGCCCTCGAGCACCTTGAGGGCCGAACTCACCGCCGGCTGGCTGAGGCCAAAATGGCTGGCCACGGTCTGCATATGGCGGGTTTCGCAGAGTTTGACGAACACTTCCAGCCGGCGCGCCTGAAACAGGTACAGCGGCTCGACGGCCGGGGCGCCCAGTACCCCCGGCACGCTGTCCAGCTCGGCCAGCACCCGCCGCGCCCTGGGTAGCACGCAGTCGCCGTAATCAGTCAGGCGCATACCGTTGGCGTGGCGCTCGAATAATGGGGCAGCCAGGCGCGACTCAAAGTCGGCGATCGCCCGGGTGATCACCGACTGTGCCCGAAACAACAGCTCCGAAGCCCGCGAGACGCTGCCTACCTCGGCTACACGCACGAAGGCACGGACTTGCATCAGGTTGGGCAATTCCTGCTCGCTCATTGGGCACTCCCGACAGTTGGCGCACTATTGTGGCGACTTTGCCCTGTCCGCTGCCACCCAGCAATAAATAAAACGCATACCCGAACCAGGCGAACGCATTAGTCCGTGCAGCTCGCCGATGACATCCTGCGGTTCACCCCTCGCAGGAGCCGAACCCCATGAACGCAGCACAAAAATCCGCCCTGGTGGTCAGCGCCCATTCCGCCGACTTCGTCTGGCGCGCCGGTGGTGCCATCGCGCTCCACGCTGCGCAGGGCTACGCCGTGCACGTGGTCTGCCTGTCCTTTGGTGAGCGGGGCGAGTCTGCCAAGCTGTGGCGCAAAGGCGATATGACCGAGGCCAAGGTCAAGGCCGCACGCCGCGACGAAGCCCTGGCTGCCGCCGAGATCCTCGGGGCCAGCGTCGAGTTCTTCGATATCGGCGACTACCCGATGCGAGCCGATCGCGAAACCCTGTTGCGCCTGGCTGACGTGTACCGCCGGGTGCAGCCTGAGTTCGTCCTCAGCCACTCGCTCAAGGACCCTTACAACTACGACCACCCGCTGGCCATGAACCTGGCCCAGGAAGCGCGCATCATCGCCCAGGCCGAAGGCTACAGGCCGGGTGAGCAGATCGTCGGTGCGCCGCCGGTGTACGCGTTCGAGCCGCACCAGCCGGAGCAGTGCGAATGGCGGCCGGATACCTTCCTCGACATCACCCCGGTGTGGGACAAGAAGTACGCGGCCATCCAGTGCATGGCCGGCCAGGAGCATCTGTGGGAGTACTACACCCGCGTCGCCCTGCAGCGCGGCGTGCAGGCCAAGCGCAACGTCGGTATCACCAGTGCCCGCAGCATCGTCTACGCCGAAGGCCTGCAGAGCGTCTTCCCACGGGTCACGGAGAACCTGGCATGAGCGCGTTGATCGGCAAGACCGGTGTCGTGGTGCGCAACATTTCCCGAGCGCCGCAGGAGGTGGTCCAAGCTCTGGGCCGGCTGGGCGTGGCGACGGTACATGAGGCTCAGGGTCGCAAAGGCTTGCTCGACCATGGCCTGCGCGCGCTCCAGCAAGGCGTCGCCCAGGCCGGCAATGCAGTGACGGTGCTGGTGGCGCCGGGCGACAACTGGATGTTCCATGTCGCCGTCGAGCAGTGCCGTCCGGGGGACCTGTTGGTCGTCGCGCCCAGCTCGCCGTGCTGCGACGGCTACTTCGGCGACCTCTTGGCCACCTCGCTGCAGGCCCGCGGTGTGCGCGCCCTGGTGATCGACGCCGGCGTGCGCGACAGCCAGACCCTGCGCGAGATGGGCTTTGCCGTCTGGTCGCGGGCCATCAATGCGCAAGGCACGGTCAAGGAAGTGCTGGGCTCGGTCAATCTGCCGCTGCTGTGCGCCGGGCAACTGATCAATGCCGGTGACATCATCGTCGCCGACGATGATGGCGTGGTGGTCGTGCGTCATGCCGAAGCGGCAAGCGTCCTGCAAGCGGCTACCCAGCGCGCCGACCTGGAAGAACGCAAACGCCTGCGCCTGGCTGCCGGTGAACTGGGCCTGGACATCTACGAGATGCGCCCGCGCCTGGCCGCCAAGGGACTGCTTTATGTCGACCATCTCACCGACCTGGAGCAGTGAACATGAGCCAGACCCGCATCCCCTGCCTGCTCATGCGTGGCGGCACCTCGAAAGGCGCCTACTTCCTGCGCGACGACCTGCCCGATGACACCGCACAGCGCGATCGCGTGCTGCTGGCGGTGATGGGCTCGCCGGACAAACGCCAGATCGACGGCATCGGCGGTGGCGACTCGCTGACCAGCAAGGTGGCTATCGTACGCCCGTCGCGACGTGCGGATGCCGATGTCGATTACCTGTTCGCCCAGGTCGTGGTGGATGAAGCGCGCGTCGACTACGGGCAGAACTGCGGCAACATCCTGGCCGGCGTCGGGCCGTTCGCCCTCGAACGAGGATTGCTGGCCGCGACGGGCGCGGTCACGCCGGTACGCATCTTCATGGAAAACACCGGTCAGCTCGCCGTTGCCCAGGTGCCCACGCCCAACGGTCAGGTAGAGTATGCCGGCGACACGCGCATCGACGGCGTGCCAGGAACTGGCGCGCCACTGGTGGTGAGCTTCGCCGACATTGCCGGCTCCAGTTGCGGGGCATTGCTGCCAACCGGCAACAGCCGAGACCGGGTCGACGGGCTAGAGGTCACCTGCATCGACAATGGCATGCCAGTGATCCTGCTGCGCGCCGAAGATCTTGGCCTGACAGGCCAGGAAAGCCCCGAGACGCTGGATGCCGATGATGCGCTCAAGGCACGGCTGGAGTCGATTCGGCTGCAGATGGGGCCGCGCATGAACCTGGGCTACGTCAACCAGCGCAACGTGCCGAAGATGTGCCTGGTGTCGGCGCCGTGCCAGGGCGGCACGATCAGCACGCGCTCGTTCATACCGCACCGCTGCCATGCCTCGATTGGCGTGTTCGCTGCGGTAAGCGCAGCCACTGCCTGCCTCATCGAAGGCTCGGTGACACAAGGCCTGGCCATGACCGGGTCGGGTGATCAGCAACGGTTGTCGGTGGAACATCCCAGCGGCGAGTTTTCGGTCGAAGTGCGCATGCGCGCCGGGCAGATCGTGGGGTGTGGCCTGGTTCGCACTGCGCGCCTGCTGTTCGACGGGCATGTGTGCATTGCCGCGATGTCATGAGCGGCCAACTTCTTCGCTTGCTTGCTCATGCCCGATGGGGGTTGCAAGCACCTTGTCAATTCGCTTGCCGTCCATGTCGACGATCTCCAGGCGCCACCCGCACCAGTCCACGCTGTCACCTGTTGACGGCACACGCACCAGCAACAGCATCATCATCCCGCTTATCGTGTGATACCGGCCCTTGTCTTCCTCCGGCACGCTCTTGAGCGCAAGGCGATCTTTCATCTCGGGAATTGGAATGGCGCCATCCAGCAGCCATGAACCATCGGCACGCTGCACTGCCCAGGCGTCGTCCGCGTTATGAGGCATGAACTCACCTGTCACCGCCTCCAGGACGTCTTGCAGCGTCACGAGGCCTTCAATCTCTCCGTACTCATCGATGACAAATGCCATTTGCATATTGCTGGCGCGAAACTGCTCCAGCAACTCCATGCCCGTCAGTGTTTCCGGAACATACACACACGGTTGCAGGTTCGCCGAGTAGTCTGGAAGCTGACCTTTCGCAACGCATGCCAGCGCTTGCTTGGCATGAATGACACCGAGCAGATTATCGAGTTTTCCGTCGCAGACCGGGAAACGCGAATGCTCGGACTCGATCAGGGTCTGCAGGTTCTCTTCGGCCAGACGCTGGACATCGATATAGACGACGTCAGATCGTGGAATCATCAGCGAGCCCAGTTGCCGATCATCCAGCCGAAAAACATTGCGCACCATTTCATGTTGATGCTGTTCAATGACGCCAGACTCTGAACCTTCTTCGAGCATGGCGTGGATTTCCTCTTCCGTTACGCCACTCTGACTGTTCTGTTTGACACCCAGCAGCCGAAGCAATGCATGCGTTGAGACGGTCAGCAGCAGAACGAATGGCCGCGCAGCGAGCGCCAGTATCTGCATCGGTCGCGCAACAAGACGCGCAATGGGCTCCGGATTTATCTGGCCGATACGCTTGGGCACCAGTTCGCCGACCACGATCGAAACGTAGGTGACAACAATCACCACAACGCCCGTCGCGCCGATGCTCGCGGCACCTTCCGGCATATTGAAGGACTGCAACCACTGTGCAAGAGGTTCAGCCAGTACCGCCTCGCCGACAATGCCGCTCAGAATGCCAATGGAGGTGATACCGATCTGAATGGTCGAGAGGAAATGGGTCGGATCTTCACTCAACTTCAGGGCAACGGACGCCGCGCCATCCCCATCGGCGGCAAGTTTCATGAGGCGTGCTTTACGTGCCGTGACCAGTGCGATTTCCGTCATGGCGAAGATACCGTTCAGCACGATAAGACTGATGAGGATCATGATTTCCATTGACCACCTCGAGGATTCGCGGCGTGGCAGGCAAGTACAAGCCTCAATGCCGGCGATGGCCCGGCATTGAGGGGGAAGATGGAGGGATTGGGTGCGGCAGAGATGACACGCTGGCGGGCGTGAGCGATTGAAGACTCAAGACATCGACAATTACCATGCTTGTCCATAAAGAGCCGGTCCAGCCGGATGCTCCTCCAGTATGGGGACAGCTACCGTATAGCAGACTGAAAGCGTCTAAGACTCAGGTCAACCTCCGACAGATTTCATATTGTTGCTGAGCTCCACCCTGCAACTTCTGGTACTTGACCAACGTCAGTTTCATACCTCCCAACCTGAATCAAGCCAGGTGCTGAACAAGTGCTGCCAGAGGCAGGCGCCTTGAAAAGAACACGCTAAGGATGCGCAGTGGCTGCTGCCGATACTGGCTCGAGGAAGATCAGTTCCAGCGGTTGTGCAAGCAGCTCATCCGCCTGCTCGGCAAAATGCTTGAAGTACGGGGTGGCCAGGTGCGTATCCAGCGCCTCCCGGTTGATAAATGCCTCACGCATGTAGAACGTGCCGGGTTCATCGCTACGTTCGAACAGCATGTAATCCAGATTGCCCCGCTCCGTCCGGGTCGGCTCGATCAAGGCCAGCAAAGCCGCCTTCAGCGCTGGCGCTTTACCAGTCTTGGCCTTGAGGATGGCAAGCGAAACTAGGGGTTGGTCAGGTAGGGTCATGGCAGGCTCCTGGTTCACGTGAGTTCATGGCAGACACCGTCTGGCCTGCCATCGGACTGCAATCAGTGTCCCTGAACGTTGCCACGGGAGTAAGCGAGCGCGAGCGTCAACACTTTCACCCCTGCGATGAAAATGCGCGTCACCAAGACTAACGACTCGGTACGCCATTGAGCTCGCCCCGCCGCAGGCTTTGCACGGTGTTGCCCAGCGCATCCCGCATCTGCAGATCGGCGCCTTGGGCCGACAGGGTCTGCAGCAGCGTCTCGCGCTGGAACAGTGCGGCATACATCGCTGCCGTCTGGCCGTTGGCATTGCGCTGATCCAGGTTGCATTGCGCGCCGATCAGGCGCTGGGCGATGCGCAACTCGCCTTTGAAGATCGCCCCCATCAACGCCGTGTTGCCGCGCAGATCCTGGGCGCAGGGATCGGCACCGGCCTCGAGCAACTGGTCCACCGCGCCGCGCTGGCCGTGGTAGGCCGCGAGGATCAGTCCGGTGTAACCCTTGGCATCCTGCACATTCAGGTCGTAGCCGGCCTGGATGAATGTGGCCAGCATGGCTTGGTCACCCCGTCGCGCCGCATCGAAAAAGTAAGCCTGCAGGCGCTGCTCGACAGCGGCGCCCTGCCCTTCGGGCGATTGCAACGCATCGGCTTGGGCAGCCGTCGTCATCAGCCCGACCAGGGCCGCAAGAAGCCATCCACGCATGGTGCCCTCCTCCCGATCAACCGGTTGAAGACGGGCCCGAAGGCCCGTCCCGTGACGCCATCAGTCCTGCAGCTTGGTCGCCAGTTGCTGGACCCGTGCGAGATCGGCCTTGGCCACTTTCGCCAAGCCGGTGCCGTAGTCCTTGTCGGCCTTGTAGAAGAACGACAGCATGATGTAGCGGCTTTGCTCATCCGCGGTCGCCAGCGCCTGGCCCAGGCTGTCGATCAGGTCGGCCTGGTCCTTCTTGCCATACGAGCGGAACAGCTCGCCGGCCTGCTTGAAGTTCTGCTCGCGCTGGATCTTCGCCTGCTGGGTGCTGCCGCTGAGCGGGGTCTGCGCGTAGCGTGCGCTGGCCTGCTCCTCCCGTGGTTGCAGGCGGCTTGGCTGGTAGTTCACGCCACTGCTGGTATGGCCGCCGTTCGCCGCGCCATCCTGATTGATGGTGTTCACTTCGGCACGCGGCCGGTTGACCGGCAGGTTCAGGCCATTGGCGCCAATGCGGTACATCTGGGTGTCGGCATAGGCGAACAGCCGGCCCTGCAACAATCTGTCCTCGGACGGTTCGATGCCTGGGACCAGGTTCGACGGCGCCATGGCCACCTGCTCGGTCTCCTGGAAGAAATTGTCGACGTTGCGATCGAGTACCATCTGGCCGATCTTGCGCTCCGGCACATCGGGCCAGATCTTGGTGGCGTCCAGCGGGTCGAAGTCGAACTTCGCCAGTTCCTCAGGTTTGAGTACCTGGATGTACAGATCCCATTTCGGGAAGTTGCCTTTGTTGATCGCACTCACCAGGTCGTGAGTCATGTGGCTGTAGTCGCGTCCCTGGATCTGCTCGACCTGTTTCGGGTCGAGGTTCTTCTGGCCTTGCAGGCTCTTCCAGTGGAATTTCACGTAGTGCGCTTCGCCCTTGGCGTTGACCAGCTTGTAGGCGTGCACGCCGTTGCCATCCATCTCGCGGTAGCTGGCCGGCGTGCCCTCGTTGGAGTACAGCAGGGTCAGGGTGCGGGTGGCCTCGGGCAGGTGGGAGAAGAAGTCGAAACGGCGCGCGTCATCATCGAGGTTGCTGCGCGGATCGGGCTTGAAGGCATGGACCATGTCCGGGAACTTGATCGCGTCGCGGATGAAGAAGGTCGGGAAGTTGTTGCCGACCAGGTCCCAGTTGCCGTCGGCGGTGTAGAACTTGGTGGCGAAACCACGCGGGTCGCGCAGGGTTTCCGGCGAATGGTTGCCGTGCACCACCGAGGAGAAGCGTACGAACACCGGCGTCTTCTCTGCGGCACGGAACACCTTGGCCATGCTCAGGTCGCTGATATCGGCGCTGGCGGTGAACTGGCCGTGGACACCGGTGCCGCGGGCGTGCACCACGCGCTCGGGGATGCGCTCACGGTCGAAGCGTTGCAGCTTCTGCAGCAACTGTACGTCCTGCAGCAGTACCGAGCCGTTGGGGCCGGCCGTCTGCGAGTTCTGGTTGTCGCCCACTGGCGCGCCGTTGTCGCGGGTCAGGCTGGCGGCCTGCACGGACATCGACAGCAGGCTGGCGGCGAGGCTCGCCGCCACCAGCAGGCGGCCGGGCTGGAACAGGTTCAGGGAAGGGATCATGAAGTACTCCTAATGGCTCTATCAGGCGTCTTAGTGCGCCTTGAAAGGGTAAGGAGCCTGCGGTTGATCGCTAAATTGATCCTACCGATGAGTGCAATTGGTAATTTCAATGCGTTTGTTTATGCATTGATGCTATTACGCGACCTCCGCCGGCCAGCTAGCGCATCGCCATGCGCCGACGGTAGCGGCGTGCACGCACGGCCTCCGTCACCTGCTGCACGACCAGCGCCCACCAAGGGGCGACCTGTGGATTGGGGGCCTTGTCCCGGCTCAGCTTGCGCAGCTGGAACTTGACCACCGCCATGTTCGCCAGCGAGGCCAGCGCCTTGCTCTTCCAACTGATCGGCGGCAGCTCAGGCGCTGTGTGACGGCCGGCTTGCCAGGCACGCGGCAAGGCCGGGTCGATGGCCAGCGCCGTGCCGATCCCGACCATTTCCACCCCGCTCTGGACCACCTGCTCGGCCACCGACTGCCGGCGAATGCCACCGGTGACCATCACCGGCATCTTCGCGACGCTGCGAATGTCGCGGGCGAAGTCGAGGAAATAAGCTTCCCGCGCCAGGGTTCGTCCGTCCCGCGCCTCGCCCTGCATCGCTGGCGCCTCGTAGCTGCCACCCGACAGCTCCACCAGGTCCACGCCAAGCCCGTCGAGCAGACGCACCACCTGTTTGGCGTCGTCGGCACTGAAGCCACCGCGCTGGAAGTCGGCGGAATTGAGCTTGACCGCCACGGCAAAAGCGGGCGAAACCACTGCGCGCACGGCCTTGACGATCTCCAGCAGCAGACGGGCGCGGTTCTCCAGCGAGCCGCCCCACTGGTCGGTACGCTGGTTGCTCAGCGGTGAGAGAAACTGGCTCAGCAGGTAACCATGGGCGGCGTGGATTTCGACTCCGGTAAAGCCGGCCTGTTCGGCCAGCCGCGCGGTATTGGCGAAACGCTGGATCACGTCGGCGATCACCGGCGTGGTCATGGCCTGCGGCGTGGCGAAGTGGCGGGACATCTTGCCAAGGTCCAGCGCCACCGCTGACGGCGCCCAGGTCACCTGGCCAAGGTTGGCGCGCATCTGCCGGCCGGGATGGTTGATCTGCAGCCAGAATTGCGCACCGTTCGAGCGGCCGATGCTCGCCCACTGGCGGAAACGCTCGAGGTGGCGTTCGTCCTCCAGCACAACGCCGCCAGGGCCGGTCATGGCGCGGTTGTCGACCATGACGTTGCCGCTGATGATCAGCCCGGCGCCGCCCTGGGCCCAGGCACGGTAAAGGCGCATGAGGCGATCGGACGGCGCATGCTCGTCATCGGCCATGTTTTCCTCCATGGCGGCCTTGGCGATACGGTTGGCCAGCGTCGAACCATTGGGAAGTGTCAGTGGGGAAAACACGTTCATCAGGGCTGCCTCGGTGGTGATCGTGATCGCACGTTAGCCTTAAAGTTAACTTTAATGTCAAGCCCGCCTAACCGCGCTCGATGCCTTGGTTGATAGCCCTGTCCTTGAACCTGTTGACATTAAAGTTAAGTTGAAAGTTAAGGTGGCTATCAACGCCCTGCCAGGCATGCGCCGGGCGTGATGCCACCTTCTGGAGAACCTCGAACGTGAAACTCGGAACTGCGGCCGCCATGGCCGGTGCATTGCTGACGCCCCTTGCCCCTACCGCCCTGGCCGATGCCAACGGCCTCCCCGACCACGCCGACACCACCGTGATCGACATCGCCGGCCACCCCGTGCCGGTGCTCAAGGGCGGGCTGTACGACCGCTATCGTTCCAACCCTCCGCTGGCGGTGATCCAGGCACAAGCGCCGGATCTGGACCTGAGCTGGTTCAAGGGCCTGGAAAAGACCAAGGTCGACATGGGGTTCGAGTCCTACTCGCCGAACTTCTACTACCGGAACAGCCGCGTGACCGCCGTCTACACGGCCGACATCGACCGCCTGCGCGCGCTCATGCCCGCCCAGGTGCTGGAACAGGTGCAACCCCTGCAGATCTGGCCGGGGCGTGGTCTGGTGGCATTCACCGCCTACACCTATGACTACTGCGACAACGACAGCTACAACGAGATCGCCTTGTCGATCATCACCAACAAGCCCGGCAGCTCGAACCTGGGTCCTGTCACGCTGATCGGGCAGTCGATGTCGAAGGACTTCTGGGGCTACGTGCTCAAGCTACCGGTCAACACCGAGCTTGCCCGGGTCCGTGGCGTGGTGGGCTACAACCTGCCCAAGTGGCTGACGCCGATCGAGCGCCGCGAAGACGCCTCGGCGGTGACCTACGACATCGCCGACGCGCAGAGCGGCCAGGTGGATGTGAGTTTCCGGTCCAAGAAGCTCGCGCAGCTGTCCCATGAAGCCGGGCTGGTGACGAACAGCTTCACCAACCTCGATCACCAAGGGCACCTGGCCTACGGCTATGCCGTTTCACGGCAGACCAGCCACGCCTCAAGCATGAACGGGGATTCGGTACAGCTGGTGCTCGGCAACGGCAGCCTGTCGAGCTACATCCGCTCGCTGCAGTTGGGCAGGCTGGTGAAGTACGAGTACGTGCCGCAGTTCCAGAGCGCGCTGTACGCGCCCAAGCCGTTGGCGGCGCTGACGCCCTGAGGCGATATCCGCAGAGCCCAGGTTGCCTTACTGTCCCGCTGTGCGCTTGATCTTGCCCTGGGCGATCTCTTCGCGCAGGCGTTCCAGCACCCGCTGCGAGTTGTCCGCGCAGGGCATGCCTTCGGGCTTGCTCTCGATACCGTCGATCACCAGCAACAACTGCTCCTTGTTGCGCGCCAGGCGCTCCTGGAGCCGCTCGATCTCCTCGACCTTGCGCTTGAGCCCGTCGAGCAGTTCGTCATGCTGCCAGCCCTTGGCGTTGCTCGGCAGCAACTGGCGGATCTCTTCGAGCGAAAATCCGGCGGCCTGGGCGCTGGTGATCATCTCCAGTACCCACACGGCATCGGTATCGTAGTCGCGGTAGCCATTGGCCTTGCGCTCGACCGAACGAATCAGCCCGCTGGTCTCGTAGAAGCGGATTCGTGACGGCGCCAGGCCGGTGATCCTGGCCAACTCACCTATTCTCATGCGGCACCTTTGAAATCCGATTGACCTTGAAGCGCACTTTAATCCTAGAGTCGTCCGCTGGCCAGGTGCATGCGCATCTGCCCTCTTACGCTGCACACCTCGAACAGGAGAAGCGAAATGGGATACGTCAAAACCCAAGACGGTGTCGAGATCTTCTACAAGGACTGGGGCCCACGCGAAGCACAGGTGATCTTTTTCCACCATGGCTGGCCGCTGAGCGCCGACGACTGGGACGCGCAGATGCTGTTCTTCGTGGCCGAGGGCTATCGCGTGGTCGCCCATGACCGGCGTGGTCATGGCCGCTCCAGCCAGGTCTGGGATGGCCACGACATGGACCACTACGCCGATGACGTGGCCGCCGTGGTCAAGCACCTGGGTGTGCAGGGCGCCATCCATGTGGGGCATTCGACCGGAGGTGGCGAAGTGATCCACTACCTCGCCCGCTACCCCGACGACAAGGCACCCAAGGCCGCCATCATCGCCGCAGTACCGCCATTGATGGTCAAGACCGAAAGCAACCCCGGTGGGCTGGACAAGACGGTGTTCGACAGAATGCAGGCCCAGCTCAAGGCCAATCGCGCGCAATTCTATTACGACGTGCCGGACGGTCCGTTCTACGGCTACAACCGGGAAGGCGCGAAGAAAGATAAGGCGGTAGTCCTCAACTGGTGGCGCCAGGGCATGATGGGATGCGCCCAGGCGCACTACGACGGCATCGTCGCATTCTCCCAGACCGACTTCACCGAAGCGCTGAAGAAGGTCACGATTCCCGTGCTGGTGATGCATGGCGACGATGACCAGATCGTGCCCTACGAGAACTCGGGGCCGCTGTCGGCCAAGCTGCTGCCCAACGGCGTGTTGAAAACCTACAAGGGCTATCCTCACGGCATGCCCACCACCCACGCGGACGTCATCAACAAGGACCTGCTGGACTTCTTCCGCCATTGACCCGTCAACCCGCCCGGGCACTCGGCGACCGTCGCCGGTGCCCGGTGCGTACGCGGCAAGGCTACCTTCATCTGGAATGAACCTGCGTCCCGCCACAGCGCTCATAGCTGTTAGGCAATCGGCCGAGGTAAGTCCATGGAGTTGATCGTCGCCCGCCCCGAGGGCTTGTATTGCCCGTCCGGGGATTTCTACATCGACCCCTGGCGCCCGGTGGACAGGGCGGTCATTACCCATGCCCATGGCGATCATGCCCGCCGGGGCAATCGTCATTACCTGGCGGCGGCGCCTGGCGAGGGCATCCTGCGCTCGCGCCTTGGCCAGGACATTGCCCTGCAGACCCTGCCCTACGGCGCACGGCTCGATCACCACGGGGTAACCCTGAGTTTCCACCCGGCGGGCCATGTGCTGGGCTCGGCGCAGGTGCGCCTGGAACACCGTGGCCAGGTATGGGTCGCCTCCGGCGACTACAAGGTCGAACCCGATGGCACTTGCGAGCCCTTCGAGCCGGTGCGCTGCCATACCTTCATCAGCGAGTCGACCTTCGGCCTGCCGATCTACCGCTGGCAGCCCCAGGCACAGGTCTTCGCCGATATCGATGCCTGGTGGCGCGCCAATGCCGCGACCGGGCGCGCCAGCGTGCTGTTCGCCTATGCCTTCGGCAAGGCCCAGCGGATTCTGCATGGCATCGACGCCAGCATCGGCCCGATTCTCGTGCACGGCGCGGTCGAGCCATTGAACCGGGTCTATCGGGCCGCCGGGGTGCGCCTGCCCGAGACGTACATGGCCACCGCGACCGCCAAGGGCGATCCGCTGCTGCGCCAGGCGCTGATCCTGGCGCCGCCGTCGGCGGGCGGCAGCACCTGGATGCGCCGCTTCGGCGATTACAGCGACGCCTTCGCCAGCGGCTGGATGCTCCTGCGCGGGGCGCGCCGCCGGCACGGTGTCGACCGCGGCTTCGTGCTCTCGGATCATGCCGACTGGCCAGGGCTGCTCTGGGCCATCGAACAGAGCGGCGCCGAGCGGGTGATGGTCACCCATGGCCAGGTCAATGTGCTGGTCCGCTACCTCGCTGAAAAGGGCCTGGATGCCCGTGCGTTCCAGACCGAGTACGGCGACGAGGACGACAGCCTGGAGCCCCCTGCCCCATGAAAGCCTTCGCCGAACTCTACGCCAGGCTCGACGCCACGACCTCGAACAATGCCAAGCTCGCGGCGCTGCAGGATTACTTCGCCGCAGCCCCGCCGAGTGATGCCGCCTGGGCCGTGTACTTCCTGGCGGGTGGCCGGCCTCGCCAGCTGGTCCCTACCCGTGTGCTGCGCGAGCTGGCGACGCGGCTCTCGGGGCTGCCCGACTGGTTGTTCGAGGAAAGCTACCAGGCCGTTGGCGACCTGGCCGAAACCGTTTCGCTGCTGCTGCCGCCGTCCACCCAGGTTTCCACCGAGGGCCTGGACGAATGGATGGCACAGCTGCTGGAACTTCGCGCACTGGCGCCGGAGGCGCTGGCCGAACGGCTGCAGGCCCTATGGGGTCAGCTCGATCGGCAAAGCCTGATGGTCAGCCTCAAACTGCTCACCGGCGCTTTTCGCGTCGGCGTCTCGAAGCTGCTGGTGACGCGTGCGCTGGCCGCGTTGGCCGGGGTGGACGCCAAGCGCGTGGCGCAGCGCATGGTGGGTTACACCGACCTCTCGCATCGCCCTACCGCGCAGCGCTACCTGGCCCTGATCGCACCCGAGTCCAGCGAAGAACATGCCCAGCGTGGCGGCCAGCCCTACCCATTCTTTCTCGCGCACCCGTTGCAGGAGCCGGTCGATCGATTCGAAACGCTGCTCGGCCCGGTGCGGCAGTGGCTGGTGGAATGGAAATGGGATGGCATTCGCGCACAGCTGGTAAAGCGCGATGGTCACTGCTGGCTCTGGTCTCGCGGCGAAGAGCTGATCAGCGAACGTTTTCCCGAGCTCGTGCTGCTGGGCGGCGCGCTGCCCGATGGCACGGTGCTCGATGGCGAGCTGGTGATCCGTAAACCGCCCCAGAGCGACGATGGGTTCGACATTCAGCCCTTTGCCCTGCTGCAGCAACGCATCGGTCGCAAGACCGTGAGCCGGAAGCTGCTCGACGAGCTGCCGGCGGCACTGCTGGCCTACGATCTGCTGGAGTGGCAGGGCGAGGACTGGCGCAACCACGACCAGGATACGCGCCGGGCACGGCTCGAGCAGCTGGTGGCGGCGGTGGCCAGCCCGCACCTGCGCCTGTCGCCCCGGCTGACCGGCGACGACTGGCAGGCACTTGCGCGTCAGCGCGCGGCATCCCGGCAACTGGGTGTCGAGGGCATGATGCTCAAGCGCCGCGACTCGCTGTATGGCGTCGGCCGCACGCGGGACCTGGGCTTGTGGTGGAAATGGAAGGTCGACCCCTTCAGCGTCGATGCCGTGCTGATCTATGCCCAGCGTGGCCATGGCCGCCGCGCCAGCCTGTACAGCGACTATACCTTCGCCGTCTGGGACGACAGCGCCCCTGGCGAGCGTGTCCTGGTCCCCTTCGCCAAGGCCTATTCCGGCCTTACCGACGAGGAAATGCTCAAGGTCGACGCCATCATCCGCAAGACCACGGTGGAAAAGTTCGGCCCGGTGCGCAGTGTCACCCCGACGCTGGTGTTCGAACTGGGTTTCGAGGGGATTGCCCTGTCCAGGCGCCACAAGAGCGGTATCGCCGTGCGCTTCCCGCGCATGCTGCGCTGGCGTACCGACAAGACGGTGGAGCAGGCCGATACCCTGGCCACTTTGCAGGGGCTGCTCTGATGGCCGCATCGCAGCGTTCGGCGCGACCCTCGTCATTGTGGTTCACCGAGCGTGGCTGGAAACCCTTTGCCTTCCAGAAGCAGGTCTGGCAAGCCGTCGCGCGGGGCGAGTCGGGCCTGCTGCACGCGGCCACCGGCACGGGCAAGACCTATGCGGTATGGTTCGCCGCGCTGGATCGCTTCGCCGGCGCGGCGACCGGGGCTGCGAAACGCCGAGGCAAGCCGAGCATGGCCGCGCTGACGCTGTTGTGGATCACCCCGATGCGGGCCCTGGCTGCGGATACGGCAAGGGCGCTGCAAGGCCCGCTCGATGCCCTGGGCATCGAGTGGAGCGTGGGCCTGCGCACCGGTGATACCGGCAGCGCCGAACGCGCCCGGCAAAGTCGGCGACTGCCCACTGCTTTGATCACCACGCCGGAAAGCCTGACCTTGCTGCTGACCCAGGCCAATGCCCGGGAGACCTTCGCCAGCCTGCGCATGCTGGTGGTGGATGAATGGCACGAACTGCTTGGCAATAAACGCGGCGTGCAGCTGCAGCTCGCCCTCGCGCGCCTGCGGCGCTGGCAGCCAGAGCTGCTGGTCTGGGGCCTCTGCGCGACCCTTGGCAATCTGCCATATGCGCGTGACGTGCTGATGCCCGCGGGCCGGTTGATACAGGGACGCGCCGCCAAGGATCTGCGGGTCGACACCTTGCTGCCCAGCGCCATCGAGCGCTTTCCCTGGGCCGGGCATCTGGGCCTGCGCATGCTGCCCCAGGTGATCGCCGAGCTGGAAACCAGCCCGACCACGCTGGTGTTCACCAACACCCGATCGCAAGCGGAAAGCTGGTACCAGGCGCTGCTCCAGGCGCGCCCGGACTGGGCCGGGGCACTGGCCCTGCACCACGGCTCGCTGGCGCGGGAAGTGCGCGACTGGGTGGAGCTGGCACTCAAGCGCGGCCAGCTCAAGGCCGTGGTCTGCACCTCCAGCCTGGACCTGGGCGTGGATTTCCTGCCGGTGGAGCGCGTGCTTCAGATCGGTTCGGCCAAGGGTGTGGCACGGCTGATTCAGCGTGCGGGGCGTTCCGGGCATGCCCCGGGTCGCTCGTCGCGGGCGACCCTGGTGCCCACCCACAGCCTGGAACTGCTGGAAGCCGCCGCGGCGGTGACGGCGGTGGCCGAGGGCAAGGTCGAGGCGCGCCTGGCACCCGAGCAGCCCCTCGACGTTCTGGTGCAGCACCTGGTGAGCATGGCGCTTGGTGGCGGCTTCCACGCCGACGACATGCGCGCCGAAGTCCGCCGCGCCTGGTCGTATCGCGCATTGACCGACGCGCAATGGCAGTGGGCACTGGCCTTCATCCGCCAGGGTGGCCACTCGCTCACGGCCTACCCTGACTTCCGTCGTGCCGAGCCGGATGCCAGCGGCCTGTGGCATGTCCCCGACGCACGCCTGGCACGCCGTCACCGCATGAGCATCGGCACCATCGTCGGCGATGCCAGCCTGACCGTTAAGTTCTGGGGGCGAGGTGGCACAGGCTCGCTCGGCACGGTCGAGGAAGGTTTCATTGCCCGTTTGCGACCGGGGGATTGTTTCCTGTTCGCCGGCCGCACCCTGGAACTGGTGGAGGTCCGGGACATGACGGTGCTTGTGCGCCGTGCCAGCGGACGCAAGGCTGCCATTCCCCGTTGGAACGGCGGGCGCATGCCGCTCTCCGGCGAATTGGCCGAGGCGATGCTGGACAAGCTGGACGCGGCCACGCAGGGGCACTATCAGCGTGCGCAAATGCACCTGTTGCGCCCACTGCTCGAGGTACAGAAGGCCTGGTCGGCGCTGCCGGGCAGGACCACGCTGCTGGCCGAGACGCTGAAGTCGCGGGAGGGCTGGCACCTGTTCCTCTACCCCTTCGCCGGCCGTGCGGTCCACCTGGGGCTCGCCAGCCTGCTGGCCTGGCGGCTGGCACGGCAGACGCCGCTGAGCTTTTCCATCGCGGTCAACGACTATGGCCTTGAGCTGCTGTGGCCAGCCCTGTCGACTTCGCCCATGTGCTGACGCCTGGGTTGTTCGACAGCGACGATCTGCTGCCTGAGGTGCTTGCCAGCCTGAATGCCGGTGAACTGGCCCGGCGACGCTTTCGCGAGATCGCCAGGATTGCCGGGCTGGTGTTCACCGGCTACCCCGGCGCGCCGAAGAGCACCCGTCAGTTGCAAGCCTCCAGTGGCCTGTACTTCGACGTCTTCAGGCAGCATGACCCGGACAACTTGCTGCTGGCGCAGGCCCGGCAAGAGGTGCTGAGCCAGGAGCTCGATGTGCGGCGCCTGCGCCAGACACTGCAGCGCCTGCAGTCGCTGCACCTGGAGGTATGCGCGATTGCGCGCCCCACCCCATTCGCCTTCCCCTTGCTGGTGGAGCGCTTCCGGGAAAGCCTCAGCTCGGAAAAGCTCGCGGACCGGATCCGGCGCATGGTCGCCGAGCTCGAGCAGGCCGCAGGGCCAGGAGGCGGCGAAAGCCCGCCGGTGGATCCACGGATGCTGCGCATCGATGGCCCCGAGCCCGCGCGCTCACGCCGGCCGGGACGCGCCAAGGATGGCCGTCCGCGTCCGGCCAGGCAGCGGTCCTGAGCGCAAGCGCCATGACCGACATCCTGCCCTCGCATCAGATCGTGCACGTGGCCGGCACCGAGCTCTGGTTGCTGGCGGCAAAGGCGGTATGGTGGCCCGCACGCCAGACATTGCTGGTCGCCGATATCCACCTGGGCAAGGCCGCCAGCTACCGGGCGCTGGGCCAACCGGTTCCCAGCGGCACGACCGCCAGCAACCTGCAACGTCTGGACGCGCTGCTGCAGGTGTTCACCTGTCAGCGGCTCATCTTCCTGGGCGATTTCCTGCACAGCGCCAAAGGCAGGACGCAGCGGACCCTCGCCACCCTCGCCGAGTGGCGCAGCCGCCATCCAGGGCTTGCGATCACGCTGGTGCGAGGCAACCACGACAGGCATGCCGGCGATCCACCCGCCGCGCTGGGCATCGAGGTGGTCAGCGAGCCACTGCTGCTCGGCCCCTTCGCCTTGCAGCACGAGCCCAACCCTCACGCCCGATGTCATGTGCTGGCAGGCCATGTCCACCCAGCGTTTCTCCTGCGTGGTCGTGGTCGCCAGCAGGTGCGACTGCCCTGTTTCGCGGTCGGCGAACAGCTGACCCTGTTGCCCTCGTTCGGCGCGTTCACCGGCGCCTTCACGCTCCAGCCAGCGATCGGGCAGCGCGTGTTCGTAACCGCGGACGCAGGCATATGGGAAGTTCCCGCGACCACCCTGTAATCAACGCAGCTGTATCTTTCACGAATATTTTCAAATCGTTTTACATATGTTCTACATTCGCTCACATCTTGCGACACGCCATTAAAATTCTTTCACCAAAAACATCCATAACTCGCAAAACTGTTAATTGAAATAACAGTTCGAGCGCCAGACAATTAGCTCGCCGCCCGGCTCCTGCCAATGTGCCTTCAGGCCCTAGGCAAAGCGGGCGTGCCGGACTCGTCGCCTGCACCAATACGTTCGCACCTCTTTTAAAGTTGCGTGTAATGCCCTGCGAGTTTGAAAAGCCTTATCCGCCAAGTATTCACGAATACTTCGACATCCCGCCCATGCAATAAAACCGGGCTGAAACTTCCCGAGGAAACCTATGAACACCCCCATTACCGGTGTGCCCACCGTCCTTCATTCGACGCAGGAGCGAATTCTGCTGACCGGCGCCACGGGTTTTCTCGCAGGCGCAGTCGCCGCCCAGCTGATGGCCCAGGGGCACGCCGCGGCCCTGTGCTTCCTCGTCCGCGCCCAATCGCCCGCTCAAGGCTTGCAGCGCCTGCGCGACAACCTGCGCCAGCATGGTGTCAGCGAAGCCGACGCCCTGGCGCTGAGCGAAACGCAGATCATCTGCGGCGACTTCCTCGATACCGGCTGGCTGGCCCGTGAAACTCCACGGCTCTGGCAGATGGACCGGGTGATCAACTGCGCCGCGGTGGCATCGTTCTCGAATAATCCGTCGATCTGGCCGGTCAACGTCGAAGGCACGTTCGCCTTTGCCGAAGTGCTGAGCCGCTCCCCCCGGCTGAAACGCTTCCTGCACGTCGGCACCGCCATGTGCTGTGGTCCGCAGCGCCAGTCGCCAGTCAGCGAATCGTGGGAGTTTCCGGACGCCGAGCAGCAGCTGGTGGACTACACCGCCTCCAAGGCGGAAATCGAGCGGCGCATGCGCGAAGCGCTGCCAGGCCTGCCTCTGGTGGTGGCGCGCCCGTCGATCGTGGTGGGCCATCGCAGCCTGGGTTGCCAGGCTTCCGGCAGCATCTTCTGGGTGTTCCGCATGGGCTTCGCCCTGGAAAGCTTCACCTGCGGCCTTGAAGAGCAGATCGACGTGATCCCGGTGGACTACTGCGCCGAAGCGCTGATCGGCCTGACGCTCAAGCCGCGGCTTGGGCACGACCTCTACCACATCTCCGCCGGGCACCAAGCCGCCTGCACCTTCGCCGAGATCGACGCAGCCTTCGCCCTGGCCAACGGGGCCGAGCCGGTGGGCGAGCGCTACCGCAAGGTCGACGTCGATGACCTGAAGACCCTCGCCAGCCACTTCGAAACCCGTATCGGCCCGGCCAATCCGCGCCTGGTGCTGCGGGCCCTGCGGCTGTACAGCGGGTTTGCCGACCTGAACTACCTGTTCGACAACAGCCGCCTGCTCGATGAAGGCATCGCCCGGCCGCCACGCTTCACCGATTACCTGGATGTGTGCGTCAGGTCGTCCAGCGGGGTGAGCATCGCGACGCAGATGCAATGGGACTTCAAATGACCTGTCGGCGGTGAAGCCTCAGTAGTCGCCCCGCTTGCGGAATGCCCAGCGCCCGGCGATGACGGTGAAGGTGACCACCAGCGCCACCAGCACCCAGAACCCGTGGGGGTCGTCCGCCAGCGGCACGCCGCCGACGTTCATGCCGAAGAAGCCGGCGATGATGTTGATCGGCAACGCCAGCACCGTCACCACGGTGAGGGTGAACAGCGTGCGGTTGTTCTCTTCGGTGAGCTTGGCGGCAATCTCTTCCTGCAGCAGCTTGATCCGTTCGACCAGGCTGGTGAGGTCGTTGATGATCACCGAGAACTCTTCGGTGGACGCGCGCAGCTGGCGGATGTCCTGCTCACGCAGCCACTCCGGCGGGCGATTGAGCAGGCGCAGCAGCGAACCTGGCTCGAGCGCCAGCAGCCGTTGCAGGCGCACCAGCACGCGGCGCTGACTGCTGAGCTCGGCGCGATTGTCGCTCAGGCGCAGCGACAGCAACTGGTCCTCGATGCGGTCGACCTTCAAGGTGGTCTCCCGCACCACCTGGGTCAGCAGGTCACTCTGGTCGCGCACCAGGTGCACCAGCAGTTCCACGGTCGAGCCGAAACGCTCACCGCGCTTGACCGAGGAACGCAGTTCGTCCACCGAATGCAAGGGCTGCAGGCGCGCGCTGACCAGCAGCCGGCTGCGGGCGCAGGCCCAGAGTGTGGAGACGTCGGAAGATACCAGGCCAAAGCTGAACACCACATCGTTGACCACCGCCAGCAACGCCGAGTCGGTGTGCTCGATGCGCGTGGAGCGCGAGCCTTCGCGCAGGGTCTCGAAAAAGGTTTCCGGCAGGTCCAGGTTGGCCTTCATCCAACGCTCGCAGGCCGCATGGGCGAGGTTCAGGTGCAGCCAGATGAATTCGTCGTCAGGCGGCGCCTGCAGCTGTGCCACGGCCTGGGCCGAGTCGATCTCGCGGCCCGGCTCGCCGGGGCGGAAGGCAAAGCCGTACAGCAGGCCATGCAGGTCGGCTTCGTGATGGGGATTGGCATTACCGGACAGCATCGAGATGAGCTCACGCATACGAAATCCGATGATAGTGTCGAGCGGATGACAGCTGGATGACAGCGCTCAAGGGCGTACATCGACCTCGATGACGTCCGCCATGCAGTAACGGTCCCGGCCCTGGCGCTTGGCTTCGTACAGCGCCCTGTCCGCCGCCGCCATCAGGTTGTCCGGCGTGATCGGCTCCAGCGTGGGCGTGCCCACGGCGATGCCCGCGCTGGTCGAGACGCGCCCCAGCGGGCTGCCGACGTGCTCCATGGCCTGGCGGCGCAACAGCTGGAGGATCTCCTGGACGATCACGCTGGCGCCCTGCGCGTCGGTATTGGGCAGCAACAAGGTGAACTCTTCGCCGCCATAGCGCACCGCCAGGTCACCGGGGCGCTTGAGCGCCTGGCGCAGCAGCGCACCGAAACGGCGCAGGCACTCGTCTCCCGCCGGGTGGCCGTAATGATCGTTGTAGGCCTTGAAGTGGTCGAGGTCGAGCATGACCAGGGCCAGCGGATAGCCCTGGCGCCGGGCCCGGCGAATCTCCGGCTCGAGCACGGCGTCCAGGCGCCGGCGGTTGCCCAGCCCGGTCAGGCTGTCGGTCAACGCCATGGCCTTGAGGGTCTGGTGCGCCTGGTGCAGCGCACGTTCGATGACGATGCGCTCGCGCAGCTGGCGCAGGACGATCCAGCCAAAACCCGCAAGACCGATCAACACCAGTACCAGCACCAGCACCGACTTGATCATGTCGTGGCGCCAGGGCGCGATGATCGATTCGGTCGACAGCCCCGCCTCCACCACCAGCGGGTAACTCGACAGCGCGCGAAAGGCGTACAGCCGCGGCGTGCCGTCGACCACCGCCACCGCCTCGGCCACACCCTCGCTGGCATAGGGCAGGTAGTTGCGGAAGATCTCGCTGTTGGCCAGGCTGCGGCCGATCACCTGCTCGACGAAGGGCCGACGCACGAGGATCGTGCCGTCGCGCTTGGCCAGCACCAGCGCGCCGCGCTGGTCGATCTTGAAGTCGCCGTAGTAGCGCACGAACCAGTCGACCTTGATGGTGCCCAGCAGCACCCCGGCGAAACTGCCGTCGGGATGATCCAGGCGCCGGGAGATGGGAATGATCAGGTCGCCGGTCGAACGGCTGCGCACCACGGTGCCGATACGCACCTCGCGATCGCGGTGGCTGCGGTGGTAGATGAAATAGGCACGGTCGGCGTTGTTGGCCGAGGGCGGCACGGCGTCCTTGTCGGTGACGATCCAGCCACCGTCGGGGCCATAGACGAACAGGCCATGCAACTGCGGCATGATCGCCATCTGCTGCTTGAGCAGGGCGTGCAGCCGGGGCCTGTCGATGACGCCGAAGCCGTCACCCTCGAGGCGCTCGGCCAGTGCCGAGGTGATGGCATCGACCTGGCGGATGGTGTCCTCGGCGTGCTGGGCGGTAGCCCGGGCCAGGTTGGTCACGGCGTCCTCGGCATTGATGAACACCTGGCGGTAGTCGCGCCAGATGCGCCAGCCCTCGATCAGCACGAAGGCCAGCATCACCACGGCCATGAAGCCCAGCACCAGGCGGAACAACGACGTGGCGCGGCCCTCGCCGGTCACCGCGAATACGCCGTCTTCGCTCTGCTTCCTGGTTGCACGCATCGAAATCCCTGCCGTCAATCATCTGCCGCCAATGAATATAGTTCAGCGGCGACAGTGTTCAGGCCCTGCCCGCCAACCGAGCCTCGCAAGACGTCAATTGTCGACGCATCTCTTCGCTGGCGCCCTGGGCCTGGGCCAGGATGGCGCGCAGCCCTTGTACCTGGGCATCGCGCTGTTCCAGTTGCTGGCACAGTTCGGTGCGCTGCGCGACAGCCTGGCGCTGCTCGGCCAGCAAGCGCTCGTTGTCGCGGTGCAGGCGGGTCGACGTCTCCTGGTGAGCCATGGCGCCCTGCTGCAGCGTCTGCAGCTGACCCTGCAGTTGCCGCACCTGGGTATCAATGCGGCGCTGCTCCTGCTCGCGCTGTTCGCGGTAATGGGCCAGCGCCTCACGGGCGGCGTGATGCTTTTCCTCGAGCGAGCGGATCTGCTCGTCCTTGTCGGCCAGGCGCAGCTGTAGCTCGCCAAGCGATTGCTTGAGGCTGACGCTGCGCAGTTGCTCGGCCTGCAGCATGGCCTGGGTGGTCGAGTGTGCCTGCGATTCGGACTGCAGCGCGTCGGCCTGCTCCCGGATCTGCTGGTGCGCCGCGGCCAGAGCACGCTGCGCCAATTGCAGTTGCGCCTGCAGCTGGTCGCGCTGCTGATTGAACGCCGCTTCGGCGGCGTCGACGCGAGCCTTGGCCTCCTCCAGCAACTGCGCCGCCAGCTGCTCCACCAGTCGCGCCAAGGGCTCGCTCACGCATGCGGTGCCTTCTAACGCCACCGGCTGGCGATCGCCCAGCTCTTTCAGGTAACGGTGGATGGTGGTCTTCGAGCCCGTGTTTCCCAGCTCGATACGTACCGCATCGATACTGGGATGCTCGCCGCGGGCAAGCAGCGCATCGCGTGCCTGCTGTACCACCACTTTGTTGATTCCGCCCCTGGCCATTGCTCACTCCGCTGTTTCGTACTGTGCTACGTAGCATGTAATACGTAGCGAATAGTGAACTTGCTCACATGCAAATTCAAGCGAGCGGCTGCTGCAGGTTCACTGGCCGGGTCGCTGAAGCCTAGGGCGACGGGACGCGTTGCCAGTGCATTCAGTGCGCGAATAACATCGCAGGCCCCGCATAGCGCAGCCCACTTGACTCTAGCTTCCTCATAGATGAGATCTATCACCTCATCCAGTCTATCGATTTGACTGCGTCAAATTGCCTCGGATAACGTGCGGCCCACTTCGAAGCCGCCCATCTCCATGGGTTGCGCCGCTGTATCCGCCTTGTTCCCGTCAAATCCTGACCCACGGCCCGCTTCCGGCGGCGCTGTCGTCCTTGCGTTCGAGTTGTTGAAATGTCTGTGAATACCCCCTCCCGGATCACTGAACTGGCCATGCAAGCCGGCACCAGGAAAGCGCACCTGGCTACTCGTGCCACCTTGATCCTGGGCTTTCTGGCCGGCGCGTTCATTTCGCTGGGCTTCCTGCTGGCAATCCATGTAAGCACGATGATCCCGGCGCCTTGGGCGTCATTCGGCAACTTGCTGGGCGCCGCGGTCTTCCCCATCGGCCTCATCCTGGTGATCCTGGCCGGTGGCGAGCTGCTCACCGGCAACATGATGAGCCTGCCACTGGCGCTGTTCGCCGGGCGTATCCGTCCCTGGGCCGTACTGCGCAACTGGACGCTGGTGACCGTGGCCAACCTGCTGGGCGCATTGTTCGTCGCCTACTGCTTCGGCCACCTGCTCGGGCTGACCGAAGGGCCGTACCTGAACAAGACCCTGGCCGGGGCCACCAGCAAGGTCAGCGCCGACTTCCTGCATGCATTCGTCTCCGGCATCGGTTGCAACTGGCTGGTGTGCCTGGCGGTGTGGTTGTCCTACGCCAGCCGCGAGGTGAGCGGCAAGATCCTCGGCATCTGGTTCCCGATCATGGCCTTCGTCGCCATCGGCTTCCAGCACGTGGTGGCCAACATGTTTCTGATTCCGGCGGCGATCTTCGCCGGCTACCTGAGCTGGGGCCAGTTGCTGGAAAACCTGGCGGCGGTGTTCCTGGGCAATGCCGTGGGTGGCGCGATCTTCGTCGGCCTGGCGTACTACGTATCGTACGGTGTTCCGCCAGAGGAACAGGGCGCGACGCAATAACCCACCAGCAAGATGAAGGGGCCGTCATGCGGCCCCTTCCCTTCAGTGATAGGCATCCCCGGCCTGGACCTTGCCACGGAACACGTGGTAGCTCCAGAAGGTGTACGCCAGGATGATCGGGATGATGAACAGCGCCCCGATCAAGGCGAACAACTGGCTGCTAAGCGGTGCCGCCGCCTGCCACAGGGTGATCCCCGGGGGCACGATGTTCGGCCAGATACTGATCGCCAACCCCAGGTAGCCGAGGAACACCAGCCCCACCACGGCAATGAACGGCAGGTGCGAATGGCGCTTGCGCAGGGTTTTCTGGATCACCACCACGGCCACCACCGCGAACACGGCAATCAGCAGCGAGCGCAACCCGTGACTGGCGCCGAACCAGCGCTGGGCGATGTCGTCATGCAGCCACGCGGTCCAGGCGCAGATCACCACGATCACCAGTGCCAACAGGTAGGTCAGCGGCCGGCTGTAGTGGCGCATGCGCGATTCGAGCATGCCGTCGGTCTTGATCAGCAGCCAGGTGCTGCCCAGCAGTGCGTAGGTCAGCAGCAGACCGACGCCGCAGAACAGCGGGAATGGCGACAACCAGTCCCAGCCGGAACCGGCGAACTGGCGATCCACCACCGGGATACCGTTGATGTAGGTGCCGATGGCCACGCCCTGGAAGAAGGCGGCGAGCACCGAACCGCCGATGAACGCCTTGTCCCACAGGTGACGCTTGCGTGGATGGGCCTTGAAGCGGAACTCGAAGGCCACGCCACGGAAGATCAGCCCGGCCAGCACCAGCACCAGCGGCAGGTACAGCGCCTCGAGGATCACCGAGTACGCCAGCGGGAAGGCGCCATACAGCGCCGCCGCGCCGAGCACCGCCCAGGTCTCGTTGCCGTCCCACACTGGCGCCACGGTGTTCATCATCACATCACGGTCGCTGGAGTCGCCGATCAGCGGGAAGAGAATCCCCAAGCCCAGGTCGAAGCCATCCATGATCACGTACATCATCAGGCCGAAGGCGATGATCACGCCCCAGATGACCGAAAGGTCGATACCTTGAATCGTCATTGTTCAGCTCCTTCTCAGTCGGCGACGGACAGCGGGCGACGCGCGGTGGCCAGCGATTCCGGTTGGTCGGGGCTCGGCAGTTCCTCGTGCGCGACCGGCCCCTTGCGCACCAGGCGCATCATGTAGCCGATTCCCACGGTGAATACCGAGAAGTAGATGAGCACGAACAGCGCCAGGGTCAGGCTCATTTGCGCGGCGCTGTGGTTGGAGGCGGCGTCGGTGGTGCGCAGCATGCCGTAGACCACCCAGGGCTGACGGCCCACTTCCGTGGTGAACCAGCCGGCCAGCAGCGCGATCAGCCCCGAAGGCCCCATCAGCAACGTGAACCAGAGGAAAGCGCGGTTGCGGTACAGCGCGCCGTTGCGGCGCAGCACCAGTGCCAGCAAGGCGCAGGCCAGCATCAGCATGCCCAGGCCGGCCATGACCCGGAAACTCCAGAAAATGATCGTCGAGTTGGGACGGTCTTGCTTGGCGAAGCTCTTGAGCGCCGGGATCTGCTTGTCCAGGCTGTGGGTCAGGATCAGGCTGCCCAGGTATGGCACTTCGAGGCTGTAGCGGGTCGTCTCGCCGGCCATGTCCGGCAGGCCGAACAGTACCAGCGGCGATGGCTCGCCCGGGGTGTTCTCCCAGTGGCCCTCGATGGCGGCGATCTTCGCCGGCTGGTGCTCCAGGGTGTTCAAGCCGTGGGCGTCACCGACCACCACCTGCACCGGCGTGGCGACCAGGATCATCCACATGCCCATCGACAGCATCTTGCGGATCTGCGGAGTGTTGCGCCCGCGCAGCAGATGCCAGGCCGCGGACGCGGCGACGAAGAACGCCGTGGAGAGGAACGCGGCCAGCGCCATGTGTGCCAGGCGGTACGGGAACGACGGGTTGAAGACGATCTTGAACCAGTCCAGCGGCACCACTCGGCCATCGACGATCTCGATGCCCTGCGGCGTCTGCATCCAGCTGTTGGACGAGAGAATCCAGAACATCGAGATCAGCGTGCCGATCGCCACCATGATCGTGGCGAAGAAGTGCAGACGGCGCCCTACCCGGCCCCAGCCGAACAGCATGACGCCGAGAAAGCCCGCTTCGAGGAAGAACGCGGTCAGCACCTCGTAGGTGAGCAGCGGTCCGGTCACGCTGCCAGCGAAGTCGGAGAAACGCGCCCAGTTGGTACCGAACTCGTAGGCCATCACCAGGCCCGAGACCACGCCCATGCCGAAATTGACGGCGAAGATCTTCGACCAGAACTTGTACAGGTCCTTGTAGACCGGGTTGTCGGTTTTCAGCCAGCAGCCTTCGAGCACGGCCAGGAAGCTGGCCAGGCCGATGGTGATGGCCGGGAAAATGATGTGGAACGAGACCGTGAAGGCGAATTGAAGCCGCGCCAGGTCCAGGGCACCCAGATTCGACATGACAATATCCTTGTTGACCGGCAGCCAGCGGGCGGCAGCCACCAGGGCGCCGCACGCCCGCAGGCCCGCAGTCGATGAATGAAGAAGAGGGATCAGCCGGCGACGGCGTGGATCAATGCGTCCGGCTGCGACTTCTCGAGCTTGATCGCGACGAACTTGGAGGTCGGCGTGTAGGTCCGGTCGCCGTAGCTTTCCAGCGGTACCAGCGGGTTGGTTTCCGGGTAGTACGCCGCAGCCTGTCCTTCAGGAATGTCGTACGCCACCAGGGTGAAACCATCGACCCGGCGTTCGCGCCCGTCCGCCCACAGCGACACCATGTCCACCTTGTCGCCGGGCGCGAAGCCCAGGCGGCGGATGTCCGCCTCGTTGGCGAAGACCACGTCGCGCAGGCCGAACACGCCGCGGTAGCGATCGTCCAGGCCGTACAGGGTGGTGTTGTACTGGTCGTGGGAGCGCAGCGTCTGCAGGATCAGGTCAGGCTTGTCGCCACGGGCCAGCACCGCTTCGTTGACCAGTTGCGCCGGCAGCTCGGTCGCGCTGAACTGGGCTTTGCCGCTGGCCGTGTTCCACTCGCGCTCGGCGGCGGCGTTGCCCAGGTGGAAGCCCCCCGGATGCTGCAGGCGCGCGTTGAAGTCGGTGAAGCCGGGGATGGTGTCGGCGATCAGGTCACGGATCCGGGCATAGTCGCCCACCACCCACTCCCAGTCGATCGGCCGGTCACCCAGGGTCGCCTTGGCCATGCCGGCGACGATGGCCGGCTCCGAGCGCAGCAGTGGCGAGCGTGGCTTCAGCTGGCCGTGGGAGATGTGCACCATGCTGAAGGTGTCTTCCACGGTGACGCCCTGCGGCCCTTCGGCCTGGAGGTCGATTTCGGTGCGGCCCAGGCACGGCAGGATCAGGGCGTCGCGGCCGGTGACCAGGTGCGAGCGGTTGAGCTTGGTGGCGATATGCACGGTGAGGTCGCAATTGCGCAGCGCGGCGTGGGTCCGTGGGGTGTCCGGAGTGGCCTGGGCGAAGTTGCCGCCCAGGGCGATGAACACCTTGGTGCGTCGTTGCTCCATGGCCTGGATCGCCAGCACCGCGTTGTGGCCGTGGCCACGGGGTACTTCGATGCCGAAGCGCCGCTGGAGGTTGTCCAGCAACCAGGTCGGCGGTTTCTCGTCGATACCCATGGTGCGGTCGCCCTGCACGTTGCTGTGACCGCGTACCGGCGACAGGCCCGCGCCCGGCTTGCCGACGTTGCCGCGCAGCAGCTGCAGGTTGACGATCTCCTGCACGGTCGGCACCGAGTGGCGGTGCTGGGTGACGCCCATGGCCCAGCACATGATCACCCGCTCGGCCTTGCGGTACATGCGCGCGGCCAGTTCGATCTCGGCCAGGCTCAGGCCGGATTGCTCGACGATGTGTTCCCACGACGTGGCGTCGACCTGGGCCAGGTACTCCTCCATGCCATGGGTGTGAGCCTTGATGAAGGCGTGGTCGAACACCGCCGGCATACCGTTGGCCTGGGCTTCGCGCTCCCACTGCAGGAGGAACTTGGCCATGCCGCGCAGCACCGCCATGTCGCCGCCCAGTGCCGGGCGGAAGTAGGCCGTGTTGGTGGGCTCAGAGCCGTTGCTGAGCATCTCGAACGGGTGCTGTGGATGCTGGAAGCGTTCCAGGCCGCGCTCTTTGAGCGGGTTGAAGCACACCACCTGGGCGCCCCGCTCCACCGCCTCGCGCAGCGGTTCGAGCATGCGCGGATGGTTGGTGCCGGGGTTCTGGCCGATGACGAAGATCGCGTCGGCTTGTTCCAGGTCATGGAACACCACGGTGCCCTTGCCGACGCCGAGGGTGTCGCCCATGCCCAGACCGCTGGCCTCGTGGCACATGTTCGAGCAGTCGGGGAAGTTGTTGGTGCCGAAGCTGCGCACGAACAGTTGATAGAGGTAGGCAGCCTCGTTGCTGGCCCGGCCCGAGGTATAGAAATCGGCCTGGTCGGGCGAATCGAGGTTGTTCAGGTGCCTGGCGATCAGGGCGAACGCTTCGTCCCAGCTGATCTCGACATAGTGGTCGGTGGACGCGTCATAGCGCATCGGATGGGTCAGGCGCCCCTGGTACTCGAGCCAGTAGTCGCTTTGTTCGAGCAAGGCGCTGACGCTGTAGCGGGCGAAGAAGTCAGGGTCCACCGAGCGACCGGTGGCCTCCCAGTTGACCGCCTTGGCGCCGTTCTCGCAGAACTTGACCATGCCGTTTTCCGGCGACTCGCCCCAGGCGCAGCCGGGGCAGTCGAAACCGCTGTTCTGGTTGGTCTTGAGCATCGCCCGGATGTTCTTGACCGCGTTCTCGCTGCCCAGCCAGGCTTTGGTCACGCTTTTGAGCGCACCCCAGCCAGCCGCCGGGCCATTGTAACTTTTAATATGTTCTTCTTCGTTCATCAGGGTCACCCTTGATCGCGACAGGCGGAATAACAAGTTCGAAGTTTCCAGGTGTCAAGACAACCCACTTCGACACTGTTGACCGCTGCAGGCTATTTTTGCCACGCACTATCGTCAAATCAAAAGTAATGACAGGTTGATTGGTCTGCTCTATCACTGCGTAGTGATAGAAAACACCGATCAACTGTTCACTGATAACAATTGGACGCCTTCTTTTCATGGCGCTAGGCTTGTGGCGCCCTGAACTTTCAGTGAGCCGATATTATGCCTGTCGTGGAATCGCCATGATCGTTCATCCCAAACCCAATCTGCTCAATGTGCTGATCACCCTCAAGGGGTCGATCGCCCGGCGTATCGTTCGTCGCACCTTGATGGTCAGTGCGCTGGCTTCGCTGATCGTGCTGGTCGAGACCCTGCATCCGGCCTTCTATTCGCGGGTCAGCGCGACGCCGTTCACCCTGCTCGGCCTGTCGCTGTCGATCTTCATGAGCTTTCGCAACAACGCCTGCTATGACCGCTGGTGGGAAGGCCGCAAGGCCTGGGGCCAGGTGGTCATCGAGATCCGCTCGTTCATCCGCGCCAGCTGCGTGATCACCGACCCGCACCAGCGCCGGCAACTGCTGCAGGGACTGTGCGGATACGCCCACGCGCTCAATGCGCGGCTGCGTGGCGAGGACGAGTACCAGGCCGCCGCGGCGTGGGTCAGCGACGCTGCCAGCTTGCCGCAGCACAACCTCAGCGACGGCATACTGCAGGCATTGGGCGCGCGTATCTCACGGCTGGCACAGCATCAGCAGATCAGCGAGTGGCGCTATGTGAACCTGGAGCAGCGGCTCACGGGCCTGTCGCAGGCCCAGGCGGCCTGCAAACGGATCAAGGCCACGCCGCTGCCCTTCCCCTACACCCTGCTGCTGCACCGCACCATCTACCTGTTCTGCGTGCTCCTGCCGTTTGCCATGGCCGAACCGCTGGGGTGGCTGGCACCGCTGTTCACCGCCATCGTCAGCTATACGTTCTTCGGGCTGGATGCCATCAGTGACGAGTTGGAGGATCCGTTCGGGCGGGATGAGAACGACCTGCCGCTGGATGCCATCGTGCGGGGTGTGGAGCGGGATGTGCTGGGGGCATTGGGGTGTACCGAGTTGCCGCCGGTGTTGCTGCCGGTCGAGCATGTTCTCAGCTGAGGTTCTGGTATGGTTTCAAGAGTGCTGGTTTTGAATTTTTTATGCGCATTCGTGGGCGATGGCGACACTTAGGCACCTTTTCGCCTTTACGGCGACCTACTTTTGCACGCGGGCAAAAGTAGGCAAAAACCGCCGGCTCCATTCATCCGGCCCCTGCGCTGCGCTCCGGGGTTCCCTCGCTCCGTTCTTGCTCCCGTGGGTACCGCGCTGAACGGCCCATCCTGGGCCGCAGCGTATGGCCGTCGCCCCACTACGCAAGAACTCCGCTCGGCCTCCTGAAGTCGCAATTGGTGTTGCCTGGACTTTCGCGCACTTAGAGGCAAGATCAAGATCAAGATCAAGATCAAGATCAAGATCAAGATCAAGATCAAGATCAAGATCAAGATCAAGATCAAGAAATTTGAATGTATTGTTTGGCAGGCTAGTTTATCTGCCCTATCGTCGGATAAACCGACAATAGGGCAGTTGGGGGACTTATGGCGAGATTGGATCGCTTGCGGGAAAAGTCTCCTTCAATGCTTGTCTACATTGTTCTCCTTTGCCTTTGTCGCTTCGCCACACTTGCAGTCGGTCATGCGACAGGGCTCATCGCTACGGTGACCTGTCGCGCAGGCTTCGCAGCAGTACGCCTTGCCATCCTGAACCACGGCATTGGCGTCCACCGTGCAGGAGCAGTGATTGCAGGCACAACGTTGCGCGTTCATCAGCCTCGCCTCCGGTCGTCTTCTGGCGACACCTCGTCACTCCACGGCTCTCCATCGAGCGGCGCCGAGCGGGCCAGTTCGGCCTCGTCCAAACCAAAGCCACCGCCAATCTCGCGAGCGTCCACCCGCCGCAAGGACTGGTCCGCCGGACCATCATCCATGCCAGGCTCTTGCGGGTCGCGGGCGCCCGTTTCATCGAACAAGGTATCGGGGCTCAGGTCATCGAGGGTGACATTGTCCTCGTGCAGGCTATCACTCAACGCCTCGCCCCCCGTCATGCCGCTTTCGGCAACGCGTCGGGGCGGATAGTCCTGCGCCACTTCCCGTGCCGGACGCTCGTCGCCGATGCGACCACGGCGCGCGTCGCGACGCTCGCTGAAATCCAGTTCGTGGACACTGCCCATGCGGTCTTCGGTGTCGTCGATATCGACCTGGGGTCTTGGCTCATCGGGTGTGGCCATGGCGGTTCTCCGTTTGTGGGCTTCATTCGGTCGACTGCGCCCACGCAGAAATGATTCAGAGTTTCTTCAGCGGTCGCCGGAGATGCCGGGCCCTATGCATTTTTTGAACTCCGCGCCCTGCCCCACCTCCCAACCTAGAGACCCGCGAACCGTTCCGGAGCCCAGCCATGGCCAAGCCCCTGCAGGAGTACCAGCGCAAGCGCGACTTCAATGCCACCCCCGAACCCGCCGGCAAGCGGAGCCGTTCGGCCAAGGATCACGCGCTGCAGTACTGCATCCAGAAGCATGACGCCAGCCACCTGCACTACGACTTTCGCCTGGAACTGGACGGCACCCTGAAAAGCTGGGCGATTCCCAAGGGGCCCTCGCTCGATCCCAAGGTCCGCCGGCTGGCCGTGCACGTGGAGGACCACCCACTGGACTACGCCGATTTCGAAGGCCATATCCCCGAAGGCCACTACGGCGCCGGCGACGTGATCGTCTGGGATCGAGGCATCTGGGAGCCCGAAGGCGACCCACGCGAAGCCTACGCCAAGGGCAAGCTGCGGTTTCGCCTGCAAGGCGAGAAGCTGGCAGGTGTCTGGAACCTGTTCCGCACCCACCTGGCCGGCAAGAAGGAGCAGTGGATGCTGGTCAAGTCCCGTGATAGCCAGGCGCGCAGCGAAACGGACTACCGCATCGTCGACGCGCAACCGGACAGTGTGCTGAGCGACCGCACTCTGCCGCCGCGCCGCGCGGCCAAGGCGACCGCCCCCGCGCGCAAGCACCAGGCCAGCCGCGCGGCCCTGCCGGATCGGCTTCAGCCGCAACTGGCCACCTTGGTCGATTCGCCCCCGGACGGCGACTGGCGCTACGAAGTCAAGTACAAATAGGTACCAGCCCAGCTGTTGCGTTTGAGAAGCCTTATTTTTCTATCTGAGCTGTTTACGGTGTTGCGATTGAAAAAATGCACCCGTTGCGTTTCGCGTCGAGATCTATCACCCAGCCTCACAGCTGTAAATTTCAAAATGCTGAGTTCAGGTGAGGCGAAGGTCGATGTTGTAAGCACTCTGCGGAGGGCATCATGGAAAAGAAGCTCGAAAAATACAACAAAATGCGTGATTTCAAGGAGAGTCCAGAGCCTGCTGGCCTCACAAAATCTAGCAGGCGCAAGGGCAAAGCGCATGCATTGCAGTTTTGCATTCAGAAGCATGATGCCTCGCGCTTGCATTACGACTTTCGCTTAGAGTTGGACGGTACGCTCAAGAGTTGGGCGGTACCAAAGGGGCCGTCACTGGATCCCAAGGTCAAGCGCCTGGCGGTGCATGTCGAAGACCATCCGCTGGATTACGCTACCTTCGAAGGCAGCATACCCGAAGGCCACTATGGTGCTGGCGACGTCATCGTCTGGGACCGCGGCATGTGGATTCCTCTGGGCGACCCGGTCGAGGCCTACGCAAAGGGCCGCCTCAAGTTTGAACTGCAGGGCGAGAAGCTGAGCGGTCTATGGAACCTGGTTCGCACGCACATGCCGGGCAAGCAGGAGCAATGGTTTCTTATCAAGCATCAAGACAGTTCCGCTCGGCCTGAAGATATTTACGACGTGGTTGTCGCCGAACCCGACAGCGTGATCAGCGAACGGGCAATCGTTGCCAAATCACCCAACACATCAATTACAGCCAAGGCCAAGCCCACCAAGAAAGCTGCAGAGCCTGTACGGCAAACAAAGCTCTCGCCACTCACCGGTGCGCGCAAGGCGAAACTGCCGGGCTACATCAAGCCGCAGCTGGCGACTCTGGTGGAAAAGCCTCCTAGCGGTCGATGGATCTATGAGTGCAAATTCGATGGTTTTAGGATGCTTGCCAGGATAGAAGATCAAAAGGTTCGACTCTTTACACGAAACGGGCACGACTGGACCCACAAATTGCCAAGGCAGGCCAAGGCATTGCTTTCCTTAGGATTGAATTCAGCTTGGCTAGACGGTGAAATTGTGGTCATCGACGACCAAGGCATACCGGATTTTCAGGCCTTGCAAAACGCTTTCGAGGCAGGCCAGAGTGGCAATATCTTCTATTACTTGTTCGATCTGCCCTATTTCAATGGCGTGGACCTGCGCGAGGTGCCGGTCGAGGAACGCCGGGCTGCGCTCTTGGCGATCCTAAAGTCCGGCAAAGAGCCCCTACTGCGTTTTTCCGAGGCCTTCATCGAAGACCCTAATGACTTGCTCACCAGCGCCTGTCATATGCAGTTGGAGGGTCTGATCGGCAAGCGCCTCGGCTCGTCCTACGCTTCTGGGCGCAGCAGTGACTGGATTAAACTCAAGTGTAAGCGTCGCCAGGAATTCATCATCGTTGGCTTCACCGATCCCACAGGCTCACGCAATGCATTCGGCGCCCTGCTCCTGGGGCTGCATGATCGAGACAGCGGTGAGTTGCGCTACGTCGGCAAAGTCGGCACCGGGTTTACGGAGGCGACTCTCAAGAGCATCCATGATCGAATCAAGCCTCTCCGAACCAAGAAACCTGCAGTGGCTAACCCGCCCAGAAGTGCAGAGCTCACTCGTGTGCATTGGCTTAAACCGCAGTTGCTGGCAGAAGTGGCCTATGCCGAAATGACCAAGGACGGCTCGGTGCGTCATGCGGTGTTCCATGGCCTTCGTGATGACAAGCCTGCCAGCGACATCACGGTGGAGCAGCCGACTATCATTAAAAATATCCATGGGAAAAATATCGATGCCAAAGCTTCCTCAGCCAAGAAGAAGGCCCCGACTGCGCCGTCTCAGATCAATTCTGAACATAGCAAGATACACATCACCCACCCGGATCGCGTCATTGACGCTACCAGCGGCACAACCAAAGTCCAACTCGCGGAATATTACGCAAGCGTGGCCGAGTGGATTCTCCCGCAGCTCAAGGACCGCCCTGTAGCTTTAGTGCGAGCGCCTGATGGAATTACCGGAGAACTGTTTTTCCAGAAGAACGCCGAGCGCCTTAAGGTTCCCGGCATCATCTCCCTCGATCATAAACTCACGGGCCAGCCAATGATGGTCATTAACAACGTCGAGACCTTAATAGGGGCGGTGCAGATCAACACAGTCGAGCTACATACCTGGAACGCCACCTCGGACCATCTCGACAAACCTGACCGCTTCGTCCTTGACCTCGACCCGGACCCGGCGCTGCCATGGAAAAGTATGGTCGAAGCCACCCAGCTGACACTCACAGTGCTCGATGAGTTGGGGCTCAAGGCGTTCCTCAAGACTAGCGGCGGTAAGGGAATTCACTTGGTGGTACCGCTGACCCGCAAGCATGGCTGGGATGAGGTCAAGAACTTCAGCCACGCTATCGTCAGCCACATGGCTAAAATGCTGCCTGAGCGATTTTCCGCAGTATCAGGGCCGAAAAACCGTGTCGGGCGGATCTTCATCGATTACCTGCGCAACGGATTGGGCGCGACCACGATCTGCGCCTACGCAGCGCGGACCCGCGAGGGGCTGCCTGTGTCGGTTCCGATATTTCGAGAAGAAGTGAAGGAGCTTAAGGGCGGTAACCTGTGGAACATACAAAATGTGCTTGGGCGATTGGCTGAAGTAGGCAATGAACCTTGGGCGGACATAAAGAAAACCCGGCAGACGATTACTGCCGAGATGCGCCGGCGGGTGGGCATGAAGAAGCTCTGACCCTGAGCCTATAAACCTACGATTGGGAATTTGGGCTTGAGTTGACCATGATGTTACCTGCCCGTGACCAGGGGTTTCGTCCGACTTGAACAGTCATGACCTCTATCTGGGAATGGAGTTTTCAATTCGCCCCCCACAAGCGCTGATGCGTCAATGCATGCCGCTAACCAGGCACATGAGCGTGTACGCGAGGGTGGACAGCTTTTCCAACCCCGCTCCAGATTGCCGAGAGGAATGCGGCTTTGAGGTGTTAGTGGCCTGTCGCAAAGGCTGCTAACTACCTTTTCTGTATGTGCATATTTCACCAGCTGCAGTCTGCATCAGCAGGCTAAGCCTACAATGTTGAGTCTTCAGTGCTCATCACCAATTTCGGTTCGGACGCGGGCTAGCAGCTCGTCAAGACTGCCCCCAGATTGCAGCAAAAAACCCTCAGCTAAAATGCTAAGCGGGTGCACACCCATCATGTCGGCAATTGAGGTCAGTTTGTTGACTGTTACCCCTTTCATCCCCCGCTCCAAGGAGCTGATGTAGGTTCGACTGCTGATGCTGCCAAAGTCCTCCTGTGTCAAGCCCTTACGAACACGAGCATTTCGTAGCGCTTGGCCCATGGCGTCATTCAGTTCCATTTGCGACTCCTGCAAAAGGAACGATGAGGCGTCATTGAACACTAAAGAACTACAATCTATAGTGTTCATTTTCGGTACGAGGTGGCCTGCATGTTCGTGACTCATCCAGGCGCTGAGCTTCGCGGCAGCCTTCACTTCCCTGACGGCAGTAGGCAATGGGCGATCGTTGAGCAGGAGCTGGCCTTACCTTGGCTGTATGTGTGCATTAGGCAGCTGGATAACACCTTTGATTTTCAGCGGATGATGCTCGTTTCTTGCGTGGATCACTTTCGCCAGCTACTGGAAAGCCTTCCCGCCAACGCGACCGTGACTTGCGTCATGAGCGTAATGCCTAGCGATGATGGCTCAGGCACGTGGACAATGGTGCCTGTTCAAGCCATTGAGTTGCATGAGATCAATGAGCGGTTAATGTTCTTGATCGATCTCGCCAACGGTACTCGATATGAGGAACCAGTCAGGGTTATGAGGCTCCCTTGCAGTCAGCGAATTGTCTATCGCGCAGGCTGATGAGTGAACCAGAGAACTGTGGCCGAGCCGGCATACTCCGCTCCCCCTGCCGCACTCACAGACAACCGCATCGCCATTTCAAGCAGCTGTCGACCACTGCAGTCTCGTGTTAGCATCAATACCGAGATTAGCCCCCACGCCTCGGACAGGTTCCTTTGATCTGTACTGCGCACCAGGGGGTTAGTTTTTTCTGAGCCACGACCTTGCGCAGTCTTTGTACCCGCCTTTTCCCCTACAGCCACTGCGTTCGGGCTGAGGGTGTAAACCACTTTTTTTCACTGTAAACCACTGTGGTTTACAGTGAAAAAAAGTGGTTTACAAGGCTGGGTAGAATCGGGGGGGGTCCGCCCTTCCGACTACGTTGCCAGTCAAAGTCAACAAGGTTATTGACCTGCCACAATTCTCGGCACACAGGCCGTATTTACCTATGGCTTAGTGCAGCCCTCTTTGCACGCGGGGTCCTCCGCACCCTCCGACTGATGCATGCTGTTCGTCAACGCCGGCCCGCGTTCAAGGCTGACGGTAGCGACTGACTCAGTGACTTGCAGCACAAGATGACGTCAGCAACGCGGTCCAAATTCAGGTCATTCATCAGCTTCCGGTGAGTAAGGCTTGGTGAATGACGGCGTTTCGCCATATCCTTCGCGAGTGGCGTATTGCCACCACAAAACTACACATGGAGTGAGCAAAATGAAGATCGTTTCCCTCGTGATCGCCGCTGTCCTTTCGTTTTCTTCAGTAGCCGCGGTTGCACACAGCGGCGGGACGGATTCCAAGGGGTGTCATACAAATCACAAGACAGGTGATCGTCACTGCCACTGAGCAGATTGATAGAAGTTAATTGCGCTGGTGTGCGAACAGCGTACATCAGCGCTACGTGTAGAATATTGACATTCGGACCCTTTACCCTAGGCCTCCGCAGAATTTTCGTCTTGAAACTCTCCGCTATCCCTTTTCACCACCTGCCAGCGAACTGGGGCTCGCTCAGCCCTAGGATGCATTTTTCACTGTAAAATCAGAAAAATTTGTAAACCTGGGATGACTAAGCTCAAACTTTTGACAACCATTTTTGGCGAGCAACCACCAAACCAGCTACATTTTTATTTATTGTTATAGCAATTACCCTTAACAATATATCTCACCATATGCAACTCACCCTTCGAATCTTCAAAGCTCATGATGCTTCGGACGTTTCCGCAATACATGACATTCTGCGAGACATGCACCAGTTTAGCAATATCCATGTCCATGCCATAACGATAATCCTTCAGCTCTGGCATAGGTTTATTAAGGCTCTGAGCATATCGAGCGGTGGCGTCTTTGCCGACTTGTTCCAGTCGGGCATTGATGTCTTTAACGTTGTTCTGCGCACTGACGGAAGCGGCGAAAAAAAATAGTGCGGCAGCGACGAAACCTTTCAAAATATTCATATTTTCCTCCATGCAAAAAAAAGCGCCCATTAAGGGCGCCAAAATTCACCTTTTCCAAAGGAGCACTTGTGCTTCAAAGGTGAATGCGTAGATGTGCCGACGATCGCCACCACATCAGACCACCGTGAAAAACGAGAGCAAGATTTCACAGTGAGATGCTCTTGATGCCTGGTGCTAAATTAGCAAAGTCAGACTAACAGCAGCATGATTGATCAATTACAATTTTGAAAGACCGCGCAATTCTTACAAGATACTGAGTGGGTACTCCACGATCAGGCGGAACTCATCGAGATCAGACTCGAACTGAGTGGATCGGGTGTTTGCTTGACGAATACGGAAGGACATATCCTTCATCGAACCGGTTTGGACGACATACTTGACTTCGATATCACGCTCCCAGCGCTTTTGGTCGGTGAGTGGATTGCCGCCCGCATCTCGACGCATATACACATTGTTTGCGTTCGAGTAGTCAGCGTCCGTACCCTTGCCGTAGCGTGCCATGAAGCTGAGCCCTGGAATCCCGTATTTCGCCATGTTCAGATCGTAGCGAACCATCCAAGAGCGCTCTTTCGGTGAGTTGAAATCGCTGTATTGGATAGAGTTATCCAGGTAGATCGAGTCCGACTGACGGAGATAGTCGAAGTCGTCGTCACCATTATTGCGTTGATGAGTGAGCGACACCGTATGAGCGCCGAAGCGCACACCGACTTTGCCGCTCCAAATGTTATTATCGAACTCACCCAGCAGCTTCTTGCCTTCATCCACGGCACGATAGTAGTTGAAGCCTGCCAGCAGAGCCAGCTCATCAGATATCGGGTAGGTGAACGATGTTCCAAAGTAACTTTGGTCCCACGCATCTTTCAGGCGGCTGGTGTACAAGCTGACAGTCGTGTACTTGTTGAGCTCATAGTCACCGCCGAAGTAGCCAACCCACGGAGAGTTGACTGGTCCTGCGTAGAAGGTAGCAAACGTGTCTCTCATATCGCTTGAGACAGGCTGGCTCATGGAGTGCAGACGACCACCCTGCAGGGTAAGTCCCTTCAAGCTGGTATTAGAGAAGGTAACGCCTCGGAACGATTCTGGCAGTAGGCGAGAATCACCAAACGAGACGACAGGCGTGGCCGGGAACACGTCGCCCGCCTTGATAACTGTATCAAAGGCGCGGGCTTTTACTGCGCCGCCAACCTTGGTGTACTCGTCACGCGCCTTACCTTCACTGTCAACAGGCAGCACATCGAACGAACTACGAGCACCGTTACGGCCACCGCCCGTATCGAGTTTCAACCCGATCATGGCGAAAGCATCAACACCCACACCCACAGTACCTTGAGTGAAGCCGGACTCGAATTTAGCAATAACCGCATGCGCCCACGCTTCGGAATATCCAGCGCCCCCTGCGCCTCGTTCTCCGTTGCGATTGTCCCGGTTGAAATAGAAATTTCGGTTCAGGACGGACAGACTGCTACCTTCAATGAAGCCTTCTTTTTCAGTGGTTTCAGCTGCGTTTGTAAGCGTGCTGGCACCTGCTAACGCGGATAAAACAGCAAGTGAAAGCGTGGCACTTTTCTTCATGATTGCTCCGTACCATGGCAGTTTCTTGTAGGAATAGGCCGGCCATTTATTATTCAACTGCTGAGTGGCGACCGCTTCCTATCATTACTGCCCAAAACTAACTGGAGCATGATAAGTTCATTACGATTTTGACAGATGGCCCGGCACTCCCTGCCGGGCACTTCAGGCTAAACGAGCGTGCTCAGCTTTCGTCCAACCCCCATATCCAATGGGCATCGATCAGCAGTGACAAGTGAGTCCGCAAAGTATCGACATGCGCCTGCAGTGCATTCGATGCCGATGTCACTGCTTGACGTCGAGATAGCAGCAGGGACTGCAGGTCAGCCTCACCCAATTCGTAGGCGCGTTGCATTTGTGCCTCGTTCTGAGCCATGGCCTCAGCCCCCTCTGTAGCAATGCGGAAGTTTTCATAGGCGCCTGAGGCCATCTCCACATCACTGGCAATCGCAGCTTCCAGTTCTCGCTTGATGAGGTCTACGTCCTGGCGGGCAGCACTCTCTTGGGCCATTGCCTGGCTGTAACGAGCACTGCGAGTACCGCTTGGAATCGGCATGCTGAAGGTCACGCCGTAGATTCTTTCCCTAGCGCCCTGCTCCGAAGCAGTGAACACACCCAGCGTCGGGTCTGGGATCTTGTCTGCCTTGGCACGTGCCGACTGGCCTTCACTTTTCAGCAAGCTGGCCTCTACCCTGCGCAGTACATCACTTTCGGCGAGGATCCGCTCACGCCAGGTTTCATACTGACCAAGCTCTGACGATGGCACCGGTAAAGCCACGACCTTTCGGTCGATACCCGGGAATCGCCGTGACAACGTCGCCCAACTGGCTGCAGCTTTGACCTTCGCCTCGTTACCCTGGCGAAGTTGATCAGCAATTTCGGCTTTCACGAGACTGACATCAAGCTTCGATGCGTCCCCCGCACGGTTACGCTTTTCAACCGCAGCAAGACTTTCCTTGGCCGAGGCCAACCCTTTGTTGGCGATTTCGAGAGCGTGTTCAGAGGCCAGCCAATCGAGCCACATCGTCATGAGCTCACGCGCAGTCTCGTGACGTACCTCACCATAAGTCGCATCCGCCAATTTGACCGTGGCACCACTGATATCCTGGTCTGCCTGGCCTTTGCCAGGCAGCCGAATGGTGCGCTGAATGCCAACGTTCCACTCGTTGTAGTTGGGACCAGCATCGACACGCCGCTGCTGGCCGGTTGCTGTCGCATTCCACTCGTAGGGCGACTTACGAATAATCCCCGCCTCAAGCATGGCTGCATCCATGGTCGATCTGGCCGACGCGACGCGCGGATCCGCATTGAGCAACGACATCGCCAGAGGTTTGGGCAGGATGTTCATGGGTGCGACTGGCTGAGCGCCTGCAACGGAACTCAGTCCCATCAGAACCACCAGGGGTAAAATGCGTTTCATCACATAAACTCCCCAAACTCACTGACCCGAACTGTCCAATAGCGCACGCCCGTGTTGGGAAACTCCTGCCTGAGCGAGTCCAGCAACGGCTCAAGATGCTGTTGCTCAACGACCAATTGGATCTGCACGGCACGGGCACGCCCCATCACGCGTTCAACTGGATTCAGGGCATCCGTGGACAGACCATGGGCAGCGACAGTAGCGCTGGTGAAGATCCTCGTGCCGACTGACACCAGCAAATGGTCGATGATTTTTTCTTCAAGGCTCGGGGTGCAGAGCAGCGTCAACCAGATGTCAGGCATCGGCAGTCTCCTTTTTGGCATGTGCAAAACGCAGATAGAGGATGGGAAGCAACATCAGGGTCAGGGCTGTTACGGTGATCAAACCACCAATAACAACGATGGCAAGAGGTCGTTGAATTTCAGATCCAGGTCCCGTGGCGAACAGCAGCGGGACGAGACCGAATGCCGTAATCGACGCCGTCATCAATACCGGGCGAAGTCGTCGGCGTGCGCCCTGAAGTACAACCTCCCTCATCGGTAAGCCTTCGCCATGAAGCTGGTTGAAGTAGCTAACCAGAACGATGCCGTTGAGCACTGCAATACCCAGCAAAGCAATGAAACCGACCGACGCAGGCACCGAGAGGTACTCTCCAGTAACCCACAGGGCGACGATGCCGCCCACCAGCGCGAATGGAATGTTGCTCAGGATCAAGAGCGCTTGGCGAACCGAGCCGAAGGTGGAGAACAGCAGGACGAAGATCAGGCCCAGCGCCACCGGAACCACGACGGAAAGCCGTGCTGCGGCGCGTTGCTGGTTCTCGAATTGCCCACCCCAGCTGATGCGATAGCCATTGGGTAGCTCAACCTGCTGAGCGACCAACGCTTTCGCTTCTTCGACGAAGCCGACAAGGTCTCTTCCGCTGACGTTGGCGATGACGACGCTGTAGCGACTGCCCATTTCACGGTCGATCTTCACTGGGCCATCGGCACGCTCCAGCTTGGCCACGGCGCTCAGTGGAATGGTCTTGCCATCAGGTGTAGTAATACGTACGGCATCGAATTCCGCGGGCGAATTGCGTACCGACTCGGCGGAGCGGATGAGAATCGGGGTACGCTGGTTACCCTCAATGACCAGCCCGGCCTGACGCCCTTCGATCTGCACGCGCAGCGCGTCCTGGATCGTCTCGACATCCAGCCCGAAACGGCCCGCTTGAAGGCGGTCAATTTCGACCCGCAGGTACTGCACGCCGTCGTTCTGAACGGTGTACACATCCTGGTTACCCTGAATGGTCTTGAGCAGCGATTCGATCTTGCCACCGAGCTGATTCAGGGTTGCCAGATCCGGTCCGTACACTTTGACGGCCAAGTCACCCCGCACACCGATGATCATCTCAGAGACGCGCATCTCGATCGGTTGGGTGAAGCTGTAGTCGATACCAGGCATTGGATCGAGGACCTTGCGGATCTCCTCCATCAATTCTTCCTTGGTGTCCATCCGCCATTCCGACATTGGTTTGAGCAGCAAGTAGGTGTCGGTCTGGTTCAGGCCCATGGGGTCGAGACCGATTTCATCAGAACCTGCCCGCGCAACGATGCCGCGAATCTCAGGGATGGCCTTCATCAAGGATTGATGGATCTTCTTATCCAGCTCGGCCGTCTGTTCAAGGCTCACCGAGGGAAGCTTCTCGATACCCACGATCAGGTCGCCCTCATCCATGGTCGGCATGAAGGTCTTGCCCACTTGTGTGTAAACGAGCCCCGCTACCACCAACATGGCGCCGGCAATGATTGCGATCACTTTCTGGCGAGCAAGCCCCCACTCAAGGATGGGGCCATACGCACCCAATAGCTTGCGTGCCAACCAGGGGTCTTCATGCTTGACCTCTCGCAGCAGATAGGAAGACAAGACGGGAATCACAGTCAGCGAGAGCAACAACGAAGCTGCCAGTGCGAAGACAATCGTCAGTGCAACCGGAACGAAGAACTTGCCCTCCAGATCCTGAAGCGTCAGCAGCGGCAGGAACACCGTGATAATGATCAAGATGCCTGAGGTGACGGGGACTGCTACTTCGCGAACCGCTCGGTAGATGATGTGCAGCCGTGGCAACTTCCCACCGGAAGTGTCTGTGGCCAGGCGCTGGACAATGTTCTCCACAACGACGACTGCGGCATCGACCAGCATGCCGATCGCGATCGCCAACCCGCCGAGGCTCATGAGGTTGGCGGACATGCCGAAGAAACGCATCATGATGAAGGTGATCAGCGCTGCAAGCGGTAGTACCAAGGCCACGGTCAATGCTGCACGAACGTTACCAAGGAACAATGCCAGCAGCAGAACGACCAATACGGTCGCTTCAATCAGTGCTTTGGATACGGCACCTACGGCCTTGTCCACGAGGGAAGATCGGTCATAGAAACTGGTGATCTTGACGCCAGGAGGCAAAGTGGCCTCCAGCTCCTTCAGCTTTTGCTGAACACCGCTGACAACTTCACGGGCATTAGCCCCCTTAAGGCCCAGCACCAAGCCCTGAACGGCTTCACCTTTACCGTCCTGGGTTACTACGCCATAGCGCGTCAGGGTGCCAAGGCGGACTTCGGCCAGGTCGCCAACGCGAACCGGTGACGAGTCACTGGGGTTGACCACGACAGCCCGCAGGTCATCCAGGGTGCGAATGCTCCCCTCACTGCGAACCAGCAGAACTTCATCCCCCTCACCGAGGCGTCCGGCACCATCATTGCGGTTGTTGGTGTTCACCGCGTTGGCCAGTTGCTGCAGGCTGACACCATTGGCAGCCATGCGAACGGGGTCCGGCAGCACTTCAAACGTACGAACCTGGCCACCCAACGAGTTGACATCAGCGACGCCGGGCACCGTGCGCAATGCAGGTCGAATGACCCAATCCAGCAGGCTACGGCGCTCGACCAGCGACATGGCCTCGCTATCGACGGTGAACATGAACATCTCACCCAGCGGCGTAGTGATGGGGGCCATACCGCCGCTGATACCGCTGGGCAGGCTGTCAGTCAGGTTGCCCAAGCGTTCGGACACCTGCTGGCGAGCCCAATAAATGTCCGTGCCATCCTGAAAATCGATGGTGACGTCGACCAGGCCATACTTGGTAACAGAACGCAGAATCTTGGTTTTCGGGATGCCCAGCATCTCGACTTCGATGGGCACCGCGATGCGGCTTTCCACTTCCTCAGGTGTCATGCCAGGCGCCTTCATGATCACCTTGACTTGGGTGCTGGCAACGTCCGGAAATGCGTCAATAGGAAGACCGCGGTAGGCGTACCAGCCCGCTGCGGTCAGCAGAACTGTCGCCAACACCATGAACAGGCGTTGGGACAACGAGAATTGAATGAGACGGCTCAGCATTACTCTCCGTCCTCTTCCAGCCAGGCACCTTTCAGCGCAATAACGCCAGCAACGGCAACCTGATCCTGCTCACGGATGTTGCCCTGCACGCGCACAAGCTGCCCGGCACTGGCCTCAACCTTCACAGGGCGCGCTTCGAAACCCTCAGGCGTACGGACGAACACAACGGAGTCAGCCTTGTTGCGCGCCACTGCGGAGATGGGGATATCCCAAGAATTACCGGCGGACTGGACCGGGATCTCGACAGTTACCAACTCACCCGGGCGTATAGCGCGCCCAGGGTTTTCGATCTCGGCCCGCAGCACTACAAACTGGTTGTCTGCTGTAACGGTCGGACTCAGGTTGATCACTCGCCCGCTCACATTCTTGTCGACGATCGTTACCGGTGCACCGGGCTGGATACCGATACTGGCCTGAGAAGGCACTTGCACATCCAGCCACAGGGCGTCGACCTGGGTGATGTTGAGCAACGATGTAGCGCCATCTACACGCTGCCCAGGGCGAACGGAGATTGCACTGACGATCCCATCCTGGACGGCGGTAAGGATTATCCGGTCAGATGGAATACCTGAACGGACGACTTGCTCCATCATCGGCGGGGTCAGACCTGCCAACGCCAGCTCCGCTTTCGTCTGGACCAACGTCGCTTCGGCTTCCTTCAGCGTGGCCTGTGCTTCCTGAGCCCGGCGCTTGGGAATAATCCCCTCATCAAAAAGCGTCTGCTCACGGGAATAGGCCTGACGGGCAAGCGTTGCACGGGACGCAGCCTGCAACAGTTGCAACTGAAGCTGGCTCATGGCTGGGCTGGAAAGCCTGGCTACGGGGTCGCCTTTGCGTACGGGTTGGTATTCGCCCACCAGTAACTGAACGACAACACCTTCCAGCGGGGAGCTGACGATCTGTTCAGCCTTTGGCGGCACGACAACTTGGCCAGGATAACGACTGCTGACCGTCTGCTTCATGCTTTGGACCGGTGAAACCTTGATACCCAAAGCCTGAATCTGGTCTTCTGCAACAGAGAACTTCTCAGCACTCATGGCGGGCCCGGAAATAATAATTGCGGTGAAAAAAGAGAGACTCTTTACACAGCGCAGGTATCTTTCATTGTTCATCAGAAGTTCCCCGTCAAGCGCCATAACAAGGACATGATCTCGACCTGTTTGAGGATTTGAAGATAAGCAAGGCGTGCACAACTATTGGGGCTAACTATTTAACCCGCTCGTCTGCTGCACTCTATGCGCGGAAGGGAAGTGTCGTAGACTCCTCTACTGCTCCGATTCTAGAGGGCAGCGACTATCAGGAACGTTACGGGTGAATTACAAATTTGTAGGAATTGCCCGGCCGCATTTTTTTCGCGCTAAGATCACCCTCAACGCGGCCTGCGGGCGCTTGAAGCCCCAAGCAAGACACACCCTGAAACACATGAAAAAATATTTAATTGACCGCAAGCAATATTTTACTGACGAATTTTAGAGATCAAATATGCGCGTTCTAGTTGTGGAAGATGAAACTAAAACTGCCGAATATCTTCAGCAAGGATTGACCGAGAGCGGTTATATCGTTGACCGTGCAAGTAATGGCGTAGACGCTCTTCACCTGTTCAACCATAACACCTACGGCCTGGTCATTCTCGATGTAAATCTGCCAGAAGTTGATGGTTGGGAAGTGCTGGAGACCATCAGGAAAACCAGCCGCGTGCGCATCATCATGCTCACCGGACGAGGCCGGCTTCATGAAAAGCTCAAGGGTTTGGACGGCGGAGCGGATGATTACCTGGTGAAGCCCTTCGAGTTCCCGGAGTTGCTCGCTCGCGTCCGCTCACTCCAGCGCCGCGGCGATGACATGATTGAAAGCAATACGCTCAAGGTCGCCGACCTGGAGCTTGACCCCGGCCGTCACCGCGCATTTCGCGGCGACCTGCGCATCGAGTTGACCACCAAGGAGTTTGCCCTGCTGCACCTGCTGATGAGTCGCGCAGGCGAAGCCCTGACGCGATCCCAGATCATCTCGCTCGTGTGGGACATGAATTTCGATTGCGATACTAACGTGATCGACGTTGCAATCAGGCGCCTGCGTGCGAAGATCGATGACCCGTTCCAGGTCAAGCTCATCCATACGATGCGCGGTGTTGGGTACGTGGTAGAGGACCGCTCATGAGGCAGTTGAGCCTGGCTGCCAAGCTGGGATTGAAAGTCGGCTTCATGAGCGTGCTTCTTCTGGTACTGTGCGCGTCCATTGGCTATGTGATGCTCGGCCAAGCGCTGGAGAGCACGGCCCGTTCAGCGCTTGAAACCAAAATGAGCGGCATGGCCCATAACATTGCGACCATCGAAGATGTATCGGGGGTGACCGCTGATTCCCACCTGCTCGTCGATCTCGCGATGGGGCACAACAATCTGTATGTCAGCATTTTCGACTCTGCTGACAGCAAGGCTCCATTACTGACCATCGGCTCCAAACAAGTGAGTTTCGAGCTCCATCGCTTCCCTGCTCGGGACGAATTGGCCTTCCATGAGTGGCAGGATCAATCGGGAAATCCGATGCTCAGTGCGGCGCAGATCATGCGCTTGAAAGACGGCACCCAGATTGGCGTCTACATGACTGTGGACGAGTCGTCGGACGCACAGCTCCTGGGCGCCATGGTCACTTGGGCGCTGACCGCATCACCGTTCATTCTGGCCGTTATTTTGATTGTGGCCTGGTGGACTGTCCGACGTGGCTTGCTGCCGTTGACCCGTTTTCTCAAGGTAGCGTCCAAGATTTCCACCGACAATCTGGGCCACCGCCTGCCCACTGACAAGCTGCCGGCAGAGCTTCGACATCTGGCGGATGGCATGAACTTTATGCTCCATCGCCTGGATGGTGGGGTACAGCAACTCTCGCAATTCTCGGACGATCTGGCCCACGAGCTCAGGGCACCGCTGTCAAATCTCATGGGGAAAGCACAAGTAGCGTTGTCGCGTGAACGCTCATCCGCTGAATACCGTGATGTGCTCGAATCCTGCCTGGAGGAGCTGGACCGCATGACGCGCATGGTTGCGGACATGCTTTTCCTGGCCCATGTGAGCCAGCCAGCTGCCTTGGTGGAATTTGAGACCGTGGCCTTGGTGGATGAAGTGCAGAGGGTCTGCGACCTGTTTGCCTTCTCGGCCGAGGAAAACGGAGTAGCACTGCAGATTTCAGGGAGCGCCGATGTCGTGAATGGCAACCGACTCATGATCCAGCGAGCAGTTTCGAATCTGCTATCCAACGCTATTCGTTATTGCCCGAAAGGCGAATCGGTCCAGGTCAAAGTCCACCGTGGCAGCGATCAGATTCAGTTGAGCGTCGGTAACCCTGGACGCGGTATTCCCGATCAACATCTGCCTCATCTGTTTGAGCGCTTCTATCGCGTGGACAGAGGCCGAGCACGTAGCGAGGGGGGCACAGGTCTCGGTCTAGCGATCGTGCGCTCCATCATGAGCCTGCACCAAGGCACTGCCAAGGTTGAAGTCAGCGGTGACAGGTATACCTGGTTCCATCTCAGCTTTCCGACCAGCCATCTGTGACCTAGCGCCCGGCCTCACAAGCTAATCCCAACGTAAGGCCTTCCGATGGATCGAAGGCCTGAAGCCTGTTCATCTCTTCAATCATACGGCGTCGTCTTTCAACATTGTAATTCGCGCCTCACGCTCTCGTCAGAGACAGGTCTTTAAGCTTCAGGGTATCGAAACCTCAAGATCACTACCGATCCAGCCCCGGAGTTTGATATGCGACTGACTAACCTTTTCCTGATTGGCGTAATGGCAGTGGGCATCAGCGGCCAAGCCTTTGCAGAGGGCGGGGCCGAGCGCTCACTGAAATTCAACAAAGAATTCCGCGATGACCAGAAACGCCTTTGGGGCGAGAAGGAAAAGGAGGCAGAGCAGTCGAAGCCTTCGTCCACCCAGCAAAAGGAGGGCCCTAAAAGCCAGTCCTGAGCTGATAGATGTGCTGTTCATCTACCTAGTTTTTGCTGCTCGATGATCAAAGGCGCCTCGGCGCCTTTTCTCGTTTCTACCATCCCACTCCGCCATACCGACTACCCGACCTGCTAGGTCAGCTCCTCACTTCAAGTAAGACCTGAGTACCGAGGAGATTTTGTCTGCCTCCTCTAGTCGCTGAGCCGCATCCAGATGCTCTGCCGCCAGATGCTCACGGATATGGCCTTCCACCACCTCGGCCATCAGCCCATTCACCGCCCCCCGGATCGCGGCAATCTGCTGAAGGATTCCCAGGCAATCCTTTTCCTGCTCCAACGCTGCCTCCAGGGCGGCAGCCTGCCCTTTGATCTTCTTGACCCGAGTCAGCAACTGACGCTGATTCTTCATGGTGTGAGACATGACAACCTCTTTTCATATCCCCTACTGGGGGATAGTATTTTAAGGGTACGATTTCAACCCAATCGTACGACAATTTAAAGGGCGGCCTCTATGACTGCCGCCCTCACGCGCTATTGGCACTACTCCAGAGGTCTCACCATGGGTTTCGCAGAACTACTTCAGCAGGGTACCGCCCACGCTTGGCTCTACTTCCCAAGCGCCATCCTGCTCGGCGCCCTGCATGGCCTTGAGCCAGGGCACTCCAAAACAATGATGGCAGCCTTCATCGTCGCTGTGCGAGGAACTGCCAAGCAGGCGGCTCTCTTGGGGCTGGCTGCCACGTTCTCCCATACAGCCGTGGTCTGGCTCGTCGCCATGGCAGGGATGTACCTGGGCGGCAACCTTGATGCTGAAACCACCGAGCCCTACTTCCAGCTAGGCTCAGCAGCCATCATCATCGCCGTCGCATTGTGGATGCTTCTGCGCACCTGGCGCGGAGAGCAAATGTGGAAATTCGAGCAAGGTGACGGGCACGATCACGGCCATGAGCATGCCCATGATGAGACACGCCGCGTCGACACTGGGCATGGACGTGTTGAACTGTCGATATTTGAAATCGGGCAACCACCTCGGTGGCGACTGAAAACCTTAGATGGCCATCCATGGCAGGCCGCTCAAGTTAAGGCCCTCACGACTCGGCCGAACGGTGAAACAATGTCGTTCGCCTTCGAGAAACGTGACGGCTTCCTGGAATCCATTGACTCGATTCCTGAGCCTCATGAGTTTTCAGTACGCCTGACCTTGGGTCATTCCGACCATGCTCATGACTACGATCTGGAGTTTGCCGAAGCGCATGATCACCACCACCATGGCGAACTCGATCAGCTCGAACTGAGCGTCGATGGCTATCAGGATGCGCACGAGCGCGCCCATGCAAACGACATCAAAAAGCGTTTCGCCAACCGTGATGTGACTACCGGCCAGATCATCCTGTTCGGTTTAACTGGCGGCCTGATCCCATGCCCGGCAGCGATCACTGTTTTGCTACTGTGCCTGCAGGTCAAGGAAATCGCACTCGGGGCCGTGCTGGTACTGTGTTTCAGCATCGGCCTCGCCATGACCCTGGTAACTGTTGGGGTCGCAGCAGCGGTCGGAGCGAAACGCGCCTCCAATCGCTGGCCCTGGTTGGGAGCTGTGGCTCGTCGAGCACCGTACCTGTCCAGCATGATCATCATCGCCGTAGGCATCTACGTGGGTATCAACGGCTGGATCGGACTCACTAGCTAACGAGGGATGTCATCCAATCGTGCATTTTGCGCGTTTGGCGCTCCCGTTGCGGTCGTCGCCATTGATGGCCAATGCCGCAATGAGGGAATCACGAGCGGCTACTGCCGCTCCATGAAACCTGACCACAAATGTCCTTCGAGTGAGATATGTGGGTGCTGGCCACACTTGCTGCCGGCATTCGCACACTCCGACTCAGACCCACAGGTAATTCATCAATGGCTTCGCAAATCGAGAACCCTTGTATTTCACTCTGCCAATTGAAGGGAGATCTTTGTGTCAGCTGCGGGCGCTCAAAAGATGAGATCCGCAAGTGGAAGCGCATGAAACGTCCAGAAAAGATGGCCGCCGTGCAGAAAGCTGCCGCGAGACTGAAGGGGCTGAAGAAGTAGCCCTGGGGCACCATTCAGCGCTCCAGCACCAGAGTTCAAGTGGATAGCGTCGGCGCCGCCACGCTGCTCAACGGGCTTTGCGCATGCGGGCATTTACTCGTTGATTTCGACCGACTCAAGACCTAATGTAGATACAGATACATTTTTTGTTGAGTATTCTACATGAGCGAATGGTCGCTACTGATTCTCGGGCTTCCCACGGCTAACGCCACGGAGCGAATGCGCGCTTGGCGAACCCTCAAGGCTTCTGGTGCTGCAGTACTACGAGATGGCGTATACCTGCTGCCACAACAAAGCACGGCTCGCGAAGCGTTCGAAGCCGTGGAACGAGACGTGCTGGCGATCAATGGCACGGCATTTCTGCTGTCTCTGCCTGAGCGTGAGGAGCGCTTCAGTGGGTTGTTCGACAGAAACGAGGACTACGCCAAGCTGATGGAAGAAATTGCAGGCTGCCGAGCGGATCTTTCACCGGACAACGCCCTGCAAACCGCGCGGCAGGTGCGCAAGCTTCGAAAGGCTTTCAGCCAATTGGCGGCGATCGATTTCTTCCCTGGCGTGCTCAAGGCTCAGACTGACTCGACCCTGCAGGCGCTTGAGACCGCAATCAGCCGTGCACTGTCATCCGATGAGCCCAGTGCGCACGACGAGACAATCATCAGACTTGAGCGCAGCGAATACCTGGGTCGCCGCTGGGCGACTCGAAAACGCCCCTGGGTGGATAGGCTGGCGTGTGCCTGGCTCATCCGTCGCTTCATCGATGCTGACGCCCAATTCCTTTGGCTGGAAAGTCCCAGCGACTGCCCGACCGATGCGTTGGGCTTCGACTTCGATGGCGCGAGGTTCAGCCATGTCGGCCAGCGGGTGTCGTTCGAGACCCTCATCGAAAGCTTTGCGGTTGAACAACCAGGCCTGTCTCGGTTGGCAGCTGTTGTTCATTACCTGGATGTAGGTGGAAGCCAGCCCTCCGAGGCACCTGGCATCGAGCGCGTCCTCGCGGGTTTGAGAGAAAGCATTGGCGATGACGATCAACTGACAACGGTCGCCGGAGGCATCTTCGATGGCCTGCTGACGGCTTTCGCAAGTGAGGAAAAACAAAATGGTTGATACCACCTCCGCAGTCAGCGAACAGCCTCCGTCGCAAGCTGCTCAGCAGCCGATCGGCTTGTTTGAAGCGTTTCTGTTTTGGCTCAAGCTGGGCTTCATCAGCTTTGGTGGACCCGCCGGGCAGATTTCGATCATGCATCAGGAGCTGGTTGAGCGACGGCGGTGGATCAGCGAAAAGCGATTTCTGCATGCGCTCAACTACTGCATGTTGTTGCCTGGACCAGAGGCTCAGCAACTCGCCACGTACATCGGCTGGCTCATGCACCGTTCATGGGGCGGTGTGATTGCCGGTGCGTTGTTCGTGCTGCCGTCATTGTTCATCCTGATCGCTTTGTCCTGGGTCTACGTCGCCTTCGGTGAGGTGCCCGTGGTGGCTGGGATTTTCTATGGCATCAAACCGGCGGTCACTGCCATCGTCGTTCACGCGGCTCACCGGATCGGGTCGCGTGCACTGAAGAACGGCTGGCTGTGGGCCATGGCCGCCGCTTCGTTCGTGGCCATCTTTGCCCTCAACGCCCCATTCCCGCTTATCGTGCTGGTAGCCGCCATCATTGGCTATTTAGGCGGTCGCTTTGCTCCAAGTAAATTCGTGATCGGAGGTGGCCATGGCGCCACGAAGAACAGCTATGGACCTGCCCTGATCGATGACAACACCCCAACGCCTGAGCATGCCCGCTTCAGCTGGGGACACCTGCTGCGACTACTGCTGGTCGGTGCTGCGCTCTGGGTCCTGCCCATGGGGCTGCTGACGCTGTCGTTTGGCTGGGACGGTACTCTGACGCAAATGAGCTGGTTCTTCACCAAGGCCGCCCTGATGACGTTTGGCGGTGCATACGCTGTGCTGCCCTATGTCTACCAGGGCGCTGTCGGGCACTACGGGTGGCTGACACCCACCCAGATGATCGATGGCCTCGCCTTAGGGGAAACCACGCCAGGGCCACTGATCATGGTAGTCGCCTTCGTAGGCTTCGTCGGGGGTTACGTGCATCCAATGTTTGGCGCAGAACACCCGTTCCTCGCCGGCGCAATCGCGGCGAGCCTCGTCACCTGGTTCACTTTCCTGCCGTCGTTCATCTTCATTCTCGCCGGTGGCCCGTTGGTAGAGTCGACGCACAACGAGATGAAGTTCACCGCACCACTGACCGGCATCACCGCAGCAGTTGTGGGGGTAATCCTGAATCTGGCGCTGTTCTTCGGCTACCACGTGCTTTGGCCAAAGGGGTTCGCTGGAACATTCGACTGGCCTTCAGCGCTGATCGCGATCGCTGCAGCGATTGCCTTGTTCCGCTTCAAGCGTGGCGTCATCCAGGTACTGCTTGCCTGTGCCCTGGCCGGTCTGGCAGTTCATATGTTGCGTATCTGATGCCGGTTGCCGGCTGACATCGTTGGCCGGCTCCTCAACAAGCACCTTGCCCCCTGAAAGTGCATGCCCCTGACTAAGCCTGGATTGACCATATCCCCCCCAGGGGGATACGCTATAACCAATTCACGCTGCCTGCGATGCCATATCGCGGCCAGGAAAACAGCACTGCAGGGAGGTTTGCATGCTATCGGTCCTGAAAAATCGAACCTACAGACACCTGTTCCTGGCTCAGGTCATTGCACTGGTGGGTACCGGGTTAGCCACCGTTGCCTTGGGCTTGCTGGCCTTCGATCTGGCGGGCGCCCAGGCAGGCGCAGTACTGGGTACCGCGTTGGCGATCAAAATGGCGGCTTACATCGGCGTCGCACCCGTTGCGGCTGCGTTCGCGGAGCACCTGCCTAGAAAAGCCATGCTGGTAACGCTGGACCTGGTGAGAGCCGCGGTTGCTTTGCTGCTGCCGTTCGTTACGGAGATCTGGCAAGTCTATGTACTCATTTTTGTCCTGCAGTCCGCCTCTGCTGCGTTCACCCCAACCTTCCAGGCAACTATTCCAGACATCCTGCCCGACGAACGCGAATACACCAGAGCGCTGTCGTTGTCTCGACTAGCCTACGACCTGGAAAGTGTCATCAGCCCGATGCTCGCAGCGCTGCTGCTCACCGTGGTCAGCTTCCACAGCCTGTTTGCCGGCACTGTCGTGGGCTTCCTGGTATCTGCCGCGATGGTAGCCACAGTGGTTCTGCCCGCTGCTATACGCGGCCCCAAACGCAGCATCTACGAGCGAACCACCAAAGGTATGCGGATCTTCCTGCGCACTCCACGACTGCGTGGCTTGTTGGCCTTGAACCTGACCGTCGCGGCAGCCAGCGCGATGGTCATCGTCAATACCGTCGTGCTTGTTCAATCTCGTTTCGGGTTGCCGCAGAGTTCAACGGCAATGGCGCTCATGGCATTTGGTGCAGGATCAATGATCGTCGCACTGGCACTCCCACGCCTGCTTGAACGTCTGGATGACCGAAAGGCGATGCTCGCTGGCGGCGCGGTCTTGGTCGTAGGCCTGCTGCTCGGGACCTTCGTGAACAGCTATTGGAGCCTCGTGGGGTTGTGGGTTGCACTGGGAGCTGGTTACTCCCTTGCTCAAACCCCATCAGGACGCATCTTGCGTCGTTCATCAACTTCCCAAGACCGCCCAGCATTATTCGCTGCGCAATTTGCCTTGTCCCACGCTTGCTGGCTGATCACCTACCCCCTGGCTGGGTGGCTAGGCGCTAGCGTTAGCCTGACCGCGTCTTTCATTGGCCTGACGCTTGTCGCAGCAATGGCTTGGATTCTGAGCAAGCAGATATGGCGACCGGAGTATGACGAAGAGGTGGTCGCGCATTCTCATGTCGACTTGCCGGAAAACCACCCACATGTTGCTGAAGGTAAGGCACATGCCCACACATTCGTGATCGATGATGATCACCCCAAATGGCCGGGTTGCTGATTCTGCTGGGTCTGGCTGTTCAATTTTTGAAGGACGTTTAATGCTCAAGAACGCGTTAATGATCAGTGCTGCAATGATGCTGGGGATGGCAAGCCTCAAGGCGTCAGCCGCTGTAAACCTGGTGACCAGCATCAAGCCTCTGCAACTGATCGCGGCGGAAGTGCAGGACGGATTAGGCGAGCCTGTCGCGGTCGTGCCGGCGGGTGCCTCCCCACATAGCTTTACGCTCAAGCCGTCAACGGTGAGGGACTTGCAACAAGCCGACCTGGTGTACTGGATCGGTCCGGACTTGGAAACTTATCTGAGTAAAACACTAGAAGCCCGACGCGGCAAAACCGTCTCGATTCAAAACCTGGACGGTCTGCATGTCCGCCACTTTGGCGATAGCCAACTTGGGAAAACCAATCAGGTAACCCCTGACGAGCATCCGGATGATGCCCACGACGACCTTCACCGCCCGGGCTCCATCGATGTTCACCTCTGGTTGAACCCGGGGAATGCATTGATCATCGCCAAGCAAATGGCAGACGATTTAGCAATCGCAGACTCGCAAAATGCGGAGCGCTATCAAGCCAATTTCGCAGCATTCCGAGAACGTCTAGAACAGCAGGATGGGGATTTGAAACGTCGCCTGGCCCTTCTGTCAGGTAAGCCATTCTTCCTGTTCCATCAGACCTTTGATTACTTCGAGGAGGCTTATGGACTGAAGCACAGAGGCATCCTCACGATAGGCAACGAGATTCAACCCGGAGCCCGACATGTCGCCGAGCTCAAAGCACTGCTCAAAGATGCAGGTGCCAGCTGCATTTTCTATGAGCCACCCGTACGCCCCAAGTTGGCGGAGACCATTGCTGCAGGCATGCCAGTGCGCTTCGCTGAGCTGGATGCCCTCGGCTACGGGATCACGCCTCAAGCAGGTGGTTACAGCATGCTTCTTGATCGTTTAGGGCAGTCAATGGGTAGTTGCCTGGAGCAACTCGATCGCAAGTCCTCGTCATGAAATGCTGAGGGATCACCCAGGCTTCATCACTGAGCCGCAAGGGCAAAAGTAAGACGAACCTGGGTCCCCTCGTTCTGCGCACTGTGGATGTCTACCTGTCCACCAAAGCGCTCCATGATGCGTTTGAC
>NZ_JAOEBG010000040.1 GCF_029836165.1 Pseudomonas sp. GD04091
GTGGGGTTTCCCCATGTGAGAGTAGGTCATCGTCAAGATTCAAATCCAAAGCCCCTGATCGCGATGCGGTCGGGGGCTTTGTCTTTTCCGGGTAGGCACTGCACTGGGTCGAGTCTACAGGAGCGGGTTTACCCGCGAAGCAGTACCGTGGGGCATGGCTCCGGGCTTATCAGTGATAACGAGTAGACCTGGCCTCACAGGTGCTCGCGAAGTCGATGAGATATGTTTTGCCCCGCACGCAAAAAGGCCGCTCCTGATAGGAAGCGGCCTTTTTGGCTTTTGGGGTATGGAGGCCCCGATGGCGTTATCAGCTCAGCAGGTTACGCACATTCCCCATCGCCTCATCGGCAAGCCCCTGCAGGAACGCCTGGAAGCCAGGCAGCGCTTGCGGCCCGCCCTCCCAAGGCTCGGCCTGGATAGTCCAGGTGGCACGGCTGTGACTGGCATCGATCGCCTGCACTTGCATGGCGGCCCACAGGTTGCCAATGTTCAGGCTGGTATAGATCAGGCTCCAGGTCATGTTCATGGCCTGGTCGTCGCGCGAATTCAATTGCTCGATCACGACGTTGCCATCCTTGAACAGCTTTTTGCGCACCGAGCGTACGCCGCTACCCGTCATTTCGATATGCGCCAAGGCGGGAATGAACACCGGAAAACCGGCGAAATTGCCCACGATATTCCACACGCTGGCCGCTGGTGCGGCGATGTCGACACTGGACACCACCAGGCAGCCTTGCGGATTGCTGATCAGGGTATCGGGCTTGAGTGCTTGCATGTCGTGTTGCTCCTGTTGTGTATGAAAGGGTCAGATGAAGCCGATGTCGGCCAGATAGCGGCAGCCGCGGCGTAACAGCTCCGGGCTCTTGCTTGGATAATGGGTGCCCATGCGATTTACCCCGGCACGGGCGTTGTCGTGGGCAATACCTGAGATGTCGCCGATGTCTTCCTCGAACCCGTCGAGGTAGAAACCCAGGACGTCATACAGCGCGTTGTCGCGGTCTACCTGGCCAAGCTGGCGTTGCCACTGCTCGATGCTGACCAGCTCGAAGGCATGCCCCTGCTCACGGAACGACGCCAGATAATCCCGCCAGCGCAACGGCTCGGGGTTGTGCAGGTTGAACACGCACTGCGCGGCTTGGTGTCGGCTGGCGTGGAAGGCGATGAAGCGGGACAGGAAGTCCACGGGCATGAGATCGAAGTCGATTTCCAGCCCCGGCACCTGGCCTAGTTGCAGCGACCCCTTGAGCATCAGCATCAAGCGGTTGCGTGATGGCTGGCAGGCCCCGGTGCGGCTATCGAAGGTGATGTTGCCCGGGCGGAACACGTTGACCCAGACCCCCTGCTCGCGCGCACGGCTGAGAATGCGTTCGCCGACCCACTTGCTCAGGTTGTAACCGTTACGGATATAGATCGGCGGCGTATTCGCCGGATCGCTCTCCAGCACGCGACCATCGTGGTCCACCGCGCTGCATGCGGACAGCGTCGAGACGAAGTTAAAGATCTTCTTGCGTCGTCCCTCGCACAGACGCAGGCATTCGAACAGGGGTTCGATGTTGTCGGCGGCCAGCACCTGGTAATCGAGGACATGGTTGACCTGCGCGGCGTTGTGCAGCAGCGCGCCATATTCGCTGTCCAGGTAGTCATAGTCGGCCTGGGCCAGCCCCAGGCGGGGCTTGCGCAGGTCAGCCTCGAACACCCGTACCCGGCTCAGGTCGAGGGTGATGCGGTTTTCGTGCTGGGACTGCGCGAAGCGCTCGCTGGCAGTCATGCCATTGGTGCTGCGCACCAGGCAGGCGACTTCGCTGGCCCCCCATTCCAGCAGGGCCTCGACCAGGTGAACACCGAGGAAACTGTTGGCACCGGTGACGATCACCTTGTGCACATCGCCCAGGCGGTCCACCGGCAATACCTGCAGGCCCAGCTCGCGATTGGCATCCTGTTCCAGACGCGCCAGGGAGGTCTGCAAGGCATCATCGTCACCGTCGAGCAACGCGCCGAGGCGTTGCAGGGTCGGTTGTTCGATAAAGCGGTTGATCGCCACGCCGCGGCCGAAATGCTGGCGTATCTCCAGCAGCAGGCGCGACAGCAGGATCGAGTGGCCGCCGAGATTGAAGAAGCTGTCGTCGATGGAGATATCGGCTTCCGGCAGCTCCAGCAATTCGCTCCACAGGCCACGCAGGCGCTGTTCGGTGGCGGTCCGCGGTTGCAGCCGCTGAGTCGATGGCAAGGCCAGTGGTCGGATCGATAGCGCGTGACGGTCGACTTTGCCGTTGGCGGTGTACGGCATCTGCTCCAGCGCCTGGTAGAACATCGGGCGCATGTAGTCGGGCAGGTAGCGTTCGGCATGCTCGCGCAGCCGCTCCTCGGCATCGTCCTGCTCGGGATGGGCCACGAAGGCGAGAATCCGCCGCTGTGCGTCGATGACCACGGCCACCTGGCCGAACAGTCGGCTGTCACGCAGGCAGTGCTCGATCTCCTCCGGCTCGACACGGAACCCGCGGATCTTCACCTGATTGTCGCGTCTACCGCACAGCTCGATGCCCTGCTCGGTCCACTTGCCTATGTCGCCTGTGCGGTAGGCGCGCAGCGAGCGGCCATCAGGCAGTGCAAGCGCGATGAAGCGTTCAGCGCTCAGCGTCGGATTGTTCAGATAACCGATCCCGACCCCCGGGCCGGCGATATACAGCTCGCCGGGTACCTGTTCCAGCACCGGCTGTAACGCCTCGTCGAGGATCAGCACCTGGGTATTGGCGATCGGCAGCCCCAGGTTGCGATTACCATCACGGGCGCCGAACACTCGGGTGGTGGCCAGCACGGTGGTCTCGGTCGGGCCATAGATATTGTGCATGCGGCACTGCCCGGCCAGCCGGGCGATGACCTCCGGTTCGCAGACATCGCCACCGGTGATCAGGTGTCGCAGGCCCAGATGCGTATCGCGCGGCAGGATGCTCAGCAGCGCCGGCGGCAGGAACGCGTGGCTGATTTCCTGGCTGTGGATAAGTTGCACCAGTTGCTGTGGATCACGCCGCTGGTCTTCGTTGGGCAGCACCAGTTCGGCGCCGCAGATGAAGGTAGGCAGGATATCCAGCAGGGAGGCGTCGAATCCGATGGTGGAAAACTGCAGGACCCGGCTGTTTGCGTCCAGCGCCACGTGCTCGCGGTACCAGGCGCTGAAGTGTGCCAGGTTGCGCTGACCGAGTAGCACGCCTTTGGGTTGGCCAGTGGTGCCGGAGGTATAGATCGCTGCGCAGGGCTGTTCTGCATGGGTTTCACGCAGGGTCAGATTGGGGAGCGGATCTTCCAGGACCTGCGGCAGGCCACGCACGTCCAGCTGGAAGATATCCACAGGCCCCTGGCCGTCGTGCAGCAGCACGCAGGCATTGGCGTCCTCGAGGATACGTTGCCGACGTTCGCTGGGAGTGGCCGGGTCCAGGGGCAGGTAGATGGCCGCGCAACCCAGGACCGCCAACAGGCTGGCGTAGAGTTCAGGCGACTTGTCCATGCACACCGCAACGACCGGCTGCTGCCCGGCGGCAGGCAGCAGCGGCAGCAAGGCGCGCTGGATGCCGACAGCACGGGCATGTAGCTGGTGGTAGCTGTAGCGTTGGTCACCCTGGTTCAGGGCGCAGGTTCCGGCGTGCTTGCGCAGGCTGTGCTCCAGCTGTCCGACCAGGCTGCCCTCGGCCTGTTCCAGCAGGTCGGCACGCAGCGTTCGGTTGAACGGATGCCGGTAGGCCAGGCCCTCGAGCCAGTCCAGGCCATGTTCGCGTTCCTGCATGCCGGGGCTGACCGCGGCTGCGTCCTGCAGGTACTGCGGGTTACGGGCATGGCGGGTAATGTGCAGTGCCAACCGGTCGGCCAGGGCCTGCCGGGCGTCCGCACGCAACTGTTGGCCATTGCCGGAAACCGGCGAGGGCAGGCTCACCCGATCGATCAGGCGCTGGGCGCCGGCACTGCCGCACCAGCACAGGATCTCCAGCCGTGGCAGGGTCTCGGCGAAGCTGGCACCCAGGCGCAGCCTGAGCAGTGGCGTGTCGCCCAGCGATTGCCAGTCGTTGCTGCCAAGGGCCAGGCTACCGTCTTCCACCACCAGGTCAGGGCCGGCAGCCAGCTGGCGGCGCACGGCTTCCCCGCAATCGGCCATGGTGGTGCCGTGACCATGCTCGTCGAGCAGGTGGGCAAATTCCCCCAGGGTGGGGCTGGTACCCACCATGAGTATGTCGAGGCGTCTCATGGAAATATCCTCAGGGCAGGTAGTCACGCAGCGCTTCCTGCACGCAGGTCGACTCGAGCATCGAGCTGCTGCGGAAGAAGCGCAGGATGTTGCCCAGCAATGGATGCTGGTGATTGATCGGATAGGCCAGGCCCTGCGCTTCCTCGCGCAGGGCCTGGCGTACCGCCTCGCTCACCGGCAGCGCAGCGATCAGGGCGAAATCGAAGGCTTGCTGGATGTCGTTGGTCAGGTACTGGCGCAGGAACACCGGCAGTACCTCGGCCAGCGCCTGGCGATCGGCTTGCGGCGCTGCCTGCCAGTAGAGGCGGGTCAGGCGGGCCCAGAAAGTCGAATGCCGGCCTTCGTCGAGCAGGTGGTCGGCCATCAGCCCCTTCACCGAAGGCTTGACCGAGTCGTCGCGGGCGAATGCCGCGACATCGTCGGTCAGGGTGTTCTCGGCGATGCCCACGCAGATCAGCTCCAACGCGTCGCGCAGGGCTTCAGGCACCTGTTCCAGCGCGGCCGGGATGGCCCGGCTGAGTTCGATCTCCTGGGGCAGGTCGATCGGCTCGACACCGGTCAAGGCGATGGTCTGCTGCAGGAAGTCCATGGCCACCAGCGCGTGGTAATCCTCGTCGACGACGACGGTCATCGCGTCATAGCGGCAGGCGAACGGGAAGCGCACGGCGAAACGGTCCTTGGCGATGCGCCGGGCGGTGCGGTCGACGATCTCGGTTTCGAAGATGACCACGTCGTTGATGAACTTGTAGAGGCTCTGCACCAAGACGAAATCGCGCAGCTGCGGGCATTCGCGCTGGAACGTCGCGCCGAGCACCAACGGTTGGCGGCTGAGCGGATAGATCAGCCGCTGGTCGTCCTCCACCCGACGGCGGGGCCGGGTGCGGATGGTGGCGCGCTCTTCCCAGGCATCGGCGAAGGAGCGGTATTCAAGGGCGCTCATGGGGTGACCTCGGCAACCGGCGCCCGCAGCGAGGCGCGCAGGCGGTCCCACAGGGCCATGCGGCTGTCCACCGCGGCGATGGCGGCCACGTACACATCCTCCTGGCGCACCGGGTCGTGGTCGACCAGGCGGGCCAGCAACTGCTCGGCGGCGGGGCCATGGTCTTCGGAGTCGACTTCGATATGGCGTTGCAGGTAGTAGCGGAAGGTCGGTGCCTGCTCGGTGCCGATGCCCCATTCATCGAGGATCTGCTGGAACATCATCGGGATCACGCTTTCCCGGCCATGCAGGAAGGCGGCCGCGACGCGATGGGCCGGAGCGTCCAGGGCCACTTCGAGGGTATCGCGGACGAAGTGTTGCGCCGCTTCGCTGGCGCCGGCGCGCTGCAGCGCATCGATTGCGTTGACGCCTTGCTGCTGCAGGGCGATGAAGCGTTCGATGGCCTGGGTGCTGGCGCCAACCTCGCGCATGGCGTCCAGGTACAGCTCGAAGTGACTGTAGTGACCGTGATCGAGACGGTCGTCCGACTCCTCCCCCAGCACGATCTCGTTGATCAGGCGCGCGGCGGCGGGGTCTGCCGGCGGCAGCCAGGGAAGGCTGACGCAGGTGAGTTCCTGTTGCAGGCGCTTGGTCAGCGACATGAAGTCCCAAACGGCGAATACATGGGTTTCCATGAATTGCCGCAGGGTGTTCAGTGAGTCAATTTCAGAGAATAGCGGATGACGCGAGAGTTCATGTTTCTTGTCGGAAAGCGCGCGCTTCAGTGTGCTCATGGAAGTGTCCTTTGTTATCGGGTTCAGGAAGTTGGAAAAAACAGTGCAAGTTCGAGTGTTGATAAATTTCGAGCGAGTGGGTGCCTCGAATGAAATTTCGATTTCGAACGCTGTGCAAAGGCTGCCAAGGCTTGACAGGACTGGCGCTCACGGTGGCGCCGGGCCGCCTATGGCTGGCGATATAAAAGTTAGAACAACTTCAAAGTTGCTCGCAATTGTTTTTTTAATTATTTATTTTTTTGTTTTTATTTTGGCGAAAGTTGCCCGTATAAAACTTCCTGAAAGTTTTATTTCGGCAATAAGTGCCCCTTCCGATAACTGCTGATCAGAAAAACATACGCAGAGTGAATGCCTCACTCGGAGCACTGATGAATGGAGTGGGGGAGGTGTCAATGTTCAGGGGCGGCTGATCGCATACGGTCCTTGCCCCGGTGGCAGACTCCTTCTGCAGATGGATGAAAAGGCAGTCGGCCAGGCCCGCTACTGATAATCAGCGGCCGCTGCGGGGGAGTAGAGTGTGCCCAAAATGCTGGCACTGCCATGGCCTGCGACGGGCCAGGCAGTGGAAATGCCCGACTCCGGGCAGCAAATGCGGTGGCAAAGCCTAGAAGCTGAGCAAGCCGAGGTGGGTGTTGAAGATGCGTACCAGACGCTGGTTGAGCAGTGAGCCGTCGGCCGAGGGTGGCGGCAACTCGATCAGCTCAAGCTCGCGGCGGGCCAGGGCGTGCCAGCCGAGCATGGCGGCCATTGATCCAGGGGGGTAGAGCACGGTCATGGGCACGTGAATGGTCGAGGTGACGGCGAACTCGGGGCTGTCACAGCTTGAAACAAACAAGTGACGGGTTAGCCCTGGGTATTTGTCTTGCGCCAGCTGGGTCAGCGCCAGGGCGATATGCGCACCTAGCGTCTGGCCGAAAACGGCATGCGGTTGCGAGAGAAAGGGCTGGAGCTGCTCGGCCAGGATCCTGACCAGGGCAGAGGGTGGGGGCGCGCAGGCAAGCGTGTCGAGCTGGACCGAAGACAGTACGTCCACGGCGATCAGCTCGACAGGATCGCTGAGCGTCTGAGCCCAGGTCCGGTACTGGATCAGTTGCTGCCGGGTGCAGGCCAGGCAGATCAGGCGGATCCTGGACGATTGTTCGGGCGTCGCTTCCTGTCGCATCTGCACTGCTGTTCCTTATTGCCGGGTCACGTCCCCGGAACAACGCAGCCAGAAGAACTGGCCGTGTGTTGGCGCTGGATCAGTCGGCCGCTTGCCGATCGAGGTAGCGTCTGATCGTGCGGGCAGCATTGTTCAGGTGCGCTTCCAGCAACGCGATGGCCTCGTCCACCAGTTTGTCGCTGGCGGCATCGACCAGGGCGATGTGGTCGTCCTGGGTGAGCTTGCCCAGGCCCATCGAAGACAAGTGGAAGCGCAGGAAACGCTCCTCCTCGTTGAGCTCGATCTCGATCATGCGCAGCAGCTTCTGGTTCTTCGCCTTGCTGTAGAGGGCCATGTGGAACAGGCGGTTGAGGCGGCCGATCTCGGCGTGGCGCGTCTCGTTCTCCAGCTGACGGATATAGTCCCGGGCCTTGGCGATGTCGTCGGCTTCGAGCAGAGGAATCGACTGGCGCAGGGCCTCGGTCTCGAGGATCACCCGCAGGGCATAGGTATCGACCGCATCTTCGCCGATCAGCGGCGCGACCACCGCGCCTTTGTGCATGACCACCTGCAACAGGGACTGGGCCTCGAGCTGGCGCAGGGCCTCGCGCACGGGCATGCGGCTGACGCCGAACAGGGTGGCCAGTTCCTGCTGGCGCAGGGCCGTGCCCGGGGGCAGGCGGCCGTCGAGGATAGCGCTGCGCAGGCGTTCTTCGATGACACCGCGGGCAAGGTGCGGCGGGACCTGCTCGCTACCCAGCACGGTGCTCAGGAGTTTGGGTTTCTCAGCCACGCGGGGTTCGCCTCGGTAACATGAAAATTGGATCCAATAACCCTAGTGAGAGAGGGGGGCGCTTGTCAAACGGATTGATCGCAGCCGCGACGAAGCGCGGGCACGAAACGCGGCTATCGTGAAGCAAGACGCCAGCCTTGGGAAGCCGGACAAGCGCACCGCCCCTTGTACGAAGAGGGTTTGCCGACAGTTGGCAGCATGATCGCACGGTGCCATTGTCTTTTGCCTCATCTGCCCGCACCATCGCTGCTTTCGATTGATCTGAACGGGTGTTCGCAGTGGCGATACCTTGGACCCTCCATGCGACCGCGCGCCGTCTAGGGCTTGCCCTGCTGCTTGGCTGCCTGCTGCTGGGCGGCACCCAGGCAGACTGGGACTTTTCCCAGATCAGCCGTCGGGCCCAGGCGCTCTATGGCCCGCTGGGCGTGGGCCAGGGGCGCATCGATGCCTGGCAGAACCTGTTGGCGACCCAGAAGCAGGGCAGCGAGCTGGAGCAGTTGCAGGTGGTCAACCTGTTCTTCAACAAGCAGCTGCGTTACGTCGAGGATATCGACCTGTGGCATGAGGTCGACTACTGGGCCACGCCGGTCCAGTCGTTGATCAAGGGCGCGGGCGATTGCGAGGACTACGCCATCGCCAAGTACTTCAGCCTGCGACGCATGGGCATTCCCGCCGAAAAGCTGCGCATCACCTACGTCAAAGCCTTGCGCCAGAACCGCGCGCACATGGTCCTGACCTATTATTCAAGCCCACAGGCCCAGCCACTGGTGCTCGACAGCCTGATGGACGCGATCAAGCCGGCCAGCCAGCGCACCGACCTGCTGCCGGTGTATGCCTTCAACGGCGAAGGCCTGTGGCTGACCGGCGCCGCCGGCAACAAGAAGGTCGGCGATACCAAGCGTCTGTCGCGCTGGCAGGACTTGCTGAAGAAAATGCAGGCCGAAGGCTTCCCGGCCGAACCGGTTTACTGAAGGAGCACAGATGTCACTGTTCAAACAATTGCTGCTGGCCATTTGCCTGTTCCTGGTGGTCGCCTTCAGCGGCAGCTTCATGGTCAGCCTGGAAAGTTCGCGCAGCCAGTACGTCAACCAGCTGCGCTCCCATGCCCAGGATGCGGCCACGGCGCTGGCGCTGTCACTGACGCCGAACATCGACGATCCGGCGATGGTCGAGCTGATGGTCAGTTCGATCTTCGACAGTGGCTACTACTCGAGCATCAAGGTCATCGACCTGGGCTCCAACGCCGTGCTGGTGGAGCGCCATGCCGAGCCTGACAGCGGCGGGGTGCCGGGTTGGTTCATCCACCTGATCGGCCTGGAGCCGGCCGGAGGCGACGCCATCGTCAGCCGTGGCTGGCAGCAGGCGGCGCGGGTCGAAGTGATCAGCCATCCGATGTTCGCCCTGGCCAAGCTTTGGCAGAGCGCCCTGGGCAGTCTGGGCTGGCTGCTGCTGTGCGGCGCGGTGAGCGCGGTGCTCGGTGCGCTGCTGTTGCGTCGCCAGTTGCGCCCGCTGGACTACATGGTCGCGCAGTCCCACGCCATCGCCCGCCGCGAGTTCCTAAGCCTGCCGGAGTTGCCGCGCACGCCCGAGCTGCGTCGGGTGGTACAGGCGATGAACCAGATGGTCGAGAAGCTCAAGGCGTTGTTCACAGAACAGGCCGAGCGCAGCGAGAGGCTGCGCACCGAGTCCTATCAGGACAGTCTGACGGGCCTGGCCAACCGGCGTTACTTCGAGATGCAGCTCAATGCCCGGGTCAGCAACGTGGAAGAAGGGCGTGCTGGATACCTGCTGCTATTACGGGTACAGGACCTGGCCGGCCTCAATGCCCGCCTGGGCGGCCAGCGCACCGACCAGCTGCTGCAGGCGGTAGGCGAGCAGTTGCGCCGCACCTGTGCGAATTTCCCGGAAACCAAGGACCTGATCACCCGCAGCCGCGGTGGCGAGTTCGCCGTGCTGGCGCCGGGCATGGTCCACGATGAGGCGATCCACCTGGCCCAGGCCCTGGAGGCCACCCTGCAGAGCCTGCACGAAACCGGCGCCAGTGATGTCGACCCGGTGGCCTGCATCGGCCTTGCCCCCTTCACCCCGGGCGATGCGCCGCAGGCGCTGCTCAAACTGGCCGACGAGGCGTTGGCCAGAGCCGAGAGCCAGCCTGCGCCGGGCTGGGTCTGCCTCGAGCAGGGTGCCGCAGGCCAGGCTGCCGACAGTCATCACGCCTGGCACACGCGCCTGGAGCAGGCGCTGGCCAAGGGGCAGTTCCAGCTGTTCTTCCAGCCCGTGGTGGATGCCAAGGCCCCGGAGCGGGTGCTGCACTACAAGGTCATCTCGCGCTTGCACGACGAGCAGGGCGAGGCCCTGGCCGCCGGCCGCTTCCTGCCATGGCTGGAGCGTTTCGGCTGGATGGCGCGGTTGGACCTGCTGGTGTTGGAAAAGGTGCTGAAGCACTTGCATGGGCATGGCGAGTCGCTGGCCCTCAACCTGTCGGCGGCAACCCTGGCCGATCCCAAGGCGCTGCAGCGGGTGTACGAGCTGTTGGGGCAGAACAGCGCACTGGGGCCGCGGCTGACGTTCGAGATCGGCGAGGAGCAGCTGCCCGAGCAGTCCGTGCTGGAGCAGCTGACCCGGCGCCTGCGCGGGCTGGGCTATGGCCTGGCGCTGCAGCGCTTCGGTGGGCGTTTCAGCATGATCGGCAACCTGGCCCACCTGGGGCTGGCCTACCTGAAGATCGACGGCGGCTATATCCGCAACATCGATCACGAGCGACACAAGCGCCTGTTCATCGAAGCGATCCAGCGCGCGGCGCACAGCATCGACCTGCCGCTGATCGCCGAGCGGGTGGAGACCGAAGGTGAGCTGAAGGTGTTGCGGGAGATGGGGGTGCAGGGGATCCAGGGGCAACTGGTGGGTGAGCCGGCGCCCTGGCGGTGAGCAGCCCTGTGGGAGCGGGTGAAGCCGCCCCCACAGGATATGCGTGATGCTGTTGCCCGTTTGAAACTAATGGGCAGTGATCAGATCAACCCGCCATCCTCGTCGTCCTCGATCAGGTTGTTCAGGCTGCCCAGCGCCTTGCGCGCGGTGGAGCGGTTGAGCAGCTTGGCCTGAGCGCCGGGCGGCAGGTCGGTGATGCTGAACACGCCCTTGGCGGTCAGCACCTCGATCAGGTCCTCAAGTACCCGGATCATGTCCAGGTCGCTCTGTTTGAGCTGCCTGAGGCTGTTCTCCACGAGGTCGTCGGCGAACCAGTCCCGGATCTCGGCATCGTCGGCCGGCAGGGTGCCCGTGGATTCGGCAAACTCGGCGGCCTCTACCCGCAGCAACTGGCCGGTGGCGTCACGTTGCACGTAGAACATGGCGGCATCCCTCGTCACGATGATTCCTTGTTGGTAGTCAGCAGCATAGGCAAAGTTCACCGGGCCTGTAGGCCCGGTGCACGAGTATGCGCGTGAAGTGCTGGCTGGAAAAGCCTGCCCCCCGATGCGACGGCCGTTTCCGGCCGCCATCTCGGTGAGGATCAGCTGTTGGAGTTGTCGATCTTGATGGTCGGGTCGGCGCCGCTGATCAACGAGTTGATCGTGGTGTTGGACCAGTTGACACCTTCGAGCTTGATGCTCACGTCGGCATTGGCCAGGCCGCCGGCGGCGTTGAGCTTGCCTTCGGTGCTGACCTGCAGGGTCGACTCGCCATTGACCGTGGTGATCTTCAGGAAGTTGTCGATGGTGCTGGCCTTCTCGCCCTGGAGCAGGTCGCTCAGGTCGAGGCGGTCGCCTTCCTTGACGTTGAAGTCCTTGATCACGTCGTTGCCCAGGTCGCCGGCCTTCCACACGAAGGTGTCGGCACCGGTGCCGCCGGTCATGATGTCATCCCCTTTGCCGCCGATGAGGATGTCATTGCCGGCACCGCCGAACAGGATGTCGTTGCCTTCACCGCCGAGCAGCGTGTCGTTGCCGGTGCCACCGAGCAGGATGTCGTTGCCCTTGCCGCCGTCGATGTAGTCGTTGCCACCCTGGCCGAAGATGATGTCGTTGCCATTGCCGCCCAGCAGGGTGTCGTTGCCATCGTTGCTGCGCGAGATGTCGAACTCGGAGTAGTTCTCGGTGATGTACTTGTGCATCGCCCGCGCATCCACGTCGCCCGCTTCCACGCCCAGCTTGTTGGCGACGAAGCCGCGGATCGCCTCGACACCGGTGCCGGCGATGCCGTCGAAGGTCATCAGGTCGCCGAAGATGATGTCGTTGCCGTCGCCGCCATTGACCGTGTCGTTGCCCGGCTGGGTGACTTCGGTGTGGCCGAGGATAGCCTCGGCCAAATTGCTTGGGTCGATGTTGGTCTGGGGTTTGCCGTCGGTGTCGAACGGTTTCAGGTCGTTGGTGTTCACGCCGCTGTTGAGGCCGATGGCCTCGACGGTGGACAGGCCCGAGAGCAACTTGAAACTGTCCAGCGAGTTGTTTTGAGTGGCACTGTTAGTGTCGTAACCGAGGCCACCGCGCGACGACAGTTCATAGCCGCCAACACCGTCGGCGCGAATGTCGCCGGACAGCGTGGTGCGCCAGCTCCCCCAGTTGTTGGTCTGTACGGTCAGCGTGCCGTTGCTGTCGATGGTGATGTAGTTGGAGTTGTCCAGGTACTTGCTGACCGTCATCCCCGGCTTGTAGTTGATGGAAGCGAGGTAACTGTCGAAGCTGGACCCGCTGGTGCCCAGATTTGGGTTGCCCTGCTCGCCGGACTGATAGTAGGTCGGCTTGCCATCGGTAATGAAGAATGTCTGGTTGCTGCCGGTGTTGCCAGCGTTCTTGAGCGACTGGAACCAGTTCGCCGTGGTCTTGAAGGCGTCCTCGTAGTTGGTGCCGCCGTCGGCTTTGAGCGTGCTCAATGCATTGAGCAACTGCTGCAGGCCAGCATCGTTCAGCGTGACCGCGACGCTGCTCTTGACCTGGGTGGCGAAGTCCACCAGCAGGATGTTCACGGTGCCCGACTGATCGCCCTTGACGCTGGCGGCCAGGGTCTTGAACACCGACTCCATGGACTTCTTCGCCGCGTCCACGCCGGAGGAACCCATGCTGCCCGAGGTGTCGACGATGAAGGCCAGGTTGTAGTCCTGGCCAGGTACGACGTGCAGGCCGCTGACGTCGGAGACCACTACATCGTTGCCGTCGGTGCCGGTGATGTTGTCGCTGTCCGAGGACAGGTTGCTGGTGTTGTAGGTCTGCGGGTAGACCGTGACCTTGATGGTGCCTTCGCTGGTCGCGGTGCTGCCGCCGACGCTTTCGGTGGAGGTCGAGCTGACCTTCACGTCGAACTGGCCGTGGTAGTAGGCCGGCGGCTTGATGGTCAGGCTGCCGAGGTTCCAGCCGGTCACGTCCACCGCGTCCTTGCCGACGGTGAAGGTGTGGCCGGCGTTGTCGGCGATCACCGAACCTGCCGGGATACCGCTGAGCTTGACGCTCAGGCTTTCCGAACCGTCGGTGTCGGTCAGGTTGGTGCTGATGCCCACCAGCTTGACCGGCGCGCCGTTCTCGCTGCCTTCGTTGAGCTTGTAGCCGTCGTAGTAACCCTGGTTGTTGCTGCCGTGCAGGTCGCCGACGGTCACGCCGGCGTTGGCCAGATCCTTGACGCTCGGGTACAGCGGAATGTTCGAGGTGTTGAGGTCGGTGACCGCGCCGTTGCCCACCTTGATGTTGACGTCCAGGCTGCCGGGGCCGGACTGGTTGGCGTTGTAGATCTCCAGGGTGTAGTAGCCGCTGGTGGTCGGGGTGAAGCTGCCGGAGATGGCGCCGCTGGCATTGCCCCAGGTGCCGCTGGCGACGTTCTTGCCGCCCACGACGATCTGCAGGCTGTCATCGGCCGTGCCGCTGAACGAGTAGGTCTTGCCGGCTTCCAGGTAGATCAGGCCGGAGGTCTTCGAGCCGCTGCCCGGGGTCACGGTGGCGACCGTGTCGACACCGGTGACGGTCTCGCTCTTGCTGGCGTTGCCGGAGTTGGCGAAGACGTTCTTCAGCGTGTCGCCGGTGATGCCGTTGCCATTGCTGCCCAGGCCAGTGAGGCTGCTCCAGGTTTCCTTGAGCAGGCCGATCGAGTTGACGTTGTTGTTGCCGATGTTCAGGTCAGGCTTGTCGGCCACAGGCGTGATATCGACCTTCATGGTCACTTCGCCGCCCGCGTTGGTGCCGTCATTGGGTTTGTACTTGATCTGCGCGTAGTCGGCCTGCTTGTTGCCCACGCCGGTGCCGCCGTAGCCGTCGACGCCCGACTGGTTGGCCAGCGGTACGAACTTGAGCTTGCCGGCGGCGATATCGGCCTGGCTGATGTTCTGGTTCAGCGAGACATCGACCCACGAGGTGCCGTTGAAGAACTTCAGGCTGCCCAGATCCGGCAGCTTGCTGATGGTCACCGACAGGCCGGTATTGCCATCGGCGTCGGTGACGTTGAAGTCGCCCCACTTGAACACGTAGTCGGTGTCTTCGCTGCCGGTCACCGCGCCACCGGTCGACACTGGCGCGTGGTCGTTGTCGATGATGGTGGTGGTGACACTCGATTTGCCCGAGTCGACCTGCAGGTTCTCGAAGCCGCCGCCGGTGGCGCCGCTGATCTTGACCGTGAAGTTCTCGGAGCCTTCGACCAGCTTGTCGTCGATGGTCTTGATGTCGAAGTTGGTACCCGTGCTGCCCGCCGGGATCTTCACGGTGACCACGCCGGTGAAGTCCTGGCCGTCGGTGGCGGTGCCGCTGTAGGTCAGGGTGATGGTCACCTCAGACTTCGACGGGTTGCTCAAGGTCAGGGTGTAGTGGGCGGTGTCGCCTTCGGTCACCGAGGTGTCGCCGCTGATGCCGACGGTGGTCAGGTCGCCCTGGCCGCTCGGCTCGTCGGTCACGGTGGTGGTGAGGGTGTCCTTGCCGAGGGTCAGCTTCTCGAAGTTGTCGCCACCGCTGACCGATTCGATCTTGTTGACGATGCTCGGCTGGCCACCGACGTACACGTCGTCCTTGGCGGTGATGGTCACGGTGCCGCTGGCGCTGCCCGCGGGGATGGTGACCTTGGTGCCGTCGGACAGGGTGAAGGTCAGGCCGTTGTGGCCGGTGACCGACAGGCCCTGGGCGTTGGTCAGGGTCACGGTGTAGGTGAACTGGCCGCCTTCGCTGACGGTGGTCTTGTTGGCGGTCAGGGTCGCGACGACTTCACTGATGGTGTCGGTGATCTGCACGGTGGCGTTGCCACCGAGCTCCAGGTTCTCGAAGGTCTTGCCCGTGACGGTCGCGTCGGTGATGCCGACGGTCAGCGAGCTGCCGTCCTTGAACACGTCATCGCCTTGGGCGGCGGCCTTGTACTCGACCTGGGTCTGGCCGGCCGGGATCACCACCTTGGCGCCGTTGGACAGGGTGACGGTCAGGTCGTGGTCGAGCTTCTGGCTGACCTTGACGGTGAAGGCTGGCTGCTGATCCTCGGTGACACCGCCGTTGCCGACGATGGTCACGGAGACCTTGTCGCCCTGGTTGCCGGTACCCGTGCCAGTGCCGCTGCCCGGCTCGTCGGTCACGGTGGTGGTGAGGGTGTCCTTGCCGAGGGTCAGCTTCTCGAAGTTGTCCGCGCCGGTGACGCTTTCGATCTTGTTGACGATCGAAGGCTGGCCGCCGACGAACACATCGTCCTTGGCGGTGATGGTCACGGTGCCGCTGGCGCTGCCGGCCGGGATGGTGACCTTGGTGCCATCGGACAGGGTGAAGGTCAGGCCGTTGTGGCCGGTGACCGACAGGCCCTGGGCGTTGGTCAGGGTGACGGTGTAGGTGACCTGGCCACCTTCGGTGACGGTGGTCTTGTCGGCCGACAGGGTCGCGACGACTTCACTGATGGTGTCGGTGATCTGCACGGTGGCGTTGCCGCCGAGTTCCAGATTCTCGAAGGTCTTGCCCGTCACGGTGGCGTCGGTGATGCCGACGGTCAGCGAGCTGCCGTCCTTGAACACGTCATCGCCTTGGGCGGCGGCCTTGTATTCGACCTGGGTCTGG
>NZ_JAOEBG010000041.1 GCF_029836165.1 Pseudomonas sp. GD04091
AAAAATGAAATATTTAGCGAAAGGGCCGCATCAAAGCTGCCAGGTGTTCGCCACAACCCCTGCAGCGCCTACAAGATACCCCCTTCCCGGCACACACCTATATAGAAGCAACAGCTCCAAAAACAAAACGAGGAGGCCTACCGGCCTCCCCGCTTCCTTCTATATAGATAACGCGTCACAGCACCCCTGCAGCCCGAAGCCGCATCACGGTCTCCCCATCCAGCCCCAGCACATCTCCCAGCACCGCCTCGGTATGCTCCCCCAACAACGGCGGCGCCTGCCGATACTCCACCGGCGTCTCCGACAACCGAATCGGGCTGGCCACCTGCGGCACGCTGCCCGCCAACGGATGGGGAATATTCACCGCCAGCCCACGCGCCAACACCTGCGGATCCTGGAACATCTGCGCCAGGTCGTTGATCGGCCCGCACGGCACACCTGCCTTCTCCAGCTCGCTCACCCACTCGGCCGTGGTCTTGAACACCGTGGCTTGGCGAATCAATGGAATCAGCTCGGCGCGGTTGGCCACCCGTTGCTTGTTGGTGGCGAAGCGCGGGTCATCCGCCCACTGCGCCTGCCCGGCCACTTCCGCGAACTTGCGGAACTGCCCGTCATTGCCCACGGTAAGAATGAAATTGCCATCCGCCGTCGGGAAATCCTGGTACGGCACAATGTTCGGATGTGCATTGCCCAGCCGACGAGGCGGGGTACCCGTGGTGAGGTAGTTCATCGCCTGGTTGGCCAGGCAGGCCACTTGCACATCCAGCAGCGCCATGTCGATGTGCTGCCCGACCCCAGCCTGGTCGCGGTGCGCCAGGGCCGCCAGGATCGCCACGGTGGAATACAGCCCGGTAAGGATGTCGGTCAGTGCCACGCCCACCTTCATCGGCCCGGCCCCCTCCTCACCTTCCGGGCGCCCGGTCAGGCTCATCAGCCCGCCCAACCCCTGGATCATGAAGTCGTAACCGGCACGCTTGGCATAGGGCCCGGTCTGACCGAAACCGGTGATCGAACAATAGATCAGCTTCGGATTGACGGCCTTCAGGCTTTGATAGTCCAGCCCATAGGCTGCCAACCCGCCGACTTTGAAGTTCTCGATGACGATATCCGACTTCGCCGCCAGCTCACGCACCAGGCGTTGGCCCTCCGGCTGGGTGAAGTCGATGGTCACCGAGCGCTTGTTGCGGTTGGCCGACAGGTAGTAGGCGGCCTCGCTGGTGTTCTCGCCCCGGGCATCGCGCAGGAAAGGCGGCCCCCAGGAACGGGTGTCGTCACCCGCTCCCGGACGCTCGACCTTGATCACATCGGCGCCAAGGTCGGCCAGGATCTGGCCGGACCAAGGGCCGGCCAGTACCCGGGAAAGATCCAGCACCCGCAGATGGGAAAGCGCACCCATGGCCTGGCTCCTCTATTAGTAGAACGCCTGGATGCCAGTCTGCGCACGCCCGAGGATCAGCGCATGCACGTCATGGGTCCCTTCGTAGGTGTTGACCACCTCGAGGTTGACCAGGTGGCGGGCCACGCCGAACTCGTCGGAGATGCCATTGCCGCCCAGCATGTCGCGGGCCAGGCGGGCGATGTCCAGGGCCTTGCCGCAGGAGTTGCGCTTCATGATCGAGGTAATCTCGACCGCCGCCGTGCCCTCGTCCTTCATCCGCCCCAGGCGCAGGCAGCCTTGCAGGGCCAGGGTGATCTCGGTCTGCATGTCGGCCAGCTTCTTCTGGATCAGCTGGTTGGCAGCCAGCGGGCGCCCGAACTGCTGGCGGTCCAGCGTGTACTGGCGCGCTGTGTGCCAGCAGGCCTCGGCGGCACCCAACGCCCCCCAGGAGATGCCATAGCGCGCCGAGTTCAGGCAGGTGAACGGACCCTTGAGACCACGCACGTCGGGGAAGATGTTCTCTTCCGGTACGAACACGTTGTCCATGACGATCTCGCCAGTGATCGAGGCGCGCAGGCCGACCTTGCCGTGGATGGCCGGAGCGCTGAGACCGTCCCAACCTTTTTCCAGCACGAAACCACGGATATCGCCGGCATCGTCCTTGGCCCAGACCACGAACACGTCGGCGATCGGGCTGTTGGTGATCCACATCTTGCTGCCGGTGAGGCGATAGCCACCGTCGACCTTGCGGGCGCGGGTGATCATCGAGCCCGGATCGGAGCCATGGTTGGGTTCGGTCAGGCCAAAGCAGCCGATCCACTCGCCACTGGCCAGCTTCGGCAGGTACTTCTGTTTCTGTGCTTCGGTACCGAACTCGTTGATCGGCACCATCACCAGCGACGACTGCACGCTCATCATCGAGCGATAGCCGGAGTCGATGCGTTCCACCTCGCGGGCGATCAGGCCGTAGCACACGTAGTTCAGGCCACTGCCACCGTATTGCTCGGGAATGGTCGCGCCAAGCAAGCCGACCTCGCCCATCTCGCGGAAGATCGCCGGGTCCGTCTGCTCATGACGGAAAGCCTCCAGCACACGGGGTGCCAGCTTGTCCTGGGCGAACTGATAAGCGCTGTCGCGGACCATGCGCTCTTCTTCAGTGAGCTGCTGATCCAGCAGCAGCGGGTCGATCCAGTTGAAGCTTGCCTTGCCAGCCATGTGTGGATTCCTCGAAAGATGGGAACGAATTGTTGTGCTGGATTGATCCTAGGCCTGATCGGCGCGCGGGACAAACGAGGATTGCGCACGGTTTAGTGATATTTTCTCACTCCGTAATCGTCTAAAAGCCTTGTTCAAAGGCTGACATGTGAGGTTGACGTACATGCGCCGCAAGATCCCCAGCACCACCGCACTGGTCTGCTTCGAGGCGGCCGCACGCCACGAGAGCTTCACCAAGGCCGCCCAGGAACTGGCGCTGACCCAGGGCGCCGTCTGTCGGCAAATCGGCAGCCTGGAGGCCTTCCTCAATGTGGAACTGTTCCGCCGCTCGCGCCGGGGCGTGAAGCTGACCGAAGCCGGACTCTCCTATAGCCGCCAGGTAGCCACCCAACTGGATGCAGTGGAGCGCGATACCCTGTCGGTGATGCGCCAGCAGGGCGCCAATGTGATCGAGCTGGCGGTGGTGCCGACCTTCGGCACGCAATGGCTGCTGCCGCGCCTGAAGGACTTCCAGCAACGCCATCCGGACGTCACGGTCAACCTGACCAACCGCACCCGCCCCTTCCTCTTCGCCGACACGCCTTTCGACGCCGCCATCTACTTCGGTGACGCCGACTGGTCCGGCACCCAGTCCCATCGGCTGATGGGCGAAAATCCGCTGCCGGTGTGCAGCCCTGCCCTGCTGGAGGGACAAGGCGCCCTCGAGGGCGCGCGCATTGCCGAACTGCCGCTACTGCAACAGACCACGCGCCCCTATGCCTGGCGACAATGGTTCGACAGCCTGGGCATGAGCGTCGAGCACGACATGGCCGGCCCGCGATATGAACTGTTTTCGATGCTGGCCCAGGCCGCCATGCACGATATGGGGATCGCGCTGATCCCACCCTTCCTGATCCAGCGCGAGCTGCAGGAAGGCCGACTGGTGGTCGCTAACAGGCATGCCCTGTCCAGCGACAAGGCCTACCATCTGATGATTCCCGAGCGAAAGGTGGAGTCCGCGTCGCTCCGGGCGTTTCGCGATTGGCTGGTGGCCCAGGCCCAGCAGTACACCGCCACAAGATAAACTGACAACGGATTAAGCTGACCCCGTAGTCAATTATTTTGAACACCTACAGATATATGGATTTGTCGCAAATCCGTAATCTGTTCCGTACGCTCGAAAATCCGTATCAACCCTAGTGACTGCGCGGGTTTGCGGCTTATTTTGCGACATTCACAGCGCCGCTAGCGAAAACAGCCGAAAATTTTTCATTTTTTCCCCTAAGCTGCGGATAGCGCGTACTTGACGGGCTGTAACCGGATTGTTGCGACATACGGTCACAGGGTGACTTGTAGTTTTAAGTTCGTTTCGCTTCAGAACCGGTTGAAGGCCCCATGGTTCGTCTGCAAAATGCCTCCCCGCCCCGGATCCGGCGGGGTCGTGCTCTACGACCGCCCAGACGCACCACCCGAAGTGCGCTGGTTTCTACAAAGACAAAAGGTCACCGCAGGAGACAAAGTCGTGCACATTGGTGTTCCTCTCGAGACGCAGACGGGTGAGACAAGGGTCGCCGCGACCCCGGAAACCATCAAGAAACTGGTTGGCCAGGGCCATCAGGTCACCGTGCAACGGGGGGCAGGGCTCAGGGCCGCCATTCCGGACAGTGCCTATGAAGCCGTGGGCGCCACCCTGGGCGAAGCCGCCGACGCCTTCGGCGCGCAGCTGGTGCTCAAGGTGGTCGCGCCCAATGACCAGGAACTGGCGCTGATCAACGGCGGCAGCCTGCTGGTGGGCATGCTCAACCCGTTCAACAGCGAACTGATCGGCAAGATGGCCGAACGCGGCATCACCGCCTTCGCCCTGGAAGCCGCGCCACGTACCTCTCGGGCCCAGAGCCTGGACGTGCTGTCGTCCCAGGCCAACATCGCCGGCTACAAGGCCGTGTTGCTGGCCGCCCACCACTACCCGCGCTTCATGCCCATGCTGATGACCGCGGCCGGCACGGTGAAAGCCGCCCGTGTGCTGATCCTCGGCGCCGGCGTCGCCGGCCTGCAGGCCATCGCCACGGCCAAGCGCCTAGGCGCGGTGATCGAAGCGTCCGACGTGCGCCCGGCGGTGAAGGAGCAGATCGAATCGCTCGGCGCCAAGTTCCTCGACGTGCCCTACGAGACCGATGAAGAACGCGAGTGCGCCGAGGGTGTTGGCGGTTACGCCCGCCCGATGCCGGCCAGCTGGATGCAACGCCAGGCCCAGGCGGTACACGAGCGCGCCAAGCAGGCCGACATCGTCATCACCACCGCCCTGATCCCCGGACGCAAGGCACCAACTCTGCTCAGCGCCGAGACCGTGGCGCAGATGAAGCCTGGCTCGGTGGTGATCGACCTCGCCGCGGCCCAGGGCGGCAACTGCCCGCTGACCGTGGCCGACCAGGTGGTGATGGAGAACGGCGTGACCATCGTCGGCCCGACCAACCTGCCGGCCCAGGTCGGCGCCGATGCCTCGGCGCTGTACGCCCGCAACCTGCTGGACTTCATGAAGCTGCTGTTCGACAAGGACGGCGCACTGGTCATCAACCTCGAAGACGACATCGTCGCCGCGTGCCTGATGTGCCGCGACGGCCAGATCGTGCGCAAGAACGGCTGAGGAGCACGACAATGGAAGACCTGTTGATTTCCCACGGCATCTACAACCTGATCATCTTCGTGCTGGCCATCTACGTGGGCTACCACGTGGTATGGAACGTCACTCCGGCCCTGCACACGCCGCTGATGGCGGTCACCAACGCCATCTCGGCGATCGTCATCGTCGGCGCCATGCTGGCGGCCGCGCTGACCGTCACACCGGCCGGCAAGGTCATGGGCACCCTGGCCGTGGCGCTGGCCGCGGTCAACGTGTTCGGTGGCTTCCTGGTCACCCGCCGCATGCTGGAAATGTTCAAGAAGAAAACCAAGAACGAGGCGCAGAAGTAAGCATGAGCATGAATCTGGTAACGCTTCTGTACCTGGTCGCCTCGGTCTGCTTCATCCAGGCGCTCAAGGGCCTCTCGCACCCGACCACCTCGCGCCGCGGCAACCTGTTCGGCATGATCGGCATGGGCATCGCCATCCTCACCACGGTCGGCCTCATCTATAAGCTGGGCGCCGAGCTGGCGACCGCCGGCATCGGCTACGTGATCGTCGGCCTGCTGGTCGGCGGCACCGCGGGGTCGATCATGGCCAAGCGCGTCGAGATGACCAAGATGCCCGAGCTGGTCGCCTTCATGCACAGCATGATCGGCCTGGCCGCGGTATTCATCGCCATCGCCGCCGTGCTCGAGCCGCAGTCGCTGGGCATCGTCGCCAGCATCAGCGACCCGATCCCCACCGGCAACCGCCTGGAGCTGTTCCTCGGCGCGGCTATCGGTGCCATTACCTTCTCGGGTTCGGTGATCGCCTTCGGCAAGCTGTCGGGCAAGTACAAGTTCCGCCTGTTCCAGGGCGCACCGGTACAGTTCGCCGGCCAGCACAAGCTGAACCTGATCCTGGGCCTGGCTACCATCGCCCTGGGGCTGCTGTTCACCTTCACCGGCCATTACAGCGCGTTCACCCTGATGCTGGCCCTGGCCTTCGTCATGGGCGTGCTGATCATCATCCCGATCGGCGGCGCCGACATGCCGGTGGTGGTGTCGATGCTCAACAGCTACTCGGGCTGGGCGGCGGCCGGTATCGGCTTCTCGCTGAACAACTCGATGCTGATCATCGCCGGCTCCCTGGTCGGCTCCAGCGGTGCGATCCTCTCGTACATCATGTGCAAGGCGATGAACCGCTCGTTCTTCAACGTCATCCTCGGCGGCTTCGGCGGCGATACCGATGCAGGCGCGGCGCAGGGTTCGAAGGAGCAGCGCCCGGTCAAGTCCGGTTCGGCCGACGACGCCACCTTCCTGCTGAGCAACGCCGACAGCGTGATCATCGTCCCGGGCTACGGCCTGGCGGTGGCCCGCGCCCAGCATGCGCTCAAGGAACTGACCGAGAAGCTGACCCACAACGGCGTGACCGTGAAGTACGCGATCCACCCGGTGGCGGGCCGCATGCCCGGGCACATGAACGTGCTGCTGGCCGAGGCCGAGGTGCCGTACGACCAGGTGTTCGAGATGGAGGACATCAACGCCGAGTTCGGCCAGGCCGACGTGGTGCTGGTGCTGGGCGCCAACGACGTGGTCAACCCGGCGGCGAAGAACGATCCGAAGTCGCCGATCGCCGGCATGCCGATCCTCGAGGCCTTCAAGGCCAAGACCATCATCGTCAACAAGCGCTCCATGGCCAGCGGTTATGCGGGCCTGGACAACGAGTTGTTCTATCTGGACAAGACCATGATGGTGTTCGGTGACGCGAAGAAGGTGATCGAGGACATGGTCAAGGCGGTGGAATAGACCCTGGGGCTGCCGTGCAGCCCTTTCGCCGGCAAGCCGGCTCCCACATCGACCGCGGCAGGTTCAAGACTTGCGCCGCATTTGTGGGAGCAGCGCGGCCCTGACACAAGACGGTCGCCCTCACATCGACAAACCCCGGGAGGCAATTCCCGGGGTTTGTGGCATTTGCATGATCCAGATCAACGGCTCTATTTCCGGGCTTCGCATTCGACCATGGTCGTGGGACGGCACCGGGCGAAATCTCTAGACTGCGCTTCCAGTAGCCTCAGTAGCCCGAGATAACAATCCATGTACCGTGATCGTATCCGCTTGTCCTCCCTGCACAGCAAGGTAATGAGTGCGGCTGACGCCGCTGGCCTGATCCAGGACGGCATGACCGTCGGCATGAGCGGTTTCACCCGCGCCGGCGAAGCCAAGGCCGTGCCCCACGCACTGGCCGAGCGTGCAAAACAGTCGCCGCTGAAGATCAGCCTGATGACCGGCGCCAGCCTGGGCAACGACCTGGACAAGCAACTGACCGAAGCCGGCGTGCTGGCTCGCCGCATGCCGTTCCAGGTCGACAGCACCCTGCGCAAGGCCATCAACGACGGCCAGGTGATGTTCATCGACCAGCACCTGTCGGAAACCGTCGAACAACTGCGCAACAAGCAACTGACCCTGCCCGACATCGCGGTCATCGAAGCGGTGGCGATCACCGAACAGGGCCACATCGTGCCGACCACCTCGGTGGGCAACTCGGCCAGCTTCGCGATCTTCGCCAAGCAGGTCATCGTCGAGATCAACCTGTCGCACAACGCCAACCTCGAAGGCCTGCACGACATCTATATCCCGACCTACCGCCCAACCCGCACGCCGATTCCGCTGGTGAAGGTCGACGACCGCATCGGCAGCACCGCCATCCCGATCGACCCGGCCAAGATCGTCGGCATCGTCATCAGCGACCAGCCGGACTCGCCGTCGACCGTGCTGCCGCCTGACCACGAGACCCAGGGCATCGCCGACCACCTGATCGCCTTCCTCAAGGGCGAGGTGCAGGCCGGCCGCATGACCAATCAGCTCGGCCCACTGCAGGCCGGCATCGGCAGCATCGCCAACGCGGTGATGTGCGGCCTGATCGAGTCGCCGTTCGAGAACCTGACCATGTACTCCGAAGTGCTGCAGGACTCGACCTTCGACCTGATCGACGCCGGCAAGCTGAGCTTCGCCTCGGGCAGCTCGATCACCCTGTCGAGCCGTCGCAACGCCGATGTGTTCGGCAACCTGGAGCGCTACAAGGACAAGCTGGTGCTGCGTCCGCAGGAAATCTCCAACCACCCTGAAGTAGTGCGTCGCCTGGGGATCATCGGCATCAATACGGCGCTGGAGTTCGACATCTACGGCAACGTCAACTCCACCCACGTCTGCGGCACCAAGATGATGAATGGCATTGGTGGCTCGGGTGACTTCGCCCGCAACGCGCACCTGGCGATCTTCGTCACCAAGTCGATTGCCAAGGGCGGCGCGATTTCCAGCGTGGTGCCGATGGTCAGTCACGTCGACCACACCGAGCACGACGTGGACATCCTGGTGACCGAGGTGGGCCTGGCAGACCTGCGTGGTCTGGCACCGCGCGAGCGTGCCCGGGTGATCATCGACAACTGCGTGCACCCGGACTACCGCGCCGCGCTGAACGATTACTTCGAGCGCGCCTGCCAGCGTGGCGGGCATACCCCGCATATCCTGCGGGAAGCCTTGAGCTGGCATGAGAACCTGGAAGAGACCGGGCGCATGCTGGCTGGTTGATCATCTTCACGGTTTGAAATCGCCGGGGGCGCTTTGCGCCCCTTTCGCGACGCAAGGCCGCTCCTACAGAAGATCGCGACCCCCTGTAGGAGCGGCCCGCAATCTACAAGGTCTGCGCCAGGCTCGGGGTCGGCACCTGCAACAGGTACTCGATCAACTCCCCCACCGGCAACGGCCGGCTCACCAGGAATCCTTGCACCTGGTCGCAGCCAAACGCCCGCAGCAACGCCAGCTGCGCCTCACTCTCCACCCCTTCGGCCACCACCTCCAGGTTGAGGTTGTGCGCCAGATTGATCATGGCGTGTACCAGCTTGGCATTCTCCTCCCGCTGCTCCATGCCGCCGACGAAGCTGCGATCGACCTTGAGCAGGGTGATCGGCAGGCTGTTCAGGTGCACGAACGACGAGAAGCCGGTCCCGAAGTCATCCAGCGAAAAACGCACCCCAAGGCGCCCAAGGGCGTCCATGGTCTGGCGCACCAGCTCGTTGCGCCGCATCACGGCGGTCTCGGTCAGCTCAAATTCCAGCCAGCGGGCGTCGACGCCGTGCTCGACGATCAGCCGGCTCAGGGTGGCCAGCAACTGGCTGTCCTGGAACTGGCGGAAGCTCAGGTTCACCGCCATGTGCAGCGGCGCCAGGCCGCGCTCGCGCAGGGCCTGCATGTCGCTCAGCGCCCGTGAGATCACCCAGTAGCCCAGCGGCACGATCAGCCCGCTCTGCTCGGCCAGCGGCACGAACTCGCTTGGCGCGAGCAGGCCGCGCTCGGGGTGGTTCCAGCGCACCAGCGCCTCCAGCCCGACGATGCGGCCATCGGCCAGGTTCAGCCGCGGCTGGTAGTGCAGCTCCAGCTCGTCGCGGCGCAGGGCACGGCGCAGCTCGCTCTCCAGGTCGGCCAGGCTGCGGGCGTTGCGGTTGATGCGCTCGTTGAACACGTGGAAGGTACAGCCCTGGCTGCCTTTGGCCTGGCGCATGGCGATATGCGCGTGCCACATCAACGGATCGGCACCGGCCTGGGCGCGGGCATGGGCGATCCCCAGGCTGCAGCCGAGCAGCAGGCTCTCGCCGTCGATCCAGTAGGGCTCGGTCAGCGCCTCGGTGATGCGCTCGGCCATCCATTCGGCGCGGCCGGGATCACGCCGGGTGTCGATCAACAGGGCAAACTCGTCGCTGCCCAGGCGCGCCAGTTGATCGCCCGCCTCCAGCTGGTGCTTCAGGCGGGCCACGACCTGCAGGATCAAGCGGTCGCCGCCCTGGTGGCCGAGGGCGTCGTTGACGTGGCGGAAGTTGTCCAGATCGAGATGGCCGAGCGCCAGGCCACGCCCTTCGTTCTCGGCCAGGCGCGCGGTCAGCAGGGCCTGGAAGCCCTGGCGATTGGCAATGCCGGTCAGCGGATCCTGCTCGGCCAGACGCTGCAGCGTGGCCACCAGCACACCGCGCTCACGCACATGGCGCAGCGAGCGGCGCAGGGTGTCGGGGGTCAGTTGCGCCAGCACCAGCCAGTCGCTGACCCCAACCGGCGGACTTACCGGTTCCTGCTCCAGCAACAGGATGGTCGGCAGCTCGCAACGCCCGGGCGCCGGCTGCAGGTCGGGCGTGGCCAGCACCACCGCCTGGCGGTCATTGGCGAACAGGCTGTCCACCGCCGCCCAATTCGGCGCGGTCAGCAGCACGGCGCTACCGCCCATCGGCTGCAGGCACTCGCGCAGATGCACGGCCCATTCCGGCTCATCGGCCAACAGCAGCAAACGCAGGGGTTCGACAGGCGTGGACAAGCGGGCTCCTTAGACATGGGCGGTGGAACGGCGAGCGCGGGCAATCCTACCCGAATAATTGGAAATGATTTTCACTTTTAATCATTGCCCGTCCCTGGTCGCCATCCCGACGCAATCTGACGTGCATCCTGCGCGAAAGTAGCAGATGCGGCAAATCCGATTCGCGCCCTGCATCACAACGTCAGACGGTCGCGCATTAACTGCCCCATGCCTGCTAGAATGCGCGGCTATTTTCTGGTTACCCCCGGTTTCTAGCATGTCCCGACTCAATCCCCGGCAACAGGAAGCCCGAGACTACGTCGGCGGCCCTCTTTTGGTGCTCGCCGGTGCAGGCTCCGGCAAGACCAGCGTGATCACGCGCAAGATTGCCCACCTCATCCAGAACTGCGGCATCCGTGCCCAGTACATCGTGGCGATGACCTTCACCAACAAGGCCGCGCGCGAGATGAAGGAGCGGGTCGGCACCCTGCTGCGACCGGGGGAAGGCCGGGGCCTGACCGTGTGCACCTTCCACAACCTGGGGCTGAACATCATCCGCAAGGAGCACGAGCACCTGGGCTACAAGCCCGGCTTCTCGATCTTCGACGAGTCCGACATCAAGGCGCTGCTGTCGGACATCATGCAGAAGGAATACTCCGGCGACGACGGCATCGACGAGATCAAGAACATGATCGGTGCCTGGAAGAACGACCTGATCCTGCCGCCCGAAGCCCTGGAAAAGGCACGCAATCCCCGCGAGCAGACCGCCGCCATCGTCTACACCCACTACCAGCGCACGCTCAAGGCGTTCAACGCGGTGGACTTCGACGACCTGATCCTGCAGCCGGTCAAACTGTTCCAGGACCACCCTGAAGTGCTCGAGCGCTGGCAGAACCGCGTGCGCTACCTGCTGGTGGACGAATACCAGGACACCAACGCCAGCCAGTACCTGCTGGTGAAGATGCTGATCGGCATGCGCAACCAGTTCACCGTGGTGGGCGACGACGACCAGTCGATCTACGCCTGGCGCGGAGCCCGCCCCGAGAACCTGATGCTGCTCAAGGAGGACTACCCCTCCCTGAAAGTGGTGATGCTGGAGCAGAACTACCGCTCCACCAGCCGCATCCTGCGCTGCGCCAACGTGCTGATCGCCAACAACCCGCATGCTTTCGAAAAGCAGCTGTGGAGCGAGATGGGCGTGGGCGACGAAATCCGCGTGATCCGCTGCAAGAACGAGGAAGCCGAGGCCGAACGCGTGGCCATGGAAATCCTCACCTTGCACCTGCGCACCAATCGCCCGTACAGCGACTTCGCCATTCTCTATCGCGGCAACTACCAGGCCAAGCTGATCGAACTGAAGCTGCAGCACCACCAGGTGCCGTATCGCCTGTCCGGCGGCAACAGCTTCTTCGGTCGCCAGGAAGTCAAGGACCTCATGGCCTACCTGCGCCTGCTGGTGAACCCGGACGACGACAACGCCTACCTGCGGGTCATCAACGTGCCGCGCCGCGAAATCGGCTCGACTACCCTGGAAAAACTCGGCAACTACGCCACCGAGCGCGGCATTTCGATGTACGCCGCCAGCGAGGAAATGGGCCTGGGCGAGCACCTGGACGCCCGCTACACCGAGCGCCTGCAGCGCTTCAAGCACTGGCTCGACGGGGTGCGCCACAAGGTCGCCCTGGAAGACCCGATCGCCGCGCTGCACGAGATGATCCGCGATATCGACTACGAGAACTGGATCCGCCAGCAGACCGCCAGCGACAAGGCTGCCGAATTCCGCATCAGCAACGTCTGGTTCCTGGTCGAAGCGCTGAAGAACACCCTCGAGAAGGACGAAGAGGGCGACATGACCATCGAGGACGCCATCGGCAAGCTGGTCCTGCGCGACATGCTCGAGCGCCAGCAGGAAGAGGAAGAGAACGCCGAAGGCGTGCAGATGATGACCTTGCATGCCTCCAAGGGCCTGGAATTCCCCTACGTGTTCATCATGGGCATGGAGGAGGAGATCCTCCCCCATCGCTCGAGCATCGAGGCCGACACCATCGAAGAGGAACGTCGCCTGGCCTACGTGGGCATCACCCGCGCGCGCCAGACCCTGGCCTTCACCTTCGCCGCCAAGCGCAAGCAGTACGGCGAAATCATCGACTGCACGCCCAGCCGGTTCCTCGACGAACTGCCGCCGGACGACCTGGCCTGGGAAGGCCTTGACGATGCGCCCGTGGAAGTCAAAGCCGCGCGCGGCAACAACGCGCTGGCCGATATCCGGGCAATGCTCAAACGCTGATCAACCATTACTCTTTAACTTTGCCGCTCTTTGCGGCCACCTTTGTTACATCGGAGACACACAGTGGAAGCACTGCAGCAGAAGATTCGCGAAGAAGGCATCGTGCTTTCCGACCAGGTACTCAAAGTCGATGCGTTTCTCAACCACCAGATCGACCCTGCCCTGATGCAGCTGATCGGTGACGAGTTCGCCCGCCTGTTCGCCGATGCCGGCGTGACCAAGATCGTCACCATCGAAGCATCGGGCATCGCCCCGGCGGTGATGACCGGCCTGAAGCTCGGCGTGCCGGTGATCTTCGCGCGCAAGCACCAGTCGCTGACCCTGACCGAGAACCTGCTGACTGCCACGGTGTACTCCTTCACCAAGCAGACCGAGAACACCGTGGCCATTTCGCCACGCCACCTCAACAGCAGCGACCGCGTGCTGGTGATCGACGACTTCCTGGCCAACGGCAAGGCGTCGCAAGCGCTGATCTCGATCATCAAGCAGGCCGGCGCCACCGTGGCAGGCCTGGGTATCGTCATCGAGAAATCGTTCCAGGGCGGCCGTGCCGAGCTGGACAGCCAGGGCTACCGCGTCGAGTCGCTGGCCCGGGTCAAGTCGCTGGAAGGCGGTGTGGTTACCTTCATCGAGTAAAGCCTTGCTCGTACCCTGTAGGAGCGGCCTTGTGTCGCGAAAGGGGCGCGTAGCGGCCCCAGGATTTCAGCGTTCATGCACAGATCGCCGGGGCCGCTTTGCGGCCCTTTCGCGACACAAGGCCGCTCCTACAGGGGGCCAGGAGTGCCCGGCATCATCGAGTTGCCTGAAGCGCCGCCAGCAGCAACCGCTGATACAGCTCCTCCTTCAAACCCTGCGGGTCATCCAGTTGCATTCGCACCAACTGTGCCGCATACCCCTCAGGCCCAGGCGCATCCAGCGCTGCCTTGCCCAGCTCCAGCACCTCGCTCAGCTTGAACTTGCTCTTCAACCAGTTCAGCGCCCGCAACAGGTCCCGCTCCTCTGCCGTGAAATCAGTCCCCAGTGGATACTCCGGGAACAACCGCGCATGCCGTGCCCGAGTCCGCTCGAGCCGCTCAGGCGTGTTGTCCTTGAACCGCGCATCCAGCTCGAAGTCCTTGGCCAGCTTGCCCGCCGCCTTGGCCCGTTCCATCAGCTCGCCCTGGAAGCGCGAATCGCTGATCGCCAGCAACCGTGCGATCACTTCGCTGTCGGTCTGCCCGCGCAGATCGGCGATGCCGTATTCGGTGATCACGATGTCCCGCAGATGTCTGGGGATGGTGCAGTGGCCGTAGGTCCAGTACAGGTTGGAGGTGACCTCGCCACCGGCCTCGCGCCAGCTGCGTAGCAGCAGGATCGAGCGGCCACCCTCCAGCGCATGCCCCTGGGCGACGAAGTTGTACTGCCCGCCCACGCCGCTGAGCACCCGACCATCTTCCAGCTGGTCGGCGACACCCGCGCCCAGCAAGGTCATGCCGAACACCGTGTTGATGAAGCGCGCATCCCGTCGCTGGCGGCGCTTGAGGTCTTCCTGACCGTAGAGTTCGTTGATGAAGCTGATGGCACTCATGGCAAAGCGAGCACGCTGCGCCAGTGGCATCTCGCGCAGGCGCTCGTAGAACGCCCGAGGGCCGAGGAAGAAGCCGCCATGGATCAGCACGCCGTGCTCGTCCGCGGGGCGGCGCACCACCCCGGCTTCGGCCAGGGCCAGCAGGCCGTTGACGAACATCTCGCTGCAGCCGTACAACCCTTGGGCAAAGGTATCCAGCCCCCCTTCCCGCGCGATCAGTGCCTGCCATGGGCCGACATCCAGTTCGTCGAGCAGCGCACAGTAGCCCTCATTGTCACCCTGGCGCGCCAGCAGCGCCGCCGCCACCGCATCGCCCATCGCGCCGATGCCGATCTGCAGGGTTCCGCCGTCACGCACCAGGGTGCTGGCGTGCAGGCCGATGCAGTGGTCCTGGGTGTTGACCGGCATGTTCGGGGTGGAGAACAGCCGCCGCTGATCGGGCTGGTCGATCAGCAGGTCGAAGTGTTCCAGGCCCAGCTCCGAATCGCCGGGCATGTAGGGCAGTTCGCTGTGCACCTGGCCAAGCACCAGGATGGTTTCTCCCGCCGCCCGGCGCCGGGCGATCATCGGCAACAGGTCAAGGGTGATGTCAGGGTTGCAGGCCAGGCTCAGGTGGTCCGGCCTCTCGGGCGTGGCAGCCACCAGCTGGGCGACCAGGTTCAGACCCTTGGCGTTGATGTCGCGGGCGGCATGGCTGTAGTTGCTGCTGACGTAGTCCTGCTGCGCCGCGTCGCTGTGCAGCAGGCTGCCGGGTTGCATGAAGAACTGTTCGACGCGGATGTTCGGCGGCAACTGGTCGGCACGCAGATCGGCGAGGTAGGCGAGCTCCTCGTAGTCGGCGAACACGCGCTCGACGAAGGGCTCGAGGAAGCGCCGCTGCAGGCCGTCGCCCAGTGACGGGCGGCCGAGCGACAGGGCGGTATAGATCGTCAGGCGCCGCTCAGGGAGCTCGCGGATTCGGGCATACAGCGCGTTGACGAAGGCATTGGGCTTGCCCAGGCCCAGGGGCAGGCCCATGTGGATATGGGCGGGCAGGCGCTGCAGGACCTCGTCCACGGCCTGGTCTATGGGACAGCGCAGCATCGGAGCCTCCTGGGACATCATGGGTTCAGGGGTTGGA
>NZ_JAOEBG010000042.1 GCF_029836165.1 Pseudomonas sp. GD04091
GCTGTCGAAGCAGACATAGGGAAATCTCCAGTTCAAGGATGGCCAGTGTGCGGATTCTTCACGATCAATCCCGTCAAACCCGCGTGACGGTCACGGTGCCCGTTGCTCGTGCGCGGCGGGTAGGTAATCACCAACATGTGCAGGTTCCCCTCGCTGTCCCTGAGCTCGGCAGAGAGAGAGGTGTTCAGAGCTGCCTCCAGGGCGCCGTCGTATCGAACCCCCATGTAGCGATGATTGGTAAAGGCAACTTCACCGACATGGATCTGGCTCACGTCCACGGATGTGGAGAGTGTCTGTCCGTTGCGCTGCATGAAGTTCGTCAGCGCGGTGTCGAATCGAATGCTGGCCGAGGCGTTCTCGCGAAAGATCACCCCCGTGCAACTGAACATGATCTCGTTCTGGTGATCGGACTCCCAGCGCGCCATCGAGTCGCGCAACACCGCAGGGTTGCTTGTGTCCCTCACCGTGCACGCCCTGAATTCGACCGGCACGGGCGTCACCTTGACGACCCAGTAATCGATCGTCCAGGGGTACATTTCGTAGTAATCGTCCTGCGCCGCGCTGGGCTGGCCGTTGGCGACCTGCCGCAGATCCAGTTCATAGGTGCCGGTGGGCCTGAAGATCACAGGGCTGACCCTGATTTTCTTGTCATTCTGTCCGGTGTTGTCCGTGCTGTAGTGCCACAGGCCATGTCGATCCCGCAGGCCAAGGTAGACCTCAATGTCCTCATTGGCGCCCGCCAGGCTTCGCAGGTAAAAGGTTTTCGTCTGAGTCCCCTGCGGCGTCACCGAGGAGTGCCCAGTCTCTCCCTGACTGGCAGGCCGGGAATTCGGGGCCGCAAGGTCATACTCGTTGCGATCGTTGTCCACGCCCCATCGCGCAGGCCCATCGCCGAGCCCTCGCCCTGCCATGAACGGCAGTTCCTGGTTGGTTCCGAACTCGAAAAGACGCAGGGTAGCGATCTCGGCCGGCGTGAGATCCGCGTTCGCCAGCGTCATCGTGACGATCAGTTGCAGTTGCTGGTAGCCATTGGCATAGAGCCCGGCCTGTGCGTTCGGGAAATTGCTCGCCCTGACAGAATACTCGGCCAATGTCTGCCACTCGTCTTTGACCGTTTCGTAGAACAGGGTGCTGCTTGCACGGCCGACGACGACGCCGTCCAGCTTGACTTCGCAAATCACGGTTGCAAAGTCCCCGTCCCTAGCAGTGTCTCTGCTAACGAACTCTACCTTTCCATCTGGATGTTCGAGTCTCTCGCCTGTGCCAACGAAGCTCCACGTACGTACCCCTTCCGGACAGAATTGCGGATCGAGGGTGAACTGCACCCGATCACCGGGCTTGATCCGCAGGCCCGACGCCGGGGTCAGCTCGGGCTCGAAAGGTTCCAGGTACATGCCGCTCATGGCCGTTTCTCCTGCGTGGGGGAAGTGATCATCGCGCTCGCCAACCGGCCGCTGGCCATCCTTGCGCCGCGCAGTGCCGGGAAGCTGGACAGGGGCAGTGGCAGGACCAGGTGCCCTTCGTAGATGATGCCCAGGCGCTCGTAACTGGCGAAAACGATCACGAACGCGGCCTGCGCTTGCGGGTCGGCCTGGTACAAACCGTCCGCGTCGATTCGGCCTGGTCCCTCCAGGGACCATTGCGCAGCCAATCCAGTGCCGTTACCAGGTTGCGTCGCCTTGAGCTTGAGCGTGCCTTCCGGAGACGGCTCGCCTTCCTGATGGATCGTCAACGTAGGGGGCTTGTGCACGACCAGGATCACCCCGTCACCGACTTCGGCGGAGGCCGGCCCGGTGGCCTGGATCTTGTCGACCACATAGGTGCGGTCCTGCCTTGGCTCGCCGCTCGTGTAGGTGCAGCTCCTGTCCCCGGTCGATTCGAGCGTGCCGCCGAAATCGGAGGCGATCTTCCACTGGAGCGGAGCATCGGACAGCGCGCTGGCCGTCAGGAACGCCTCGCCTTCCTGTTGCCGATAGATCAGTTTGAGCACCGGGCTCATGACCACCGTGCGCGCCACCACCTCGACCAGTGCCGAACTGGCTTGGCCGGTGAGCACATCCTCGGCCAGCACCTTCACCTTGAGCGCCCGGCCTCCCAGGCTGGCAGCGGAGGGCGCGGTATACAGGCCGTCGGCATCGATGCTGCCCGGACCGCCGGCAGGGTCCGAGAGGGCCTCGACGCGCCAGCGCAACGTGTCGCGGCCCGATGCGACCGTGAACCGGTGCTGCCCTTGCGCCGCGATCTGCAGCGTCTGTGGCTCGATGCGCAAGGCCGGTCGGACCAGCTCGAATTCGCCCAGCATCGCGAGGCTGTTGTGCAGGGCCCAGGCGTGGGGGCGCAACGCCGGGCCGTCGGGCAGGCGCAACAGCGGCAGGATCTGCTCAGCCAGGCGCGCGGTCAGGCGCCGGGACACCGTGTTGAGGTAACCGCGCCTGACGATGTAGTACGCGGCGCGGGTGATGTCCTCCAGCTGCCCGGCCAGGCTGTCAGGCAATCCGCTTACCGCCGCCGTCTCGGCGGACAAGACAGTCAATCGCCCCTGCGGAGGCAACGCTGGGTCTTCACTGGCGGTCAGCTCGAAACGGTAATCGAGGTGTGGCCTTACGGTGACGGTATGTTCGCTCCACGCGCCCTCCCCGATCGGGCGGTAACGCAACCTCAGCGCCAGCTCGGGCTGCCAGCGCTGCTCGACATGCTCGCCATGGAACTCCAGCTGCAACGCCTGTGCGCCAGCCGTGGTGGGAATGGCGAAGGCCGGGTACTCGAATTCCAGTCCCCCTGCGCTGTCCACGTAAGCGCCTCCGGGGATGGAAAGCCGCCCGCCTTGCGCGACCATGCGGGACACCGGCTTGCCATCGTTGGCGGCATAGCTGAACGCCCCGTCCTCGACGGCGCCGAGCACCGCCTGGCCGAGGGCCGTGCGATGCAGCAGGTGCCGGGACAGGATGACCGTGCAGGCATGCGTCTGCTGCGCGTCCTCGGCCAGAAGGAAAGGGAACCCGGCGCCCGACACCGGTTCGAAACCATCGCTGCCTTTGTCGAACGTCACGAACAGCAGCAGGGCCTGACTGCCGGTAGCGTCATCGACCTGGGCGCGAATCCGCACGCCACGGGTATCGCGAAACGGATTGCGTGCATTGGCCAGGACCTGCGCCAGGTCCAGCACCCGGGCGTGGCCGGGCAATTGCGCGAACAGATCTTCCAGCAGGCTCGCGCCGTACTGGTTTTCCATGCTGTCGCCCAGCGTCAGCTCATGCCCGCTCCCTTCCTCCAGGTCCAGTCGCAGATCAGCTCCCACCAGGTGCAAGGGCACCTGCACACGCGGGGCGAAACCGTTGATGGGCGTATGCGCGGTGAGACTCATCACCTCGGTATCGCCCCTGACGATGGCATGGGTACCCTCGGCCATGGTCAGTTCCAGCTGGAGGTTCGACTTGCCATAGTCGGTCTTCTCGACGGTCAAGGTCGGCGTTGCAAGCTGATAACCGTCGAGCTGGTGGGAGATCCTCGTGTTGCCGATCTGCACCTCCCCTTTCAGGCGGGTGCCGCCATCCTGCACCCAGTGGCGCAGGAACGACTGGTTTGCCACCTGGTTGACCAGCCCCATCGGCAACGCGACGATCATGTCCCATCCATGGACATCGGGGTCCTCTTCGAGCCACTTGACGATCGCTTGCGGGACTCTGCTACTCATGGGTATCACCTCGACGGGTCACACGTGTTCAAGGGCGCTGGCACAACAGCGCGTAGGTATTGGCATAGCGGTGCAAGGGCAACGGCAGCAGGATGAATCCGGCGGTCGGCGCCCAGTCATCCTCGGGCTCGATCCGCACCTCGACCACCACGAAGGGTGCAGCGCAGTCGCTGGGGGGGGAGAAGCGTATAAATGCTTGAAAGCGACCTGCGTCATAACCGGCATCCTCGAACGTGCCAGGCCCGGTCCAGTGGACGAGATCTGTGACTGCCACCCCCTCCACCAGCAGCGTCACCGTGTTGCCAACAATTTCCCTGACGATGACCACATGCGGCTCATGCTTGTTGATCATGAGAATCTGCCCGCTCGTGCCATTGCCTGGATCGGAAACCTCGACGTAGTCGAACGCATAGAAGGCGGAGGGCGCGCCCGCAACGTAGGTCACACAGGCTCCGGTGACCGGTCCCTCCAGACGGCCACAGGGCTCGGGGCTGACGATGCGCCACTGCAGCCGGTCTGGGTCTTGCGTGCTGTTGGCGCTCAACGAATATTCCCTGCCTGCGACACACACCTGAACCAGCGGCGTCATGGCCAGGGCATCCCGCGTCACCGTGACCAGTACCCCCGAGGTGGCACCCGAGACCGTGGTGGCCGTGACCCGCTCCCGCAGGAACTCCCCCTCGAACGCACTGGCCGATGGCGCCGTGTAGCGCCCTTGCGCATCGATGCGCCCACGTGCCGTGGCGTCGCCCAGCGGCTCTACCGTCCAGGTCTCGATCGGCGATGGGGATTCGGCGCTGAAGACCAGCGTCGCGTCTGCGGCGAGGGTCGGGCCCTGCGGGATGAGCCGCGGCGCATCGCGGTGCGAGGCGATCTGGCCGAAACAGGCGATGTCGAACGGACCACGGACCTTGATGGGCACGAACGTCTCGCCCAGGTTGAGCTTGATCAGCTGATTGATCCACGCGTCCATCTGCGGGCTGACGGTGAAGCGCGCCAGCAGCACCTGCTGTATCAACACCTTCATCACGCTGATGATGGCAACGCTCATCAGCCTCATGAACTGTTGGATCACGACATAGGAAAAACCGAAAAAGAGCATCAAGAGGAGCTCCACCGCTTTCCCCCACCATTCCTCATTGGTGCCTTGGTGGCGCGCATGGAGCTGCGCGGCAGCAACTGCGTCGAGGCCGAGGTATTGCACGATGGCGTCTTCGCTGAGCTCGACGAATTTCATCGCGCCGCCATTGTCGAGGTCGGAAAGCTCCATGCGCGTTGCGCGCAGCGAAACCGTGCCGGGCGCCTCCTCATCGATGACATAGGCAATCTCGCAGTGCTTGTCGAACGAGCCGATGAAACTCGTACCAGGCCCTGCGGCTCCCTCCTGCTTCAGGCCTGTGACCAGGAAGGCCCCTGTGAACGACCAGCCGAACTCGGCACCCTCGGCGGTCAGGCGGATGTCGATACTCTCGTCGATGCCCTGGAGAATGGTCCGCTCCAGATTCGCCGTGTAGAACGTGCCGTCCATTTCAAACCTGACCTGCGCCTCGGGCAGCTCGATCCTTTTACTGTTCACCGTCACCCCGGCAAGCAACTGCTGGTCGTAGTCGAGATGGAGCTGGCTGGGCAACTCGCCAGTGAGGTTCTTCAACATCAGCGCGACCAACTGCCGCCGGTAGCCAAAGAGCACGGTGGTGGAATACGCTTCCTGCTCGCCATCGGGTATCAGGTACCTGAAGTCGGCCCCCTCGCTCGGCACACCCCCGCTGTGCTCGTCCTTCATGCTGATGAAGGCGAGCATCGCCCCCTCGCCCGCCGGACGCCCAGGCAGCGGTGGATGGGCCTGGGTCGCCATGCGCATGGACCTGGGCTTGAGGAACTCATCGATGTCCCGGGACACATGGCCCAGTGTCAGCACGCGCTGCTCGGCCGGCAGCCTGTTGAACAGGTCCTTGAACACCGCACCGCCAGCCCGTTGCTTATCAGGGTCTGGATCGAGGGTCAGGTTGAAATCGTCGCTGTTGCTCAGGTCCAGGAGCAGGCGCCCCTCCTGCTCGACCGTCACCGGCGCGTCGGGCAACTGCAAATCCAGCGTCAGCACCGGCCCCTGCAACGGGGTGATGCGCTCCAACCGCACCACCCCATATCCGCCGGCTTCCACCTCCAGCTGCACCTCGCTGCCACTGATGATCACCAGGCTCAGGCGGGCGACCGAATCATTGAGCTCGGCGTTCTCGAAGGACAGTCTCGGGCGATCGAGAAGGAAGTCGTGCAGGTAGAACTTGACAAAGGTGCCCACCTTGACCGCGGCCGAGAAGCTGGGCAGGTAGCTGTCCTCGGCAAAACGTCGGACATAGTCCTGCTCCAGCAAGTGGTTGGTCCTGGCGCGGTCCATCGCCACGACGAGGTCCCAGGAGAAGGTCCGGCCCTTCTCCTGCAGCCATTTGAACAGCGTGTATTCGTTGTCGGCCATGGTCGGCTCCCTGCGCTCGGCGGTTGTCGTCACGCGACCAGCAGGATGTAGACAGGGCGCAGCGGATAGGCGCGCAGGCCGTTGAAGCACACCTCGACCTGCAGGGTGAACTTCTCGCTCAACTTCAACTGTTCGAGCTCGCTGCGAGGAAACACACCTTGCAGGCATTGGGCAGTGAGTTCAGCGTCGTTCACGGGGGTATCACGCAGGACGAACTCCTTGTCCTGTCCGGAGTGATCGACGCCCAGGGCCTTGATGATGACGGTCTGCCCCCCCCCATCAGTGGCCAACCCTCCAGGTGCCAGCGGGCGCCTTCGCTCGGCACCGAGGCCAGGGAAAGACCGGTCCGGCCACTTGCCAGGTCGCACTGGATGTAGGGGAAATGCATGACGTCGAAGGGCTCCCCTTCGAGCAATACGGAGGCCGAGCGCTGTGGCGTGCCGGCGCGGGTCGTGAACCGGTAGAACACCTGCACATGGTTCTGGAGCAGACCGCCGACCCTTTCCGGGGCGAACCAGAAGGAAGGCGTCTCACCCGGCCGCCCGTCATACACGGAGGAGTCCACTCCGAGCTCGTGCAGGTGCATGGTCACGGTACCATCGCTGGTGTCCGTGTCCGCGGGTACAGCGACCGTAAGGCCTTTGCGCAGGGCCATCGCTTTGATTACGGAACGGCCACCATCCGAAGATGCGTCCTTTACGACAGGCGCCGAAAGCATGCGCGCGGCCACCAACTCGACACTTCGCGAAGCACTCATGCCCGATGCTGACGGGTTGATGAACTGCCAGGTCATCGAGAGCTGTTTGCCAACGTGACTACTCAGCCAGCCATGTGCGAATGCCACTGACAGATTCGCCTGGCCTGCCCGTGCTTGCTCCACTCGCAACCACCGCTGCTCGAGCAGGGTATTGATGCCTCCAGTGCCAACCTGGTCGATATACAGCAGGATTTCGTCACCCGGCTGCCTGCCTGTGGCGGGCAACAGCAGCGTGACGCCCTGCTCGTGCTCGACAGGGTAGATCCTTGGACCTTCCAGGCCATCGAACGCTGGCTGGGGCAACAGCGTCGGCAGTGGGTCGTTGTCGATGATGTGGATCGTCACGGGCTGCGACTCGCGCAGCGGCTCCTGGTCATCGGGCGCTGAAACGCTGTAGTGGAACCGCGCCGAAAAACCGATGAGGCCTTCGATCCGTTCACGCTCGAGTTCGAACGTGACGGGCGAATCCAGGTGCTCGACCTCGGCGGTCAGCTCCAGCGGCTCCAGCAAAGGCTCGCCATCGTTGGTAAGCCCCTGAAAGCAGACCTTGACCGTATCGCCGAGGATCATCCCCTCGTAAGGCAGGACACTCAGGAGTACGTCAGTGGTGAACAATTTCAGGTCGAGGTGGTGTGCATGCAGGTGCCGGACATGGACGACACTCAGCTCGACCGGAGCCCGGAAACCGGCAGCGCCGAATGAAGCATCCGCGGACGGCATCGGTGACGTGTTGTGGCTGCGTCGGCTCATGGTGTGCCCCGGCTTTTCGAGAAAAGGAAGCCTCTGTTCGAGGCGCTGGTCGAGTTATAGACCGAGCGGCTGGCGCGAGAAACTGACAAAAATGCCAGGTGCCGGCGCTCGCGGCCTTTGCTAGCTTCGCGATCGAACGCCTGTTCCGGTGCTTGCCACACAGCGACGCACCGACCTCTCGCGACCCTCGGGGAACCGCCATGGCTGCCAATTCCAG
>NZ_JAOEBG010000043.1 GCF_029836165.1 Pseudomonas sp. GD04091
GCGCAGCGGCCCCAAAAAACTGAAATCAATAGGAGTCGTCATGGACGCCCGTCTCAATGCTTTCCTCGACCGCGCCGAATCGGTCCTCGCCCGCCTCGAACCCCTGTTGCCCGCACCCCGCCCGGACATCGACTGGACCCGCACCCTGGCCGCCCGCTGGCAGCGCGACGGCCGTAGCGGCTACCTGATGCCGCTGGAGGTCAGCCTCGACATCCGCCTGTCCGACCTGATCGGCGTCGACCAGCAACGGGAACAGCTGGGCCGCAACACCCACCAGTTCATCAACGGCATGCCCGCCAACCACGCCCTGCTGTGGGGCTCGCGCGGCACCGGCAAGTCGTCGCTGGTGCGCGCGCTGCTTGCCGAGCATGCCGGCCAGGGCCTGCGCCTGATCGAGATCGAGCGTGACCACCTCGCCGACCTGCCGCGGGTGGTCGAGCAGCTGCAGGAACTCGACCAGCGCTTCATCCTGTTCTGCGACGACCTGTCGTTCGAGGCCGGGGAGGGCGACTACCGGGTGCTCAAGAGCGTGCTCGACGGCTCGCTGGAGCAGGCCCCGGACAACGTGCTGCTGTACGCCACCTCCAACCGCCGCCACCTGGTGCCGGAGAAGCAGAGCGACAACGAGAACTGGAAGATGGTCGACGGCGAGCTGCATCCCAACGAGGCGGTGGAGGACAAGATCGCCTTGTCCGACCGTTTCGGCTTGTGGTTGTCGTTCTACCCGTTCTCCCAGGAGCATTTCCTCAACGTGGTCGAGCACTGGATCGGCCAGCTGGCACGCCCGGCCGGGTTGCGCTGGCAGCGTGACGAAGCCCTGGACATCCTCGCCGTGCGCTGGGCCACCGGCCGCGGCAACCGTAATGGCCGTTGTGCCTATCAGTTCGCCCGCTACTGGGTCGGGCTGCAATTGCTGGAGCAGAAATAAATGATCGACCTCAATGCCAGTGGCCAGGGCCTCGATGGCTACGACCTGCTGGCCGCGCAAGTGCAGGCGCTGTTCGCCGACGAGCGTGACTTCATCGCCAATGCCGCGCAGTTCTCGGCCTTTCTCTACCACCAGGTGGACGACCTGAACTGGGCCGGCTTCTACCTGAACCGCAACGAAGAGCTGGTGCTTGGCCCGTTCCAGGGCCAGGTGGCGTGCGTGCGCATCCCGTTCGGCCGGGGCGTGTGCGGTGCCGCGGCGGCCACGCGCACGACCCAGCGGGTCGAGGACGTGCACGCGTTTCCCGGGCACATCGCCTGCGACAGCGCGTCCAACAGCGAGCTGGTGATTCCGTTGGTCAAGGCGGGGCGGTTGATCGGTGTGCTCGATCTGGACAGCCCGAAGCTCGCGCGTTTCAGCGAAGCCGATCAGGCAGGACTGGAGCGCCTGGCGGCGATCTTCCTGGAATTGAGCGATTGCTGAAATGAAGAAGGGGCCTGTACAGGCCCCTTTCTTCATCCAGATCAGTCGTAGATCGCCTTCTTCTTCCAGGTCTCATCCTCATCGGTCTTGAGCCCCTGGGTCAGCGCGTTCTCGTCGTTCTCGGCAGGTTCCATCTGGTCCAGCACCTGGGCATTGGCCCGGGCCAGCAGTTTTTCCAGGTAGGTCAGCTGCTCTTCATACTGCTTGGGCTCGGGCTGCTTGCGCAGGTACTGCACGCCACGCTCGAAGGCCAGGCGCGCCTGGCCGGGCTGGCCTTGCTGCAGGGCCTGCTGGCCCAGGTTGTTGAAGAACTCGATATGCAGCAGCACCAGGATATGGCGGATTTCCTTGACCCAGTACTTGCCCTCGTTGGTGGCCAGGAAGCCTTCCTGGGTGGCGCGCACGATCTGGTTGTGCAGCAGCTCCAGGAGGAAGCGTACGTCCTTGGCCTTGACCTCGGTCTGGATCGGCGCGGGCGGGTTGTTCACCGGAATCCGCTCACCCTGGGCGATCAGCCCCTCGAGTTCGGCGATGCGTGCTTTGATGTCGCTGCTGTGCTTGTCCAGGGCCAGCTGGCGCTGGTTGAGGTTCAGTTCCAGGCGGGTCAGCAGCAACTTGAGCGCGGGCGTCATGAACTGGCCCGGGAAGGTTTCGGTGATTTCGCCACAGCGGCGCAGGCGGTCGGCCAGTTCGACCTTGAGCCGTGCGCGTTCGAGCTTGCCGTTTTCGACCACATTGTTGAGGTAGCCGATCACGATCAGTAACGCGATACCCGCAACAATGAGCAGGGTGATCAGAAGTGGTGTCACCGTTAACGCCTCATCATGAAGAAGTTTTGCATCTGTCTGGAGTGTAGTGAGTTCGCCCGGAGGCGAACAGTGCAGCCGGGCGGAAGCGTGAAGAAGCCGACACGGTCGCCACAGGGATCTGTATCGGCCAGATCCTCGATTCCTGCAGGGTGGTGGCGCTTGGCCATGAGCTTGCCGAGCCGCCGTCAGAAAATCAACGCCAATCCCCGGACGCATCCTGCATCAGCCTGTGTGAAGGCGGGAAGTCATTGATTTAAATAAATTTCTACAAAGGGGTTGACGGCTTTCCATGGCATCCATAGAATGCGCGCCACTTGCAGCGTAAAGCACACAGCGAAGCGCGGCAGGGAGTGAATGTTGTAGCCGTGTCCCCTTCGTCTAGTGGCCTAGGACACCGCCCTTTCACGGCGGTAACAGGGGTTCGAGTCCCCTAGGGGACGCCAATGCGGGAATAGCTCAGTTGGTAGAGCACGACCTTGCCAAGGTCGGGGTCGCGAGTTCGAGTCTCGTTTCCCGCTCCAGTTTCTCCGGCACTGCTTCGCCAGGGCAGGAAAAGAAAATCCAGGCTGAATCGTGAGGTTCATGCTCTGGTGCGCTGAATGCGTCGGGTTTGTCCCCTTCGTCTAGTGGCCTAGGACACCGCCCTTTCACGGCGGTAACAGGGGTTCGAGTCCCCTAGGGGACGCCATTTGCGGGAATAGCTCAGTTGGTAGAGCACGACCTTGCCAAGGTCGGGGTCGCGAGTTCGAGTCTCGTTTCCCGCTCCAGTTTGAAAGGCATCGCTTATGGCGGTGCAGGTGGTGAAGGCCTTGATGGCGCTTCACGCCACATGCGGTAAAGCTTCACCCTGCGGGAATAGCTCAGTTGGTAGAGCACGACCTTGCCAAGGTCGGGGTCGCGAGTTCGAGTCTCGTTTCCCGCTCCAAATCGAAAACGCCACTTCATTGAAGTGGCGTTTTTTTTTGCTCGCGAGAACGCATCGCACAATGTATTGCAGAGCACGTTCAATGCCTCATTCCCGCACTCGCATCGACGAGGCGACGGGTTCCTCGGCCCTGGCGCTGGCCTGGCTCGTCACGCGTGAGTTGGCGATGGGCGTAGACGAATTGCCCGGCCTGATTGCCCTGCGCGGCGTCGTGGGGGCGGTGCTTGCTCCTGCCAGGGTTGTGGCAGCTCGTGCAACGAAGCTGGAAGAACCGGCTGCCGCCGCCGTACCTGGCGCCCGTTGCATCAAACCCTGTATCCCGGCTTGCAGCATGCGAGGCAACGCTGGCGAGTTAGCCGGGTTGGCGGCCACGCGCATCCATTGGGCCACGGATTTGGTGACAAGGCCTGGATTGAGCACGCTGAGCATTGACACATAACCGGAGTACTCGGCGATCTTCAAGGCCAGGGGGTTGTTGGCGAACATACCAATGCCTTGAGATACCGTCGACACCAGACCGGCGCTGGCGCCGGCGACGCTGACCAGGGTTCCGGACGCGGCGGAAGCGGTTGCGATGAAGCCGACCGCGGCGCCGATCGACGGGGCCGCCGCGCCTGCGGTAAGGACCGTGGCCACTGTCGCGACCACCGTCATGATGGCTCCGAGAATGAAGCTGAAGATGGCGCCGAGCATCGACCGTCCCGCCCCCATTGCCGCATAGTTTTCCGGTGTCTGGCTCAACTGGAAGTAGCGGCCGGTCGGGTCTCGCAGACCGATCGGATTGCCTGCGACATACGCATAGCGGTTCAGGCCGCCCGCTTCGAATGGGCTGAGCGCGTCCGGGCCCTGGAAGCGCATCAATCCCGGGTTGTAGGCCCGATAGCCCTGGCCGAGCAGGTACCAGCCTGTGTCCGGGTCGACGAATTCGCCGTTGTAGCCAAGCAGGCATTTCAGTGGATGAGCGTCCGTGCGTTCACCGTAGGCCCCGTAGGATGCCTGACGCAGGTTCTGGCCCTGACTCTCGGCGATCACGCTCTGGCTGGCGTTGCAGCGCAACAGCAAGGTCGCGTCGGCGCCCCCGCTTTGCTGCTGGCCCAACGGGCGATCCTGGTCGTAAAGGATCGAGGTCTGCAACGCATCGCGAATGGCCACGCTCAGTCGGTTGTCCTGGAAGACCAGACGGGTTTGCGTGCCGTCGGCATGCCCAAGAGCGTGCAGCTGGCCATGGGCGTCGTAGCGATACTCACAGAGCAGCCTTCCATCGGGGGCATTGACCGATAGCAGGCGGCTGCGCTTGTCATAGCGCATCTGGAACCCGAGGTGATCGTTGAGCAGGTTGCCATTGGCATCGTGGACAAGGGCAACCGCTGGCCTGGCGGCAGGCGGGTCGAAGCTGACCGCCGTGAGTTGGCAGGGGTCGTCGTTTTCGTAGGTGAAGCGCAAGGTTTCGGTGGACGTGTCGCTGAAACGGGTTTCGCAGCGCTCGATGTTGTGGAAGGCACCGTACGTGAAGTGCTGGCCCAGGATCTCGCGGCCTTGCCTGTCCTTGGGCAACTGTGTGCCGGCGCACGTGTGCTGGGTCAACTGGCCGAGCTTATCGTAGGTGAAGGTTTCTTCCAGCAGGCTCGTCGAACCCTGGCGCAGATGCCGGGACGCCAACAGGCCATCCAGGCCCCAGCCTTGCTCCAGCGTCTGGGTCGGCTGGCCGACGTGTTCGAAGGTGCGCAGGATCTCGCGGTCCTGGTCGTCGTAATCGATCGTCGTGGTCAGTGTCGTTTGCCCGACCAGGTCTTGGGTGACGGTGCTCCGCGGCCTGCCGAGCCGATCGTAGGCGAACGCTGCCTGCAGGTCGCCTTGCCGGGTCAGGGAAGGGCGTCCGAATTCGTCGTACTCGGTACGCTTTTCCAACCCGCTGGCGAGGGTCTGCGAAGTTTGCCGGCCCTGCAAGGACGTGGCCTGGGCAATGCTGTAGGTAGTGCCGTCCTCATTGATCCAGTGCCTGGCACTCAAGCGATTGTTCACGTCGTACTCGTAGCGTTGGCTTCCCTCATGGTTGCTGGCGTGGATCAGGCGCGCGCTCCTGGGATGAAAGTCGAAATCACTCACGTCGTCGTCGATTTCGGTGCGCACCGGTGCCTGGGTCAGGTTGGGCGCGTAGTGGTATCTGACTTCGTCGCCGGCCGCGGTCCTGCGGCTGGCGGGGAGCGTGCTGCCGTCGCTGTAGGCCAGGGTCTCGCGTTGCTTGCCGACCTTGAGCTCGACGGGGCGTTCCAGCCCGTCGAGTACCTGTTCGCCCAGGATGATCGGGGATGCCGAGGTGGCGGGTGTCACCGAAATGCGGGTTGCCACTTCGCTGCTGCTATGGGCCGCATAGCGCCTGTCCACTTTTGCCCGGTCAGGCCGTTCGGTACTGGTGAGGCGATTCCAGGCGTCATAGTGATGATGCGTGGCGTCGCCCTGCTCGTTGACCTGAGTGCGCAGGTTGCCGAGGCCGTCGTAGCTGAAGACCTGCCTGGCCAGTTCCCGCCCGTCGGCATCGAAGCGCAGGATATGCTCGGGTTCATCGAAGGGGGTGAACCACGTCTCGCGCAGGCCGCTGATCAGCCGGTCGGCACCGGCGGTCTGTCGCCAGGTGCGTTGCACGGGGCCCTCGTGCCGGGCATGGCCAAGGGGATTGGTCTGCTCGTGCACCTCGACACCGTCAGGCTCCGTCGTGCGGCTTAGGTTGCCCCATTCGTCGTAGGCAAAGCGGCGCGTCAGGCATAGCGGTTGCAGCATGCTGGCGTTGTCGAGGGCGTAGTCGGGCAGGTAATCGGTCTGGGTTTCGATGAGCTGGCGGCCGAAGGCGTCATAGTCGGTCGCCAGGATCTCGAACGCACGGGTCGGCTCGTTGTCGTCGATGTGGTCGCGCTGTTGTGTCACCGTGCGTGACAGCCCGTCCACCACGGTGGTGGTGCAGACGCCATGGGCATTGGTCAGACGCTGCTCGGCCC
>NZ_JAOEBG010000044.1 GCF_029836165.1 Pseudomonas sp. GD04091
CGTAACCGTCCGGCCAACTCACCTTCCTGACCCCGACGCCAAAGGCGATGGTGTCCACCTAATTTAAGTGGACACCATTTCTAGCCTTTTAAGCGGGTCTTTCCATGCAGTCACAACGCCGTTCCTATTCAAAATCCTTCAAGGCCCAAGTTGTCCAAGAGTGCGCCCAGCCCGGCGCATCGATTGCCAGCGTCGCGCAGAAGCACAGCCTTAACGCGAACCTCGTACATAAATGGATTAGGGTACTCACGAACAAAACTATGGCGCTGCAACCTGCTTTCATTCCAGTGCCCTTGCCGCTAGCCGGAGGACATTCGCAGGCAGCTTCATCAAGTATCTGCATTGAAATCCAGCACCCGCGTGGCACCGTCAAAGTGAACTGGCCGACCGAAAGCGCTGTCGCCTGTGCCACCTTTCTGCGAGACCTGTTGGAATGATTCGGATCGATGCCATCTGGCTTGCCACCGAGCCTATGGACATGCGCGCCGGTACCGAGACCGCGCTGGCCAGGGTGATCGCGGTGTTCGGTGTGGCGAAGCCGCACTGCGCATACCTCTTCGCTAATCGCCGTGCCAACCGAATGAAAGTCTTGGTGCATGACGGTGTGGGCATTTGGCTGGCAGCGCGACGATTGAACCAAGGCAAGTTTCATTGGCCCGGCATCCGTCACGGATCGGAAGTCGAACTCGATAACGAGCAACTTCAAGCCTTGGTACTGGGTTTGCCGTGGCAGCGGGTCGGCGCAGGCAGCGCGATCACAGTGCTTTAGCCCCTGCCATTAGCCCATCGGTTTATCGCTGTTGACGACCTGCTCTGACACAATCAGCGGCATGACTTCCTCGCCCAATCTCGACCAGATGACACCGGAACAGCTGCGCGGCTTGGCCGAACAGGCTATGCAGTTGCTGTCCCAGGTCGACTCCATGAGCCAGAAAATCCAACGCCTCGAAACGGTCAACGAGCAACTGGCTCATGAAATCGCCATCCTCAAGCGACACAAGTTCGCCAAGCGCAGCGAGCAACTGAGCCCCGACCAAGGCAGTCTGCTTGATGATCTGCTCGATACCGATATCGCAGCTATCGAAGCCGAGCTGAAGGCAGCCAATCCGCCGGCCGCACCGGCCGAGCCACGTCATAAGCCCAAGCGTGCACCACTGCCGCCGCAGTTTCCGCGAACCGTGATCCGTCACGAACCAGAGAATACTCAGTGCGTGTGCGGCTGCCAGCTTCAGCGAATCGGCGAAGACGTCAGCGAGAAGCTCGATTACACTCCGGGCGTGTTCACAGTTGAGCGGCATGTGCGTGGAAAATGGACGTGCCGTCAGTGTGAAACACTGATCCAGGCGCCTGTACCGGCCCAAGTGATCGACAAGGGCATCCCGACCGCAGGCCTTTTGGCCCACGTGATGGTGGCGAAGTTCGCCGACCATTTACCGCTGTACCGGCAGGAGAAGATTTTTGGTCGGGCCGGACTGCCCATCGCCCGTTCGACACTGGCGCAATGGATCGGACAGACCGGTGTGCAGCTCCAGCCTCTGGTCGATGCGCTGCGTGAGCATGTGTTGGCCCAGGGCGTGATCCACGCCGATGAGACCCCGGTTCAGATGCTCGCACCAGGCGAAAAGAAAACCCACCGCGCTTACGTGTGGGCCTATAGCACCACGCCTTTCTCGGCCCTAAAGGCCGTGGTCTACGACTTCAGCCCCAGCCGTGCCGGCGAACATGCGCGTAACTTCCTGGGCACGTGGAACGGTAAGCTGGTCTGCGATGACTTCGCCGGCTACAAGGCCAGCTTCGAGCTGGGCATCACCGAAATCGGCTGCATGGCCCATGCACGCCGCAAATTCTTCGACCTGCATGCAGCCAATAAAAGCCAGTTGGCGGAGCAGGCGCTTCACTCGATTGGCGGGTTGTATGAAGTCGAGCGACACGCCAAGGAAATGAGCGACGAAGCCCGCTGGCGATTACGTCAGGAAACAGCGGTGCCCATCGCTGAAAAACTGCATGAGTGGATGTTGGCCCAACGCGAACTTGTGCCCGAGGGTTCGGCCACGGCCAAGGCCCTGGATTACAGCCTTAAACGCTGGGTAGCGCTGACGCGCTACCTGGAAGATGGTGCTGTGCCCATCGACAATAACCAGATCGAGAATTTGATCCGGCCGTGGGCGCTTGGGCGCTCGAACTGGTTATTTGCCGGGTCGCTGCGCAGTGGAAAAAGGGCGGCGGCAATCATGAGCCTGATCCAGTCGGCGCGTATGAATGGGCACGATCCGTATGCCTATCTCAAGGATGTACTGATGCGGCTTCCGACACAGCGGGCGAGCGAAATCACGCAATTACTCCCGCAGCATTGGATGCTTGCCTGAGGCAGGCTAAGTGGACTTCGCCAAATAGTCAGCTCAAAGGCTGATTGGCATCAACAATTCGGAAGCGACTTTTCTCAGCATGTAGGTTTCGCGCAGAATTGACTGCCCCATCGAAGACTCGTGACGCTGCATGACGGCTTCATTGTGTGCGATGGCTTCATGCAGGTTGATCCAGACAGGCCGCATACCATTAGCGATTTCGTGGCTTTCCATTCTCACCGGCTCTAGCTGGGGCGCTACTTCGCATTGATAAAAATGCGAGGTCATGTGCATCAGATCGTACTGTGGCTTTTGGTAGGGCCGGTACTCCTCGATGTAACCGTAGTGCTGGAGCACCTGTATTTCACGAGCACCAGTCTCTTCCTCAAGCTCACGCTTCAGGCCTGCGACAATGTCCTCGTCACCATCAAGGCCGCCTCCAGGAAAGCTGAAATCGTTATAGCGCTCGGTGAACAGCAACAGGATCTGTTCACCCCGCATCACGATGCCGCGAGCTGCATGTCGACGGAATACTCTGCCCTGCTTGGATTTCAGCTCGGGGTGAACAATTTCAGTTATGAGTTGCATGTGGTCTCGTAGCGGCAAGATCAGTTAGTCATCGTCCAGGGTGGCCACGGTATTTCCTCAGTTCTGGAAATACTGTGGCCAGTGGAACTGGCTCAGCGAAGCAGCAATAAGGGTACAGTGGATGTACGCAGCATCGTCGTGGTCGTGCTGCCTATCAGAAACTGCCTGATGCGTGAGTGCCCGTACGCCCCCATGACCAAGAGGTCAATGCCGTGCTCTGCCTGATACGCATGCAGTGTGGACTCTACTTCGCCTGGGCGGATCTCGGAATGCACCAGCGAGCCGGAAGACGCAAGCGTGGTTCGTGCCTTCTCCAGCGCGTTCTGGTTGTCTTCAGAATCCGTTCCAACCATGACGATATGAATTGGCAGGCCTTCGCACAGCGGGCTTGAAGCAAGCATCTGTAAGGTCTTGTGGCCTGTTGCGCTGCCGTCAAATGCCACCATGACCGTTTCAGGTTTCCTGAAATGGCTGGTTGTAATCAGGGTGGGGCGGTGGATAGTTCGGACTATCGCTTCAATCTGGCTGCCAAGACTTTGGGCACTGCGCGTGCTGTCCTCACCGACTCTTCCAATCACCAGTAACCGAATATCGTCTTGGAGATCGCTCAGGCTCTCGACGAGATGGCCATGGCGCTGCTTCATATCAGGTGACATGGCGCCAGAGTGAACTGTTCGCTCGCGAGCTTTTTCAAGCATGTGCTGCCCATGCTCCAACGCCAGTTTTGCCCGCTGCGCATCCAGCATGGCCAACTCTTCCAGCAGATGTTCTCTGCTACCGAGACCGATATTGCCGCTGAGGTCAGCGGATGCAGGATATTTCTCCTTATCCAGCACATGAAGCAAGGTCAGGGGAGCGCTGAGTCGTTGCGAGGCCCATGCTGCGTAATCGCAGACCGCCAATGAGGATTGTGAGTTATCAATGCATGCCATTACGCGGGTCATTGTCGTTCTCCTTAGTGGCTCATGAGCTTGTCGATGGCACCGGGTTTGTCATGCACGCCGAAGCGGTCAACGATTGTCGCGCTGGCTTCATTGAGACCGAGCACTTCAACCTCAGCGCCTTCGCGTCGGAACTTGATCACGACCTTATCCAGCGCTGCGACGGCGGTGATATCCCAGAAATGCGCCTGTGTGAGATCGATGGTGACCTTGTTGAGCGCCTCCTTGAAGTCAAAAACCTCAGTGAACTTGTCCGCAGAGCTAAAGAACACCTGGCCCACGACGCGGTAAGTCCGATGCGATTTCGTCTCTTCAAGAGTGCTCTTGATATCCAGGTAGTGCCCGACCTTGTTTGCGAAGAACAGGGAGGCCAGCAGCACACCTACCAGTACGCCGTAAGCCAGATTGTGAGTGGCCACGACGACCACGACGGTCGCCACCATGACGAGGTTGGTCGACAGCGGATGCTCTTTCAGATTACGCAAGGAATCCCAGCTAAAGGTGCCGATGGACACCATGATCATCACAGCCACGAGTGCCGCCATAGGGATTTTGGAGAGCCACTCGCCAAGAAATACCACCATCAGCAGCAGGAAAACGCCGGCACACAATGTCGAGAGACGGGTGCGGCCACCAGATTTCACGTTGATGATCGACTGGCCGATCATGGCGCAACCTGCCATGCCGCCAAGCATGCCGGCAGCGATGTTGGCCACACCCTGGCCTTTGCACTCGCGGTTTTTGTTGCTGGTGGTGTCGGTAAGGTCGTCGACGATGGTCGCGGTCATCATTGATTCGAGTAGACCCACTACTGCCAACGCAGCCGAGTACGGGAAAATGATGCGCAGGGTTTCAAAATTCAGCGGAACTTCAGGCCAGAGGAAGATCGGGAGCGTATCAGGCAGTTGGCCCATGTCACCGACGGTGCGGATATCCAAACCGAGGTAAATGGCGATGGCAGTCAGCGTCAGAATGCACACCAATGGAGAGGGAATCACCTTGCCGATTTTCGGTACATACGGGAACAGGTAGATGATTCCCAGGCCCGCAGCGGTCATGGCATAGACATGCCAGGTGACATTGGTCAGCTCAGGCAATTGCGCCATAAAAATCAGAATCGCTAATGCGTTTACGAAGCCGGTGACTACCGAGCGTGAAACAAAGCGCATCAACGAGCCGAGCTTCAGGTAGCCGGCAAGGATTTGAAGTACGCCACATAGTAGCGTCGCGGCCAGCAGGTACTGGAGTCCATGCTCTTTTACCAGCGTAACCATCAGCAGTGCCATGGCGCCTGTCGCCGCCGAGATCATTCCGGGGCGCCCGCCGACAAAGGCGATGACAGCACAGATACAGAAGGAGGCGTAGAGACCGACTTTGGGATCTACCCCGGCGATGATGGAAAAGGCGATGGCTTCCGGGATCAGCGCGAGTGCGACCACCAGCCCCGCGAGCACGTCGGCACGGACGTTGGAAAACCACGTTTGTCTAAGTTTTTGCAGCATATAAATATCCAAGGCAAAGCATCGCGCACGCCAAGGGAGTGGCGAGCGAATCGATACAAATTCAAATTTTGAGGATTTTTTGCTGTGTGCTTAAGGTGTAAAACCAGGCGTACAGCAGTGAGCACCCGCGAGCGAGGCTAGCGGAAGCAGGTTGTTGCGAGGGGGCGTAGCGCTAAGGCGGCGTAGGCTGCCAGTAGATCGTTTGGAGTACAGTCATGCTGATGTTCCTGTAGCTCAAGGGGTATGCGGAGCCGAAGTATACAATGAAGCCATCGTCGATTGCGACCCGCTGGCAGGCTCTGCATGACCTACGTCAGATACAGGCTTATTCAATGGGTATACCTGCGGGCAAGGCTTTGTTTTCCACCCGTTCTTGTCCGAGCTGGTCTGTGTGCTGAGGGGTGAGTTGGCCAGACGGTTAC
>NZ_JAOEBG010000045.1:2500-5332 GCF_029836165.1 Pseudomonas sp. GD04091
AGGAAAAGAAATCAACCGAGATTCCCTTAGTAGTGGCGAGCGAACGGGGACCAGCCCTTAAGCTGGTTTGAGATTAGTGGAACGCTCTGGAAAGTGCGGCCATAGTGGGTGATAGCCCCGTACACGAAAATCTCTTGCCAGTGAAATCGAGTAGGACGGAGCACGAGAAACTTTGTCTGAACATGGGGGGACCATCCTCCAAGGCTAAATACTACTGACTGACCGATAGTGAACCAGTACCGTGAGGGAAAGGCGAAAAGAACCCCGGAGAGGGGAGTGAAATAGAACCTGAAACCGTATGCGTACAAGCAGTGGGAGCCTACTTTGTTAGGTGACTGCGTACCTTTTGTATAATGGGTCAGCGACTTATATTCAGTGGCGAGCTTAACCGAATAGGGGAGGCGTAGCGAAAGCGAGTCTTAATAGGGCGCTTTAGTCGCTGGGTATAGACCCGAAACCGGGCGATCTATCCATGGGCAGGTTGAAGGTTAGGTAACACTGACTGGAGGACCGAACCGACTACCGTTGAAAAGTTAGCGGATGACCTGTGGATCGGAGTGAAAGGCTAATCAAGCTCGGAGATAGCTGGTTCTCCTCGAAAGCTATTTAGGTAGCGCCTCATGTATCACTGTAGGGGGTAGAGCACTGTTTCGGCTAGGGGGTCATCCCGACTTACCAAACCGATGCAAACTCCGAATACCTACAAGTGCCGAGCATGGGAGACACACGGCGGGTGCTAACGTCCGTCGTGAAAAGGGAAACAACCCAGACCGTCAGCTAAGGTCCCAAAGTCATGGTTAAGTGGGAAACGATGTGGGAAGGCTTAGACAGCTAGGAGGTTGGCTTAGAAGCAGCCATCCTTTAAAGAAAGCGTAATAGCTCACTAGTCGAGTCGGCCTGCGCGGAAGATGTAACGGGGCTCAAACCATGCACCGAAGCTACGGGTATCACCTTTGGTGATGCGGTAGAGGAGCGTTCTGTAAGCCTGTGAAGGTGAGTTGAGAAGCTTGCTGGAGGTATCAGAAGTGCGAATGCTGACATGAGTAACGACAATGCGAGTGAAAAACTCGCACGCCGAAAGACCAAGGTTTCCTGCGCAACGTTAATCGACGCAGGGTTAGTCGGTCCCTAAGGCGAGGCTGAAAAGCGTAGTCGATGGAAAACAGGTTAATATTCCTGTACTTCCAGTTATTGCGATGGAGGGACGGAGAAGGCTAGGCCAGCTTGGCGTTGGTTGTCCAAGTTTAAGGTGGTAGGCTGAGATCTTAGGCAAATCCGGGATCTCAAGGCCGAGAGCTGATGACGAGTGCTCATTAGAGCGCGAAGTGGTTGATGCCATGCTTCCAAGAAAAGCTCCTAAGCTTCAGATAACTGGGAACCGTACCCCAAACCGACACAGGTGGTTAGGTAGAGAATACCAAGGCGCTTGAGAGAACTCGGGTGAAGGAACTAGGCAAAATGGCACCGTAACTTCGGGAGAAGGTGCGCCGGTGAGGGTGAAGCACTTGCTGCGTAAGCCCACGCCGGTCGAAGATACCAGGCCGCTGCGACTGTTTATTAAAAACACAGCACTCTGCAAACACGAAAGTGGACGTATAGGGTGTGACGCCTGCCCGGTGCCGGAAGGTTAATTGATGGGGTTAGCGCAAGCGAAGCTCTTGATCGAAGCCCCGGTAAACGGCGGCCGTAACTATAACGGTCCTAAGGTAGCGAAATTCCTTGTCGGGTAAGTTCCGACCTGCACGAATGGCGTAACGATGGCGGCGCTGTCTCCACCCGAGACTCAGTGAAATTGAAATCGCTGTGAAGATGCAGTGTATCCGCGGCTAGACGGAAAGACCCCGTGAACCTTTACTATAGCTTTGCACTGGACTTTGAGCTTGCTTGTGTAGGATAGGTGGGAGGCTTTGAAGTGGGGACGCCAGTTCTCATGGAGCCATCCTTGAAATACCACCCTGGCAACCTTGAGGTTCTAACTCAGGTCCGTTATCCGGATCGAGGACAGTGTATGGTGGGTAGTTTGACTGGGGCGGTCTCCTCCCAAAGAGTAACGGAGGAGTACGAAGGTGCGCTCAGACCGGTCGGAAATCGGTCGTAGAGTATAAAGGCAAAAGCGCGCTTGACTGCGAGACACACACGTCGAGCAGGTACGAAAGTAGGTCTTAGTGATCCGGTGGTTCTGTATGGAAGGGCCATCGCTCAACGGATAAAAGGTACTCCGGGGATAACAGGCTGATACCGCCCAAGAGTTCATATCGACGGCGGTGTTTGGCACCTCGATGTCGGCTCATCACATCCTGGGGCTGAAGCCGGTCCCAAGGGTATGGCTGTTCGCCATTTAAAGTGGTACGCGAGCTGGGTTTAGAACGTCGTGAGACAGTTCGGTCCCTATCTGCCGTGGACGTTTGAGATTTGAGAGGGGCTGCTCCTAGTACGAGAGGACCGGAGTGGACGAACCTCTGGTGTTCCGGTTGTCACGCCAGTGGCATTGCCGGGTAGCTATGTTCGGAAGAGATAACCGCTGAAAGCATCTAAGCGGGAAACTTGCCTCAAGATGAGATCTCACTGGAGCCTTGAGCTCCCTGAAGGGCCGTCGAAGACTACGACGTTGATAGGTCGGGTGTGTAAGCGCTGTGAGGCGTTGAGCTAACCGATACTAATTGCCCGTGAGGCTTGACCATATAACACCCAAGCAATTTGCGCGAAAAGCCAAATTGTGGTGGTGAAGACGAAATAACCGAAAGTTCGTAAGACCACAAATTCACATATCCGAATTCGCTGGAGTATCCATCTGGATCTTCTGGCAACAGAATTTCTTGACGACCATAGAGC
>NZ_JAOEBG010000046.1 GCF_029836165.1 Pseudomonas sp. GD04091
ATCTTCGCCATCGTCCTGTCGGTGCTGATGCTGATCGCGGGCGCGATCAGCTACTTCCAGCTGCCGCTGAGCGAATACCCGCAGGTCACGCCTCCCACGGTGCAGGTCACCGCTAGCTATCCCGGTGCCAACCCGCAAGTGATCGCCGATACCGTGGCATCACCGCTGGAGCAGGCGATCAACGGCGTAGAAGGCATGATGTACATGCAGTCTCAGATGTCCACCGACGGGAAAATGGTGCTCACCGTCTCCTTCGAGCAGCATATCAACGCCGACATTGCGCAGATCCAGGTGCAAAACCGGGTCTCGCGGGCGTTGCCGCGCCTACCGCCTGAAGTTCAGCGCATCGGTGTTGTCACCGAGAAAACGTCGCCGGACGTTCTCATGGTGGTGCATTTGCTTTCGCCTGGAGGTCGATATGATCCGCTGTACGTCTCCAACTACGCCACACTTCATGTGAAGGATGAGCTGGCTCGTACGCCAGGCGTCGGCGATGTCCTAGTCTGGGGCGCCGGGGAGTATTCGATGCGGGTCTGGCTCGAACCCGCCAAGGTCGCTGCTCGTGGGCTGATCGCGAGCGACGTGGTTGCCGCCATCCGCGAGCAGAACATACAGGTTGCCGCTGGTTCGGTTGGTCAGCAGCCGGATGCCTCGGCGGCGTTCCAGGTCACGGTCAACACTCTGGGCCGACTGTCGAGCGAGGAGCAATTCGGCGAGATCGTCGTGAAGACGGGCGCCGACGGCCAGGTAACTCGCCTGCGGGATGTCGCCCGCATCTCGATGGGGGCCGATTCCTACTCTTTGCGCAGCCTGCTCAATGGCGAGCCGGCGGTGGGGATACAGATCATCCAGAGCCCGGGCGCGAACGCGCTGGATGTGTCTAGCGCGGTGCGCGCGGCAATGGACCGACTTCAAGCTAAGTTCCCCGACGGCATTGAGTATAGGATCGCCTACGACCCCACGGTCTTCGTGCGCGCCTCGCTCCAGTCCGTCGCCGTCACGCTGCTGGAGGCCATCTTCCTGGTGGTGATCGTGGTGGTGCTGTTCCTGCAATCCTGGCGCGCGTCGATCATCCCGCTGATCGCCGTGCCGGTCTCGCTGGTCGGCACGTTCGCGGTGATGCACATGTTCGGTTTCTCGCTGAACACACTGTCGCTGTTCGGACTGGTGCTGTCCATCGGCATCGTGGTGGATGACGCCATCGTGGTGGTGGAGAACGTGGAGCGCCACATAGCGCTGGGCGAATCACCCAAGGACGCGGCGCGCAAGGCGATGGATGAAGTGACTGGCCCGATCCTGGCCATCACCTCGGTGCTGGCAGCGGTCTTCATCCCCTCGGCGTTCCTGTCGGGGCTGCAGGGCGAGTTCTATCGCCAGTTCGCGCTAACCATCGCGTTCTCGACCATCCTGTCGGCGATCAACTCGCTTACGCTGTCGCCAGCGCTGGCCGCCATCCTGCTCAAGCCGCACCACGGCGCGGCCAAGCCCGATCGCGTCACGCGCATCATCGACGGCGTGTTCGGCGGCTTCTTCCGCCGCTTCAACCGCTTCTTCGACCGCGCCTCGAATTCCTACGTCGGGGGCGTGCGCCGCGCGGTGCGCGGCAGCGCCATCGTGCTGCTGCTCTACGTCGGCTTCCTGGGCCTGACCTGGCTGGGCTTCCACAAGGTGCCTGCGGGCTTCGTGCCCGCCCAGGACAAGTACTACCTCGTGGGCATCGCCCAGCTTCCGACCGGCGCCTCGCTGGATCGCACCGAGGCGGTCGTCAAGGAGATGACCAAGATCGCACTGGCTGAGCCGGGCGTCGAGAGCGTGGTGGCCTTCCCGGGCCTGTCGGTCAATGGACCGGTGAACCAGCCGAACACCGCGCTGATGTTCGCCATGCTCAAGCCCTTCGATGAGCGCAAGGACCCGTCGCTGTCGGCCTTCGCCATCCAGGGCAAGCTCATGGGCAAGTTCAGCCAGATCCCGGACGGCTTCGTCGGCATCTTCCCGCCGCCGCCGGTGCCGGGCCTGGGTTCTATGGGCGGCTTTAAGCTGCAGATCGAGGACCGGGCGGGCCTGGGTCCCGAGGCGCTTGCACAAGCACAGGGCCAGATCATGGGCAAGGCCATGCAGGCGCCCGAGCTGGCGAACATGCTCGCCAGCTTCCAGACCAATGCGCCGCAGTTGCAGGTGGACATCGACCGGGTGAAGGCCAAGTCGCAGGGCGTGTCGCTGACCGAGGTGTTCGACACCCTGCAGGTCAACCTTGGCTCGCTCTACGTCAACGACTTCAACCGCTTCGGTCGCACCTACCGGGTAATGGCCCAAGCCGATGCGCAGTTCCGCATGCAGGCTGAGGACATAGGCATGCTCAAGGTGCGCAATGCAGCGGGCGACATGATCCCGCTGAGCGCGTTCGCGACCATCGAGCGCAGTTCCGGCCCCGACCGGGTGATGCATTACAACGGCTTCCCCTCGGCGGACATCAGCGGCGGGCCAGCGCCGGGCTACTCATCCGGCCAGGCCACCGCCGCGATTGAGAAGATCGTGAGCGAATCGCTGCCTGACGGTATGACCTACGAATGGACGGACCTGACTTTCCAGGAAAAGCGAGTTGGCAATACTGCTATCTATATCTTCGCGCTGGCGGTGCTGCTCGCCTTCCTGTTCCTGGCGGCCCAGTACAACAGTTGGTCGCTGCCGTTCGCTGTGCTGCTGATTGCACCCATGGCGCTGCTCTCGGCGATCGCCGGCGTCTGGCTCTCTGGGGGGGACAACAACATCTTCACGCAGATCGGTTTCGTGGTGCTGATCGGCCTGGCCGCCAAGAACGCGATCCTGATCGTGGAGTTCGCCCGCGCGAAGGAAAGCGAAGGGGCCGATCCGCTGGCAGCCGTGCTCGAAGCCGCGCGCTTGCGGCTGCGCCCGATCCTGATGACGTCGTTCGCCTTCATCGCTGGCGTGGTGCCGCTGGTGCTGGCCAGCGGTGCGGGCGCCGAGATGCGCCACGCCATGGGCATCGCGGTGTTCGCCGGCATGCTGGGCGTGACGGTATTCGGCCTGGTGCTGACGCCGGTGTTCTACGTCGTGGTGCGCAAGCTGGCGCTGCGCCGCGAAGCGCGCCATGCCCGTGTCGGCATGACCGACCAGCACGCATGACGGCCAGGAGGACATACGACATGAAAACATCTTTCGCATTCACACGACCCGCCAGGACGCTGGCGCCGCTCGCCCTCGCGGCGGCGTTGACTGGCTGCTCCATGGCACCGAAGTATGACCGGCCCGCAGCGCCGATCGACACGGCTTATCCCTTGGGCGCGGCCTATGTGGAACCGGCGGCCGCGACGCCCGACGACGCGATCACGGCCGAGATCGGCTGGCGGGACTTCTTCCGCGACCCGCTGCTGCAGCAGTTGATCGGCATTTCACTGGAGAACAACCGCGACATGCGCAAGGCCGCGCTCAACGTGGAGGCGGCTCAGGCGCTGTACCGTATCCAGCGTGCCGAGATGCTGCCGAACCTGGGCGTTTCCGCCCGCGGCGCGTCAGAGCGCGTACCGGCCGACCTCAGCACCACGGGGCAAAGCGGCGTGTTCCGGCGCTACGACGTGGCCGGGGTGACGGCCGCCTGGGAACTGGACCTGTGGGGCCGCATCCGCAGCCTCAGCGACCGGGCGCTGGCGTCCTACCTGGCCCTCGACGAGACCCGCATCGCCACGCAGATGAGCCTGGTGTCCGAGGTGGCCAGCGCCTACCTCACGCTGCGTGCCGACCAGGAACTGCTGCGCCTGACGAGCGACACCCTCGCCACGCAGAAGCGCTCCTACGGGCTGACCACCCAACTGGTGGAAGCGGGCAACTCCACGCAGCTCGACCTGCGCCGCGCAGAGATCGCGTTGCGCACCGCCGAGGCCAACCATGCCGCCTACACACGGCAGGCGGCCAAGGACCGCAACGCGCTGGTGCTGCTGTTGGGCCAGCCGCTGACGCCCGAGCTGTCCCGGCAGCTTGACGAGGCCATGGCGCTGCCGGACGACATCGTGCCGACCGGCCTGCCGAGCGGCCTGCCGTCCGAACTGCTCGCGCGCCGGCCGGACATCCGCGCCGCCGAGCAGATGCTGATCGGCGCCAACGCCAACATCGGCGCGGCGCGGGCCGCGTTCTTCCCGACGATCAGCCTTACGGGCTCGGCGGGCACGGCCAGCGCTTCGCTGGACGGCCTGTTCGATTCGGGCTCGCGGGCCTGGAGCTTCCTGCCGCAGATCACGCTGCCCATCTTCCGCGGCGGCGCGCTGCGCGCCAACCTGGACGTGGCGCACGTACAGAAGCGCATCGAGATCGCCAACTACGAGAAGTCCATCCAGGCGGCCTTCGCCGAGGTGGCCGACGGCCTGGCGGGCAAGCGCACGCTCGATGAGCAGATCCGCGCGGAGCAGCTCCTGGTGGCGGCCAGCCAGAAGGCCTACGAGCTGGCCGAGCAGCGCTTCCAGGA
>NZ_JAOEBG010000047.1 GCF_029836165.1 Pseudomonas sp. GD04091
TGGCTCGTCGGTGACACTGGTCTTCACTTCGTTCTGACCCAGGGTCAGCTTCTCGAAGTTGTCCGCGCCGGTGACGCCGGTCAGCTTGTTGCTGATGGTGGCCTGGCCGCCGACGAACACGTCGTCCTTGGCGGTGATGGTCACGGTGCCGCTGGCGCTGCCGGCCGGGATGGTGACCTTGGTGCCGTCGGACAGGGTGAAGGTCAGGCCATTGTGGCCAGTGACCGACAGGCCCTGGGCGTTGGTCAGGGTCACGGTGTAGGTGACCTGGCCACCTTCGCTGACGGTAGTCTTGTCCGCCGACAGGGTGGCGACCACTTCGCTGATGGTGTCGGTGATCTGCACGGTGGCGTTGCCGCCGAGTTCCAGATTCTCGAAGGTCTTGCCGGTCACAGTGGCATCGGTGATGCCGACGGTCAGCGAGCTGCCGTCCTTGAACACGTCATCACCTTGGGCGGTGGCCTTGTACTCGACCTGGGTCTGGCCGGCCGGGATCACCACCTTGGCGCCGTTGGACAGGGTGACGGTGAGGTCGTGGTCGAGCTTCTGGCTGACCTTGACGGTGAACGACGGCTGTTGGGCCTCGTTCACGTCGCCGTTGCCGACGATGGTCACGGCGACTTTGTCGCCCTGGTTGCCGGTACCCGTGCCGGTGCCGCTACCCGGTTCGTCGGTCACGGTGGTGGTGAGGGTGTCCTTGCCGAGGGTCAGCTTCTCGAAGTTGTCCGCGCCGGTGACGCCTTCGATCTTGTTGACGATCGAAGGCTGGCCACCGACGAACACATCGTCCTTGGCGGTGATGGTCACGGTGCCGTTGGCGCTGCCGGCCGGGATGGTCACTTTGGTGCCGTCGGTCAGGGTGAAGGTCAGGCCGTTGTGGCCGGTGACCGACAGGCCCTGGGCATTGGTCAGGGTGACGGTGTAAGTGACCTGGCCACCTTCGGTGACGGTGGTCTTGTCGGCGGTCAGGGTCGCCACGACTTCACTGATGGTGTCGGTGATCTGAACCGAGGCGTCGCCACCCAGTTCGAGGTTCTCGAAGGTCTTGCCGGTCACAGTGGCATCGGTGATGCCGACGGTCAGGGTATCGCCATCCTTGAAGACGTCATCGCCCTGGGCTTTGGCCTTGTACTCGGTTTCGGTCTGGCCAGCGGGAATGACGACCTTGTCGCCATTGGACAGGGTGACGGTCAGGTCGTGGTCGAGCTTCTGGCTGACCTTGACGGTGAAGGCCGGTTGCTGGTCCTCGGTGACATCGCCCTTGCTGACGATGGTCACGGAAACCTTGTCACCCTGGTTGCCGGTACCCGTGCCGGTGCCGGTGCCCGGCTCGTCGGTGACGCTGGTCTTCACTTCGTTCTGACCCAGGGTCAGCTTCTCGAAGTTGTCCGCGCCGGTGACGCCTTCCAGCTTGTTGGTAATGGTCGGCTGGCCGCCGACGAACACGTCGTCCTTGGTGGTGATGGTCACGGTGCCGCTGGCACTGCCGGCGGGGATGGTGACTTTGGTGCCGTCGGTCAGGGTGAAGGTCAGGCCGTTGTGACCGGTGACCGACAGGCCCTGGGCGTTGGTCAGGGTGACGGTATAGGTAACCTGACCGCCTTCCGAAACGGTGCTCTTGTCGGCAGACAAGGTCGCCACGACTTCACTGATGGTGTCGCTGATCTGCACGGTGGCATCGCCACCCAGCTCGAGGTTCTCGAAGGTCTTGCCGGTCACAGTGGCGTCGGTGATGCCGACGGTCAACGAGTCGCCGTCCTTGAAGACGTCATCGCCCTGGGCCTTGGCCTTGTACTCGGTTTCGGTCTGGCCAGCCGGAATGACGACCTTGTCGCCATTGGACAGGGTGACGGTCAGGTCGTGGTCGAGCTTCTGGCTGACCTTGACGGTGAAGGCTGGCTGCTGGTCTTCGGTGACATCGCCTTTGCTGACGATGGTCACGGAAACCTTGTCGCCCTCGTTGCCGGTGCCTGGAGTGCCGGTGCCTGGCTCGTCGGTGACGGTGGTGGTGATGCTGTTGTCGCCAAGGGTCAGCTTCTCGAAGTTGTCCGCGCCGGTGACGCCTTCGATCTTGTTGACGATCGAAGGCTGGCCACCGACGAACACATCGTCCTTGGCAGTGATGGTGAACGTGCCGCTGGCGCTGCCGGCCGGGATGGTCACCTTGGTGCCATCGGTCAGGGTGAAGGTCAGGCCGTTGTGGCTGGTGACCGACAGGCCCTGGGCGTTGGTCAGGGTCACGGTGTAGGTGACCTGGCCACCTTCGCTGACGGTGGTCTTGTCCGCCGACAGGGTGGCGACTACTTCACTGATGGTGTCAGTAATCTGGACGCTGGCATCGCCACCGAACTCCAGATTTTCGAAGGTCTTGCCGGTTACAGTGGCATCGGTGATACCGACGGTCAGGGTGTCGCCGTCCTTGAACACGTCATCGCCCTGGGCCTTGGCCTTGTACTCGGTTTCGGTCTGGCCGGCCGGGATCACCACTTTGTCACCATTGGACAGGGTGACGGTCAGGTCGTGGTCGAGCTTCTGGCTGACCTTGACGGTGAAGGCTGGTTGCTGGTCTTCGGTGACACCGCCTTTGCCGACGATGGTCACGGAAACCTTGTCGCCTTCGTTGCCGGTGCCCGGAGTGCCGGTGTCTGGCTCGTCGGTCACGGTGGTGGTGATGCTGTTGTCGCCGAGAGTCAGCTTCTCGAAGTTATCCGCACCCGTGACACCTTCGATCTTGTTGACGATCGAAGGCTGGCCACCGACGAACACATCGTCCTTGGCAGTGATGGTGAACGTGCCGCTGGCGCTGCCGGCCGGGATGGTCACTTTGGTGCCGTCGGTCAGGGTGAAGGTCAGGCCGTTGTGACCGGTGACCGACAGGCCCTGGGCATTGGTCAGGGTGACGGTGTAAGTGACCTGGCCACCTTCGCTGACGGTGGTCTTGTCCGCCGACAGGGTGGCGACCACTTCGCTGATGGTGTCGGTGATCTGGACGCTGGCATCGCCGCCGAGCTCCAGGTTCTCGAAGGTCTTGCCGGTTACAGTGGCATCGGTGATACCGACGGTCAGGGTATCGCCGTCCTTGAAGACGTCATCGCCCTGGGCCTTGGCTTTGTACTCGGTTTCGGTCTGGCCAGCGGGAATGACGACCTTGTCGCCATTGGACAGGGTGACGGTCAGGTCGTGGTCAAGTTTTTGGCTGACCTTGACGGTGAAGGCAGGCTGCTGATCTTCGGTGACATCGCCTTTGCCGACGATGGTCACGCTGACCTTGTCGCCTTCGTTGCCGGTGCCCGGAGTACCCGTCCCCGGCTCATCGGTGACGGTGGTGGTGATGCTGTTGTCGCCGAGAGTCAGCTTCTCGAAGTTATCCGCACCCGTGACACCTTCGATCTTGTTGACGATCGAAGGCTGACCGCCGACGAAGACATCATCCTTGGCGGTGATGGTCACGGTGCCACTGGCGCTGCCAGCCGGGATGGTCACCTTGGTGCCATCGGTCAGT
>NZ_JAOEBG010000048.1 GCF_029836165.1 Pseudomonas sp. GD04091
CGTGCACTCCAACGCCTTCAACTTCATGAGCTACCTGCAAGGCGGTGTCGACCCGCGTACCGGCCTGTACACCGTCACCATCCGCCTGCCCGAGGTCAAGGCCAACGACCTGCAGGGCCCGCCCCTGCAACTGGCCCTGACCTTCAGCCCGCTCAACACCGTCGACTCGGGCTACGGCAAGGGCTGGAACCTGCTGCTCTCGCAGTTCGTGCCCAGTACCGGGGTGGTCTCCACCCTGGACGGCGAAGTGTTCAAGGCCGAGCCCGGCCAGGGCCGTTTCACCCTGCAGGAGCAGAAGCTCGACAGCTTCCACCTGCATGACCAAGGCAACCAGCGCTATCGCCTCGTGCACCGCTCCGGCCTGGTCGAGGTGCTCGGTATCCAGGGCGTCGGCGACAATGCCCTGGCCCTGCCCGAAGAGGTCTATTCGGCCCAGGGGCACCGCCTGCGCTTCAGCTACACCGGCTTCAACGTGCACACGCGCCTGGCGTCGATCACCTACCTCGACGACAACTTCGAATCCCGCCCCGTGCTGCTGGTCGAGCGCGCGAACCAGCAGGTGATCTTCCGCTTCAACCCCGAGGGCGAGCAGCAGGCGGTCTTCACCCTCAAGCTGGACAACAGCCAGCGCGTCGAGGAACTGGTGCTGCCCACCGCTGAGAACGCCTCCTGGCGCTTGCGCTACGAAGACGCCCTGAACCTGGGCTACGACTGCATCAAGGAAGTCTTCACCCCCACTGGCGGCCATGAAACCCTCACCTATACCGATGCCCACGAATTCCCGCGCACGTTCGCCGGCGACAACCCCGCGCACATCATCCCGCCCCCCGACCTGGCCCAGCAGCCGCCGGCCCGCCTGCCGCGGGTGAGCCAGCATCGGGTCGACCCCGGTGCCGGACAGCCGCCGATCGACACCCGCTACAGCTACACCCTCGAAGAGCCCGGCAGCGACTACCAGGCCGGCAACAACTTCCTCGGTGCCAACCTGAACCTGGGCTGGAGCAATGATGGCCTGGACAACCTGTTCCGCTACACCGGCGTGTACCTGTATGGCTCGGTGGAGCAGCTGCTGGTCGCGGGCAAGGTGGTGCGCAAGATCCAGCGCCACTTCAACCAGTTCCACCTGCTGACCGAAGAGCGCACCCTGCACCTGGACGCCGACGCAGGCCGCGAGCTGACCCGGCAGGTGCAGAGCACCCGCTACCACCTCAGGGCGAACGTGGCATTCAAGGACCAGGAACGCTATTGCCAGCTGCCCGGCACCGTCACCACTTCCTGGCGCGGGCCGGATGCCGAGGGGCAGCCACGCAGCCGCAGCGAGCGGACCAGCCAGCGCACCTACCATCCGGATGGCAACCTGCACACCGAGACCGATGTCAGTGGCGTGACCCAGACCCGCGAGTGGTACCCGGCCGCGGGCGAGGGCAGCGACAGCCCGCCGGACCCGGACGGCTTCGTGCGCCACCTCAAGAGCCTGACCACCACCCCCGCCCCCAGCGACGAACACCCCGACGCGCCGGTACTGCGCCAGCGCTACCGCTACCGCCACCACGCCCCCTTGGGGAACGCCGTGGGCAACGGCTGGCACGAGGCCTGCGAGGAGCGCCTGCTGCAGGTCGGCCTGGACCCGCAGAGCTTGCAGGAGGTGGAGACGGAGCTGGAGCTCACCGTCTACGAACACCTGATCGACCCTCGCGACCCGTTCAATCACGGCCGCCCGGCCCGCCAGGCCGTGACCCGCCACGGCGAGACCACCACCACCGCGTTCACCTACCGCAAGCGCGCCGAAGCCCCGGGGCAGGGCGAGACGGTGCTGGTGACCGAGCAGACCATCACCGGCCATGACGGCGAGCAGAAGGTGCAGACCCTCGAGCACTCGATCCTGATCGGCGAGCCGCTGCTCAACTACGACGACAACGATGTGAAGATCCGCTACCAGTACGACGCCCTGCGCCGGGTGGTCAGCGAGACGGTGGCGCCGGGCGAGGAGCACGAGGCGACCCGTCACTATGCCTATACCCTCAGCTCCAGGGCGGGACAGC
>NZ_JAOEBG010000049.1 GCF_029836165.1 Pseudomonas sp. GD04091
CATCGACCACCAGGTCAAGCTGCGCGGCCTGCGCATCGAGCTGGGCGAGATCGAGGCGCGCTTGCTGGAGCACGCGCTGGTCCGTGAAGCGGTGGTGACGGTGCCGGATGGCAAGCAGCTGGTTGGTTATGTGGTGCTGAACGGCGAAGCTGAAAACTGGCAGGCACAACTGGCCGAACACCTGCGCCGTGGCCTGCCGGACTACATGGTGCCGAACCAGTGGTTGGCACTGGACAGCCTGCCGCTGTCGCCTAACGGCAAGCTCGACCGCAAGGCCCTGCCTGCCGTGGACGCCACGCAATCGCAGCACGCCTACGTGGCGCCGCAGAGCGAAGTGGAACAGCAGGTCGCGGCGATCTGGGCGCAGGTCCTGCATCTGGAGCACGTTGGCCTGCACGACAACTTCTTCGCCCTGGGCGGCCACTCGCTGCTGGCGACCCAGGTGTTCTCGCGTCTGCGTGACCAGGGTATGGACGCACCGCTCAAGACACTGTTCGAGCAGCCCACCCTGCAAGGCTTCGCCGCCGCCTTGCCGGCGTCGTCTTCGGTTTCGCGTACCCCGGCCATCCAGCCGACGCGGCGCGACGCCACGCTGCCGGTGTCTTATGCCCAGCAACGCCAATGGTTCCTCTGGCAGCTGGAGCCGCACAGCAGCGCCTACCACATCCCCATGGTCCTGCGCCTGAAAGGCACGCTCGATCGCGCGGCGCTGCAGCACAGCTTCGATGCGCTGGTCGAGCGCCATGAAGCCTTGCGCACCCGCTTCGTCGAAAGCGACGAGGGCATCGTCCAGATGATCGACCGCCCGGCCGCGCTGGCCATCGCCGGTGAACGACTGGCGAACGAGGCGACCCTCCAGGCCCGCGTCGCCGAGGAGATCCGCCAACCGTTCGACCTGGCTCGCGGGCCGCTGCTGCGGGTTCGCCTGCTGGCGCTGGCGGCCGATGACCAGGTGCTGGTGCTGACCCAGCACCACATCGTCTCGGATGCGGCGTCCATGCAGCTGATGGTCGGCGAGCTGATCGATGGCTATGCCCGCCACCGCGAGGCCGATGCCGCGCCACTGCCTGCCCTGGCGTTGCAATATGCCGACTACGCCCGCTGGCAGCGTGAATGGATGGACGCTGGCGAGCGTGAGCGGCAACTGGCCTACTGGGTCGGACAACTGGGCAGCGAACAGGATGTGCTGGCCCTGCCGCTGGATCGCCCGCGTCCTGCCGAGCAGAGCTATCGCGGCGCCCAGCTCGACCTGGCCGTGCCGTCGGCGTTGAAGGACGGCCTCGAGGCGTTGGCCCGCCGCCAGGGCGCGACCCTGTTCATGGTGCTGCTGGCGTCGTTCCAGGCCTTGCTGCACCGCTACAGCGGCCAGCGCGACATCCGCGTCGGCGTGCCGGTGGCCAATCGCAACCGGGTCGAGACCGAAGGGCTGATCGGCTTCTTCGTCAACACCCAGGTGCTGCGCGCCGACATCGATCCGCGCCAGCCGTTCAGCGTACTGCTGCAACAGGTGCGCCAGGCCGCGCTGGGCGCCCAGGCTCACCAGGACCTGCCGTTCGAGCAACTGGTGGATGCGCTGGCGCCGACCCGCAGCCTCAGCCACAGCCCGTTGTTCCAGGTGATGTTCAACCACCAGGCCGCCGCGCTGGCGCCAGTGCGCACCGTGCCAGGACTGACGGTCGAAGCCGTGGCCTGGGCCAACGACACTACCCAGTTCGACCTGAGTCTGGATACCTGCGAGACCGACGAAGGGCTGAGCGCGTCGTTGATCTACGCCACCGACCTGTTCGACTCGGCCACTATCGCCCGTCTGGGCGAGCATTGGCTGAACCTGCTGCAGGGCATCGTCGACCAGCCGCAGCGCGCGGTGGCCGAA